>NZ_JAYMRT010000013.1:0-252028 GCF_038900515.1 Burkholderia sp. JPY481
CGTGAAACGACTCCACGCCGATGATAGTGCGGATTGCCCGTGTGAAAGTAGGTAATCGTCAGGCTCCCCCACAAGCCAGAAACCCCACCCCCAGCGGTGGGGTTTTTGCGTTTACGCGGCCGAAATCAACAAACAGCATTGAAGCAAGCGAAAAGTAAGCGTGGCCTCGGCGACGTCTTGACTGGAGACTGAGATCTTTAGGCCCGCGGTGCGGAGTTGATCGGCGACGACCCACGGTGCGAGTTCATCGATGCGGTTGATCGCATGCTCGGCGATGCGCGCGAGCACGAAGCGCAGATACGCCTCTGGATCGATGCCGTTGAGTTTTGCGGTGCCAATGAGGCTGTAGATCGCGGCGGCACGTTCGCCGCCGGAGTCTGCTCCAGCGAACAGATAGTTGCGTCGACCGATGGCCACCCCGCGTAGCGCGCGCTCGACTGGCAGGTTATCGATTTCGAGCTGGCCGTCATTGCAATAGCGTGTGAGCGCTTCCCACCGGTTCAGCGCATAGAGGATCGCCCGGCTCGTATCCGATTTGCGCGAGAGGGTCTCCAGCGCCGTTGTGAGCCACGCACGGACTCGATCGAGTAGCGGCCGCGCATGCTTCTGGCGATGCGCACGGCGCTGGTCGGGCGGCTTGCCCCTGATTGTTTCCTCAATCCTGTATAGCGCGCCGATACGCTCAAGCGCCTCGGTGTTCAACGCATTCGGGCGCGCTGCGTGCAGTTCATAGAACTGACGTCGGGCGTGCGCCCAACAGGCCGAATCCGTGACGCGCCCGGTTTCATAGATGGCCTGGTAGCCACCGTATGCATCGGCTTGCAGCGTGCCGTTGAATCATTCGAGATACTGTCGCGGTTGGATGCCCTTACGAGCCGGCGTATAGACGAACCACACCGCCGACGGCGTCGTGTCGGCCGATGCGCGGTCATCGCGCACGTAAACCCAAAGGCGACCGGTTTTCGTCTTGCCGTTGCCCGGTGCAAGCACCGGAACCGGCGTGTCGTCAGCGTGCAGTTTGGTCGCCGACATCACGTGTCGACGCAACGTTTCAACGAGCGGCTGCAGCAGCGTCGCCGCGTGACCGACCCACTTCGCAAGCAGCGAGCGATCAAGCTCGACGCCTTCTCGCGCGTACATGACCGACTGCCGGTAAAGCGGTACATGATCTGCGAACTTCGAGACCAGGACGTGGGCGAGCAGCCCTGGGCCGGCGACACCGCGTTCGATGGGCCGGCTCGGTGCAGGCGCCTGAGAGATGTGATCGCAACACACGCACGCAAACTTCGGGCGCACTTGACGGATGACCCGGAAGCTTGCCGGTACGTACTCGAGCTGTTCGGCAACGTCTTCGCCCAGCGGCTGCATCTCGCCACCGCACTCCGAGCACTTCCCGCCAGATTCAGGCAAGTAGGTTCGGAGCTAGCGCGGCAGATGTTTTGGCAGTGGCTTGCGAGGTGCCTGTTCCACAGCCGTGCGCGGCGCCTTCGGGATTTCGACTGGCGCCGCCCCTTCGTCGGCCTCAAGCTCTTCGAGGCGCAGCTCCAGTTGCTCGATCTGATGGTCCAGCTTCTCCGACTTGCGACCGAACTGCATACGGCGCAGCTTGACAATGAGCAGCTTCAGGTGTTCGACCTCGGCTGTGCGCGAGGCCAGTGCGGCTTGTTGCGAGTCGATCGTTTCCTGCAGTTTGAACACCTGCGCGTCGCGCTCGCGCAGCGCCGCCTCGTGGCTGAGCAGCATCGCCTTCAGCGTTTCGACATCGTCGGGAAGTGGGCTCGCGCGCGTCATGCGACCAGTTTGCGCGCGGGCCACGACGTTTACAACGCCGAGGTCGGTCGTGCAGTTCTCGTCGGTTGCCGCCAGTCAATGCCTTCGAGCAGCATCGACAAGTTGCGCCGGGCTCAGGCAGATAACGGCACCGTCGGCTTGAGGCCATACAAAGCGCCCCTTCTCGAGACGCTTCATCAGCAGGCACATGCCATCGCCACTCCACCACAGCACTTTGAGCAGGTCGCCGCGTTTGCCGCGAAACACGAAGACGTGTCCGCAGAACGGATCGCGTTTCAGCACGGTCTGCACCTTGGCGGCGAGACTGTTGAATCCGGCCCGCATGTCGGTGACTCCAGCGGCCAGCCACACTCGGGATCCGGACGGCAGGCCAACGGCGGACGGCAGCATCAGCAGGCTCATCGGGCAAGACCCCGCACAATCTTGATCAGGTTTGCGATGGGCGTGTCAGCGCTCAGGCGTAGCCGGACGTCACCGCATTCGACCTCGTAGGTGCCGGCGCTGTCCGGCGATGGGCTCGCCGGGCACTTCCAGTAAAGGCTCAGCTACGGCCACTGGTAGCTAGTTGAGTGCAGGCGCCTCTGGCAACGGCACGTCGGGCATGCCGAAATCGCCGTCAAGATAGTGACGACGCCATTTGAACAGCAGATTGGCGTTGATGTCGTGCTCGCGAGCGATGAGCGCGGCCGATGCGCCCGGCTTGAGCGTCGCCTCGACGATCTGCCGCTTGAACTCAACAGAAAAATTGGGTCGCTTGGACCGTTCGGATTGAGGAGAGCTGTCCACTGTTGCGTCCACCATTCGTTTGGTGGGCACCAAAGTAGCCAAACTCAACGACGAAATCTACACGGTAATGAAGACGCGCTTACAGCGAAAACCTCCACGCGCCTCAATGCTTCTCAACTCTCTACTTACCCTGCGCCAGAAATTTCTGCGCCAGTCGAACCCAATACGTCGACCCCACCGGCAATAGCTCGTCGTTAAAGTCATAACTCGCGTTGTGCAGCATGCAAGGGCCCGCGCCGTGGCCGGCTTCGCGGTGGCCGCCATCGCCGTTGCCCAAAAAAGCATAGCAACCCGGTTTCGCCAGCAGCATGAACGAGAAATCCTCGGCGCCCATCGTCGGTTCAACAGCGTCATCGACATTTTCCGCGCCAACGACCTCTTTCATGACCGACGCCGCAAAACGCGCTTCCTCGCCACTATTGATCGTAGGCGGGTAGTTCCGGTGGAATTGGATCTGAACGGAGCAATCGTATGCTTCGGCTGTACTTTGCGCGATCTTGCGCATGCGTGACTCGATCAGGTCGAGCGTTTCTGTCGTAAAGGTCCGCACGGTCCCCGCGATCCACGCGTCGTTCGGCACGACATTGACCGCATCGCCGGCATGTATTTGCGTAATCGACAATACCGCGGTATCCAGCGGCTTTTTGTTGCGCGTGATGATGCTTTGTAGTCCGCTGGCAATTTGCACCGCGGTAAAGACCGGGTCGCGACCATTGTGCGGAAGTGCCGCATGCGAGCCGACGCCCTTGATTTCGATGCGAAATTCATTGCTCGACGCCATGATGGGGCCTTCGGTCACGCCGAAGTGGCCTGCCGGCATGCCCGGCCAGTTGTGAATGCCGAACACGGCATCCACGGGAAATCTGGTGAACAGGCCGTCGTCGATCATCGCCTTCGCGCCGGCGCCCCCTTCTTCGGCCGGCTGGAAAATGAACACGATCGTCCCGTCGAAATCACCATGTTTGGCCAGGTAGTGCGCGGCACCGAGCAGCATCGCTGTATGTCCATCATGCCCGCACGCGTGCATCTTGCCGTCGTTCGTCGAACGATGATCGAAGCTGTTGAGTTCCTGGATCGGGAGCGCATCCATGTCGGCGCGCAAACCAATCGCGCGCGAGCCGTTCCCGCGCTTCAATACGCCGACCACGCCCGTCTTGCCCAAACCACGGTGAGTCTCGATGCCCCAGGACTCGAGCGAACGCGCGACGAGATCAGCGGTCACCGTCTCTTCGTAGCGCAGTTCCGGATGGGCATGGATGGTTCGTCGAAGGGTCTGGATTTCGCCGCGAGCGGCCTGAATTTCGGGGATGAGTTTCATGATGGAGTGATTATGCGTTTGTGCTCGACGAGCATGAGATCGCCGCGGACCGCGTCGGCCCGGGCACTGCGGATAATTCATTCTACGCCGAAGGCATTTTTGGCGGCACCACCCGGGTCGGCGGCCTATTGACGTAATAAAATTCCATTTTGCCCGATCGCTTTCTGCTTGCCAGGACACCTTGCCGATGAACGCCCCGACCGAATTCGCGCGCGCCGTGTGCCCGCACGATTGCCCCGACACCTGCGCGATGCGCGTGACCGTCGACAACGGACGGGCCATCAAGGTCGCCGGCGATCCCGACCATCCGCCGACTCAGGGCGTGCTGTGCACGAAGGTCAGCCGCTACGCGGAGCGCGTGTACCATCCGAACCGGTTGACGACGCCGATGAAGCGTGTCGGCCGCAAGGGCGAGGGCCGCTTCGCGCCGATCAGCTGGGACGAAGCATTGGACCTTGCCGCAAACCGCCTCGGCGAAATTGCCCGTCGCGCGCCGGAAGCGATTCTGCCGTACAGCTACGCTGGCACGATGGGCTTGGTGCAGGGCGACAGCATCGCGCAACGCTTCTTCCACAAGCTCGGCGCATCGCAGTTGGATCGAACGATTTGTGCGGCTGCCGGCGCAGCTGGCCTCAAATACACGTATGGCGGCGGCGTCGGTATGCACAGCGAGTTTTTCGCCGAAAGCGAAGTGATTCTGATCTGGGGCGCCAATCCGATCGCATCGAATCTGCATTTCTGGACGCGCGCGCAGGAAGCCAAGCGTCGCGGCGCCCGGCTGATCGCAATCGATCCGTATCGCTCGCTGACCGCGGAGAAATGCCACCAGCACATCGCGCTGAAGCCCGGAACCGACGGGGCTCTCGCGCTCGGCATCATGAACGTGCTGATCACCGAGGATCTGCTCGACCACGAATACATCGCGGCGCACACGCTGGGCTTCGCTGACTTGAAGCTGCGCGCGCTCAGCTATCCACTGTCACGCGTTAGGGAAATTTGTGACGTCAAAGAGGAAGAAATTGCCGATCTTGCGCGACTTTACGCCAGCACGAAGAAAGCCGCGATCCGCTTGAACTACGGTCTGCAGCGGGTGCGCGGCGGCGGCAATGCGGTGCGCGCGATCGCGTGTTTGCCGTCGCTGACCGGCGCATGGCGCGAGCGCGCGGGCGGGGCGCTGTTGTCGTCGAGCGGTTGGGCGCCGGTCGACTCACACGCGTTGCAGCGTCCCGACCTGATGCCGGGCTGGCCGTCGAAGCCGAGCCGCGTGATCAATATGAATGCGATCGGCGACGCGTTGCTGCACCCGGGCGACGCGACGTTCGGCCCCAAAGTCGAAGCGATCGTCGTCTACAACTCGAATCCGGTCGCGGTCGCGCCAGACTCCGAACGCGTCGCGGCTGGCTTTGCGCGCGAGGATCTTTTCACGATCGTGCTCGAGCATTTCCAGACCGACACCGCGGATTACGCCGATCTGCTGCTGCCCGCCACGACCCAGCTCGAACATCTCGACGTGCACAAGTCATACGGCCACACGCACGTGATGGTCAACCTGCCCGCGATCGCGCCGTTTGGCGACGCACGCCCGAATACCGAGATCTTCCGCGGCCTCGCGCGCCGCATGGGCCTGACGGAACCGTCACTCTTCGACAGCGACGAAGCCGTAGCGCAAGCCGCATTTCGCTGGGAAGACAAGACGCTGGACGGTGTCGACTGGCCGCTGCTGAAGCAAGCCGGCTGGGCCCGTCTCAATCTACCGGACGCGCCATTTGCCGGCGGCGGCTTTCGCACACCGTCCGGCAAGTGCGAGTTCTACAGCGAGCGCCTTGCGCAACAGGGCCTCGACCCGCTGCCGGACTATCTGCCACCCTACGAATCGGCCGACGGCTCGCCCGAACTGGCGGCCCGCTATCCGCTCGCGATGATTTCGCCTCCAGCGCGCAACTTCCTGAACAGCACCTTCGTGAACATCGAGAGTCTGCGCGCTACCGAGGGCGAGCCCCATCTCGACATCCACCCTGCGGACGCGCGCGCGCGCGGCATCGGCGACGGCGATCAGGTGCGCATCTTCAACGACCGCGGCTCGATGCAGGCGCGCGCCCGCGTGACCGACCGGGCGCGCGAAGGCCTGGTCGTCGGGTTGTCGATCTGGTGGAAGAAGCTCGCGCCGGACGGCCGTAACGCCAACCAGTTGACGAGCCAGGCACTCACCGATCTCGGCGGTTCCGCGACGTTTTACGACTGTCTCGTCGAAGTCGAGCGGGCCTGAAAGCCGCACCGCACCTTGAAGCCGACGGCGAGCCTCGCAAGTTCGAGGCTGCCGTCTAACCCCATCGCTTTGACCATTGGCGGCAATATGCCCATGCTACGATGCGTTTTTAGCACGATCATTCGAAAATAATTCAGGAGACGCTGCATGGAGAAAATCTGGCTGAAGTCTTATCCGCCCGGCGTTCCCGCAGAGATCGACCCGACACGCTATTCGTCGGTGGCCGAGTTGCTCGAGGAAGCCTTTCGCGAACACCGCGCGAAGCCGGCGTTCGTGTGCATGAGCAAGCAGATCAGCTACGGTGAACTCGACCAGCTCTCGCGCCATCTTGCGGCGTGGCTGCAGTCGAAAGGGCTCGCGCGCGGCGCGCGTGTCGCGATCATGATGCCGAACGTGCTGCAATATCCGGTCGCAATCGCCGCGATTCTGCGCGCGGGCTATGTGGTCGTGAATGTGAATCCGCTGTACACGCCGCGCGAACTCGAACACCAACTGAAGGACAGCGGCGCTGAGGCGATCATCCTGCTCGAAAATTTCGCGGGGACCTTGCAGGCAATCGTGCGCAATACGCCGGTCAAGCATGTGGTCGTCGCGGCGATGGGCGACCTGATGGGGATCAAAGGCCCGCTCGTGAACTTCGTGGTGCGCAAGGTCAAGAAGATGGTGCCGGCGTGGAGCCTGCCCGGACACGTTAAGTTCAACGACGCGGTCTCGGAGGGCGCGCGCCTGACGTTCAAGCCGGTCCAGCAGGGGCCTGACGATATCGCGTTTCTGCAATACACCGGCGGCACCACCGGCGTGGCCAAGGGCGCGACGCTGCTGCACCGGAACCTGATCGCGAACGTGCTGCAGTCGGAGGTCTGGCTCAATCCGGTGCGCGCGAACCGCACCGATATCGACCAGTTCATTACGGTCGTTGCTCTGCCGCTGTATCACGTGTTCGCGCTGACCGTGTGCGGGCTGCTGACGATCCGCACCGGCGGTCTCGGCGTGCTGATCCCGAATCCGCGCGATATCCCTGGCATGATCAAGTCGCTCGAGGGTTATGCGATCACGACGATTCCCGCCGTCAACACGCTGTACAACGCGATGTTGAACAGCCCCGATTTCCACAAGCTCGACTTCTCGAAGCTGCTGACCGCGAACGCCGGCGGCATGGCGGTGCAGGAGGCGGTCGCGAAGCGCTGGTTCGAGCGGACGCGCACGCCGATCGTCGAAGGCTATGGGCTGTCGGAAACGTCGCCGTGCGTGACCTGCAACCCCGTCACCGTCACTGAATACAGCGGCACGATCGGCCTGCCGCTGCCGTCGACCGAGATCTCGATTCGCGACGACTCAGGCAACGAATTGGCGCCCGGCCAGGCAGGCGAGATCTGCATCCGCGGCCCGCAGCTGATGGCGGGCTACTGGAACCGTCCCGACGAAACCGCCAAGGTGATGACGGCCGACGGCTTCTTTAAATCCGGTGACGTCGGCATCATGAGCGCGGACGGCTTCGTGAAGATCGTCGATCGCAAGAAGGACATGATTCTGGTGTCCGGCTTCAACGTATATCCGAATGAAGTCGAGGACGTCGTCGCAAAGCTGCCGGGCGTGTTCGAAGTCGCGGCGGTCGGCGTGCCCGATCAGCATTCGGGTGAGGCCGTGAAGCTGTTCGTCGTGAAGAAGGACCCGTCGCTGACCGACGAACAGATCTTCGCGTACTGCAAAACGCAACTGACCGGCTACAAGCGGCCCAAGGTCGTCGAATTCCGCACCGAGCTGCCGAAGAGCAACGTCGGCAAGATCCTGCGCCGCGAGTTGCGCGACGGCAGGGCTTAAGCGAGCGAAGAACAGAAAAGCCCGGCGCACGAAAGTGCGCCGGGCTTTTTCGTTGCGCCTACAAAACCCGCGCATAAAAAAAGGCGCCCGAAGGCGCCTTTGAGGCAAACTGCTTTTTTACGACTTATTAGAACTTGTGGCGAATACCAACACGAGCCGTGAACTGGTTGTTGGTCGACGAACCGGTCAGGCCGTTGATGCCTGCCGTTGCTGCGACCACCTGGCCCGTTGCGTTGACCGTGTCGCCCAGAGCGTGCTGATACACGCCGACCAGGTACACGTCGGTACGCTTGGACAGGAAGTAATCCACGCCCAGTGCGCCCTGATGGTACTGAGCACGCGAGTGGCCTTCGATCTGTTCGCCGCGCGTGTAGTCATACGCTGCGCCGACCAGCAGTGCCGGGGTCAACTGGTACTTGAAGTTGATTTCGCCGTTGTTGAACGTAGCCTTCTGACCAGTGAACGGCGACGTGAAGGTCTTGCCCAGGTTGCCGAACTGGATGTTCGAATACGTCAGGCCGATGGTTGCCGCGCCGAACGTGTACGCACCGCCTGCGCCGACGACCTGATACGTGTTAGCCGATGCGAAGCCAGCGTAAATCGGGCTCGTGACTGCGAAGTTAGCCGGAGTAGTACCCACGGCCGGTGTGTTCGTTGCGATCGTGCCGCCGTTGTTGAACAGACCACCCGATGCTGCAGGCGTACGTGCGTTCAGGTAACCAACGCCCAATGCCAGCGGGCCATTGTTATAGCCAGCACCCAACGACCAGATCTGGTTGTGCGTGAAGTCACCAGCGACGCCGCCGAAGCTATACGTGCCGCCGAACGTCAGGCCGTTGTAGTTCGCGCTCGTGTACTTGATCGTGTTGTTGGTGCGATATGCGTTGTTGAAGTTGTCGATATCGCCCGGGTGAGCGGCGATGTAACCGCCCCACTGATCGCCCGATTCGAACGGACCCACGTAGTCGACGACGGAGTCGTACTGACGACCCAGCGTGACCGTGCCGAAGGTGCTCGACAGACCGACGTATGCCTGACGACCGAACATCAGGCCGCCTTGCCCGAGCTTGCCGTTGGTCACGTCAAAGCCGTTTTCCAGAACGAACAGCGCCTTCAGACCGCCGCCCAGATCTTCCGTGCCACGCAGGCCGAAACGCGAGCCTTGCAGGACGCCGCTAGACATGTCGTACTTGTGAAAGCCACCAGCATTGGTATTCATGTTGATACCAACGTCAACGATGCCGTACAGGGTCACGCTGCTCTGCGCATGAGCGACGCCTGCGAATGCGCCCAGTGCTGCGAGAGCGAGAAGCGACTTTTTCATCGAATGATCTCCAAGGATTACGAATCTTTTGTTCAAGGCGAAATATTTAGTTGGTGCTAAGGCCTTGCTTGTCCAACTTCGCGAGAAGTTGCCACGTAATGTAACAAAAGGCATACATGGGACAAAGAAAAAGGAGGCGCTCCGGACGGCCGCTGTTTCGTTTACGCAACATGGTCTAGAATCCGAAATTAACCGCCCATTTCATGCGAATTGAGGCCTGTCGGATCGCGGCTTTCGCGTCGCAAGGCCTTGTCCCACGGACCTTCCGGAACGATGCGGCGGTTGTCGAATCAGGGAGCGCTTTATGTTGCTGGACGAGTTGATTGGCGAGTTTGATCGGGGTTTACGCTCACTGACGGGGGTCTCGCGGATGAGCCGCCCGCTGCCGCTTCCGAAGGTTTCCGCGGCGACGGCCGAGGCGCCCGAACTCTCGCCCGCGGAGCGCGCGCATGCAGCTGGTTTGATGCGGGTGAACCACGTCGGCGAAGTGTGCGCGCAGGCGCTTTACCAGGCGCAGAAACTCGCTACCGACTCGCCTTCATTGCGCGCGATGTTCGATCACGCCGCATCGGAAGAAGAGGATCATCTGGCGTGGACCGCCAAACGCCTCGAGGCGCTCGACTCGCGTCCGAGTCTGCTCAATCCGCTGTGGTACACCGGCGCACTTGCGATCGGGCTCGCCGCGGGACGTCTAGGCGATCGCGTGAGCCTCGGCTTCATGGCCGAAACGGAGCGCCAGGTCGAGCAGCATCTCGACAGTCATCTCGATCAGCTGCCCGCCGCGGACCACGAGTCGCGCGCGATCGTCGAGCAGATGCGCGCCGATGAAGTGCAGCACGGCAAGGCCGCGATGGACGCGGGTGGCATCGAGTTGCCGTTTCCGGCGCGTGCGTTGATGCGCGCGATGTCGAAGGTGATGACGCGCACCGCCTACTACATATGAGCGTTTCGGCTTTGCTTCGTCGACCGCCGCACCGCACGTATCGCATCGAGCATCGCTGAACGCATTAATCGCAAGTGGCACGGCGCCGCGCGCGCCGTTCGTCATTCGTCCCCGCAGCGTCGTCCTTTTCCTTTCAGAATCCCTTAACGATCTCTTTCAATCCGCGCTGTTTCCCCGCACTGTTCACGTATCACCTTCACAAGTTGCACTAGCCCATTCATTTATAATGGTTTTCCGTTTTATACGGGACGTGAAGGAGTCGCGCTAAGTCCTTGTTCTAACAAACAAAATCCGCCCGAAAAGCGGGCCGCTCCCTTGACCCGTGTGTAGCGTTCCTCTAAAGTGGGAGACAGTGTGAGAAAGTGTATTTTTGTGTGTTCTCGGCATCACTTTCAGGTAGATTTTCACGGACCGGGCGGGCGGCGCAAACAGCACCGCAATAGGGGAGAGCGAAGTGTTCCAAGGGGCGTCGGCGCTGACGCTCGATGCGAAAGGGCGGATGTCGATCCCCTCTCGTTATCGGGATGCGCTGCAAACACAGGCAGAGGGCCGGGTGACGATCACCAAGCACCCGGACGGCTGCCTGTTGCTCTTTCCGCGCCCCGAATGGGAAATCTTCCGTGACAAGGTCGACAAGCTGCCCATGAACGCAGCCTGGTGGAAACGCATTTTTCTCGGCAATGCAATGGATGTGGATATGGACGGCGCAGGCCGTGTGCTCGTGTCGCCGGAGTTGCGCGCGGCTGGCTCGCTGGAGAAGGAAGTGACGCTGCTCGGCATGGGCCGTCATTTCGAGCTGTGGGATGCACAGATCTACGCCGCGAAGGAACAGGCGGCGATCGCCGAGGGCATGCCCGACGCGTTGAAAGACTTCACGTTCTGATCGCGGCTTATTTATATGGCTTCTGCGATGAGAAACGAATTGCAGCATCGCACGGTGCTGTTGAACGAAGCGGTCGATGCGCTGGTCACGCGCGCCGACGGCACGTATGTGGACGGCACGTTCGGCCGTGGCGGCCATAGCCGCCTCGTACTTGAGCGGCTTGGTGAAGCGGGGCGGTTGATCGCGTTCGATAAAGATCCGCTCGCGATCGCGACGGCGCAGAAGATCGCCGACCCGCGCTTTGCCATCGTCCACGAGAGTTTTGCTTCACTGCGCGCCGCGATGGCGGAGCGCGGGGTAGGGCGTGTGTCGGGGGTGTTGCTGGATCTGGGCGTGTCGTCGCCGCAAGTCGACGATCCGGAGCGGGGCTTCAGCTTCCGCGCCGACGGCCCGCTCGACATGCGGATGGACCCGACGCGCGGCGAATCCGCGGCTGACTGGCTCGCGCGGGCTACGGTGCAGGAACTGACGGAGGTGATACGAGATTATGGGGAAGAACGGTTTGCTTTTCAGATTGCAAAGGCGCTTGTTGCTCGCCGGGCAGAGTCCGACCGTCTTGGGCCTCTCGTCAGCACGGGCGAGCTTGCCCAAATCGTGGCTAACGTCGTCAAAACCCGTGAGAAGGGCAAGGACCCGGCAACCCGCACCTTTCAGGCTATACGGATTCACGTCAATCAAGAGCTTGCGGAGCTGCAAGTCGTTCTAGAAGCAGCGTTGTCGTTGTTGGAGCAAGGGGGGCGGCTGGTGGTCATCAGCTTTCATTCGCTCGAGGACCGTATCGTCAAGCGATTCATGCAGGCGCACGCAAGTACGCCGGCGGTCGACCGCCGCCTGCCGATCCGCGCGGTCGACCTGCCGAGCCCTCCGCTCAAGATCATCGGCCGCGTCTTTGCGAGCGACGCTGAAGTCGCCGACAATCCGCGCGCCCGTTCTGCCGTGATGCGCGTGGCGGAGCGGATCGCGCCATGAACCGCCTCAATATCTTCCTGCTGATCATCGTGATGGGCTGCGCCTTGTCGGTCGTCAACGCGACCAATCAGCAGCGTCAGATCTTTATCCAGCTGCAGCGCGCGCAGTCGCAGGAGCGTCAGCTGCAGCAGGACTATTCGCAGCTTCAATATCAGCAGAGCGCGCTGTCCAAAACGTCGCGCATCGAGCAACTCGCCACCGCCTCGCTGAAGATGCAATCGGCCACCACGGGCCGCACGCAGTACCTGACGCTCGCCCCGGGTGCCGCAACGGCGCTCGACGCCCCCATTCCGACTTCCGCGCCGGCCTCGGCGCCGGTTGCAGCCCGTCGCGGAGCCACGCGATGAAAAAATCGTCGGCGCACAAGAGCGTTGCGTTCTCGGCCAACCCGATTCTGTCGGTGCGCCTGCCGATGTGGCGCTCGAAGCTCGTCGTGTTCCTGCTGTTCATGGCGTTCGTCGCGCTCGCCGGGCGCGCGTTCTGGATTCAGGGGCCGGGGAACGCGTTCTATCTGAAGCAGGGCGAAATCCGCTATCAGCGCCGCATCGACATGCCCGCCACGCGCGGCAAGATTCTCGACCGCAACGGTCTCGTGCTCGCCACGAGTCTGCCGGTGCGCGCAATCTGGGCGATTCCCGAATCGGTGCCGGACGACCTCGGCGCCGACAAGCTCGACGCGCTCGGCAAATTGCTCGGCATGACGACGAAGGAACTGCGCTCGAAGCTGTCGGAAGACAAGACCTTCGTCTACGTGAAGCGCCAGGTGCCGGTGGACGTCGCCGACAAAGTCGCGGCGCTCGACATCCCCGGCATTTACTCGCGCGCCGAGTACAAGCGCTTCTATCCGGAAGGCGAGATCACCGCTCACCTGATCGGCTTCACCAACGTCGAGGACGAGGGCCAGGAAGGCGTCGAGCTCGGCGACCAGAAGCTGCTCGCGGGCACCTCGGGCAGCCGTCGCGTGATCAAGGACCGGATTGGTCACATCATCGAGGACGTCGACGAGCAGGTCGTGCCGCACAATGGCAAGGACGTCGACCTGTCGATCGACAGCAAGATCCAGTACATCGCCTATACGAACCTGAAAGCGGCCGTCGAAAAATTCAAGGCGAAGGCCGGCGCGGCGATGGTGATCGACGTGCGCACCGGCGAAGTGCTCGCGCTCGTCAACTACCCGACCTACAACCCGAACGACCGCTCGCACCTGACCGGCGAGCAGCTGCGCAACCGCATCCTGACCGACACGTTCGAGCCGGGCTCGATCATGAAGCCGTTCACGGTGTCGCTCGCGCTCGATCTGCACCGGGTGACGCCGACTACACTGGTAGATACGGGCAACGGTCACTTCGTACTCGACGGCGCGCCGATCACCGACGACAGCGGCTTCGGCGTGCTGACGGTCGGCGGCGTGATCCAGAAGTCGAGCAACATCGGCGCGACGAAGATCGCGATGCAGCTACGGCCCGAAGAAATGTGGAATATGTATACCAGCATCGGTCTCGGCCAGGCGCCGAAGGTCGGTTTTCCGGGCGCGGCGGCGGGCCGCCTGCGTCCGTGGAAGAGCTGGCGCCGCATCGAGCAGGCGACGATGTCGTACGGCTACGGCCTGTCGGTGTCGCTGTTCCAGCTCGGCCGCGCGTACACCGCGATCGCGCACGACGGCCAGATCATGCCGGTGACGATCTTCCACGCGCCGGGCGACCAGCCGGCCACCGGTCCGCAGATCTTTTCGCCGACCACCGCGCGTGAAGTGCGCGCGATGCTCGAAACCGTCGTGTCGGCACAAGGCACGTCGCCGGATGCGGCGGTGCCCGGCTATCGCGTCGGCGGCAAGAGCGGTACCGCGTACAAGCACGGACCGCACGGCTACGACCACTCCAAATATCGCGCGTCGTTCGTCGGGATGGCGCCGATGCCGAATCCACGCATCGTCGTTGCAGTGTCGGTCGACGAGCCGACGGCGGGTAGCCACTTCGGCGGCCAGGTGTCGGGCCCGGTGTTCTCGGGCATCGTCGGCGATACGCTGCGGGCGCTGAACGTGCCGCCCGACATGCCGGTCAAGCAGATGGTGGTGTCCGACGATTCGGCGCCGCCCGCGCCCGGCGCGCCGTCGGCGCCGTCCGGGGCGAAGAAGCTGCCGACGAACCCGGGCGTGAAGAAGGTGACCATTTCCGCCAACCAGAAAACCCATCCAGGAGTCGAGCGATGAGCGCGCTGCGCGAGCAACATCCAGCGCACCGGCAGATCGCCGACGCCCTCGCCTGGCTGCGCGCGCACGTGCAGCCAGGCGCGCATCTGCACGCCGACACGCGCTCGCTCGCGGCCGGCGACGCATTCTTCGCGTACGCGGTCGATGGCGCGGACAACCGCGCGTTCATCGACGCGGCGATCGAGCGCGGCGCGGCCGCCGTGCTCGTGCAACCCGAAGGCTTCACCGGCAAGCTCGACGCGTCCGTCGCGCATGCGGTACCGGCTTTGAACGAACTCGCCGGCACGATCGCGAGCGCGTGGTATCGCGATCCGAGCGACGCGATGCTCGCGGTCGGCATCACCGGCACGAACGGCAAGACGTCTTGCAGCCAGTGGGTCGCCGCGGCGCTGTCCGCGCGCGGCACGCGCTGTGCGATCGTCGGCACGCTCGGCACGGGCCTCGTTGGTCAGCTCGTGCACACCGGCTTCACGACGCCCGACGCACCGCAATTGCAGCGCAGCCTCGCGCAATTGCGTGACGCGGGCGCGCAGGCGGTGGCGATGGAAGTGTCGTCGCATGCGCTGCATCAGGGGCGCGTGAACGGCACCGCTTTCGACATCGCGGTGTTCACGAATCTGACGCAGGACCATCTCGACTATCACGGCACGTTCGAGGCCTATGAAGCCGCCAAGGCGCGCCTGTTCGCATGGCCCGAGCTGCGCGCGGCCGTGATCAATCGCGACGATGCCGCCGGCCGGCGTTTGCTCGCGAGCACGCGTGGTCACGCTCGCACCATCGCTTATGGCATCGAGGGCGAGCATGGCGACGCCGGCGCCACGAATGCGCCACAAGCGGACGCGTGGCTGACCGCATCGAACGTGCGTGCGACCGCGACCGGCACCGCGTTTCATCTGAGCACCTCGGACTGGGGCAACGCCGACGTCGAAGTGCAAACGCTCGGCCTCTTCAACGTCAGCAATCTGCTTGCTGTGCTCGGCGTGCTGCTCGCCGCGGACGTGCCGTTCGGCGCGGCGCTCGCCGAACTCGCAAAGCTGGAACCGGTGAACGGCCGCATGCAGCGTTTGGGCGGCCGACTGCAAAACGACGAGCCGCTCGTCGTGATCGATTACGCACACACACCCGACGCGCTCGAAAAAACGCTCGAGGCACTGCGCCCGATCGCGACCGCGCGCGGCGGCGAACTCGTCTGCATGTTCGGCTGCGGCGGCGACCGCGATGCGACCAAGCGTCCGTTGATGGGCGCGATCGCCGAGCGGCTGGCGGACCACGTCGTCGTGACGAGCGACAACCCGCGCAGCGAAGACCCGCTCGCGATCATCGAGCAAATTACCGCGGGCATGCAGGATGCGTCGCAGGCGCGCCGCGTCGAAGACCGCGCGAGCGCGATCCTGCAGGCGATCCGCGGTGCCGCGCGTGAAGACGTGATCGTGCTGGCCGGCAAGGGGCACGAAGCGACACAGGAAATCATGGGCAAGAAACGCGCTTTTTCCGATCAGGACCACGCCCGCCTCGCGCTCGCCGCGCGGGCCACACAAACTCGCGGAGGTGGCGAATGACGATGTTCTCGCTACGAGCAGCCGCCGCGCAGATTCCCGGCGCGAGCGTCAGCGGCGACGACAGCGTGCGCTTCGAACGCGTGTCGACCGACAGCCGCAGCACCGGTCCCGGCGATCTGTTCATCGCGATCAAGGGCGATCGATTCGACGCGCACGACTTCCTGCCGCAAGTCGCCGAGCGCAACGTCGCGGCCGTGCTGGTCGCGCGCACGCCGGAGAACTGGAGCGTGCCAGCGATTCGCGTCGCCGATACGCGCGCAGCGCTCGGCGCGCTCGCGCGCGGCTGGCGTCGTCAGTTCGACCTGCCGCTCGTCGCGGTCACCGGCAGCAACGGCAAGACCACGGTCAAGGAAATGATCGCGTCGATCTTCGCGGCCGCGGTCGGCGCGGACGCGCGTCTGGCCACCGCCGGCAATTTCAACAACGACATCGGCCTGCCGCTCACGCTGTTCCGTCTGCATGCCGCGCATCGGCTCGCGGTGGTCGAGCTCGGCATGAACCATCCGGGCGAAACTGAACAGCTCGCGAAGCTCGCCGAGCCGACGGTCGCGGTCGTCAACAACGCGCAGCGCGAGCACCAGGAATTCATGGCGACCGTCGAAGCGGTCGCGCTCGAACACGCGAGCGTGATTCACGCGCTGTCACCGGAAGGCACCGCAGTGTTCCCCGCCGACGACGCGTACGCGAGCATCTGGCGCGTCGCCGCTACCGGCAGCCGCATCATCGATTTCGCGTTGAACAGCGCGGAGCGCACCACCGAAGCCGCGGTGCAGGGCACGTTCGACGGCAAGCGTTTGAGCATCGACACGCCGCAAGGCCATCTCGACGTGACGCTGCAGGTGCTTGGCGATCACAACGCGCACAACGCGCTCGCGGCGACCTCGGCCGCGTTGGCCGCGGGTGTGTCGCTCGACGCGATCCAGCGCGGACTCGAATCGTTCGGCGCGGTGAAGGGCCGTCTGCAGGTCAAGCAGGCCGCGCTCGGCTCGCTCGCGGGCGCAACCGTGATCGACGACACCTACAACGCGAATCCCGATTCGATGCGCGCCGCGATCGACGTGCTCGCGTCGCGTGAATCGCCGCGTGTGCTCGTGATGGGCGACATGGGCGAAGTCGGCGACAACGGCCCGGCGTTTCACCGCGAAATCGGCGCGTATGCGAAAGAGCGCGGTATCGACGCGCTGTATGCGATGGGCGACGCCTCGCGCGACGCCTGCACCGCGTACGGCGAGGGCGCGCACCACGTCGCCGATGTCGGCGCGCTGGTCGCGCAATTGCAGCAGGCCGGCTTCGGCGCTGCCGCAACGCTTCTCGTGAAAGGCTCGCGTTTCATGCAAATGGAGCGCGTGGTGGACGCCGTTACGAGTCCACAACCCAATGCCGCGGGCTCGACGCCCGCCGCACATTAAAAGAAGGATCCAGGCATGCTACTGGCGCTGGCGCAATGGCTGCAGAATGACGCAAGCTTCTTGCGCGTGTTCAGTTATCTGACGTTTCGCGCGGTGATGGCGACCATCACCGCGTTGCTGATCGGGCTCGTCTGCGGCCCGGCGGTCATTCGCAAGCTGACCGCAATGAAGGTCGGCCAGGCCGTTCGCAAGGACGGCCCGCAAACTCATCTCGTCAAATCGGGCACGCCGACGATGGGCGGCGTGCTGATCCTGCTCGGCATCGGCGTGGCCACGCTGCTGTGGGCCGATCTGACCAACCGCTTCATCTGGATCGTGATGCTCGTCACGTTCGGCTTCGGCGTGATCGGCTGGGTCGACGATTACCGCAAAGTCGTCTACAAGGACCCGCGCGGCATGTCATCGCGCGAGAAGTATTTCTGGCAATCGGTGATCGGCCTGTTCGCGGCGGTGTATCTCGCGTTCAGCGTGTCCGAGGCGAGCAACGTGCGCGTGTTCGACCTGTTCATGGCGTGGGTGCGCAGTGGCCTGTCGATGGGCCTGCCGGCGCGCGCCGACCTGTTGCTGCCGTTCTTCAAGTCGATCACTTATCCGCTCGGCGTGTGGGGCTTCATCGTGTTGACGTATCTGGTGATCGTCGGCGCGAGCAACGCGGTGAATCTAACCGACGGCCTCGACGGACTCGTGATCATGCCGGTCGTGCTGGTCGGCGGGTCGCTCGGCGTATTCGCATACGTGATGGGCAGCTCGGTCTACTCGAAGTACCTGCTGTTTCCGCACATTCCCGGCGCGGGCGAACTGCTGATCTTCTGTTCGGCGATGGGCGGCGCGGGACTTGCGTTCCTGTGGTTCAACACGCACCCGGCGCAGATGTTCATGGGCGACGTCGGCGCGCTCGCACTCGGCGGCGCGCTCGGCACGGTCGCGGTGATCGTGCGTCAGGAAATCGTGCTGTTCATCATGGGCGGCATTTTCGTTGCGGAGACGCTGTCGGTGATGCTGCAGGTCACGTGGTTCAAGTATACGAAGCGCCGTTACGGCGAAGGGCGGCGCTTCTTCAAGATGGCGCCGCTGCATCACCATTTCGAATTGTCGGGCTGGAAGGAAACACAGGTGGTCGTGCGGTTCTGGATCATCACGTTGATGTTGTGCCTATTCGGTTTGTCCACTCTCAAATTGCGTTAAGCAGCAGTATTTAAGGAAGCAGGCGATGTTCGGCGAGAAGTTTCGGGATCGGCAAAAGCCGATGGTGCTCGTGCTGGGACTGGGTGAATCCGGTCTCGCGATGGCGCGCTGGTGCGCCAGGCACGGCTGTCGGCTGCGCGTGGCAGATACGCGCGAAGTGCCGCCGAACCTGTCCGCTCTCGAAGCGCATGGTGTCGATGCCGATTTCGTCGGCGGTCCGTTTTCGCCGGTGCTGCTCGAAGGCGTCGAACTGGTCGCGATCAGCCCGGGGCTGTCGCCGCTCGCCGCCGATCTGCTGCCGCTGATCACGGCGGCGCGCGAGCAGGGCATTCCAGTGTGGGGCGAGCTCGAACTGTTCTCGCAGGCGCTGCGCACGCTCGGCGAATCCGGCTACGCGCCGAAGGTGATCGCGATCACCGGCACGAACGGCAAGACCACGACGACGAGCCTGACCGGCCTGCTGTGCGAACGCGCGGGCAAGAAGGTCGCGGTGGCGGGCAACATCAGCCCGTCGCTGCTCGACAAGCTGTCCGAAGCGATCGATCAGACCGCGCTGCCCGACGTGTGGGTGCTCGAACTGTCGAGCTTCCAGCTGGAGACCTCGCATACGTTTACGCCGGACGCGGCGGCCGTGCTCAACATCACGCAGGATCATCTGGACTGGCACGGCGGACTCGATGCGTACGCGGCCGCGAAGGGCCGCATCTTCGGTACACGAACGGTGCGCGTGCTGAATCGCGACGACGCCCGTGTGATGTCGCTCGGGCCCACCAGCGGCGAGGCGGAGGTCATCACGTTCGGCGTGACCGAGCCGAAGAACGACGGTGACTACGGCCTGTTGCGCGAGAACGGCATGGTGTGGCTCGTCGAGGCGCAAGATCGCGACGCGAGCGATGAGCCCACGCCGAAGCGCCGTCGCAAGAACGAAGCAGCCGCAACGCCCGACATCGCGCTGAAGCGTCTGATGCCAGCCGACGCGCTGCGCATCCGCGGCCTGCACAACGCGGCGAACGCGCTGGCCGCGTACGCGCTCGCGCGCGCGATCGGTCTGCCCGGCGCACCGCTGCTGCATGGCCTGCGCGAATATCGCGGCGAGCCGCATCGCGTGGAACTGATCGCGTCGATCGACGGCATCGACTACGTGGACGACAGCAAGGGCACCAACGTCGGCGCGACGGTCGCCGCGCTCGACGGTCTCGCGCAACGCGTCGTGCTGATCGCGGGCGGCGACGGCAAGGGCCAGCAATTCGAGCCGCTCGCCGCGCCGGTGATGCGCTGGTGCCGCGCGGTGATGCTGATCGGCCGCGACGCGCCGCAAATTCGCGCGGCGCTCGAACATTGCGGCGTCGCGATGACCGATCACGCGACGCTCGAAGAAGCGACGCGCGCGGCCACTGCAATCGCGCAGCCCGGCGACGCGGTGCTGCTGTCGCCCGCGTGCGCGAGCTTCGACATGTTCAAGGGATACGCACACCGTGCAGCGGTATTCCGCAGCACGGTCGAAGATATCGCGGCCGAACGGGGGACGATGATATGAGCTGGTCGGAACGTTTCGGCTCGCGCGAAGCCACCGGCGGCAACGGCGCCGCCGCAGGTACGTCTTCCCGCACGTCGACCCGCACGGGTGGCAGCGGACTCGCGAGCGCGGTCAACGGCGTGCGGCCGCTGCGCTCGCGCATGCTCGACTACGACCACTCGCTGTTGTGGGTCGTCGTCGCGCTGCTCGGACTCGGCATCGTGATGGTGTACTCGGCGTCGATCGCGATGCCCGATTCGCCGAAGTACGCGTCGTATCGCGACTGGGCGTTCCTCGTGCGCCAGATCGTCTTCGTGCTGATGGGCTCGGCGGTCGGCATCGTCTCGTTCCGCATTCCGATTTCGACGTGGGACAAGTACGCGCCCAAGCTTTTCCTGATCTCGCTCGTCGCGCTCGTGATCGTGCTGATTCCGCACGTCGGCAAGGGTGTGAACGGTGCGCGCCGCTGGATTCCGCTCGGCATCACGAACATGCAGCCGTCGGAAATCATGAAGCTCGCGGTGACGATCTACGCGGCGAACTACACGGTGCGCAAGCAGGAATACATGCACAGTTTCGCCAAGGGCTTTCTGCCGATGGCGGTCGCGGTCGGCCTGGTCGGCGCGCTGCTGCTGCTCGAGCCGGACATGGGCGCGTTCATGGTGATCGCGGCGATCGCGATGGGCGTGCTGTTCCTCGGCGGCGTGAACGGCAAGCTGTTCGGCGGCCTCGTCGCGACCGCGGTGGGAACATTTACGTTGCTGGTGTGGGCTTCGCCTTGGCGTCGTGAGCGGATCTTCGCGTACCTCGATCCATGGGACGATCGCTACGCACAGGGCAAAGCGTATCAATTGACGCACTCGCTGATCGCGTTCGGGCGTGGCGAGTGGTTCGGCGTCGGTCTCGGCGGCAGCGTCGAGAAGCTCAACTATCTGCCCGAAGCGCATACCGACTTCATTCTCGCAGTGATCGGCGAGGAGTTGGGTTTCGTCGGCGTGCTCGTCGTGATCCTGATGTTCTACTGGATCGTGCGCCGTTCATTCGAGATCGGTCGTCAGGCGCTCGCACTCGATCGCACGTTCGCGGGTCTCGTCGCGAAGGGCGTCGGCATCTGGTTCGGCGCGCAGACCTTCATCAACATGGGCGTAAACCTCGGTCTTCTGCCGACCAAAGGTCTCACGCTGCCGCTCGTTAGCTACGGTGGCTCGGGCATTTTGCTGAACTGTGTGGCGATCGCCGTTTTGATGCGGGTGGATTACGAAAATCGTGTGCTGATGCGTGGAGGGAAGGTATGACCCTCACGCCACAACGCACGCTGATGGTGATGGCCGGCGGCACCGGGGGACATGTGTTCCCGGGGCTCGCGGTCGCGCATCTGATGCAGGCATGGGGCTGGAAAGTCGTATGGCTCGGCAACCCCGCGGGCATGGAAGCGACGCTGGTACCGAAGCACGGCATTCCGATGGAGTACGTGCGCTTCGGCGGCGTGCGCGGCAAGGGGCTGAAGACCAAGCTGATGCTGCCGGTGAATCTGCTGCGCGCGTGCACGCAGAGCCTGAGCGTGCTGCGTCGCGTGAAGCCCGATGTCGTGCTCGGCATGGGCGGCTACATCACGTTCCCGGCCGGGCTGATGACCGCGTTGAGCGGGTGCCCGCTGGTGCTACACGAACAGAATTCGATCGCCGGTCTCGCGAACAAGGTGCTCGCGAAGCTCGCGAAGCGCGTGCTGGTCGCGTTTCCGAATGCGCTGCCGCACGGCGAATGGACCGGCAATCCGATTCGTGAGGAACTTGCGCGCGCGAATGCACCCAAAGCACGCTACGCGCAGCGTAACGGTCCGCTGAACGTGCTCGTCGTGGGTGGCAGCCTCGGCGCCGCCGCGTTGAACGAAGTCGTCCCGCGCGCGGTCGCGCTGTTAGCGCCCAATGAAAGACCGCGCATCGTGCATCAGGCGGGCGCGAAGCATATCGATGCGCTGCGCGAGAACTATGCGGCCGCAGGCTTGCAGGCAGGCGCGGACGTGTCGCTCGTGCCGTTCATCGACGACATGACGAGCGCCTATGCGCAGGCCGACCTGGTGATCTGCCGCTCGGGCGCGATGACGGTGTCGGAGATATCGGCGGTCGGCGTCGCGGCGCTGTTCGTGCCGTTCCCGTACGCGGTCGACGATCACCAGACCACTAATGCAGCGTTTCTCGCCGACAACGGCGCGGCGCTGGTCGTACAACAACGCGATCTGTCGGCGGAAAAGCTCGCCGACTGGTTGCGTAGCCAGACGCGGGAAAGTCTCGCGGAAATGGCGGAGCGTTCGCGCTCGCTCGCGAAACCGGATGCCACCGAACAGGTCGCGCAGATCTGCGCGACGGTGGCGGGTGCGGGTTCGATGGCGGGCGTGAGCCCAGAAGGAAAGCAATGAAACACATCGTCAAACATATTCATTTCGTCGGCATCGGCGGCGTCGGCATGAGCGGCATCGCCGAAGTGCTCGTCAATCTCGGCTATCAGGTGAGCGGCTCGGACCTGTCGGGCAACGCGGTCACCGAGCGCCTCGCCGGGCTCGGCGCGCGCATTTCGATCGGGCACGCGGCGGAGAACATCGAAGGCGCGAACGCGGTGGTGGTGTCGACCGCGGTGCGCAGCGACAACCCGGAAGTGCTGGCCGCGCGTCATCGCCGCATTCCGATCGTGCCGCGCGCGGTGATGCTTGCGGAACTGATGCGTCTGAAGCAGGGCATCGCGATCGCCGGCACGCACGGCAAGACCACGACCACGTCGCTGGTTGCGAGCGTGCTCGCCGCGGGCGGGCTCGATCCGACCTTCGTGATCGGCGGCCGGCTGATCAGTGCGGGCGCGAATGCGCGTCTGGGCACCGGCGACTTCATCGTCGCCGAGGCGGACGAATCGGACGCGTCGTTCCTCAACCTGTTCCCGGTGATCGAAGTCATCACGAACATCGACGCCGATCATATGGATACCTATGGTCACGACTTCGCGCGTCTGAAGCAGGCGTTCATCGAATTCACGCACCGTCTGCCGTTCTATGGCATCGCGGTGCTGTGCGTCGACGATCCGAACGTAAAAGAGATCCTGCCGTTCGTGTCGAAGCCGATCATCCGCTACGGGTTCGCGGCCGATGCACAGGTGCGCGCGGTCAACGTCGAAGCGCGCGAAGGGCGCATGCATTTCACCGTGATGCGCGAAGACGCGGCGCCGCTCGACGTCACGTTGAACCTGCCGGGCGAGCACAACGTGCAGAACGCGTTGGCCGCAATTGCAATTGCGACTGAACTTGAAGTGAAAGATGCCGATATCCAGCGAGCGCTCGCGGATTTCAACGGCGTCGGCCGACGCTTCCAGCGTTACGGCGAAGTGCCGGTCGTCAGCGACGGCCAGGCCGCGGGCTCCTACACGCTGGTGGACGACTACGGTCACCACCCGGTCGAAATGGCCGCCACGGTGGCGGCGGCGCGCGGCGCATTTCCGGGTCGGCGCCTGGTGCTGGCGTTCCAGCCGCACCGCTTCACGCGCACGCGTGATTGCTTCGAGGATTTCGTGAAAGTGCTGTCGACCGTCGACGCGCTCGTGCTGACCGAAGTCTATGCGGCCGGCGAAGCGCCGATCGTCGCGGCGGACGGCCGCGCGTTGGCGCGCGCGCTGCGTGTCGCGGGCAAGGTCGAGCCGGTGTTCGTCGATACGGTCGATGAAGTGCCGGACGCGCTCTCTACGGTGGTGCGCGACGGTGATGTGGTGATTACGATGGGCGCGGGTTCGATCGGCGGTGTGCCGGGTCGCCTCGCTCAGGAACTGAAGGTGTGAGATGAGCAGTATCGATCCCAAAAAATTCGGCAAGGTGGCAGTGCTGCTCGGCGGTAATTCGGCCGAGCGCGAGGTGTCGCTCAATTCCGGACGCCTGGTGCTGCAGGGTCTGCGCGACGCCGGCGTCGACGCGCATCCGTTCGATCCGGCCGAGCGTCCGCTGTCGGCATTGAAGGAAGAGGGCTTCGTGCGCGCGTTCAACGCGCTGCATGGCGGCTACGGCGAAAACGGCCAGATCCAGGGCGCGCTCGATTTCTACGGCATCCGCTACACCGGTAGCGGCGTGCTCGGCTCGGCGCTCGGACTCGACAAGTTCCGCACCAAGCTCGTGTGGCAGCAGCTCGGCATTGCGACGCCGCCGTTCGAAGCGGTGCTGCGCGGTGACGACTACGAAGCTCGCGCGAAAGAGATCGTCGCGAAGCTCGGCCTGCCGCTGTTCGTCAAGCCGGCGAGCGAAGGTTCGAGCGTCGCCGTGATCAAGGTGAAGAGCGCGGACGCGCTGCCGGCCGCGCTGATCGAGGCCGTGAAATACGACCGTATCGTCGTGGTCGAGAAGAGCATCGAAGGCGGCGGCGAGTACACCGCGTGCATCGCCGGCAATCTGGATCTGCCGGTGATCCGCATCGTGCCAGCCGGCGAGTTCTACGACTATCACGCGAAGTACATCGCCAACGACACGCAGTATCTGATTCCCTGTGGTCTCGGCGCCGAAGAAGAAGCGCGCCTGAAGGTGCTCGCGCGCCGCGCGTTCGACGTGCTCGGCTGCACCGACTGGGGCCGCGCGGACTTCATGCTCGATGGCGAAGGCAAGCCGTACTTCCTCGAAGTGAACACGGCGCCCGGCATGACCGATCACTCGCTGCCGCCGAAAGCGGCGCGCGCGGTCGGCATCAGCTATCAGGAACTCGTGGTCGGCGTGTTGGCGCTGACACTGCAGGATTAACCAGGGTAAGCGCAAGCAACACCATGTGGAACAACGTTCGCCAGCTCAATCTCGCCACCAACGCGCTGCACGCGTTGCTGGTGCTCGTGCTGCTGGCGGCGGGCGGTTACTGGATGATCCAGCGCCCGAATTTCGCGCTGCGCGAGATCCAGATCGACGGCGACACCGAGCACATCAATTCGCCGACGGTGCGCGCCGGCGTTGTGGGGCGCCTGAAGGGCAACTACTTCACGGTCGATCTCGACGCCGCGCGTCAGGCGTTCGAGCAGATGCCGTGGGTGCGTCACGCGAGCGTGCGGCGCGTGTGGCCGAATGCACTGGCTGTCACGCTCGAGGAGTACAAGCCGCTAGGGACGTGGGGCAGCGATCAGCTGGTGAGCGTCGACGGCGAACTGTTCACCGCGAACCAGGGCGAGCTCGACGAAGAACTGCCCGCGTTCGACGGCCCGGACGGTACGGCGAAGGAAGTCGTCGCGCGTTATCACGACTTCCAGAAGTGGTTCGCGGCGATCAACGCGACGCCCGAGGAAGTGACGCTGTCGCCGCGCTACGCGTGGACGGTGAAGCTGTCGAACGGCACGCAGGTGGAGTTGGGCCGCGAACGCAATCAGGACACGCTGGCCGATCGCAGCAAACGCCTGACCGCGGCATGGGGCGCGGTGACGCAACGTTGGGGAAAGGATATCGAGAATGCGGACTTGCGCTATCCGAACGGTTTCGCGATTCGTGCCGCTGGCATGCGCTTCATCAGCGAACCCGACAAGGGCAAGAAGTAAACGGACATCACACGCACTGAGCACGCTATGAGTAAAGACTATAAGGATCTGCTGGTCGCCCTCGACATCGGGACGTCGAAGGTAGTGGCCATCGTCGCCGAGTTGAAGGGCGAGGGTCACTACGAGGTGATCGGTCTCGGCCAGAGCGAATCGAAGGGGCTCAAGAAGGGCGTGGTGGTGAACATCGAAGCCACCGTGCAGTCGATTCAGCGCGCGCTCGAGGAAGCCGAGCTGATGGCCGACTGCAAGATCACGAACGTGTTCACCGGGATCGCCGGGAGCCATATCCGCAGCTTCAATTCCAGCGGCATGGTCGCGATCAAGGAGAAGGAAGTCACGCAGGCGGACGTGGCGCGCGTGATCGAAACGGCCAAGGCGATCAACATCCCGACCGATCAGCAGGTGCTGCATATCCTCACGCAGGAATTCATCATCGACGGCCAGGAAGACGTGCGAGAGCCGATCGGCATGAGCGGCATCCGCCTCGAAGTGAAGGTGCATATCGTCACCGGCGCGGTCAGCGCGGCGCAGAACATCGTCAAGTGCGTGCGACGCTGCGGCCTCGAAGTGAACGATCTGATTCTGCAGCCGCTCGCGTCGTCGCTGGCGGTGCTGACGGAAGACGAAAAGGAACTGGGCGTGGTGCTGGTCGACATCGGCGGCGGCACGACGGACATCGCGATCTTCAGCGAAGGCGCGATCCGCCACACCGCCGTGATTCCGATCGCCGGCGACCAGATCACCAGCGACATCGCAATGGCGCTGCGCACGCCGACGCCGGATGCCGAGGACATCAAGGTCGACTACGGCATCGCCAAGCAGGCGCTCGCCGATCCGGACGAGATGATCGAAGTGCCGGGTCTCGGCGAACGCGGTCCGCGCACGCTGTCGCGCCAGGCGCTGGCGGCGGTGATCGAGCCGCGCGTCGAAGAACTGTTTTCGCTCGTGCAGCAGGTGGTGCGCGAGTCGGGTTACGAGGAGTTGCTGAGTTCGGGCGTCGTGCTGACGGGCGGCGCGTCGATGATGATCGGCATGGTCGAGCTCGGTGAGGACATTTTCCTGAAGCCGGTGCGCATTGGGGTGCCGGAGTACGCGGGCGGTCTCGCCGACGTCGTGCGCAATCCGCGCTATTCGACGGCAATGGGCCTGCTCGTCGAAGGGCGCTCGCAGCGCATGCGCGGGCGCAAGGTTGCAGTGCAGTCGGGGTCGATGGGACAGGTGTTCTCGCGCATGAAGGACTGGTTCCTCGGCAACTTCTGACCAGGGGTTTCGAGAAATTCGCGCTGGTGCCGGCGGCCGGTGCGCGACAGGAGGTTGCCCGATCTCCTGCCGGATAACGCCGAGTGGCAGTAACTTTTTATCTTGACGGAGGCAACATGGAATTCCAGATGCTGGAAACCGAAACGAGCGGCACCATCATCAAGGTCGTCGGAGTCGGTGGCGCTGGCGGCAATGCCGTTCAGCACATGATCAACAAAGGCGTGCAAGGCGTCGACTTCATCGTGATGAACACGGACGCGCAGGCGCTGTCGCGTTCGCGCGCAACCGCGGTGATCCAGCTCGGCAACACGGGTCTGGGCGCAGGAGCCAAGCCGGAAATGGGCCGCGCCGCCGCTGAAGAAGCACGCGAGCGCATCGCCGACGCACTGCGCGGCGCGCACATGGTGTTCATCACCGCCGGCATGGGTGGCGGCACGGGCACGGGCGCGGCACCGGTCGTCGCGCAGATCGCGAAGGAAATGGGCATTCTGACCGTCGGCGTCGTCAGCAAGCCGTTCGAATTCGAAGGCGGCAAGCGGATGCGCGTGGCGGAAGCCGGTTCGCAACAACTGGAGGATCACGTCGACTCGCTGATCGTCGTGCTGAACGACAAGCTGTTCGAGGTGATGGGCGACGACGCCGAGATGGACAAGTGCTTCCAGTGCGCTGACGACGTTCTGAACAACGCGGTTGCGGGCATTGCGGAAATCATCAACGTCGACGGTCTCGTCAACGTCGACTTCGAAGACGTGAAGACCGTGATGGGCGAGCAGGGCAAGGCGATGATGGGCACGGCGACGGTTGCCGGTGTCGATCGCGCGCGTCTCGCGGCCGAGCAGGCCGTCGCGAGCCCGCTGCTGGAAGGCGTCGATCTGTCGGGCGCGCGTGGCGTGCTGGTCAACATCACGTCGAGCCGTTCGCTGCGTCTGTCGGAAACGCGCGAAGTGATGAACACGATCAAGAGCTATGCCGCGGAAGATGCGACGGTGATCTTCGGCGCCGTGTACGACGATGCAATGGGCGACGCGCTGCGCGTGACGGTCGTGGCAACGGGTCTCGGCCGCGCGGCGAAGAAGCAGCAATCGGCACCGATGACGCTGCTGCGCACCGGCACCGACAACCAGCCGGTCGGCGCGATGGCGCACGCAGCGTACGCACCGGCGGCAGGCCATGCCAGCACGGCCGACTACGGCGCGCTCGACACGCCGGCGGTGTGGCGCACGTCGCGCGACACGGCGGCCTCGCACGTGCAGGCGCTGCAGGAAAAGGGCGTCGATACGTACGACATTCCTGCATTCCTGCGCAAGCAGGCGGACTGAGCGCACGGGCAGGCTTCGTTGCCGCGCTGCGACTGAGGTCGCAAGTGCAGCGCTGGCGGACGAACGCACGAGCGTGGCGGGTGAACGGCAAGCAGGTCGCGTATCGTCTGGTTCGCGGCAGGGGCAACTGCCCTCTGCGGATTCGCGAGGCGGACGAAGTGACTGCCGCCGCACGGTGTGGCTTATAGTTGAAAAGGCCGAACCGATATTCACTGCGACACGAGGACGTGCGAGCGTGCTTCGCATCGATGCAAAGGACTGAGCATGATCAAGGAAGGTGAAAAGCTGCCCGACGCGACGCTCTTCGAGTATGTCGAAGACGACCGGGCGGGCTGCACGATCGGACCGAACAGTTTCGACGTGCGCGAGCAGACGGCGGGCAAACGCGTGGTGATCTTCGGATTGCCTGGCGCGTTCACGCCGACCTGTTCGGCCAAACATGTACCGGGCTATGTCGAGCATGCCGAGCAGTTGCGCGCTGCCGGCATCGACGAAATCTGGTGCGTGTCCGTCAACGACGCGTTCGTCATGGGCGCGTGGGGACGCGATCAGCACACCTCGGGCAAGGTGCGCATGATGGCGGACGGCAGTGCGGCTTTTACACGGGCGCTTGGTCTGGAGCAGGATCTGTCGGCGCGCGGCATGGGGATTCGTTCCCTGCGCTACGCGATGGTGGTCGACGACGGCGTGGTCAAGACGCTGAACGTCGAGGCCGCCGGCAAATTCGAAGTCAGCGATGCAGCGAGTATTCTCGCTACGTTGAGCTAGTTGCTGACGTCGCACCTTCGCCGCGACCCGCGCGCTGATGCCGCGTGGCGCGACGGCAACGGTGATTACGACGCTTTTGTGACAGGCCGTTACGCGGGCCGATGACCGGAAACGCCTCCGTTCCGGGGCATCGGCCCGTCACGCTTTCCGTCGCTAAGCCCAATGGGTAATGCAGCGAAACAGATTGTCACGTTCCCCGCAAAGACGCTGGTCTGGGGATTGGAGTATAATTGCGGCTATGGAATAAAAAATCCTGATTAGGATTTTCAATCGAATAGAAGACCACCATGTTGAAGCAGCGCACAATCAAATCGATCGTCAAGACTGTCGGTATCGGATTGCACTCCGGCCGTAAAGTCAATCTGACGCTCCGTCCGGCGGGGCCGGACACTGGCATCGTGTTTTCGCGCGTGGATTTGCCCACGCCGGTGGACATTCCTGCGTCGGCGATGGCGATTGGCGATACGCGTCTGGCTTCCGTGTTGCAGAAAGACGGCGCGCGCGTGTCGACCATCGAGCATCTGATGTCCGCCTGCGCCGGTCTTGGCATCGACAATCTTTACGTCGACGTCACCGCCGAAGAAATCCCGATCATGGACGGCAGCGCGGGTTCGTTCGTGTTCCTGATCCAGTCGGCGGGTATCGAAGAGCAGAACGCAGCGAAGAAATTCATCAAGGTCACGAAGCCGATCGAAATCCGCGACGGCGACAAGTTCGCGCGCCTCGATCCGTATTTCGGCTTCAAGCTCAAGTTCACGATCGACTTCCGTCACCCCGCCGTGGACAAAACCGGTCAGGCGCTGGAAGTGGATTTCGCCAACACGTCGTACGTGCGCGAAATCGCGCGCGCCCGCACGTTCGGCTTCGCGCATGAAGTGGAAATGATGCGTGAGCTCGGCCTCGCGCGCGGCGGCAGCATGGACAACGCGATTGTGCTCGACGAGTACCGCATCCTGAACAACGACGGCCTTCGTTACGACGACGAGTTCGTCAAGCACAAGATGCTCGACGCGATCGGCGACCTGTACGTGATCGGTCACCCACTGCTCGCGTCGTACACCGCGTACAAGTCCGGCCACGGCCTGAACAATGCATTGCTGCGCGAGTTGCTCGCGCACGAAGACTCGTACGAAATCGTCACCTTCGACGACACGCGAAAGGCCCCGCGCGGCTTCGCGTACGAAACGCAGACGGCGTTCGCATAAAGCCGGCGTGACAGGCAGGCAGATGAAAAACGGCCCCTCGGGGCCGTTTTTTTCGCTCAGCGTTCAGCGATTGCGCCGATGCCGCGCGGCCATGCGCGCGAGCGCTTCCTGCAACGGCGACGGCTCGAGCGATTCGCTCAACGCCTGCAGCGCGGCGGCGCCAGCCGGCGTCATGCGCGCCTGCTTGACGGGCGGCGGTTCTTTAAGCGGCTGCGGCCGCACGCGAATCTTCAGCGCCTGCACGGGCCAGCCGCGCTGCTGCAAATCCACCAGCAGCCGCGGCTCCAGATGCCGCAGACGCGCCGCGAGCGCGTTGTGCGCGGCGAATAGCGCCAGCACGCCCTCCTTGATGAAGCTGGGCTCGACACTCGTCGCCAGATAATCGGGCAAAAGCTCGCGCAGATCCTTCTCGAGCGCGGCGATCTGCTCGACGCCCGCGCGCAACGCCGCGAACGCGTCCGTGCGGCCGAGAACCTCGGCGAGCGGTTGCGGGCGGCGCAGATCGAACTGCTTCGGCGGCCTTGAAAAGGACGAAAAACGGCTCATGTTTGGCATTGACACGTGAACTCGCCCCATGCGCGCTCACGCCGCGATTGTACCGCGCGGGCAGCTTGCGATGCCGGTCCGCGCGGCGCTGAAGGTTGCCTGGCGGGGCCGAACAGAGCCGGCGCCGTCACGGCTCCGACACGAGCGCAGCCGGAGGCGCGTGCTAAAATGCCCGATTCGAATTCACTCTTGGACTAAGCCGCCGAGGACTTTCCGACCCAGGCGCGGTATGCATGTAGCGCACACCGCGAGCCAGCCGAAGCCGCGACGCAGACACCGATCCGATGACCACCGGTTTTCTACAGAAGATTTTTGGCAGCCGTAATCAGCGGCTGGTCAAGCAATATCAAAAGACCGTCGCGGCGATCAATGCGCTCGAGCCGCAGATCGAGCAATTGACGGATGACCAACTGCGCGCCAAAACGGGTGAATTCCGCCAGCGCGTCGCGAGCGGCGAATCGCTCGACAAGATCCTGCCGGAGGCGTTCGCGGTCTGCCGCGAGGCCAGCAAGCGGGTGCTGAAGATGCGCCACTTCGACGTGCAGCTGATCGGCGGTATGGCGCTGCACTACGGCAAGATCAGCGAAATGCGCACCGGCGAGGGCAAGACGCTCGTCGCGACGCTGCCGGTCTACCTGAACGCGCTGTCGGGCCGCGGCGTCCACGTGGTCACGGTCAACGACTACCTCGCGCAGCGCGACGCCGAGTGGATGGCGCGTCTCTATAACTTCCTCGGTCTGTCGGTCGGTATCAACCTGTCGCAGATGGAGCACACGGCGAAGCAGCAAGCCTACGCCGCCGACATCACCTACGGCACCAACAACGAATTCGGCTTCGACTACCTGCGCGACAACATGGTCTACGAGACCGACGCGCGCGTGCAGCGGAGCCTGAACTTCGCGGTCGTCGACGAGGTGGACTCAATCCTGATCGACGAAGCGCGTACGCCGCTGATCATCTCCGGCCAGGCCGAAGACCACACCGAACTCTACGTGCGCATGAACGCACTGCCGCCGCTGCTCGAGCGCCAGATCGGCGAAGAGAAGGCGGACGGCACCGGCGTCGAGAAGCCTGGCGACTACACGCTGGACGAAAAAGGCCGTCAGGTGTTCCTGACCGAGTCTGGCCACGAAAAGGCGGAGCGGCTGCTCTCCGAGTGGGGTCTGATCGGTGAGGGCGAAAGCCTGTACGCGCCACAGAACATCACGCTGATGCACCACGTGTACGCGGCGCTGCGCGCGCATACGCTGTTCTTCAAGGATCAGCACTACGTCGTGCAGAACGGCGAAGTGATCATCGTCGACGAATTCACCGGCCGTCTGATGGCCGGCCGCCGGTGGTCGGACGGTCTGCACCAGGCGGTCGAGGCGAAGGAGCACGTGAAGATCCAGAGCGAGAACCAGACGCTCGCGTCGATCACGTTCCAGAACTATTTCCGCATGTACGCGAAGCTGGCCGGCATGACCGGCACGGCCGACACCGAAGCGTACGAATTCAACGAGATCTACGGTCTCGAAACGGTCGTGATCCCGACCAACCGTCCGCCGAAGCGGATCGACAAGCAGGATCAGATCTACAAGACCGCGAAGGAACGCTACGACGCGGTGATCCGCGACATCCGCGAGTGCTACGAACGCGGGCAGCCGGTGCTGGTCGGCACGACGTCGATCGAGAACTCGGAACTGCTGTCGCATCTGCTGAAGCAGGCCGGCTTGCCGCACGAAGTGCTGAACGCGAAGCAGCACGCGCGCGAAGCGGCGATCGTCGCCGAAGCGGGTCGTCCGCAACGCATCACGATCGCGACCAACATGGCCGGCCGTGGTACGGACATCGTGCTCGGCGGCAACGCGGAGAAGCAGGCGTCGTTCATCGAGCAGGACGAAACGCTCTCCGACGACGAAAAGCAACGCCGCATCCAGAAGCTGCACGACGAATGGCAGACGCTGCACGATCAGGTGAAGGCTGCGGGCGGTCTGCACATCATCGGCACCGAACGTCATGAGTCGCGCCGGATCGATAACCAGCTGCGCGGCCGTGCTGGCCGTCAGGGTGACCCGGGTTCGTCGCGCTTCTATCTGTCGCTGGAAGATCCGCTGCTGCGCATTTTCGCGGGCGACCGCGTGCGCGCGATCATGGACCGTCTGAAGATGCCGGAAGGCGAGGCGATCGAAGCAGGCATCGTGTCGCGTTCGATCGAATCGGCGCAACGCAAGGTCGAGGCGCGCAACTTCGATATTCGTAAGCAATTGCTCGAATATGACGACGTGTCGAACGACCAGCGCAAGGTGATCTACCAGCAGCGCAACGAACTGCTCGAAGCGAACGACATCACCGAGACCATCACCGCGATGCGTCACGGCGTGGTGGGCGACATCGTGCATCAATTCGTGCCGGTGGGCAGTATCGAAGAACAGTGGGACGTGCCCGAGCTCGAAGAAGTGCTGCGCAACGAATGGCAGCTCGACCTCGCGATCCAGGAAATGATCAACGAGTCGAACTCGATCAGCGCGGAAGAGATTCTCGAAGCTGTCGAGGCCGCCGCGGACGAGGGGTACGAAGCGAAGGTCCAGCTGGTCGGCCGTGAATCGTTCAGCGCGTTCGAGCGCTCGATCATGCTGCAGACGCTCGACCGCGCATGGCGCGAGCATCTGGCCGCGCTCGACCATCTGCGTCAGGGCATCCATCTGCGCGGCTATGCGCAGAAGAACCCGAAGCAGGAATACAAGCGCGAGGCGTTCGAACTGTTCGCCGCGATGCTCGACGCGGTGAAGCTCGAAGTCACGCGCATCGTGATGAACGTGCAGATCCAGTCGCCGGAGCAGCTCGAAGCGGCCGCGGAGCAGATGGAAGAGCAGGGCGGTCATCTGGAGAACGTCGAGTTCCGTCATGCCGAGTTCGCGGAAGCCGGCGCCGCCGCGCCGGTTGCAGCCGAAGCGGCCACCGCCGCGATGATCGGCGACGCAATGAGCCATGGTCATGGCCACGGCGCGGTGCCGCAGACCCTGAACGTGAATACCGACAACGTGCCGAAAGTCGGCCGCAACGACCCGTGTCCGTGCGGTAGCGGCAAGAAGTACAAGCAGTGCCACGGCAAGATCGCATAATTGCCGACGCGGCGCGCTTCAGGGCGCGCCGCGTCGCTTTTGAGCGCCGCTTGTCCGTTTTGATTTCGCGGGTGACCCGGCAACACGCCCGGGTCATCAGTTCCGTTTCCCCGATGCCGGCGTCCGCCGGCATTTTCTTCGACAGGTCGCGACCATGGCTGTCAACTTTCCCTCGATCGATCCCGCTCAACTCCACCCCGTCGCCGGCGTCACGCTAGGCTGGGCGGAAGCGAATATCCGCAAGCCGAACCGCAAGGACGTGCTCGTCATTTCCGTCGACGAAGGCGCGACGGTCGGCGGCGTGTTCACGCAGAACCGCTTCTGCGCGGCGCCCGTCACGGTCTGCCGCGAGAACCTGCAGCGCGTGCGCGCGGGCGGCAAGCCGATTCGCGCGCTGGTGATCAACACCGGCAACGCGAACGCGGGCACCGGTGAGCAGGGCCTCGCGGCGACGCGCGAAACCTGCGCGGAACTCGCGCGTCTCGCCGACATCCTGCCCGAGCAGGTGCTGCCGTTCTCGACGGGCGTGATCCTCGAACCGCTGCCGGTCGATCGTCTGAAGGCCGGTTTGCCGGCCGCGCTCGCGAATCGCAAGGAAGCAAACTGGTACGACGCGGCGCAGTCGATCATGACGACCGACACGCTGCCGAAGGCGAGCTCGCGCCAGGTCACGATCGACGGCCACACGGTAACGCTGACCGGCATCAGCAAGGGCGCCGGCATGATCAAGCCGAACATGGCGACTATGCTCGGCTTCCTCGCGTTCGACGCAGCCGTCGCGCAGCCCGTGCTCGACGAACTCGTGAAGCACGTCGCGGACCGCTCGTTCAACTGCATTACGATCGATGGCGATACGTCGACCAACGATTCGTTCATCCTGATCGCGTCGGGCAAATCAAGCCTGCCGGCGATCACGTCCACCGATTCGCCCGCTTATGCAGCGCTGCGCGACGCGGTGACCGAGGTCGCGCAGAGCCTCGCGCAACTGATCGTGCGCGATGGTGAAGGCGCGACCAAGTTCATGACCGTGCATGTCGAAGGCGGCTCGAGCGTCGGCGAATGCCGCCAGATCGCCTACGCGATCGGCCATTCGCCGCTCGTCAAGACGGCCTTCTATGCATCGGACCCGAACCTCGGCCGCATTCTCGCGGCGATCGGCTATGCCGGCGTGGACGATCTCGACGTCGGCAAGATCGATCTGTATCTCGACGACGTGCTGGTCGCGACTGCCGGCGGCCGCAACCCGGCGTACCGCGAAGAAGACGGCCAGCGCGTGATGAAAAAGAGCGAGATCGGCATTCGCGTCGTGCTCGGCCGCGGCAATGCGCAAGCCACGATCTGGACCTGCGATCTGTCGCACGACTACGTGAGCATCAACGCCGACTACCGCTCGTAATCAGGTTCAAAGCGCGGCCGCGGGCCGCCTACTTACCATGGACAAACTCGAACAGTTTCTGACCCGGGCCGAAGCCGTGCTCGGCCGCCTGGAAGCGATGCTTCCGCCCGCCGCGCCGGACATCGACTGGTCGGCCGCAGTCGCCTTTCGCTGGCGCAAGCGCCAGGGGCGCGGCTACTTGCAGCCGGTGCCCGCCATTTCGTCGATCACGCTCGACGACCTGCAGAACATCGATCGGCAGAAGGGGCTGATCGAACAGAACACGCGCCAGTTCGTGCGCATGCAGCCGGCCAACAACGTGCTGCTGACGGGCGCGCGGGGCACCGGCAAGTCGTCGCTGATCAAGGCGTGTCTGAACGCTTACGCGAAAGACGGCCTGCGTCTGATCGAAGTGGACAAGGACGATCTGCACGACCTCGGCGACATTGTCGATGTGATCGCGAAGCGCCCGGAGCGCTTCATCGTCTTCTGCGACGACCTGTCGTTCGAAGAAGGCGAGTCGGGCTACAAGGCGCTGAAAGTCGCGCTCGACGGCTCGGTCGCCGCGCAGTCCGACAACGTGCTGATCTACGCGACGTCGAACCGCCGCCATCTGCTGCCCGAGTACATGAGCGACAACGAAACGTACAAGCACACGTCGGACGGCGAGATTCATCCGGGTGAACTGGTCGAAGAGAAGATTTCGCTGTCGGAGCGTTTCGGGCTGTGGGTCAGCTTCTATCCGTTCAAACAGGACGACTATCTGACGATCATCGCGCACTGGCTGCGTCATTTCGGTTGCGACGACGCCGAGATCGAATCGGCGCGCGGCGATGCGCTCGTGTGGGCGCTCGAACGCGGCTCGCGCTCGGGGCGGGTCGCATGGCAATTCGCGCGCGACTGGTCTGGCCGTAAGACGCCGGCATGAGCGACGCTGGCAAAAACGCGGGCAATAGCGCCGGCACTAACGGCGCCGGCCGGCCCGTCACCGAGGTCGCGGTCGGCGTGCTGGTGCAGCCTGACGGGCGCTATCTGCTCGCGCAGCGTCCGGCGGGCAAGCCGTACGAGGGCTACTGGGAGTTTCCGGGCGGCAAGCTGGAGGCGGGTGAGTCAGTCGAGGCCGCGCTTGCGCGCGAGCTGCACGAGGAGCTGGGAATCGAGGTCGAAGCGAGCCATCTGTGGCACACGCTCGAACACGATTATCCGCACGCCTATGTGCGCCTGTTCTTCTGCAAGGTGACGCAGTGGTCGGGCGAGCCCCACGGGCGTGAAGGCCAGGCCTTCGTGTGGCTGAGCTTGCCTGCGGATGTCTCGCCGTTGTTACCGGCCACAATCCCGGTGCTGGAGTGGCTGGCGGCCGAGAACAAGTGATCGGTTGAAACAGAGTGGCTGAAAAGGCCACGCGATAGCGTGGCGCTGTCTCGGCAGCGTCGCGATTCGCGTGGCCTTTTACTGGCTCGCTCAGTGCGGGTTGTAGTCGCCGCGCGGCGTTTCCTCTTCGGACGAAGACCCTTCCTGTTCGTTGCCGCCAATCCGGTATTTTTCGGCGGCCCATGCGCCGAGATCAATCTGCTTGCAGCGCTCGGAGCAGAAAGGACGGAAGCGGCTCTCGGGGATCCAGCGGACATCTTTACCGCAGGTAGGACATTTGACGACGGTAGGCATACGGTCGGACGGTCAATCGCAAACGGAACAAGTAACGAATATAGGGCTATTTCGCGCCACTTCAAAGGCGCGTTCGGTCAAATCCGGGGTGCGCTGCCCGATGCGGCGGCGATTATCAGGCGATTACAGGCTGCAGAGCGTGAGCTGGAACGGCACGTCGACGTCGACCGCACGCGGCCGCAGATCGCCGTCCTGCACCGTGAAACGCACCCACAGCATGTACTTGTTGGCGCTCGCTTCGGGAATCACGCGCAATTCGGGCGCGACGCGAACCTGCATCAATTGATACGAGCGGCCCGACAGCATTTGCTGATAGCTGCCTTGCATCGCCATCACCTTCGACGCCTGGCCCGACTCGCGCGCGAGCCGCAGCACGATCGTGGCCGCGTCGCGCAGCGGCAAAAGCGGCGTGACCCACTTGGCGATGTCCTGGCGACGCTGATCGGGATGCAACTGTTGCCACGCGTAATACGAGGGCAGGTCGAATTTGCAGGTGCCACCGGGGATGATTGCGCGGCTGCGAATGCTCGCGAGCCATTCGTTGTCTGCAAGATGCTGGCCGGTCTTGCCTTGCATCTGCGTGAGCCCCGCAAGTGTCTGCTCGATTTCGCCGAGCACCGCTTCGAGCGCGTTCTGCTCGATGCCCGGATTGCCGCGAAACGGCGCGAGCGTTTGCCGCTGCCGTTCGAGCTCTTTCATCAGATCCGACTTCAGATCTGCGCGGCCAGCTACTTCGGAGATTTCGAACAGCGTTGTCAGTGCGACGTGATGTTCCCGCGCATCTTCCTGAGTCAGAAAGAACGTGAAGCGCTCGAACAGATCTTCGAGCCGCAACAGCGTCCGGATTCGCTCATTGAAGGGGTACTCGTAAAGGATCAAGCGGGCTCGCCTCGGGCGTGGTCGGTGACAGGAATGCAAAACATTCTAATGCCGTGGGACTACCCAGGCAATCACGCACGCTTTCCGCGTGCTTTCGCAACTTTTTTGTCAGTTCCCGGTGTTCTGAGCGCTTCGGCTCTCGCATGCGCGCAAAGTTCAATTGTGCCCTGACGACGCGTGCCGAAGATGCGTATCCGCCTCACGGGGCACCATGCGCTTGATGCGTGCAAGCGAGGCCGACCTGAGAGCTCCGCGCGCTACGACTCGGCCTCACCCTTCGCGAGCGACAGATACGCTTGATGGTGAGCGTCCACCTGCGCCTCGAGTTCCAGGAGCGGCGCATTGTCATTGACGATCACGTCGTCGGCGGCGGCGAGGCGCGCTTCGCGCGTGGCCTGGCGCGCGATGATCGCGAGCACCTGCTCACGGCTGAAGCCGTTGCGGCTTATCACCCGCGCGATTTGCGTGTCGACGCTGCAATCGACGGTGAGCACGCGATTCACACGGTTCTTCCAGGTGCCGGACTCGACCAGCAACGGCACCACGACGATCACATACGGCCCTTGCGCTTCGCGCTCTTCGCGCTCGGTTTCCGCGCGAATCAGCGGATGCGTGATGCCTTCCAGACGTTTGCGCGCGGTGTCGTCGCTGAACACGAGCGTGCGCATGCGCGCGCGATCGAGCGAGCCGTCGGCGGCGACGAACTCAGTGCCGAATTCGGCGGCGATGTGCGGCATCGCCAATCCATGCGGCGCGGTGATGCGATGCGCGATCACGTCGGTATCGACGAGCGGCGCGCCGCGCGCGGCAAACAGATTGGCAACCGTCGACTTGCCGCTACCGATGCCGCCGGTGAGTCCCACAACGAACATGCTTCAGCCTCCCAAAGCCAGGTAAAGCGGCGTGCCGGCAAACAGCGTGAGCGCACCGCCCGCCGCGAGAAATGGCCCAAACGGCAGCGGCTCTTCGAAGCGCATACGGCCGCGCCACGTCGCCGCGAGGCCGATCACGGCGCCGGCCACCGCGGCGACCAGCACGATTTGCGGCAGTGCGGGCCAGCCGAGCCACGCGCCGAGCGCCGCGAGCAGTTTGAAGTCGCCATAGCCCATGCCTTCGATACCGCGCACGAGCCTGAACGCCCAATGCACGGCCCATAACACCAGATATCCGAACATAGCCCCGAGGACCGCATCATGCAGGTTCGTGAACATGCCGTTGAAATTGACGATCAGGCCGGCCCACAACAGCGGCAAGGTCAAGGAATCGGGCAGCAGATGCGTGTCGATATCGATCGCGCTCATCACAAGCAACGTTGCGCACAGGCCGAACGCGGCGAGTGCCATCAAGGTCGGGCCGAACGCCATCAATGCGCCTGCGGCGAAAGCTGCACTCGCGATTTCGAGCAGCGGATAACGTGCGCTGATGTGCGTGCCGCATGCGGAACAGCGGCCGCGTAACAGCAGGTAGCTCAACACCGGCAAGTTTTCCCACGCGCTCAGTACGTGGCCGCAATGCGGGCACGCGCTACGCGGCACCCACAGGTTGTAGCGCTCGGGCAGTCCGTCGCCGGGCCGCGGCTCGTCGGTGGCCTCGCTGATTTCGGCGCGCCAGGCACGCTCGAGCATGATCGGCAGCCGATGCACGACCACGTTCAGGAAGCTGCCGATCACGAGGCCGAGCACGATCGCGAACGCGATCTGCACCCCGGCGGGCAGACTCGCGAGCGCGAGGCCGATATCGCCTGCAAAGCGGCCTGGCAGTAAGCCCGCGAGCAAGCTGGAGGAAGTCTGTGACACGAGCGGTAGAGGAGCCTGCATGGTCATGAAGTGGATTCGGCTGCGATGCTACACCACGTTGCCGAGTTGAATAATGGGAAGATACATCGCGATTACGAGGCCGCCGACCAGCGTGCCGAGCACGACGATCACGAGCGGTTCGCACAGGCTCGACAGCGTACCGATGCGGTCGTCCACCTGGCGATCCGCGAGCGACGCGACATCGAGCAGCATGCTGTCGAGCGCGCCAGATTCCTCGGCGACCGCAACGGGCTGCACGACCTCGCCAGGAAAGCAGCGGGCCGCGCGCATCGCCGCGGCGAGCCGTTCGCCGCGCCGCAGTCTGATGGCGATGCTTGCCGTTGCGCGATCGAAGAAGGCATTGCCGGTCGCCTGGGTGAGCGAATCGAACGCGTCGGCGAGCGGTGTGCCGGCGGACAGCAAAGTGCCGAGCGCGCGACTCCAGCGCGCTGCGCACAGCGTGCGCAGCAGCGGGCCGGCCACCGGCAGGTTGAGCGACAGGCGAGCGAAGCGGATGCGCGCGCTGGTCGATCGACGCAGCACGAACGAGATGGCCGAGCTCATTGCGAGCATCAGCGCGAACAGCGGCACACTCCAGCGCGCGGCACCCGCCGAAAGTGCCAGCACGAACTGCGTCGGCGCGGGCAGCCTGGCGCCGAAGCCATCGAAGATCTGCTTGAACGTCGGCACGACCCACACCAGCAACGCGGCGGTTATCGCGATCGCGAGCAGCAGGATCGCGACTGGATAGGTGAGAGCCGCGCGCACCTTTGCACGCTGTGCGGCGGCGCGTTCGCGATCGTCGGCGAGGCGGGCGAGCACGGTGACGAGCGCGCCCGCCGCTTCACCCACCTCGACGAGTTGGCAATACAGCGCATTGAACTGCGCCGGATGCCGCTGCAGGGCCGCCGAAAACCGCAGGCCGGCAGTGATATCTCGCGCGACCGTACCGACGATCCGCGGCATGCCTTGCCGCTGACCCGACGCCGGCGTCTGCGCGAGCAGTTCGAGCGCGGGCGCGAGCGGCAAGCCGGCACGCAGCAGACTGGACAGTTGTCGCGTGAATAGCGTGACATCGGCCGCGCTGGTCTTTGGGCGTGGCGCCGGCCCTTGCGTTGCGAGCTCGACGATAAAGAGGTTGTCGCGTTTGAGCAGCGTGCGCGCGGCGCTCGCGTCGGGCGCGATGAGCGTGCCGCTATGACGCGTGCCGTCCGCGTCGACGCCGCGCCACCTGAAGCGCAGATCGGCTGAGACGGACCCTGTCGGTGACAGCGCGGGGATACTCATGCGACCTCCGTGGCGGCGAGCGCTTCGGCGAGACTGGTGGTGCCGTCGCGCACGCGCGCTAGCGCCGCGTCGCGTAACGTCGCGACCTGTTCGGTGTGCGCGAGGCGGCCCAGCTCGTGCGCGCCCGCGCTTGTGACGATCAGCTCGCGCATCGCGTCGGAAACGGGCATCACCTGATGTATGCCGACGCGCCCCCGGTAGCCGATGCCATGGCAAGCCGCGCAGCCGGTCCCCGCATACGGTTGCCAGCCGTCCAGCTCGTGTTCGCCGAAGCCCGCCGCGTGGAGCGCGGCCGCGGAATGGGGCGCAGGTGCTCGACACTCGACGCACAGTCGCCGCACCAGCCGCTGCGCGGTCACCATCCGCAGCGCGGCGGCAAGGTTGTACGGCTCGACACCGATATCGATGAGGCGCGCGATGGCTGCGGGGGCGTCGTTGGTATGCAGCGTGGACAGCACGAGGTGGCCGGTTTGGGCGGCCTTCACGGCGACGTCGGCGGTTTCGTTGTCGCGGATTTCGCCGACCATGATCACGTCAGGGTCCTGACGCAGGAACGCGCGCAGTGCGACCGCGAACGTAAGCCCGGCTTTTTCGCGCACGCTGACCTGGTTGATGCCGGCCAGCTGAATCTCGGCCGGATCTTCCACCGAGCAGAGGTTGCGTGCCTCGCCGTTCAGCAGATTCAGGAAGCAGTACAGCGAAAGCGTCTTGCCGCTGCCCGTTGGTCCGGTGACGAGCATCAGACCGTGCGGCGCGCGGATCGCGGCATCGACGGCCACGCGCTGCCGCGGATCGAGGCCGAGCGAATCGAGTGATAAATCTGCGGGTAGCGCGTCGAGCCGTCGTAGTACCAGCTTTTCGCCGAACAGCGTCGGCAGTGAATTGACTCGGTAATCCTCGAGTCGCCCTGGCGACGTCGCGAGGCGTAGCCGGCCGTCTTGCGGCACGCGTCGCTCGGCGATGTCCATGCGCGCGAGCACCTTGACACGCGTGACGAACGCATCGCGCAGATGCGCGGGCGGCCGCGGGATTTCATGCAGTACGCCGTCGATACGCAGGCGCACACGCCAGCCGTGCTCGGCCGGCTCGATGTGGATATCCGACGCATTGCGCCGCGTCGCTTCGTGCAACGTGTCGGTCAACAGACGCACGGCCGGGGCATTGTCCGGATCGTTCAGATTCGTTGCGCTGGATTCGCCGTCGGCAGCGAGTGGGCGCCGCAATGCCGCGGTGGTGGCGAAGGGTGTTTGCATAAGAGACCGGTGATGAGCCGCCTGTAGAACATGACGGCTTCATCTTCCGGATGAGAGCGTCCGAGTGCCATTCGGCCATTCGGCTAATGGCGCGCGTCGCGAGCCTGTGCAATGCTGACCATGAATTAGCGAGCGACTGTGCGGGCTTCAGCCTGACCTTGCTTTTCCGGCCTTGGTGCGCGACGGCGGTTTGAACAGCTTGACGGTGCGGATTGCCTGATCGTCGCTGCGCATCACTTCGAGCTTGGTGTCGCCGATGCGCACGCAGACGTCGCCGTCGGGGATGTCTTCGAGAATTTCGAGAATCAGGCCGTTGAGCGTTTTGGGACCATCGGTGGGCAGCGCGAGTTGCAGCCAGCGGTTCAGCTCGCGCAACGGCATGCTGCCTGCAACGATGCATTCGCCCGCTTCGTTCCAGCCGCCGCGCGAACTGGCGCCACGCGGAATCGACGTGGTGAATTCGCCGATCAGTTCCTCGATGATGTCTTCCGGCGTGACGAGGCCTTGCAGTTCGCCGTATTCGTTGACGACGAGCGCGATGCGGTGCCGGCTCTCCTGAAAGTACTGCAACTGCTGGAACACCGGCGTGCCGCTGGGCACGAAATACGGCTCGGCGAGCAGCTCGCGCAAGGTATCGCGTTCGAGCTCCTGGTTGTGCAGCGCTGACAGTGTCTTGCGCACATGCAGCACACCGAGCACGCGGTCGATGTCGCCCTGGTAGACGATCAGCTTGTTGTGATAGCAGGTCTCGAGTTGATGCAGGATCTGTTCGAACGGCGCATCGAAGTCGAGCGCCTCGATGCGGCGGCGCGGGATCATCACGTCGTCGACGGAGATGTTTTCGAGGTCGAACAGATTGAGCAGGATGCTGCGGTGTTTGGTCGGCATGAAGCTGCCGGATTCGAGCACGATGGTGCGTAGTTCTTCGGTAGACAGTCGCTGATCGCGCGCGCCCTTCGTATTGATGTGCAGCACACGCAGGATGCCGGTGGCGAACAGGTTGACGAACCAGATCACCGGTCTCGCGATGCGCATCAACGGCGCGATCAGCAGGCTCGCGGGCAGTGCGATTTTCTCGGGAAACGTCGCGCCGACGATCTTCGGCGTAATTTCCGCGAACACGATAATGAGGAACGCGACGATACCGGTCGCGATCGACAGCACGAGGCTATTGCGGCCGAACGTATGCAACGCGAGCGATGTAGTCAGGACCGGAATGATCGTGTTGAACAGGTTGTTGCCGATCAGGATGACGCTCAATAGCTGATCGGTTTTTGCGAGCAGTCCCTGGGTCGTTTTCGCGCCGAGCGTGTTTTTGCTGGCGAGATGTTTGAGCCGATGACGGTTCAGCGCCATCATCGCTGTCTCGGAAATGGAAAAGAAGGCGGAGCAGACAAGCAGCAGAAGGACGGCGCCGATCTGCGCCCATAAGGGAAGTTGTTCCACGCGTCGTGAAAAAAAGGGAAAGGATGAAGAGAATATAGCAGAGGGGGCGCGCGCTCCGCCGTGGACGGCGGCTGACGCCGCTGCTGGATCGCCAACGTCGCGACGTACGCGCTGTGCCTGCCGTGCCGGAGCAAAAGAAAGCAGCGAAAGGCTGCAGGAGAGCAGCAAAAAGCTCCCGCGCAAAGCAAAAAACCGCCGAGCAATGCTGCGGCGGTTTTTGAACCTTGAGCTAACAAGGAGAATCTGGTCGGGGTGAGAGGATTCGAACCTCCGGCCTCTACGTCCCGAACGTAGCGCTCTACCAGGCTAAGCTACACCCCGATTTGGTACTGCTGACTCGATTCGGACTATTTCGGCGTTTCAGTCTCGTTCAAGACTGTCTTGCCGTCGAGTAAGAACATAATTCTAGCAGGCTCTCTTTGAAAATGGAATGGGGAAATGAAGAAATTGCTGCCGCGGCTGCCTGCGCCTCCTGTTTCGCGCACTCGAGCGTGTGGTCGAGCGCGCCCGATCGCGTGATAGCGTCGAAAATCGTATCGAAACGGTCGGTGCCACCCTGCTCGATGGCTTCGCGCGCGAGCGCCGATTGCTCGGGCGTGCCGCGTTCGATCAGATAGATGAGCGGAAGCGTCGGTTTGCCTTCGCGCAGATCGTCGCCGGCGTTCTTGCCCATCGACTCGGCCGTGCCGGTGTAGTCGAGCCAGTCGTCCATGATCTGGAACGCGGTGCCGATGCGGCGGCCATATTCGGCGGCGGCGGCTTCGGTTTTCGCGTCCGCTCCGGCGAGCACCGCCCCGAGTTGGGCGGCCGCCTCGAACAACTTTGCGGTTTTGTAGCGGATCACCTGCATGTAGCGGGCTTCGTCGACGTCGGCATCGTGCATGTTCAACAACTGCAGCACTTCGCCTTCGGAGATGATGTTGGTCGCCTCCGACAGAATTTCCATCACGCGCATCTTGCCCACGCCGACCATCATCTGGAACGAGCGCGAATACAGGAAATCACCGACCAACACGCTCGCGGCGTTGCCGAACAGCGCGTTGGCGGTCTGGCGCCCGCGCCGCAGGTCGGACTCGTCGACCACGTCGTCATGCAGCAGCGTGGCCGTGTGAATGAATTCGACGACCGCGGCAAGCTCGTGCCGGTGTCCCGTCGTGTCGCCCAGCGCGCCCGCCACCAGCAACAGCAGCGCGGGCCGCAGCCGCTTTCCGCCGGCGCTGATGATGTACTCGGAAATCTGATTGATCAGCATCACGTCCGACGCAAGACGTTGCCGGATGACGCGATTGACCTGCTGCATGTCTTCGGCGATCGGAGCAAGCAGGCTGGCGACGTTGGGGGAGGTGGTGGCAGTCGACGACATGATGGCTGAATTGGGTAGTGCCGCGAATTATAAGGCGATCGGGGCGCTTCCGGGTCGCCGGCTGCGGTGCGGATGCTTTCCGCACGGCGCGAGGACCGCTCGCCAAGGGCGTCTGCGGACCGCCGCGCCTCGCTGGTTTATTGTCTGCGAGCGCCTGCGACAGGTGGCGAACCCGAACGGTAGGCGGTTTGGTAAGCAGGTTTTGACCGAGCAGCTAACTCTATGTATAATTGAGAGTTTCCGCGCGCGGTGCGTGGGAAAAATGAATACAGAGTGAGGTTCTCAATGTACGCGGTCATAAAAACCGGCGGCAAGCAGTACAAGGTTGCCGTCGGCGAAAAACTTAAAGTAGAACAGATACCGGCAGACATTGACGCTGAAATCACGCTCGACCAGGTTCTCGCAGTGGGCGAAGGCGAATCGATTAAGTTCGGTACGCCGCTGGTCAGTGGGGCTTCCGTCAAGGCTACCGTCGTGTCGCAAGGGCGTCACGCCAAAGTGACGATCTTCAAGATGCGTCGCCGGAAGCACTACCAGAAGCATGGCGGCCACCGCCAGAACTATACCGAACTGCGCATCGACGCGATCAACGCGTAAGCGCACCGGTTAAGGAGCAAATCAAATGGCACACAAAAAGGCAGGCGGATCGTCCCGGAACGGCCGCGACTCCGAATCGAAGCGCCTCGGCGTTAAGGTTTACGGCGGCCAGGCTATCAACGCTGGTGGCATCATCGTGCGTCAGCGCGGTACGCGCATGCACGCTGGCGAGAACGTCGGCATGGGCAAGGATCACACCCTGTTCGCGCTGAAGGACGGCCACGTCCAGTTCTCGACGAAGGGCGCGGCGAAGAAGCACACCGTTTCCGTCGTCCCGGCAGCCTGAGTTTAGTCAGGCACGGGCTTCAGGACCGGAAAAGGCCCCGCGAAGTTCGCGGGGCTTTTTTTATTGCGGCGCCTCTTTCGTGTGGCGCCGAAGCCGCGCAGCCAACAGCTCATCACCGGCGACTATGCCTTTCGGTCGATTGATCAACGCGCGGCCCGCGCGGCAAAATAGCAGCATCCAATCAGTAACAACCCCTGCATCGAATCGAGCAGTACACCACGGGACGGAGTAACGCATGAAGTTCATTGACGAAGCGAGGATTGAAGTCATCGCCGGCGACGGAGGGGATGGCAGCGCGTCGATGCGCCGCGAGAAGTTCGTTCCGTTCGGCGGCCCCGATGGCGGTGATGGCGGCCGGGGCGGCAGCGTGATTGCCGTTGCTGACCGCAACATCAACACGCTGATCGATTACCGCTACGCGAAAAAACATCTGGCGCGCAACGGCGAAAACGGTCGTGGCTCAGATTGCTATGGCAAGGGCGGCGACGACATCACGCTGCGCATGCCGGTTGGCACGACCATCACGGACATGGAAACCGGCGAACTGATCGCCGATCTGACCGAGCACAACCAGAGCGTGCAAATCGCGCAAGGCGGCGCAGGCGGTCTCGGCAACCTCCATTTCAAGTCCAGCACGAACCGCGCGCCGCGTCAGAAAACCGACGGCAAGCCGGGCGAGCGCCGCATGGTCCGCCTCGAACTGAAAGTGTTGGCTGACGTCGGTCTGCTCGGCATGCCGAATGCAGGCAAGTCGACGTTCATCTCTTCGGTGTCGAACGCGAAGCCGAAAATTGCCGATTACCCATTCACCACGCTCGCACCGAACCTCGGCGTCGTGCGCGTCGGGCCGAGCCGCAGCTTCGTGATTGCGGACATTCCGGGGCTGATCGAAGGCGCGGCGGAAGGCGCCGGCCTCGGCCATCAATTCTTGCGCCACCTGCAGCGCACCGGGCTGCTGCTGCACATCGTCGACATCGCACCGTTCGATGAATCGATCGATCCGGTCGCGGAAGCGAAAGCGATTGTCAACGAACTGCGCAAGTACGACGAAGAGCTTTATCAGAAACCACGCTGGCTCGTGCTGAACAAGCTGGACATGGTGCCCGAGGACGAGCGTGCAGCGCGCGTGGCGGCTTTCCTCGAAGGCTTTGGCTGGGACGGTCCGGTGTTCGAGATCTCGGCGCTGACTGGCCAGGGCTGTGAAAATCTTTGCTATGCGGTGTTCGACTACCTCGCCGAGCACTCCGACGCGCAACGGGCGGCCGAAGCCGAAGACCTCGCCTCCGACGTGCGTTTCCGCGAGGGGACGCAGGTACCGGCCGCGACCCCGGGCAGCGATCCGCACGAATAACAAGTCGCGCGCCGGCGCCTGCAGCGGGTGTCGGCATGCATCACGCGTCATCTTGGGAGACAGCGCACAATGCGTTCCGTCATCGCAGATTCACGGCGATTGGTCGTCAAAGTCGGTTCGAGCCTCGTCACGAACGACGGGCGCGGCCTCGATCATGCGGCGATCGGCCGCTGGGCCGCGCAAATTGCCGCACTGCGCGCGCAGGGCAAGGAAGTCGTTCTGGTCAGCTCGGGCGCGATCGCCGAGGGCATGCAGCGGCTCGGCTGGACAAAGCGGCCGCGTGAAATCGATGAATTGCAGGCGGCTGCGGCGGTCGGCCAGATGGGCCTCGCGCAAGTGTACGAAAGCCGCTTTGCCGAACATTCCATCCAGACTGCGCAGATCCTGCTTACTCACGCCGACCTCGCCGACCGCGAGCGCTATCTGAATGCGCGCTCCACGCTGCTCACGCTGCTGCGGCTCGGTGTCGTACCGATCATCAACGAGAACGACACGGTCGTCACCGACGAAATCAAGTTCGGCGACAACGACACGCTCGGCGCGCTGGTCGCCAATCTGATCGAGGGCGACGCGCTGATCATTCTGACGGACCAGCAAGGCCTCTTCACCGCCGATCCGCGCAAGAACCCGAACGCGACGCTCGTCCAGCAAGCCGACGCCGGCGCGCCCGATCTGGAAGCGATGGCGGGCGGCGCGGGCTCGAGCCTCGGCCGCGGCGGCATGCTGACCAAAATTCTTGCCGCGAAGCGCGCAGCCCATAGCGGCGCCAATACGGTGATCGCGAGTGGGCGCGAAGCGGACGTGCTGCTGAGACTGGCGGCCGGCGAGGCGATCGGCACGCAGCTGATCGCGCGCACCGCGCGCATGGCGGCGCGCAAGCAATGGATGGCCGATCACCTGCAGGTGCGCGGCCACGTCGTGATCGATGACGGCGCGGTCGAAAAATTGACCGCCGGCGGCAAGAGCCTGCTGCCGATCGGCATCGTCGGCGTGCAGGGCGCTTTCGCGCGCGGCGAGGTGATCGCGTGTCTGAGCGCGTCGGGCCGTGAAGTCGCACGTGGTTTGACGAACTACAGCAGCGCGGAAACCAAGCTGATCCAGCGGCGTCCGAGCGGCGAAATCGAGTCGGTGCTGGGCTATATGCTGGAGCCCGAGCTGATTCACCGCGACAATCTCGTGCTGATTTGATCTTTCAGGATGCGAGCGCACAAAGCGCCGACAAAAAAGCCGTTCCAGCGCAGGCTGGAACGGCTTTTTGTCGTCATGTGTAGGCAACGGCGCCTGAATTAGGTGTGCCGCACAAACGGCCTCAATGAATCTGCGACGTCTGCGTGCGCTTGTAACGAATGTTCTCGACGATGCGCTGCGCGTTGCCGGTCGGAATCTTGTTCGCGCACATATAGTCCTGATACAGCGCGGCTTGGTACGCGTTCAGCGCACCGTTTTCGATGCGCGAAAACTGGTTCGCGACCGTCGTGTCCCAGCCGTCGTGATCGGCGTTGAGGCCCGCGTACTGACGCCATTCATACGTATCGCAGCGGATGCCCTCGTAATTGACGTTGCGTGCGCCGCCCGGGCTCGTGACGACCACCGTGTAACGCACGACACCGTCGTCGCCGACGCTGACCGATTTCGGGTCGATCGCGAATTGCAGCGGCGTATTGCCGGAGACCTCGAACGGCAGCAGGTTCGTGTCGGTGGGCAGCGGCGGCAACGTGTCGACCTTGTTTTCAACCCAGTTGCTCTTACGATCCAGCAGATAGACGAACTCGCTGTCGTCTTTATTGGTCGGTTTGCCGGCGCTCGAACAGCCTGCCAGCAGGGCGCCGGTGGCGACGCATGCCACGGCGAGTGCAAATGCTTTCAATCTGATTCCCTCGAAAGACGGACGCGGCCCGAAGGCCGCGCCAGAGAGAGGCGGCGTGAGCCGCCGCCTTGGAATGGTTAATCGCGCACCCCTCGTCGGACTGACGGGGCGCCGACCTCGTCGGCTTCGGCCGTTTCCTGCTCATGCTCCGGTGCAATGTTTGCATCCGGTGAGCCGGGGCCGCAATCCGGCACGACCAGCACGCGCGTCGATGTTTCGACACTGACCGAACTTACGGTAGTGACGGTGGTGACCACCGTGCTTACCGCGGAATCCGGCGGGCTTTGCATCGACGACGCTATCCGGGGATAACGCGACCCATGATGCCCGCCAGGTTTTTCCGCACGCGGCGCAGGCCGGCGCATGAAACGGGACAACTCCGTCAGCGCCAACTGATACACATCCCGCTTGAACTCGATCACACAGTCGAGCGGTACCCAATACTCGTTCCAACGCCACGCATCGAACTCGGGGTGGTCGGTGGCGCGCAAACAGATGTCGCAGTCGCGTCCTACCATCCGGAGCAAAAACCAGATTTGTTTCTGGCCGCGGTAATGACCGCGTACTTCGCGCTTGATGAACTTGTCAGGCACCTCATAACGCAACCAGTCGCGCGTGCGACCGATCACCTTGACGTGCTCAGGAAGCAGTCCGGTCTCTTCGTGTAACTCCCGATACATCGCTTGCACGGGGGTTTCGCCATATTTGATGCCCCCTTGCGGAAACTGCCAGGAATGTTCACGGAGCCGTTTGCCCCAAAACACCTCGTTGTGCGCGTTCAAGAGGATGATGCCGACGTTCGGGCGAAAGCCTTCACGATCCAGCATACAACCACCTTCGAATCCTTTAAAATTGCTTTGATTATAAACAGATAACGGACCCTACGCACCGAATCGCATGAGATTGCCGCGATTCGCCGCAACAGCCCGTGTTTGCGGTAGCCTGTCGGTTTTCCGTGCCGGATCCCTTGCGAGAGGCTTTGCGCGGCGGTTTCGGCGCCGCACGGGGACAGGGTGCCGCGAGTCGGGCGAACCCCGCTGGCTTCGCCGCTGATCTGTGTCGATTTTCCCCATGTTTTCACCTTTTCTGGCGGTCCCACCGGAAGCCGCCGCTTTTGGACACCTTGAATGAAAGCTTCCCGTTTCTTTATCGGCACCCTCAAAGAAGCGCCCGCCGACGCCGAAATCATCAGCCACAAGCTCATGGTGCGCGCGGGCATGATCCGCCGCGTCGCGGGCGGTATCTACAACTACTTGCCGGTCGGCCTGCGTTCGATCCGCAAGGTGGAAGCGATCGTGCGCGAGGAAATGAACCGGGCAGGCGCCATCGAGCTGTTGATGCCGTCCGTGCAGCCGGCCGAACTGTGGCAGGAATCGGGCCGCTGGGAGAAGTACGGTCCCGAGCTGTTGCGCTTCAAGGACCGCAAGCAGGCTGATTTCGTGTTGGGTCCGACGCACGAGGAAGTCGTGACCGACATCGCGCGCAACCAGATCAAGAGCTATCGCCAGCTGCCGGTCAACTTCTATCAGATCCAGACGAAGTTCCGTGATGAGATCCGTCCGCGTTTCGGCGTGATGCGCGGCCGCGAGTTCATCATGAAAGACGCGTACTCGTTCGACAAGGACGCGGAAGGTCTGCGCGAGTCGTATCGCAAGATGTACGAGGCGTACGTGCGCATCTTCACGCGCCTCGGCCTCGAGTTCCGCGCGGTGGCGGCGGACAACGGCTCGATCGGCGGCAGCGGCTCGCATGAGTTCCACGTGATCGCCGACACCGGCGAAGACGCGATCGCCTATTGCCCGAGTTCCGATTTCGCCGCGAACGTCGAGGCCGCCGACGCATTGCCGCTGATCGCGCAACGCGCCGCGCCCGCCGAGGACATGAAAAAGACCGCGACGCCCGGCAAGGCGAAGTGCGAGGCGGTCGCCGAACTGCTGAACATTCCGCTCGAGCGCACGATCAAGTCGGTCATTCTCGCCACCGAAAACGAAGGCGCCGAGCCGACCATCTGGCTGCTGATGCTGCGCGGCGACCACGACCTGAACGAGATCAAGGTCGGCAAGCTGCCCGGTCTCGCCGACTTCCGCATGGCGACCGAAGCCGAGATCATCGAAACGTTCGGGACGCCGCCGGGCTATCTCGGTCCGATCAACACGAAGAAGCCGGTCAAGGTGATCGCGGACCGCACGGTCGCGAACATGAGCGACTTCGTGGTCGGCTCGAACGAGGTCGACTATCACACCACCGGCGTGAACTGGGGCCGCGACCTGCCGGAGCCGGTCGTCGCCGACATCCGCAACGTGAAGAAGGGCGATCCGTCGCCGGACGGCAAGGGTGTGCTCGACATCTGCCGCGGCATCGAAGTGGGCCACGTGTTCCAGCTCGGCACGAAGTACTCCGAAGCGATGAACGCGACCTGTCTCGACGAAACCGGCAAGCCGCGGCCGATGGAAATGGGCTGCTACGGCATCGGCGTCACGCGTATCCTCGGCGCCGCGATCGAACAGAATTTCGACGACAAGGGCATCATCTGGCCGGAGTCGATCGCGCCGTTCGAAGTCGTGCTGTGTCCGATGGGCTACGACCGCAGCGACGCGGTACGTGAGCAGGCCGACAAGCTGTACGCGGAACTCGTCGCGGCCGGCATCGACGTCATCCTCGACGATCGCGGCGAGCGTCCGGGCGTGATGTTCGCCGACTGGGAGCTGATCGGCGTGCCGCACCGGCTGGTCATTGGCGACCGCGGACTGAAGGACGGCAAAATCGAGTATCAGGGCCGTCGCCACGCAGAAGCGACGCTGCTGCCGGTCGCTGACGCCGCGCAGACGGTGATCGATAAAGTGCGCGCGGCGCTCGCGAACTAAGCGGGGCGGGCAGTGGAGTACACCTTCCTGTCCGCGACGGTGCTGCTGATCCTGATCACCGATCCGCTCGGCAACATCCCGATCTTCATTAGCTGTCTGCGCGGGGTGTCGCCGGAGCGCCGCACGGTCGTGATCCTGCGCGAGGTCGCGATCGCGTTTGCGATCCTGCTGGTGTTCATGGTGCTCGGGCAGAGCTTTCTGCGCATGATGAGCCTGAGTGACCAGTCGCTGCGGATCGGCGGCGGCATTGTCCTGTTTCTGATCGCGCTGCGCATGGTGTTTCCGCATCCGGACGGGCCATTCGGCGGCGACGCGCGCGGCGGCGAGCCGCTGATCGTGCCGCTCGCGATTCCGGCGCTGGCAGGTCCGTCGGCGTTGGCGACCGTCATGCTGCTGACCTCGCAGGCGCCGGGCCAGACGTTCGAGTGGGTCGGCGCGCTGACCGTCACGATGATCATCTGCGCGATCGTGCTGATGCTCGCAGAGCGCATTCAGGCGTGGCTCGGTGAACGGGTGATGGCGGCGTTCGAGCGGCTGATGGGGCTGGTGCTCGTCGCGATTTCAGTCGAGATGATGCTCGGCGGGATCCGTTCTTTCGTGCACAAGCTGTGAAGCGGGAGCCGATGCTCGAGTCGCCACCGTCGCAGCCATAAAAAAAGCAGCCTGGCGGGCTGCTTTTTTTTTCGCCGGTACGCGGACGCGCCGCTCACGCCCCCTCGGTCAACGCCCGAATGGTCGGCAGGTTGCGCCAGTAACCCTTCGCGTCCATCCCGCAGCCGAACACGTACCGGTCCGGCACTTCGAAGCCGCAGTAATCGGGGCGCAGCGGCTTCGCCTTCGGAATGATCTTCTCGCACAGCACCGCGGACAGGAAGCGCTTCGCACCCATCGCGAGGATGCGGTCGCGGATCGCGGCCATCGTCTCGCCTTCGTCGAGGATGTCGTCGAGCACGAGCACCACGCGATCCTTGACCGACTCGGCCGGCGCGACGCGCCATTGCATCTCGTTGCTGCCCTTGGTCGTGTTGCGGTAGCGCGTCAGGTGGATGTAGTCGAACTCGAGCGGGAAATCGAGGTGCGGCAGCAGCATGCCGGTGAACACCGCGGCGCCGCCCATCACCGACAGCACGAGCGGGAAGTCCTCGCTCATCTCGTCGCGGATGGCGGCCGCCATGCGGGCGATCGACGCGGTGACGTCCGAGGCCGAAACGATCTCTTCGGAATGTTGAAAAATCTGTAGGGCTTCTTCGCGGTTCATGACGTCTGACGGCCGATAACTGTATACATAGTGTGAGTGGCAACATCCCGAGGGACGTTCACGCGAGGGACGACGCGATGCGCTACAGAATAAACCCGCACGATGCCGAAGTCAGCCACGCTGCGCATCGGCGCGAGCGCGCGCCGGTCCCATCAAGCTTAGCGCATGCCGGGCATCATGCCTTTCATGCCGCGCATCATCTTCTGCAGGTTGCCGCCCTTGAGCTTCTTCATCATCGTGCGCATCTGTTCGTACTGGTTCAGCATGCGGTTGACTTCCTGTACCTGCACGCCCGCGCCGGCCGCGATGCGGCGCTTGCGGGTCGCCTTGATCAGCTCGGGTTTGGCGCGCTCGGCTGGCGTCATCGAGTTGATGATGCCTTCCATGCGGCGCATCTGCTTCTCGGCCTGGCTCATGTCGGCGCCGGCGGCGGCCTGCTGGAACTGCGCGGGCAGCTTGTCCATCAGCGACGACAAGCCGCCCATGCCCTTCATTTGCGAGAGCTGCGCGCGGAAATCGTTGAGATCGAAGTCGCCGCCTTTCTTGACCTTGTCGGCGAGCTTCTGCGCGGCTTGCACGTCGACGCCGCGCTGCGCTTCCTCGACGAGCGCAAGAATGTCGCCCATGCCGAGAATCCGGCTCGCCATGCGGTCCGGGTGGAACACTTCGAGGCCGTCGAGCTTTTCGGCGACGCCCACGAACTTGACCGGCTTGCCCGTCACGTGACGCACCGACAGCGCCGCGCCGCCGCGCGAATCACCGTCGAGCTTGGTCAGCACGACGCCGGTGAGCGGCAGCGCGTCGCTGAACGCCTTCGCGGTGTTGACCGCGTCCTGACCGAGCATCGCGTCGACGACGAACAGCGTTTCCGCCGGCTTCAGCTCGGCGTGCAGCGCGGCGATTTCCTGCATCATCGCTTCGTCGATACCAAGACGGCCGGCCGTGTCGACGAGCAGCACGTCGTGATAGTGGCGCTTGGCCCAGTCGACCGCGGCGCGCGCGATGTCGACCGGCTTCTGGTTCGGCTCCGACGGGAAGAAGTCCGCACCGACCTGCTCGGTCACCGTTTTCAGCTGCGCGATAGCGGCGGGACGATAGACGTCGCACGAAACCGTCAGCACCTTCTTCTTGTACTTCTCGCGCAGCAGCTTCGCGAGCTTGCCGACCGTGGTCGTTTTACCGGCGCCCTGCAGACCCGCCATCAGGATAATCGCGGGCGGCGTAACGGCGAGATTGAGCTCGGAGGCCTTGCCTTCGTAATCACCACCGATCACCGCGGTCAGCTCGCGCTGCACCACGCCGACGAGCGCCTGACCCGGCGACAGGCTGGCGATCACCTCCTCGCCGAGCGCCTTCTCCTTGACCTTCGCGATGAACTCACGCACGACGGGCAGCGCCACGTCGGCCTCGAGCAGTGCGAGACGCACCTCGCGCAGCATTTCCTGGGTGTTCGCCTCGGTGAGCCGGGCTTCGCCGCGCAGCGTCTTGACGACGCGCGCCATCCGTTGAGTCAGATTGTCGAGCATGGGGAGCGATGAACGGTGGGGCCCGCGCAGCGCGCGAAGCGGAAGGCGTCGCGGGGAAGGGCCCTAGTGTAAACTTCGAATATGGATATTGTACTGTATGCCCTCACCGCGCTTCTCTACGGCGGTCTTGCCGTGGCCGGCTGGCGCTCGCACCGGCACGCGGCCTTGCATCCGCTGCTCGAGAGCGTGCCGCCGCTGCCCGATCAAGCCGCCCACGCGGGCGCTCTGGTGGCCTCCGGCATGAGCGCGCCCGGGCGCGCGCTGTTATTCGTCGCGCTGCTCGCTCACGGCGTACTGCTGCATACCACGATCTTCCCACAGAACGCGATGGTGTTCGGCTTCGCGTTCGCGCTGTCGGCAATGTTCTGGCTCGGCGCCGGTATCTACTGGATCGAAAGCTTCTTCTTCCCGCTCGACGGACTGCGCCTGCTGGTGTTGCCGCTCGCGTGCGTCGCATCGCTGCTGCCGCTTGCGTTCGGCGGCGTGCGCGTGCTGCCGTATGCGGCCGCGCCGATGTTCAAGCTGCACTTCCTGATTGCGAACATCGCGTACGGTCTGTTCGCGATCGCGGCGCTGCACGCGGTGCTGATGCTGGCGATCGAGCGGCGTTTGCATTCGATGCGCGGCGCTCTTGCGCAGCGACATGCGGCGTCGGGCAACGGCTGGTGGTCGAGCTGGCTCGACACGCTGCCGCCGCTGCTCACGCTCGAGAAGCTCCTGTTTCGTCTGATCGGCGCCGGCTTCGTGCTGCTCACGCTGACGCTGCTGTCGGGCATCCTGTTCAGCGAGCAGCTGCTCGACCGCGCGTTGCGGCTCGATCACAAAACTGTGTTCGCGATTCTTTCGTGGGTGATGTTCGGCGCGCTGCTGACCGCGCGCAAGGTGTCCGGCTGGCGCGGCCGTGCGGCATTGCGCTGGGTGCTGGCCTCGTTCGTCGCGCTGTTGCTCGCGTACGTCGGCAGCCGTTTCGTTTTAGAGGTGCTGTTGCACCGGCCTGTAGTGTGAGCGTCCCCATGCGACAAATCTTTTTGCTGATTCTGCTGTTCATCGTCGGTCAGTGGCTCGTGAAGGCGCTGCGCCGCCACGACGCGCAATCCGCGCAACGCACCGGCGCGCGCGGCGCCAACGGCGACGGCGCCGCGAATGGCGGCGCGCGTTCTTCGAATGGACAACAGCCGCAGCTCGCCGAACCGATGATTCGCTGCGTCGAGTGCGGCGTGCATGCACCGAAGAGCGACTCGGTCAACGTCGCGGGGCAGGCGTTCTGCTGCGCCGCGCACGCGCAGCGTCACAGCGCGCGTCCGAGCGGCCGCGACGCCCGATGAGCAACGTCTTCACCGTCGATGCCGACGGTTGGGTTCCCGCCGCACGCAAGCTCCCCTCGCCGAACTTCGAAGCGCGGCCGCAAGGCGCGGTTCCGACGCTGATCGTCGTTCACAACATCAGTCTGCCGCCGAACGAGTTCGGCGGCACCGCGATTGCCGAGCTGTTCCAGAACACGCTGGACTGCGACGCCCACCCGTACTACGACACGCATCTGCGCGGCGTGCGTGTGTCCGCGCATTTCGTGATTCATCGCGACGGCGCGCTCGAGCAGTTCGTGTCGTGCAATGAGCGCGCGTGGCACGCGGGACCGTCGAATTATTTCGGCCGCGAGCGCTGCAATGATTTCTCGATCGGCATCGAGCTCGAAGGCAGCGACACCACCGCCTTCGAAGCGGCGCAATATCGCACGCTCGCCGCGCTGGTGAGCGCGCTGAAGGCGCGCTATCCGATCGACGCGCTTGCCGGACACTCCGACATCGCACCCGGTCGCAAGACCGATCCCGGTCCACATTTCGAGTGGCCGCGGCTGCAACACGACACGTCGCTGGACGGTCGGTATTTCCCCTATCTCAAGTTTTCCGAAACGCGGTAATCCCCCTTCGCACGATCTTGCGTGATCCGCAGAGAACGAGGCGCAGCCTGCTTCTCCGGGGAGCTAATGCGCGTCGCGCAACGCAAAAGTCAAGACTTCGAACGCAAATAAAACGGTTTGACCTGTCTCGAATCTCCACTATACTTGGTGCCGACAACTGAGTTTCGCACTATATCTTGTGTTGTGCTGTGAATAACCATGTGCATAACCGAGTGAATAAGAGTGGATAAGTAGGCGGCGCCCCGCTCCCCGAGCACGGCGCCGCAAGCATTCCAGACAGCGAAGAAAAATTCCTGGGGGCGCAGCCGGTGGGGGATCTCCGGCCGCATCCAGAAGCATTCAGGAAAGGACCAGCCAGTGATCGCGACCGACCCGATGAAGACCGTCATCAAATCGAACCAGGCTTCCTCGCAGTTGCATCCCGCCAACCGGCAGAGCCGGCTTTCCTGCACCTCATCGCTCGCGCACGCGGCGGCGCGGCGTTCGTTTTAATCCGCGGCACTCGCCGCCATTTCCAAGACCAGGAGCTTTGCACATGCAAACCACCGACAACGTGACCACCCGGTACGAGGGCTCACCGACTGGCCAGGCTTTCGGCCAGACTCAAGGCGCACAGTCGCTCGCGCCGCAAGCGAGCTACGCCGACTACAAGGTGATCCGCCGCAACGGCACCGTGGTGTCGTTCGAGCCGTCGAAAATCGCGATCGCCGTGACGAAGGCGTTCCTCGCCGTCAACGGTGGTCAGGGCGCGGCGTCGGCGCGGGTGCGCGAACTGGTCGAGCAACTCACGCAGAACGTGGTGCGCGCGCTGGTGCGCAGCCGTCCGAACGGCGGCACGTTCCATATCGAAGACATTCAGGATCAGGTCGAACTCGCGCTGATGCGCGGCGGCGAGCACAACGTCGCGCGTGCTTACGTGCTGTATCGCGAGAAGCGCAACCAGGCGCGCGCGCATGACGACCATGCAGATGCCGCGAGCACCCCGGGCCTGAACGTGACCGACAACGGCATCACGCGTCCGCTCGACATGGCCGCGCTGCGCGGCATCATCGAGTCCGCCTGCGCGAACCTCGGCGACGCGGTGAGCGCCGAGCCGATCGTCGCGGAAACGGTGAAGAACCTGTACGACGGCGTACCGATGAGCCAGGTCTACGACTCGGCCATCCTCGCTGCCCGCACGATGATCGAGAAGGACCCGGCCTATAGCCAGGTCACCGCGCGCATCCTGCTGCACACGATCCGCCGCGAGATCCTCGAAGAAGAAGTCACGCAAGCCGAGATGGGCGAGCGCTACGCCGAGTACTTCCCGCAGTTCATCAAGCGCGGCGTGCAAGCCGAGCTGCTCGACGACAAGCTGCTGCAGTTCGACCTGAAGCGTCTGGGCGCCGCGCTGGACGCGAACCGTGACCTGCAGTTCGGCTACCTCGGTCTGCAGACGCTGTACGACCGCTACTTCCTGCATCACGACAACGTGCGTATCGAAATGCCGCAGGCATTCTTTATGCGTGTCGCAATGGGTTTGTCGCTGAACGAGATCGACCGCGAAGCGCGCGCGATCGAGTTCTACAACGTGCTGTCGAGCTTCGACTTCATGAGCTCGACGCCGACGCTGTTCAACTCGGGTACGCGCCGCTCGCAGCTGTCGTCGTGCTACCTGACCACGGTCGACGACGACCTCGACGGCATCTACGAAGCGCTGAAGGAAAACGCGCTGCTGTCGAAGTTCGCCGGCGGTCTCGGCAACGACTGGACGCGTGTGCGCGCGCTCGGCTCGCACATCAAGGGTACCAACGGCAAGTCGCAGGGCGTGGTGCCGTTCCTGAAGGTCGTCAACGACACGGCGGTCGCGGTGAACCAGGGCGGCAAGCGCAAGGGCGCGGTGTGCGCGTACCTAGAGTCGTGGCACCTCGACATCGAGGAATTCCTGGAGCTGCGCAAGAACACCGGCGACGACCGTCGTCGCACGCACGATATGAACACCGCGAACTGGATTCCCGACCTGTTCATGAAGCGCGTGATGGAAGGCGGCGACTGGACGCTGTTCTCGCCGTCCACCTGCCCGGATCTGCACGACAAGTTCGGCGCCGAATTCGAAGCGGCTTACACGGCTTACGAAGACAAGGTCGCGCGTGGCGAGATCAAGCTGTTCAAGAAGCTTCCGGCGGCGCAGTTGTGGCGCAAGATGCTCGGCATGCTGTTCGAAACCGGCCATCCGTGGATCACGTTCAAGGACCCGTGCAACGTGCGCTCGCCGCAGCAGCACGTCGGCGTCGTCCACTCGTCGAACCTGTGCACGGAAATCACGCTGAACACGAGCGACGCCGAAATCGCCGTCTGTAACCTCGGCTCGGTGAACCTCGTCGCGCACCTGAAGGAACAGGCCGACGGCACGGTGGCGCTCGACCACGACAAGCTCAAGCGCACGATCAGCGTCGCGATGCGCATGCTCGACAACGTGATCGACATCAACTACTACGCGGTCGCCAAGGCGCGCAACTCGAACCTGAAGCACCGTCCGGTCGGCCTCGGCATCATGGGCTTCCAGGACTGCCTGCACGTGCTGCGTACGCCGTACGCGTCGCCCGAAGCGGTCGAGTTCGCCGATCGCTCGATGGAAGCGGTCTGCTACTACGCGTACTACGCATCGACCGAGCTCGCCGAAGAGCGCGGCCGCTACTCGAGCTACCGCGGCTCGCTGTGGGATCGCGGCATCCTCCCGCAAGACTCGGTGGCGCTGCTCGCCGAAGCGCGCGGCGGTTATGTCGAGGTCGATTCGAGCGAGTCGATGGACTGGCCGGCGCTGCGCTCGCGCATCGCGACCTACGGCATGCGCAACTCGAACTGTGTCGCGATCGCGCCGACCGCGACGATCTCGAACATCATCGGCGTGTCGGCGTGCATCGAGCCGACCTATCAGAACCTGTACGTGAAGTCGAACCTGTCGGGCGAGTTCACGGTGGTCAACGACTACCTGGTGCGCGACCTGAAAGCGCGCGGCCTGTGGGACGAAGTGATGGTCGCCGACCTGAAGTACTTCGACGGCACGCTGTCGCGCATCGACCGCATCCCGGCCGACCTGCGCGCGATCTATGCGACCGCGTTCGAAGTCGATCCGGTGTGGCTCGTCGAGTCGGCCTCGCGTCGTCAGAAGTGGATCGACCAGGCGCAGTCGCTGAACATCTACATGGCGGGCGCATCGGGCAAGAAGCTCGACGAGATCTACAAGCTCGCATGGCTGCGCGGTCTGAAGACCACCTACTATCTCCGCACGATGGCGGCGACGCACGTCGAGAAGTCGACGGTCGCGCACGGCGCGCTGAACGCGGTGAGCTCGGGGCATGACGGCTCGGGCGGCGCAGGCGGCTTCGGTGTGGGCGGCTCGACGGGTGGTGTGGCGGATGGCGTGAGCGGCGGCTTCCGGGCAGCGGCAGCGACTGCCGCGGTCACAGTCGAAGCGGCACCCGAAGCGGATGGTCCGGTCTGCATGATGCGTCCGGGCGATCCTGGCTTCGACGAGTGCGAGGCTTGCCAGTAACGAGAGGCAAGCAGCGGGAGCGATGCTTGCTAACTGCACACGAGGGTCGTAGGTGATGACCCGCAGGCGGCGAGCGACGCGCCCCATTGATGAAGTGGAAGCAGGGCGATGAGCGGTGAGCAGAATCGAAGTCTCACCGCTCGTCGATGCAGCGAAGCAACACAGCAGTTGGCAACACCAGACGATCGCTCGACATGGCATCGCACCTCAACCGCCAACGCTGACGCAACATGCTCAACGCGGCTCACCGCCGACTCTCGCGATGAGCGATTCGCGCGGCATCGACCGGTCCATCGATCGGTCGGCGGATGCCGCGAACGCACTGCGCAATACACATAGATAGAGCAACGAAACGTCGTGTCGAAACGTTGCTCTTCGAGCTCGCGAAGGACCTCGGCAACACATGTTCAACACGCGATCATCACGCGTCACTCGATGCGTGACTGCATGAGTCACACGCAGCATGTCGAACAAAGTGTTGTATGAACGTAGCAACGCGAATCGAAAACAGGAATTTTCGCGAGTGAGCTCTTTTATCGCTCGTGAAAAGATGGTACAAACCGTTCTAAATTGATGGTGACATTTATGCTCAACTGGGATGACGAGATCACTGCCGTAACTCCCTCGAGCGCGACGCAACCGAACGTGTTGCGCAACGCTGCGGGGTCGGTTGTGGGTTCGCAAATCGGAACGCGTTCCGCTCCTCATGCTCCCTCCGCTCAAGAAGTCTTCGCGAACGACATCGCTGTTGCTCCCGTCGCTCATGCTGCCAACGCGGCGGCCGCTTCCGAAGCGCGCGTCAATGTCGCCGACAAGCGCATCATCAACGGCCAGACTGACGTCAACCAGCTGGTGCCGTTCAAGTACAAGTGGGCCTGGGAAAAGTATCTGGCGGGTTGCGCCAACCACTGGATGCCGCAGGAAGTGAACATGTCGCGCGACATCGCCCTGTGGAAAGACCCGAACGGGCTGACCGAAGACGAGCGTCGCATCGTCAAGCGCAACCTGGGCTTCTTCGTGACGGCCGACTCGCTCGCCGCCAACAACATCGTGCTGGGCACCTACCGCCACATCACGGCGCCCGAATGCCGCCAGTTCCTGCTGCGTCAGGCGTTCGAAGAGGCGATCCACACGCACGCTTACCAGTACATCGTCGAGTCGCTCGGTCTCGACGAGGGCGAAATCTTCAACGCGTATCACGAGGTCCCGTCGATCCGCGCGAAAGACGAATTCCTGATTCCGTACATCCACGTGCTGACCGACCCGGCCTTCAAGACCGGTACGCTCGAAGCAGACCAGACGCTGCTGCGCTCGCTGATCGTGTTCGCCTGTGTGATGGAAGGCCTGTTCTTCTACGTCGGCTTTACGCAAATCCTGGCGCTCGGACGCCAGAACAAGATGACCGGCGCGGCGGAGCAGTACCAGTACATCCTGCGCGACGAGTCGATGCACTGCAACTTCGGCATCGACCTGATCAACCAGATCAAACTCGAAAACCCGCACCTGTGGACGGCTGAGTTCCGCGCCGAAATTCGCGCGATCTTCCAGCAGGCGGTTGAGCTCGAATACCGCTACGCCGAAGACACGATGCCGCGCGGCGTGCTCGGCCTGAACGCGTCGATGTTCAAGAGCTATCTGCGCTTCATCTGCAACCGCCGTTGCCAGCAGATCGGTCTCGATCCGCTGTACCCGAACGAGGAAAACCCGTTCCCGTGGATGAGCGAGATGATCGACCTGAAGAAGGAACGCAATTTCTTCGAGACGCGAGTGATCGAATATCAGACTGGCGGTGCGCTGTCCTGGGAGTAAGCCGGGATTCGCGTCGCGGATGGTTTCATTGATGGGGATGCCGCCGCCTGTGGCCGCGGCGCCCCGGGTTAGGAGCAGAACGGCCTGATGCAAAGCGTGCCCGGTGCCTTGACGGCCCACAAACATGACAGGCACTTTGCGGACCCTTCAGTGGGATGGGCAAACTTCCCCCCGGAAAAAGCCGCTGGCGTCGTTGCCGGCGGCCCGATCAAGCAATTGCCGGCGTCGCCTCGCGACGCCGACCAGATTTGGCGCGCGGTGCCTTGGGGCACGGCGCGCCTTACCGCATTCATTAGCGTAAGCGCGTTGCACCTGCGTACGCCGATGAATAGCCCGCTTCGTAGCGCGCGCCCTGAGAAGCGTCCGCGGGAAGCGGGTTTTGACGAAGGGTGTAGTTTGAACTGACCTCATCTGAAAACCTGAAGGAGAAAATGATGGCAACTGCAAAGAAAGCCGCGGCCAAGAAGACCGCAGCAAAGAAGACCGCAGCAAAGAAGGCTGCTCCGGCTAAGAAGGCTGCTCCGGCCAAGAAGGTCGCCGCGAAGAAGGTCGCAGTGAAGAAGGTCGCAGCGAAGAAGGTTGCAGCGAAGAAGGTCGCGGCGAAGAAGGCAGCACCGGCGAAGAAAGCCGCAGTGAAGAAGGTCGCGGCGAAGAAGGTTGCAGCCAAGAAGGTCGCGGCGAAGAAGGCAGCACCGGCGAAGAAAGCCGCGGTGAAGAAGGTCGCAGCGAAGAAGGTCGCAGCGAAGAAGGCGGCACCGGCGAAGAAGACCGCAGCGAAGAAAGCAGCACCGGCGAAGAAGACCGCGGCGAAGAAGACCGCTGCCAAGAAGGCCGCGCCTGCGAAAAAGGCTGCAGCCAAGAAAGCTGCACCTGCCAAGAAGGCTGCCGCGAAGAAGGCCGCTGCACCTGCGAAGAAGGCTGCCCCTGCGAAGAAGGCTGTCGCCAAGAAGGCCGCGCCTGCTCCCGCTGCGCCTGCTGTCTCGAGCGCACCGGCGGCGACGGTGAAGACCGCGCTGAACCCAGCAGCGGCATGGCCGTTCCCGACGGGCAGCCGTCCGTAAGCAGTAGCTGTAGCAGTACGTCGACACATCGCACGATGTGTCGGATGACCGGGTCGTGCTCGAGCTGTTGCGAGCGCCACCCGGTCAATGTCCCGTTACCGGTGTGCCGGTGGCGGGTTTTTTTTGCCCGTCGCCCGGAAAGAAAAACACGCATGGACCCGGGAGGGCGCATGCGTGTGATGTCGTCGTCGCGGCGCTGAACTACGCGCGGCCGCGCGGGAGGGGAACTGCGCTTAGTGCGTGACGCGCGTGACGCCGCCACTCGACAGCAGCCTCACGCGATCGCCGGCGCGGAAGATTTCGCCGGTGGCAGTTTGGGTGATGGCGCGCATGTCGCCGTTGTCGAGCCGCACGGTGATTTCGATGCCGTCGCGCATCGCCACACGGTTTTCGATCGCATTGCCGGCGACCGCACCGCCGATGCCGCCGACGATACCCGTCGCGACCTGGCCACGTCCGCCGCCGAACGCAGTGCCAGCGAGCGCGCCGAGCGCCGCGCCGCCGAGTGCGCCTATGCCGATCGGCTGACCTTCGTTCGTGCTGATTCGGACCGCGCGCACGCTTTCCACCGTGGCCATGCGCACCGTCTGTTCACGCTGCGCCTGCGAAGCGGTGAAAACGTCGGGAGAGCTGCTGTTGACCGCACACCCCGACATGGCCAGCGAACCGGCGATCAAGGTGGCGACGATCAGGCGACTCGAGGTTCTCATTCCCAAACTCCCATAGCACGCGATATCAGTGCAGGTCGTATCCGAAGGCCTGCTTGAACCGCTCGTTGATTTCCGCCCGGCTGGGCGCGTAGTTTTGCGGGCCCTGATGCTCGATCTTCAGTGCGCCCATCAGGCTGGCGAGACGGCCGGTGGTTGCCCAACCGAGGCCCTTCTCGATACCGTAGAGCAAGCCGCCGCGAAATGCGTCGCCGCAACCGGTGGGATCGAGCACCCGCCTGGCCTTGACCGCCGGGATTTCTTCGATAGCGCCGCCGTGATGGATCTGAGCACCCTTTTCGCCGAGCGTGATGATCAGCGCATCGACCTTGCTGGCGATCTGCTCGATCGACCAGCCGGTCTTATTGCTCACCAGCGCGGCTTCGTAATCGTTGACCGCTACATAGGTAGCAAGTTCAATGACGCGCCGCAGCGTCTCGCCGTCGAACAGCGGCAAGCCCTGGCCCGGATCGAAGATGAACGGCACGCCTGCGGCGGCCAGCTGCTCGGAGTGTTGAACCATGCCGTCATAGCCGTCCGGCGCGACGATGCCGAGCGTCAAGCCCTTCACTTCGTCGGCGCGGTTCTGATGCGACTGCATCATCGCGCCCGGATGGAACGCGGTGATCTGGTTGTTCTCGAGGTCGGTCGTGATCATCGCCTGCGCCGAGTAGGTGTCGGGCACGACGAGCACGTTTTCCGTCGACAGGCCGAGCTCCGCGAGCCGGTCCAGATAAAGCTGCGCGTCGACGGCGCCGATCGCGCCCATGATGCGCGCGTCGCCGCCGAGCAGATTCAGCGCATACGCGATGTTGCCCGCGCAACCGCCGAACTCGCGACGCATGGTCGGCACGAGAAAGCTTACGTTCAGGATGTGGACCTGCTCCGGCAGGATGTGCTCCCGAAAGCGGCCTTCGAAGGTCATGATGTTGTCGTACGCGAGCGAGCCGCAGATGAGCGTAGCCAAGGCGAGCGTTCCTGTATGAAAACGGTGGGATAGGAAGACAGACGCGCCGCGCCGACGGCGCCACGCGAGGCGCGGCGCCGTCGTTCGCGAGCGAGAGGGCTTACTTCAGCGCGGCGAGCGCTGCGTCGTAGTTCGGTTCGTTCTTGATCTCGCCGACCAGCTCGGCGTGCAAGACCTTGTCGTTCTCGTCCAGCACGACGACCGCGCGCGCGGTCAGGCCGGTCAGCGGACCGCTCGTCACATCGACGCCGTACGCTTGCGCGAACTCGTGGCCGCGGAACGTCGACGCGGTCACCACGTTCTCGATGCCCTCGGTCGTGCAGAAGCGCGACGCCGCGAACGGCAGGTCGCCCGACACCACAATCACTGCCGTGTTGCTGAGCTTCGCGGCGGCTTCGTTGAACTTGCGCGTCGACGTTGCGCAGGTCGGCGTGTCGAGACTCGGGACGATGTTGAGCACCTTGCGCTTGCCGGCGAAGTCGGCGAGCGTCAGCGGCTTCAGGTCGCGGCCGACCAGCGAGAACGCGGCGGCCTGCTGGCCGACCGACGGGAAAGTGCCGCTTACTTCGATCGGGTTGCCACCCAGCGTGACTTGACTCATGTGTTGTGCTCCGAAAAGGGCGTCAGTGACGACAATGATGCGCCCGCTCGGGAGCGGGCGCGCGAGGGTGCGTTACGGATAAAAGATCTGTACGCGGAAATTGGAGGCGATCGCGGTGCCGGTGTCGAGGTGCACGATCATCGTCTGTGTCGCGTGCGCGGGCAGGCCGGCCGCGATCACGGTGCCCGGTGGCACGTAATCCTGCGGCCATAGCACGCGCCGCACCGCGACGTTGTTCTGATCGTCGAGCAGCGTGAGTTCGATCGCCGGGTAGGCGAGCGCGATGTTCAGGCGGTTGTGCAGCGGCATCTTCAGTTCGAGCTTGTGCGGGCCGTCGATCTGCCGCAGATCGGAGGGCTCGACCAGCAAGCCTTCGATGTCGTGCGGCGGCGTCAGCTGACAGCCGAGATGCGCGCAGGCTTGCGCATACAGGATCTGCGAGCGCGGCACGTTGACCATGATGGTCTCGCGTTGCCACCACGCGAGTTGCGCGAGCAGCGCAATGACGAGCAGCGCGGCGAGCACCACGCCGGCGACGATCCAGCCGACGCGACCGGCGTCCACCGGGCGGGTTTCGCGCATAACCGGAAACGGATCGTCGCCAGCGCTGATCGGAGGATTGACCGAGAACGGCTCGCCGCTCGATGGGGCGGGCGCCGGGCCTCCCGGCGGGCGCGGGCCGCCGGGACCACCGGCGCCGGCAGCGCCTGCGGCGGCGCCGAAGCCGGCCGCACCTACGCCGGCCGCACCTACGCCGGCCGCGCCGAAGTGCGGTTCGTTGTCGCGCATGCCATGAAGGTTTGCCGGCTCACGCCGCGCGGGTTCGTCGAGCATGGACGGCTCGGGGCGTTCGACCTTGTGCCAGACGCGTGGCGCTTCGTTGTCGACTCGCGGTGGGGCAGCAGGCGCGGAGGGCGGGGCGACAGGCGGTTCATCGACCGCGTCGTCAGCGGGATAGGCGAACGGTTCGAGCGGCGCGTCGGCCAGCGTCGGCTCATCGTCCGGGGAGAGCGGCGCCGGGGAAGCGCCAGCGCGCAGTTCAGGTTCGGTCGCCTGACGCGGCGTGCCCGACGTGACGGTTGCGTGCTCGGTGCCGCCGAGCGACAGCGGCGCGAGCGGCACGCTGCTCGCGTGGTCGCGCAAACGGGAGTCGAGCGTGCTGCGGGAAATGCTGGTGGAGTCCTGTTCCGGAGCCAGCGCGCTCGGGGCCCATGCGTCGCTGCTGAAATCCGAGCCTGGTTGCCGCACTCCCGACAGCGCTTCGATCGCCGCCGCGGCGGCAACCGGTTTGGCGTTCGAAAAATCGCCGCCTTCGGAGACGTCGAACAGACTGCTCGATGCGTCGAAGACTTCCTGACAATGCCCGCACCGCACGAGGCCGCGGCGCTGTGCAAGCTGCGCCGGTTGCAGACGGAAAACAGTTTCGCAGAAGGGGCAACGCGTCGCCAGGTGCATATCGAGCCGTTGAGCCAGAGGCCGTTAGGTTGACAATATGCCTTATTCTAATTGCTTTCGCGGCGCGTTCCGGCGAGGCACACCCAACCTTCATGTTCGCGCCACACGCTGATGTCGATCCAGCGGGCGTAGACCTGCGCGACTTCGTCGGCCTGGCGCGCGAGAATCCCCGACAGTGCGATGCGGCCGCCCGGCTTCACCTTCGACGACAACATCGACGCCATCAGCTTCAGCGGATTCGACAGAATGTTCGCGACCACCACGTCGAATTCGCCGGCCGGGCAGGCATCGGGCAGGCCATAGGTGACGTCGGCGTGGTTGCGCTCGCTATTGTGACGCGCCGATTCGACCGCCTGCGGATCGATGTCGATGCCGATCACCGGATCGGCGCCGCACTTCTTCGCGAGAATCGCGAGGATGCCCGAGCCGCAGCCGTAGTCGAGCACGGACTGGCCGGGCTTGATCGCATGTTCGATCCACTCCATGCATAGGCGCGTGGTGGGGTGGCTGCCGGTGCCGAACGCGAGGCCCGGATCGAGTTCGAGCACGAGCGCGTCAGGGTCCGGCGCATCGTGCCACGACGGCACCACCCAGATGCGCTCGCCGATCTGAATCGGATCGAACTGCGACTGCGTGAGCCGCACCCAGTCCTGCTCCTCGACCTCGCGCACGGTATAGGCCGGCGCGGCATCGAGTCCGATTTCGTTGGCCGCGGCGGTCAGCAGCACGGCCGGATCGTGCTCCGGCGCGAGCAGGGCGATCACGCGCGAATGCTGCCATGCCGTGCGATCCGGCGTGAGACCGGGCTCGCCGAACAGCGGCTGCTCGTCGGGCGTGTCGGCGTCGGCATCTTCAACCGACACGGACAGCGCGCCCAGCTCGAGCAGCGCGTCGGAGAACTCCTCCGCGTGCTCGCGCGCCAGTTCGGCGACCAGTTCCCGATAACTCATGACTTACGCTTCTTCCGCGACCTGCTGACGCGCGGCCAGCCGGTTTTCGAGGTAATGGATGCTGGTGCCGCCTTCGACGAACTTCGCGTCGAGCATCAGCTCGCGGTGCAGCGGGATGTTGGTCTGAATGCCTTCGACCACCATTTCCGACAACGCGATACGCATCCGGCTGATCGCCTGTTCGCGCGTGGCGCCGTAAGCAATCAGCTTGCCGATCATCGAATCATAGTTCGGCGGCACGAAATAACCATTGTAGGCGTGCGAATCGACGCGGATGCCGGGGCCGCCCGGCATATGCCACGACGTCAGGCGTCCCGGCGACGGCGTGAACTTGAACGGATCTTCGGCGTTGATCCGGCATTCGATCGCATGGCCGCGGAACTGGATGTCGCGCTGACGGAACGCGAGCTTCTCGCCGGCCGCGATGCGGATCTGTTCCTGCACGATGTCGACACCGGTGATCAGTTCGGTCACCGGATGCTCGACCTGCACGCGCGTGTTCATCTCGATGAAGTAGAACTCGCCGTTTTCGTACAGGAACTCGAAGGTGCCCGCGCCGAGATAGCCCATCTTCTTGCACGCATCCGCGCAACGATCGCCGATCCGGTCGATCAGACGGCGCGCGATGCCCGGCGCCGGCGCTTCCTCGATCACTTTCTGGTGACGGCGTTGCATCGAGCAGTCGCGCTCGCCGAGCCACACGGCATTCTTGAACGAGTCGGCGAGCACCTGGATTTCGATGTGCCGCGGGTTCTCGAGGAATTTCTCCATGTAGACCTGCGGGTTGCCGAACGCGCGGCCGGCTTCCTCGCGGGTCATGTTGACCGCGTTGACGAGCGCCGCTTCCGTATGGACCACGCGCATGCCGCGGCCGCCGCCACCGCCCGCTGCCTTGATGATGACCGGATAGCCGATCTGGCGGGCAATCTTCACGATCTCCTTCGGATCGTCCGGCAGTGCGCCTTCCGAACCGGGCACGCAAGGCACGCCGGTCTTGATCATGGTCTGCTTGGCCGTGACCTTGTCGCCCATCATGCGGATCGTTTCCGGACGCGGGCCGATGAAGGTGAAGCCGGACTGCTCGACGCGCTCGGCGAAGTCGGCGTTCTCCGACAGGAAGCCGTAGCCGGGGTGGATCGCTTCGGCGTCGGTCACTTCGGCCGCGCTGATCAGCGCGGGCATGTTCAGATAGCTCAGATTCGACGGGGCCGGGCCGATGCAGACCGCCTCGTCGGCGAGCTTCACGTACTTGGCTTCCTTGTCGGCTTCCGAGTAGACGACGACCGTCTTGACGCCGAGCTCGCGGCAGGCGCGCTGGATACGAAGCGCGATCTCGCCGCGATTGGCAATGAGGATTTTTTCAAACATAGCGGGTTTTCGACTCATCAATGGGCGCCGGGTCGGTCACGACGCCGGCTGCCGCAGAGGATCGGTCGCGCGCCTCGGGACGAGCGGCGCGCGGGCGGCGAATGGTGCGTGCCGCGTTAGCCGACCACGAACAGCGGTTGGCCGTACTCGACCGCCTGGCCGTTTTCGACGAGGATTTCCTTGACCACGCCCGACTTGTCCGCTTCGATCTCGTTGAGCAGCTTCATCGCTTCGATGATGCAGATGGTCTGGCCTTCCTTGACCGTGTCGCCAACCTGCACGAACGGATCGGCACCCGGCGACGGCGCGCGGTAGAACGTGCCGACCATCGGCGAGGTGACGACGTGACCTTGCGGCGCGGCGGCGGCCGGCGTGGCCGGAGCGTTCGCGGCGGCCGGCGCTTCGACTGCTGCCGGCGCGGCTTGCGGGAATTGCGGTGCGGCGTACGAGGCGGACGGTTGGACGTAAACCGGCGGCGCATTCTTGACGATGCGGACCTTGCCTTCGCCCTCGGTCACTTCGAGTTCGGAAATACCGGACTCCGAGACGAGGTCGATCAGAGTTTTGAGTTTACGTAGATCCATCAGGGTGCCCCTTTCAATGCGTAGTGTGCCGGCGTGTGCAAAGGTGCAGTAGCCGGCTCAAATTGGACGTGTTTGGATTCAGCCGCGCGACGAGCCGGCGGCGAGCCGGTCGAGCGCGAATTCGAGCGCGTACAGATACCCCTTCCAGCCGAGGCCGCAAATCACGCCCTCTGCCTGGTCGGAGAAATACGAGTGATGCCTGAACGGTTCCCGGCGATGCACGTTCGACTGATGAACCTCGACGAACGGGATGCCGACCCCCGCTAGTGCGTCCCGAATGGCCACGCTCGTGTGCGTGTACGCGGCGGGATTGATCAGGATGAAATCGGTTTGCTCGGTGCGGGCCGCCTGAATGCGGTCGACCAGCGCGCCTTCGTGATTGCTCTGGAACGATGCGAGTTCGACGCCCGCATCGGCTGCACGGTCCGCCAGCGCCTGATCGATCTGCGGCAGGGTCACGCGACCGTAGACCTCGGGTTCCCGGGTGCCGAGAAGGTTGAGGTTGGGTCCGTGCAGTACCAGCAGGCGCGTCATGGTCGCTTCTTTTTCCGTGGAATTGCGCGCACTTTAGCGCTGATTAGAGAAACTTGTCTAGTTTCGCGCGCGTACGCGGGGGCGGCCGGGGCGGGCCGCCGCACAGCCGTGAGCCGAACTTCACTCAAAATCGGGGATTATCCGCGCATTTTCGCTCGTTCTGCACGCAAGCGGGCGCCAACAAGCGCAGGGTCAGAAATCGGGAAATTTATAGCGTGTCGAGCGTCTGACGCAGGGCCGCGGGGTCGATCTGGCCCAATTTTGTCGAGCGGATGTTGCCTTTTGCGTCGATCACGACGGTAAACGGCAAGCCGCCCGCATTGTTGCCGAACGCGCGCGCGAGGTCGGCGCCGCCGAAACCGGTCACGTAGATCGGGTACGCGACCTTGACCTTCTGCAGGAAGGTCTGGATGTTTTTTTCCGAGTCGACGCCGAGACCGACGAACTGGATGCCTTTCTTCGCGTATTCGCGCTGGATCTGCGACAGCTCAGGCATTTCCTCGACGCACGGGCCACACCACGACGCCCAGAAGTTGACGACGATAGGGTGGCCCTTGAGCATGCTCAGCGACTGCGGCTTGCCGTCGACATTCGTGACCGGCGCACTCCACAGCTGCTGGACGGGACTCGCGGGGGTATCAGGCTGTGACCCACCCTGCGCCGCGTACGCGACGTCGGCGCCGCGATTGAGCCAGTGATTGGCCAGCACACCGCCGCCCGCGGCGAGCAGCGCAACGGCCACGCCCGCCAGCATACGTCTTGTGTTCATCGTGCTCCGCTCTGTCTGATCAATTGGTGAAGGATGGCACCTGGTCGCCGTCGAGCAGCGCCTGTACCGCCTGCAGGTTCGCCCGCGCCGTGCGGCCGCGTGCGTCGGCGCGCACCGCGCCGCGCAGGTCGTCGGTTTCGTACAGCGCTACATGGATGCCGACCGGCTCGGCGTTGCGGTCGTCCGCGGGACGCCACAGAAAGCTCAGCGTCTCCACATAGCCACGTCCCGCGAAATGGCGCGTTTCCGACACGTCGTACTGGATGTTCGCATTGAGCATGTAGATCGCGACTTCCTTCGGGTTGTCGCAAAAGACCTGCAGATGCACGTCCGAATGCTCGCCGGCCGTGCCGCCGAGTACCGCGCCCGTCAGATACGGATTGAACGGCGTGAGCCGCTCCATCCAGTCGACCGCGATCACACGCAGCCGCCGCAAGAGCGCCGGCTGGCTGTCGCCCTGGAACAGCGATTGATATTCGCGGATTTCTTCTTCGATCTGGTCGTTGTCCGGCAGCCATTCGCCGGCAATACGGGTTTCGCCGACGACCTGCCGGGCCGCCTTGCGCTTCGCGCTGGCGTAGTCCAGACCGTCTTCGGCAATCATGCGCGCAGCCGCGATCGCGATTTCCTCGCGCACGCGTTGCGGATCGAAATGTGATTTGCGGACCATCCCTGCATCATACTAGATCGGGCCTGGCGACGCGGCTAGGCGGCCCGGACGGGGCGGCGCCGGGCGTGGCCCGCAGGGGCGGCGCGCGCCGTGTCGGTTACAATAGGCGTCCTTTGCAGACGGTCGTTCCGGCCGTCCTGCGGCCTCCCATCCCTCGCAAAAAACGCCCCCACGGCACGACAGGCTTATGCATATCCACATCCTCGGCATCTGCGGCACCTTCATGGGCGGACTCGCGGTGCTCGCGCGCAATGCGGGCCACACGGTGACCGGCTGCGACGCCGGCGTCTATCCGCCGATGAGCACGCAGCTCGAGGCGCAAGGCATCCGTCTGATCGAGGGCTACGACGCGGAACAGCTGAACGGCCTGAACGCGGATCTGTTCGTGATCGGCAACGTGGTCACGCGCGGCAATCCGCTGATGGAAGCGATTCTGGATCGCGGCCTGCCGTACGTGTCCGGTCCGCAGTGGCTCGGCGAGCACGTGCTGAACGGCAAATGGGTGCTGGCCGTGGCCGGCACGCACGGCAAGACCACCACGAGCTCGATGCTGACCTGGCTGCTCGAAGACGCGGGCCTGAATCCGGGCTTTCTGATCGGCGGCGTGCCGCTGAACTTCGGCGTGTCGGCGCGGCTCACCGATTCGAGCTTCTTCGTGATCGAAGCCGACGAATACGACACCGCATTCTTCGATAAACGCTCGAAGTTCGTCCATTACCGCCCGAAAACGGCGGTGCTGAACAATCTCGAATTCGATCACGCCGACATCTTCCCTGATCTCGCCGCGATCGAAACGCAGTTCCACCATTTGATCCGTACAGTGCCGCGCCTTGGCCGCGTCGTCACGAACGGCCGCGAGGACGCGCTCGAGCGCGTGCTGACGCGCGGCTGCTGGAGCGAGGTCGAGCGCTTCGGGGTGCAGGGTGGCTGGGAGATCCAGCCGGCGGAGCAGGGCGTGCCCGTCGACGAACGCTTTGCCGTCTATCACAGCGGCGAGCGCGTCGGCGTGGTCGACTGGCAGGTGCAGGGCGAACATAACCGCATGAACGCGCTCGCCGCGATCGCCGCCGCGCGCCACGTCGGCGTGCCGCCCGCGCAGGCCGCGAAATCGCTGTCGAGCTTCCGCAACGTGAAGCGCCGCATGGAAGTGCGCGGCAGCGTCGACGGCGTGACCGTATATGACGACTTCGCGCATCACCCCACCGCGATCGAGACGACGGTGGCCGGGCTGCGTGCGCGGGTCGGCCGCGACAACACGCGAATTCTCGCGGTGCTCGAACCGCGCTCGAACACGATGAAGCTCGGCGTGATGAAAGCGCAACTGCCGGCAAGCCTCGCGGACGCCGACCTCGTGTTCGGCTACGGTGCGCCGAGCGGGCGCGACGCGCTCGGCTGGAACCTCGGCGAAGCGCTCGCGCCGCTCGACGGCAAGGCGCAGGCCTTCGACAACCTCGACGCGCTCGTGAAGGCGGTAGTCCACGCCGCGCGTCCCGGCGACCAGATTCTGGTGATGAGCAATGGCGGCTTCGGCGGCGTACATCAGAAGCTGCTCGACGGTCTTTCGACGCGAGGCGCGTCGTGATTCTCTACCTGCACGGTTTCCGTTCGTCGCCGAATTCGTTCAAGGCGCGTCTGCTCGCGACGCGTCTGGCAGAACTCGGCCGCGCCGACGAGTGGTGTTGCCCGATGCTGCCGGTGTCGCCGTTCGAAACCGTGGCGCTTGCCGAATCGCTGGTCGCCGCCGCACGTGCGAACGGCGATGCACGGCAGGTGACGGTGATCGGCAGTTCGCTCGGCGGCTACTTCGCCACCCATCTGGCCGAGAAGCACGGCTGGTCGGCCGTGCTGCTGAATCCGGCGGTCGTGCCGCAGCGCGACCTGAGCGCGTATCTCGGCGAGCAGCCGTTGTGGCATGGCGGCGGCAGCATCGTCGTCGAGCCGCATCATCTGGATGAATTGCGCGCGCTCGGCGTGGCGTCGATCACGCGGCCCGAACGCTATTATTTGATGGCAGCCACCGGCGACGAAGTGCTCGACTATCGCGAAATGCTCGCGCACTATCCGGGCGCGCGCACCACGCTGATCGAAGGCAGCGACCACGCGATCAGCGAGTTCGCGCAGTATCTCGACGACGTGCTGGCCTTCTGCGACGGCGAACACGTCGAGCCGCCGGCGCCACGCGCGGCGGCCTGACGGCGCGCAAGGGCGGCGGCACCGATCCCCGCAAGGACATCGGCCGGAAAGACACACCGACCGCCACCGCTGGTCGCAAGATTCAACCCGCTGGCACGCGCAGTGCGCGCCGCGGATTCACTATCACGAACAGGTTGCCGTGCCGCTCATGCAGTGATCGATCGCCACAGGGCGTCGGGCGCGCCGGCAGATGCAAGTCAGAACGAGAGTATTGAGTGAACGTTTTCTTCGAGGAATCGGGCAGTTTCAAGGCCGGCAGCGTGCTGTCGCGTCAGGGTGACGCGTTTCAGGTCGAGTTGCCGGGCGGCCGGCGCGCGAAGGTGCGCGCGAAAGACGTGCTGATCGAGTTCGAAAAGCCCACCGCGGCCGAACTGATGCAGCAGGCCGACACGTTGGCGCAGGAGATCGATCTGGACTTCCTGTGGGAATGCGCGCCGGACGATGAATTCCCGTTCGCGACGCTGGGCGCCGAGTACTTCGGCGCGAGCTTCGGCGCGATCGAGCGAGCGGCGCTGGTGCTGCGCATGCACGGCTCGCCGGTGTACTTCCGCCGCAAGGGCCGCGGCATGTACCAGCGCGCGCCGCAAGAGCAGCTGAAGATGGCGCTCGCGGGCCTCGAGCGCAAGCGCCAGCAGGCGCTCGTGCAGGCGCAGTACGAGGAAGAACTGAAGGCAGGCCGTCTGCCGGAAACGTTCGCGGGCGGCAAGGGCCTCGCGCTCCTGACTAAGCCCGACAAGAACACGATCGAGTACAAGGCGCTCGAGGGCGCCGCGGCCGCGCGCGGCATCTCGCAGGCGCGGCTGATGCTCGAATGCGGCGCGATAGCGTCGCCGCGCGCGCTGCACGAAGCGAAATTCCTGTCCGAGTACTTTCCGCACGGCACCGGCTTCCCGACCGTTGCGGCCGCGAACGTGCCCGACGATCTGCCGCAGGCCGACGTCGAAGCGTTCTCGATCGACGACATCACCACGACCGAAATCGACGACGCATTCTCGGTCGAGCATCTGGCCGACGGCCGCGTGCGGATCGGCGTGCACATCGCCGCGCCGGCGCTCGGCATTCAGCGCGGCGACGACGTCGATGCGATCGCGCGTGCTCGTTTGTCGACGGTCTACATGCCCGGCGACAAGATCACGATGCTGCCCGACAGCGTCGTCGACACCTTCACGCTCGCCGAGGGCGGATATCGGCCGGCGCTGTCGCTGTATGTGATCGTCAATCGCGAGACGCAGGAGATCGTCGCGAGCGAAACGCGCGCCGAGCGCGTGTTCGTGAAGAACAACCTGCGTCACAACACGCTCGACGAAGTCGTCACCGAGCAGGCGCTCGCCGAGGGCACCGGCGAGTATCCGCACAAGGACGATATCGCCGTGCTGTGGCCGTTCGCGCAAGCACTGTTCGAAAAGCGCCAGACCGCGCGCGCCGGCTACGGCCTGCGCCGTGAAGTGCAGCGCAATACCGACTTCAATTTCTACGTCGACGGCGAGCACATCACGATCACGCCGCGCCGGCGCGGCTCGCCGCTCGACACGATCGTCGCCGAGCTGGCGATTCTCGCGAACTCGTCGTGGGGCGCGTTCCTGCATGATCACGGCGTGCCGGGCATCTATCGCACGCAGCGCGCGTTCGGCGCGCCAAGCGGCCCGAAGCGCACGCGCATGCAGACCAACGCGGCGCCGCACGAAGGGCTCGGGGTCTCGCAATACGCGTGGAGCACGTCGCCGCTGCGCCGCTACGTCGACCTCGTGAACCAGTGGCAGCTGATCGCGTGCGTGCAGCATGGCGTGACCGCGAAGCTCGCCGCGCCGTTCAAGCCGAAGGACGCCGATCTGTTCGCGGTCGTGCAGGGCTTCGACGACACCTACACCGCGTACGCCGACTACCAGCGCCGCATGGAGTACTTCTGGTGTCTGCGCTGGCTCACGCAGGAAAACCGCAAGCAGGTGGTCGCGTCGGTCGTGAAGGGCGATCTCGTGCGTCTCGAGGAAATTCCGCTCCTGCTGCACGTGCCGGGTCTCGGCGTGCATGCGCGCGGCACGCGTTTGCAGCTGGAAGTGATGTCGATCGATGAACTGACGATCGAAGCGTCGGTGCGTCTGTTGCACGTGCTCGATGCGCCGACTGTAACGAGCGGCGCCGAAGCCGAAGAAGGCGAGGACGAGGGCGACGAAGAGTTGCTCGACGCAGCGGACGACAGCGCCGAAAGCGAAGCGGAGGCGCAAGCCGAAGCCGACGGCGGCAATCCGAACGACAACCCCGGCGCCGACGAATCCGCGGCAAGCGGCAACGGCAACGGCAACGCCGCATCGAACACCGCCGACAACGACCAACACATCACGGAGCCGGGACGATGAGCGGCAACCCAACGCGCGACCGCTACGCGGTCATCGGCAATCCGGTCGGACATAGCAAGTCGCCGTTCATCCACGGCCGCTTCGCCGCGCAAACCGGCGAGCCGGTCGAGTACGGCGCTCTGCTCGCGCCGGTCGACGCGTTCGTGCCGCACGTGCGCGCGTTCATCGAAGCGGGCGGGCGCGGCCTGAACGTGACGGTGCCGTTCAAGCTCGACGCGCATGCGTTCGCGAACACGCTGTCGCCTCGCGCCGCGGCGGCCGGCGCGGTAAACACGCTGAGGGTCGACGCCGACGGCATCTACGGCGACAACACGGATGGCTTCGGCCTCGTGCGCGACATCGAGGTGAATCTCGGTGTGTCGCTGAAAGGCGCGCGCATCCTGCTGCTCGGCGCGGGCGGGGCCGCGCGCGGTGTGGTGCTGCCGATGCTCGACCGCGCGCCGCATACGCTGACTATCGTCAACCGCACGGCACAGAAGGCCGAGGCGCTGGTCGACCAGTTCGCTCAGGCTGCCGGCGACGCGCACTGCCGTCTGAGCGGCGGCAGCGCCCGGGCGATCGAAGCGGGGCAGTACGACGTGATCGTCAACGCGACCGCAGGCAGCCTCGATGCGTCGCTGCCCGAGTGCGACGACCGCGCGTTCGGCAACGGCACGCTCGCTTACGACATGATGTACAGCGCGCATCCGACCGTCTTCATGCAGCACGCGGCGAAGCTCGGCGCGCGCGGCGCCGATGGCCTCGGCATGCTGGTCGAGCAGGCCGCCGAATCGTTCTATGTGTGGCGCGGTGTGCGCCCCGACGGCGCGCCGGTGCTCGCCGAGTTGCGCGCGCTGCTGACGGCGCCGTCGCCCGCATAACGTCAGCGCGCGGATAGCACGCACCATGACAGCGACGCGGCGCGCCAACGGTTCGCGCGGCCAGGCCGGCCCGCTGCGCTGGCTCGCCTGGCTGATCGCGGTCGTGGTCATCGCCTGGCTCGCGACGCAGGCGTACTACTTCGCGCAGATCGCGATCTGGAACGTCGTCAATCCGCGCTCGACCGCGTTCATGCGATCGGACGCGTGGCGTCTGTCGCAGGACCGGCCGGATCTGTCGGTGCAGCGCACGTGGGTGCCGTACGAGCAGATTTCGCGCAACCTGAAGCGCGCGATCATCGCGTCCGAAGACGCGAACTTCGTCAACAACAAAGGCTACGAAACCGACGCGATGCTGCAGGCATGGGAGCGCAACAAGGCGCAAGGCCGGATCGTGCGCGGCGGCTCGACGATCTCGCAGCAGCTTGCGCGCAACCTGTTCCTGTCGCGCGAGAAAAGCTATATCCGCAAGGGCCAGGAGCTGATCATCACGTGGATGCTCGAAACGCTGATGGACAAGCAGCGCATCTTCGAGATCTATCTGAACTCGGTCGAATGGGGCAACGGCGTGTACGGCGCCGAGGCGGCCGCGCAGTACTACTTCAAGACCTCGGCGAGCAAGCTCACGGCCGCGCAGTCGGCGCGGCTCGCGGTGATGCTGCCGCGCCCCAAGTATTTCGATGAACACAGGAATTCGGCGTATCTCACGCAACGCGCGCGAGTCATCGCGCGGCGGATGGGCGCGGCCGAATTGCCGGATTGAAAAGGGCTGTCGATCCCCTGGTTTTCAGTTCCGAAGCCCGCCTCGCGCGGGCTTTTTTGCGTCTTTTCGCGGAGGCGCTGCGTTCCGCTAAACAGCTGATTGCCAACTAAAATCTCACTATCTGGACTCAACATTCACATATTGGTGATTCTCAAAAGTCGCCCTACAATCCAAGCCAACATGCATCGCAAGTAGGCGCTCCAGCGCGCTGAAACAGCGAACCGCGACACAAAAAAACCGGAGACGAGGCCAACATGTCTGGCAGCCAACCACAGCAGCCGCGCGAGCGCGGCGCCGCACGCGTTCCCGCCCTGTTCTCCGGCCCCGCGCGCTAAGCGCAGAAACCATCCGAAAGCGAATCGCCATGAACAAAGCGATGCCTACTCACGGGGCTAGCCCGACCGAGGCGGCGCCGGGGTCGAACGGCGCGCCGGACCGCGCCGCGAATCCCGCGCCGCGCGAGGCTTCAGCCGTCACCGCCAATGTCGCCGCCAGTGCGTCCGCAACCGCAAGGGCGTCGCGCCCGGTGCAGCGCGCGGCGACCGTCGACGGACTCGGGCTGCCGGTCACGCTGCTGGAAATCACGCCGCAGCAGGCCGGCACACAGACACTGTTGCGCGGCCTCGCGATTCTCGAGGCGGCGGCGGCCGGCGTGCGCGATCTGCGCAGCTTCGGCGCCGCGCTCGGCACCACCCGCAGCACCACGCATCGACTGGTCAGCAGCCTCGTGCAGGCGCGCTATCTGCGCCAGGTGCAGGGCGGCTATCTGCTCGGGCCGAAGCTGATCGAGCTCGGCACCATCGCGCTCGAACAGATGCCGCTGACGGCCGTCGCGCGTCCGCACCTGCAGTCGCTGGCCGAGCAGACGCTCGACACGATCCACCTCGGCGTGCGCGACGGCGACGACGTGCTGTACATCGACAAGATCCCCGGCACGCGCGGCCTCGAAATGCGCTCGCGGGTCGGCCATCGGATGCCGCTCGCGTCGACCGGCATCGGCAAGGCGATGATGCTCGACCTCGCGCCGGACGCATGGCAGTCGCTGTTCGAGGCGTCGCGCCGCGCGCTCGCGGGCGTCAGCTTCAAGCCCGACAACCGCCCCGACGCGCCGACCTTCCTGCAGCGCATGACGAACTACGCGGCCGGCGGCTACACGTTCGATCTCGAAGAGAACGAAGCGTCGATCCGTTGCGTCGCGGCGCCGGTGCGCGATGCGTCGGGCGCGATCGTCGCGGCGTTGTCGGTGGCGAGCACGATTCCGTATATGCCGCTCGAACGGATGGACGAACTGATTCCGGTCGTGCAGCGCGAGGCGCGCGCGATTTCGGAAGAACTCGGTTGGCGCGCACCGCAACCGGCCACGCGCAGGATCAAGCGATGAAACAAGCGGGCACCGCCACGCTGGCGAACCACCAGGCGCCCGCCGGGCCCACATCGGGCGTGCAGCCGGACGCGACCGATGGCACGGATACCGCCGCCGTCGATTTCACGCATGCCGCGCTGATCGCGCTCGACTGGGGCACGACGTCGCTGCGCGCGTATCTGTTCGACGTGCACGGTCGCGTGCTGGCGACGCGCGCATCGTCGGCCGGCATTATGAATCTGCCGCGCAGCGCGGCCGAGGGCGGCTTCGACGCGGCGTTCGACGACGCCTGCGGCGCGTGGCTCGAGCATGGGCGCGGCGTGCCGGTGATCGCGGCGGGGATGGTGGGCAGCGCGCAGGGCTGGCTCGAAGCGCCGTATGTCGAGACGCCCGCGAACGCCGATGCGCTGGTGGCCGGCATCGTCCGGGTGCAGACCGCGCGCGGCGCGACGCTGCATATCGTGCCGGGCGTGCTGCAACGCGGCGAATTGCCGAACGTGATGCGCGGCGAGGAGACGCAGATTTTCGGCGCGCTCAGCGCGGATGCGAACGGCGCGCAAGGCACGAGCGCCGTCGACAGCAACGCTCGCTCACTGATCGGCCTGCCCGGCACGCACGCGAAATGGGCGGTCGTGCAGGCGGAGCGCATCGAGCGTTTTCACACCTTCATGACTGGCGAGGTATTCGCCGCGCTGCGCGAGCACACGATTCTCGGCCGTACGATGGTCACGCCCGATCGGCCGGATACCGAAGCATTTTTGCGCGGTGTGAACATCGCGCGCGAGAAAGGTCAGGCGGGCGTGCTCGCGACCGTGTTCAGCACGCGCACGCTCGGCTTGACCGGCGCGCTGTCGAGCGACGCTCAGCCCGACTATCTGTCGGGCCTGCTGATCGGACACGAACTCGCCGGCCTCGAAGCGGTGCTCGCTCAGCAAGGCAGCTCGCTCGCGCAGCAGAGTCTGCGGCTGATCGGCAACGACGCGCTATGCGAGCGCTACCGCCTCGCGCTCGCGCAATTCGGCTGTCTGCGCGCGGAACCGGTCAGACACGCGACCGAACGCGGCCTGTGGCGCGTTGCGGTAGCAGCGGGGCTCGTGCAGCCGTCCGCGCAGGCGGCGCGAGCGGGCTGACCGGCGGCAGAGCCTTTACGACGCTCACGAAACAAGGAACCGACATGCAACCACATATCAATCTGCCCGGACCCTACATGCCGCACGCGGGTCTGATCGCCGCGTTCGAAGTCTGTCCGCTGATCGCGATCATGCGTGGCGTCACGCCCGCCGACGCGGCCGATCACGGTCAAGCGCTGTACGAAGCGGGTTTTCGCATCGTCGAAGTACCGCTCAATTCGCCGCAGCCGTTCGACAGCATCTCCGCGATCCGCAAGGTGCTGCCGGCCGACGCGATCGTCGGCGCGGGCACGGTGCTGCATCCGCTGTACGTCGACGACGTGAAGTCGGCGGGCGGCGAACTCATCGTGATGCCGCACAGCGATCCGGATGTCGTGATCGCCGCGAAGGCGCGCGGCCTCGCCTGCGCGCCCGGCGTCGCGACGCCGACCGAAGCGTTCATCGCGCTGAAGAACGGCGCGGACGTGCTGAAGATGTTCCCCGCCGAGCAACTCGGCTGCCAGGTCGTCAAGGCATGGCGCGCGGTGATCGCCGCGCAGGTGCCGCTCGTGCCGGTCGGGGGCATCAACCCGGACAACATGGGGCCGTTCCTGAGCGCCGGCGCCAACGGTTTCGGCCTCGGCTCGGCGCTCTACAAGCCGGGCCAGAGCGCGGCGGTGACCGCGTCGCATGCGAAGGCGTTCATCAACGGTCTGCGGATCGCTCGCGCAGGAGCGAAGAAATGAACCGGCTCGCCGGCAAAGCCGCTCTAGTGACCGGCGCCGGGCGCGGCATCGGCGCGGCGATCGCGCTCGCATTCGCGCGCGAGGGCGCGGCGGTCGTGCTGGCGGAACTCGATCTCGACACGGCGCAGCGCACGGCGGCGCGGATCGAGGCGGAAGTCGGCGCAGGCGCGCGCGTGCTCGCGGTGCAGACCGACGTGACCCAACCCGCGTCGCTGCGGCATGCGGTGAGCGAAGGCGAGCGCGCGTTCGGTGCGCTCGACATCCTCGTCAACAACGCGGGCATCAACGTGTTTTGCGATCCGCTGACGATGACGGACGCCGACTGGCGGCGCTGCTTCGCGGTCGATCTCGACGGCGTGTGGAATGGCTGTCGCGCGGTGCTGCCGGGGATGGTCGAACGCGGCGCGGGCAGCATCGTGAATATCGCGTCGACCCACGCGTTCAAGATCATTCCGGGCTGCTTCCCGTATCCGGTCGCGAAGCATGGCGTGATCGGCCTCACGCGCGCGCTCGGCATCGAGTACGCGCCGTGCAACGTGCGCGTGAACGCGATCGCACCGGGCTACATCGAGACGCAGCTGACGCACGACTGGTGGAACGAGCAGCCCGATCCGGCCGCCGCGCAGCAGGCGACGCTCGATCTGCAGCCGATGAAGCGCATCGGGCGCCCGGAGGAAGTGGCGATGACCGCGGTGTTCCTCGCATCGGACGAGGCGCCGTTCATCAACGCGAGCTGCATCACCGTCGATGGCGGCCGCTCGGCGCTGTATCACGACTGAATTCGCATCGCGAAGAGACGCACAGAACACCGGACGACGCGCTGGCCGCGTGTGTCAGGACCGGTATTAGAAGACGCGGCCGATTACCTTCTCGTTATCAATTAGTCAGGAGACACGCATCATGAAACGCAGAATTTTCCTCACGCTGGCAGCGGCGGCGACGGGTGTGCTCTTCAACGCGCCGGTCGTACAGGCTGCCGATACGGTCAAGATCGGCTTCCTCGTGAAGCAGCCGGAAGAGCCGTGGTTCCAGGACGAATGGAAGTTCGCCGAGATCGCCGCCAAGGAGAAGGGCTTCACGCTCGTGAAGATCGGCGCGCCGTCGGGCGAGAAGGTGATGAGCGCAATCGATAACCTCGCCGCGCAGAAGGCGCAGGGCTTCGTGATCTGCACGCCCGACGTCAAGCTCGGGCCGGGCATCGTCGCGAAGGCGAAAGCCGACGGCTTGAAGATGATGACGGTCGACGACCGCCTCGTCGACGGCGCGGGCAAGCCGATCGAAGCGGTGCCGCACATGGGCATCTCGGCGTATAACATCGGCAAGCAGGTCGGCGACGGCATCGCGGCTGAAATCAAGAAGCGCGGCTGGGACATGAAGGACGTCGGCGCGATCGACGTGACCTATGAACAGCTGCCGACCGCGCATGACCGCACCACCGGCGCGACCGACGCGCTGGTCGCCGCGGGCTTCCCGAAAGCGAACGTGATCACCGCGCCGCAAGCGAAGACCGACACGGAAAACGCTTTCAATGCCGCCAACATCGCGCTGACCAAGAACCCGCAGTTCAAGCACTGGGTCGCTTACGCGCTGAACGACGAAGGCGTGCTCGGCGCGGTGCGCGCGGCGGAAGGCCGTGGCTTCAAGGCCGACAACATGATCGGTATCGGCATCGGCGGTTCGGAATCCGCGCTGAACGAGTTCAAGAAGCCGCAGCCGACGGGCTTCTTCGGCACCGTGATCATCAGCCCGAAGCGCCACGGCGAGGAAACCTCGGAACTGATGTACTCGTGGATCACCCAGGGCAAGGAGCCGCCGCTGCTCACGCTGACGACCGGCATGCTGGCGACGCGCGACAACGTCGGCGAAGTGCGCGAGAAGATGGGCCTCGCGTCGAAGTAATCGCGGGTCTTGCGGTGACATGAAGTACACCGCCGGCGCGCCGCTTTCTCCGCCTGTTGCGGAGGGCGGCGCGCGTACGGTCTACATGAGGGATGAGGAGGCGAAGTGTCAGCGACGCTACGTTTTGACAATATCGGCAAGGTTTTTCCAGGCGTGCGTGCGCTCGACGGTGTGTCCTTCGACGTCAACGTCGGCCAGGTGCACGGCCTGATGGGCGAAAACGGCGCGGGAAAATCGACGCTGCTGAAAATTCTCGGCGGCGAGTATCAGCCCGATTCGGGCCGCATGATGATCGACGGCAAGGAGGTGCGCTTTCCGAGCGCGGCCGCGTCGATCGGTGCCGGCATCGCGGTGATTCACCAGGAACTGCAGTACGTGCCCGACCTCACGGTCGCGGAAAATCTGCTGCTCGGCCAGCTGCCCAATGCGCTCGGCTGGGTCGACAAGCGCGAGGCGAAGCGCTTCGTGCGCGAGCGGCTCGAAGCGATGGGCGTCGCGCTCGATCCGAACGCGAAACTGCGCAAGCTGTCGATCGCGCAGCGGCAGATGGTCGAAATCTGCAAGGCGCTGATGCGCAATGCGCGCGTGATCGCGCTCGACGAGCCGACCAGTTCGCTGTCGCATCGCGAGACCGAGGTGCTGTTCAAGCTGGTGCGCGATCTGCGCGCCGACAACCGCGCGATGATCTACATCTCGCATCGGATGGACGAGATCTACGAGCTGTGCGACGCGTGCACGATCTTCCGCGACGGCCGCAAGGTCGCGTCGCATCCGACGCTCGAAGGCGTATCGCGCGACACGATCGTGAGCGAGATGGTCGGGCGCGAAATTTCGGACATCTATAGCTATACGGCGCGGCCGCTCGGCGAAGTGCGCTTCGCGGCGAAGGCGATCGAAGGTCATCCGCTCGCGCAGCCGGCCAGCTTCGAGGTGCGGCGCGGCGAAATCGTCGGCTTCTTCGGACTCGTCGGCGCGGGCCGCAGCGAGCTGATGCATCTGGTGTACGGCGCCGAGCATCGCAAGGGCGGCGAACTCGTGCTCGACGGCAAGCCGATCAAGGTGCGCAGCGCGGGCGAGGCGATCAAACACGGCATCGTGCTGTGCCCCGAGGATCGCAAGGAAGAAGGCATCGTCGCGATGGCGAGCGTCGCGGAGAACATCAACATCAGCTGCCGCCGTCACTATCTGCGCGCGGGCGTGTTTCTCGATCGCAAGAAAGAGGCGCAGACGGCGGACCGTTTCATCAAGCTGCTGAAGATCAAGACGCCGCATCGCCGGCAGAAGATCCGCTTCCTGTCGGGCGGCAACCAGCAGAAGGCGATTCTGTCGCGCTGGCTCGCCGAGCCAGATCTGAAGGTCGTGATTCTCGACGAACCGACGCGCGGCATCGACGTCGGCGCGAAGCACGAGATCTATAACGTGATCTATCAGCTCGCGGAGCGCGGCTGCGCGATCGTGATGATTTCGTCGGAATTGCCCGAAGTGCTCGGCGTGTCCGACCGGATCGTCGTGATGCGCCAGGGCCGCATTTCCGGCGAGCTCGCGCGCAAGGATGCGACCGAGCAGTCGGTGCTGAGCCTCGCGCTGCCGCAAAGCTCGACCGCGCTACCTGGTGACTCGAACACGAACGCCAACGCAGCCAACCAGAGCGGCTCGCGCGCGGCCTGAACCTTATCCGGACGAGAGTCCGCAACCCGTGGGGAACGGGGAGGAGTATTGAACATGCAAGCCAGAGAAAACCTCGCGCAGCAGGCCGCCAAGAGCGCGGCCGACGCGCTGATTCCGCAGACCAGCGACAAGGCCAAGTGGTGGCAGCAGATCACCGAGTACAGCCTGATCGTGATTTTCATCGTGATGTTCGTCACGATGTCGCTGACCGTCGATCATTTCTTCTCGATCGAGAACATGCTCGGCCTCGCTCTGTCGATCTCGCAGATCGGCATGGTCGCGTGCACGATGATGTTCTGCCTCGCGTCGCGCGACTTCGACCTGTCGGTCGGCTCGACCGTCGCATTCGCCGGCGTGCTGTGCGCGATGGTGCTCAACGCGACCAACAGCACGGTCATCGCGATCATCGCGGCGGTCGCGGCGGGCGCGGTGATCGGTTTCGTCAACGGCGCGGTGATCGCTTATCTGCGCATCAACGCGCTGATTACCACGCTCGCGACGATGGAAATCGTCCGCGGCCTCGGTTTCATCGTGTCGCATGGTCAGGCGGTCGGCGTGTCGTCGGATACCTTCATCGCATTGGGCGGCCTGACGTTCTTCGGCGTGTCGCTGCCGATCTGGGTCACGCTGATCTGCTTCATCGTGTTCGGCGTGATGCTGAACCAGACCGTGTACGGCCGCAATACGCTCGCGATCGGCGGTAATCCGGAAGCGTCGCGGCTCGCCGGTATCAACGTCGAGCGCACGCGCGTCTACATCTTCCTGATCCAGGGCGCCGTCACCGCGCTCGCCGGCGTGATTCTCGCGTCGCGTATCACGTCGGGTCAGCCGAATGCCGCCGAAGGCTTCGAGCTGAACGTGATCTCCGCGTGCGTGCTCGGCGGCGTGTCGCTGCTGGGCGGCCGCGCGACGATCTCGGGCGTCGTGATCGGCGTGCTGATCATGGGCACGGTCGAGAACGTGATGAACCTGTTGAACATCGACGCGTTCTACCAGTACCTGGTGCGCGGCGCGATCCTGCTCGCGGCCGTGTTGCTCGACCAGTTGAAGAACCGCGGCTCGCGCGACTGAGTCGCTTTCACCCCATCCCAAGCTCATAAAGGAATCGAACGATGTCGTCTCCGGCCAATGCAAACGTCAGTCTCGCTGACACCGCGTACGCGCGCTATCCGAGCCTCGTCGACCGTACGGTGCTGATCACGGGCGGCGCGACCGGCATCGGCGCATCGTTCGTCGAGCACTTCGCGGCGCAGGGCGCGCGCGTCGCGTTCTTCGATATCGACGCGAGCGCCGGCGAAGCCCTCGCCGACCAGCTCGGCGATTCGAAGCACAAGCCGCTGTTTCTCCCCTGCGACCTGACCGATGTCGACGCGCTGCAAAAAGCGATCGCCGATGTGAAGGCGGCGCTGGGTCCGATCCAGGTGCTGATCAACAACGCGGCGAACGACAAGCGCCATCAGATTGCCGACGTCACGCGCGAGTCGTTCGACGCGGGCATCGCCGTCAATATCCGCCACCAGTTCTTCGCGGCGCAGGCCGTGATGGAGGACATGAAGGCCGCGCGCAGCGGCTCGATCATCAACCTCGGCTCGATCAGCTGGATGCTGAAGAACGGCGGCTATCCGGTGTACGTGATGTCGAAGTCGGCGGTGCAGGGGCTCACGCGCGGGCTCGCGCGCGACCTCGGCCACTTCAATATCCGCGTCAACACGCTGGTGCCGGGCTGGGTGATGACCGAGAAGCAGCTGCGCCTGTGGCTCGACGACAACGGCCGCCGGCAGATCAAGGAAGGCCAGTGCATCGACGCCGAGCTGATGCCGGCCGACCTCGCGCGCATGGCGCTGTTCCTCGCCGCCGACGACAGCCGCATGATCACCGCGCAGGACATCGTCGTGGACGGAGGCTGGGCGTGAGCGGCAACCCGCGCGTGCAGCGGGCCACGCTGCTGCTCGACGCGCAGTGCGAACTCGGCGAAGGCGCGACCTGGTGCGCCCGCAGCGGCCGTTTCTACTGGACCGATATCGAGGGCGCGCGGCTGTGGCGCTACGATCCGGCCGACGGCAGCAGCGATTCGTTCGACATGCCCGAGCGGCTCGCCACCTTCGCGCTGTGCGAAAACCCGCGCTACGTGCTGCTCGGGCTCGCATCGCATCTCGCGTTTTTCGATCTGCAGACCGGCACTACGCAGCGGATCGTCGACGTCGAACCCGGCATGAACACGCGCGTGAACGATGGCCGCTGCGATCGGCAAGGGCGCTTCGTGTTCGGCACTAAGGACGAAAGCGGGCAACGGCAGAGGGTCGCCGGCTTTTATCGGTTGAATCACGATCTATCGCTCGAACGCTTACCGTTGCCAGCGCCGGCAATTTCGAACAGCATCGCATTCAGTCCCGACGGCGCGACGATGTACTACTGCGATTCGCCGACGCGTGAAATCCGCGCGTGCGACTATCGCGCGGACGGCAGCATCGCGAACGATCGCGTGTTCACGCGTCTAACCGATGCGAACGGCATCCCCGACGGCTCGACCGTCGACAGCGACGGCGGCCTGTGGAACGCGCAGTGGGGCGGCGCGCGCGTGGTGCGCTACGGTCCCGATGGTGTGGAAACCGAGCGCATCGACGTGCCGACCACGCAGCCGAGCTGCGTCGCGATCGGCGGTGCCGCGCTCGGCGAGGCCGCGGGCAGCACCCAGGGCGAGAAGGCGCTCGACACGCTGTACATCACGAGCGCCTACGCCGAACTCGATGCGACGGCGCGCGCGGCCGATACGCTCGCGGGCGACCTGTTCGTCGCGACGCTCGCACGGCGCGGTGTTGCGGAACCGCTGTTCCAGGGCGCGCCGATCTAGCGCAGAATGACGCAGCCCCGGCCGCGCGCCGGGGCCGCGATCCTGAAGGTGAAGCAGAAGTCGATGTAGCAGTTTCGGTCTGCTAGCGATACGCCCGCGACCGGCCGGCAACGAATCGGCAGCATGCAGTTCGGACTCGAGGCGAATTGCTCATAAAAAATCGCCCGCAACTCCCGTCAATCCTGACGGCAACGTCCCACGCCTCTCGATGGAGCCAGATATGACTGTTGCGAATCTCGTTTCAGCCTCATCCCCAACCTCTCAAACGCGACGCTCGCGACTTGCCGCGGCGGCCAATCCGGTGCTGGCGGGCCCGAGCACATCGGCGGTCGCGCTCGGCGAAGGCAGTGCCGGCGATGTCGCGTGCATCACGCTCGCCAACTCGCAATTGCGTCTCGATGTCGCGCCGACGCTCGGCGGCGGCGTGACCCGCTTCGACTGGCGCGACGACGGCGCGCTGACGCCGATCTTCCGGCGCTGCAGTGAAGTCGGTGTCGATACGGAACCGAACCAGCTTGCCTGCTATCCGCTGTTGCCGTACTCGAACCGCATCGGCGGCGGTCATTTCAGCGTGGGCGGGCGGCGCGTCGAGGTGCCGCGCAACCGCGCCGATGAACCGCTGCCGATTCACGGCGACGGCTGGCTCGCGCAATGGCAGGTGCTCGACACGGGCCGCGAGCACGTGCGCCTCGCGCTCGACCGCAGCGACGGCAAGCCGTACGCGTTCCGCGCGACGCAAACCTATACGCTTGACGGCCCGACGCTCATCGTCGCGCTCGAAATCGAAAACACCGGCCGCGAGACGCTGCCGTTCGGGCTCGGCGTGCATCCGTTCTTCGTGCGCGATGAGGACACCGAGCTGTCGGCGGCGGCCGGCGGCCTGTGGCTGTCGGGCGACGACTGGCTGCCGGTGCGTCACGTGCCGGCGCCGCCCGCGTGGCAGTTCGGCGTCGCGTATCCGCTGCCGGAGACGATCGTCAATCACGCGTTCACCGGCTGGAGCGGCCAGGCGGCGGTGGTGTGGCCGAAGCGCCGGCTGTCGCTGAACATCGCCGCCGATACCGACTACTACGTGCTGTACACACCGCCCGGGGAAGACTTCTTCTGCTTCGAGCCGGTCGATCATCCGATCAATGCGATGAACCTGGCCGGCGGCGCGAGCGAAAACGGCATGACGCTGCTCAAGCGCGGCGAGCGGTTGACGCGCACGTTCCGCTTCACGGTCGAGCGGACTGGCCTGCGCTCGATGCCGGGTGCACGTGGCGCGCGGCGCAGGCAGTAGCCACAGTCAATGAGGTGCGGGCCGCGCGCTGACCGCCATCGACGGATGGCGATCGTCGGACGGGTAAAATACGCGCCTCCTCCGATTACCGGCTCGCCGCGAGACTCACCATGTCCAATTTCATCCAGACACTCAACGACGCCTGGCAGCGCACGAACTCGCTGCTGTGCGTTGGGCTTGATCCCGAGCCCAGCAAATTTCCGGGCGCGCTCGCGGGCCGCGCCGACGCGATCTTCGAGTTCTGCCGCACGATCGTCGATGCAACCGCGTCGTATGCGTCGTCGTTCAAGCCGCAGATCGCTTACTTCGCCGCGCATCGCGCGGAAGACCAGCTCGAGCAGCTGATCGCTCACATTCACGCGAACCATCCGGGCCTGCCGGTGATTCTCGACGCCAAGCGCGGCGATATCGGCAGCACCGCCGAGCAGTACGCGCGCGAGGCGTTCGAGCGCTACCAGGCCGACGCGGTGACGGTCAATCCGTACATGGGTTTCGATTCGATCGAGCCGTATCTCGAGCACGCGGGCAAGGGCGTGATCGTGCTGTGCCGCACGTCGAACGCGGGCGGCTCGGACTTGCAGTTTCTCGAGACGGGCGGCCGGCCGCTGTACCAGGTCGTCGCGCAACTGGCCGCGCAGAAGTGGAATGCGAGCGGCCAACTGGGGCTCGTGGTCGGCGCGACGTTTCCGAAGGAAATCGAAGTGGTGCGCGGGATCGTCGGCGACATGCCGCTGCTGATTCCGGGCATTGGTGCGCAAGGCGGCGACGTGCAGGCCACCGTGAGCGCCGGACGTACCGCGAACGGCACCGGCATGCTGATCAACTCTTCGCGCGCGATCATCTACGCGGGCAAGGGCGACGACTTCGCGCAAGCGGCCGCGCAGGCAGCGAAGGACACCCGCGACCGGATCAACGCGTTTCGTTGAATCGAGGAGCGGCGCGTCAGCGCGCCGGTCCCAGTCGCCCGATCAACTCCGCATGGCGCGGATGCCGCGCCTTCAGCGCATCGACCTCCGCGAGTTCGAACTCGCTGAATTCGAAACCCGGCGCGACCGTGCAGCCGACCAGCGCGAACGACGCCGGATCGGCGCACTCGGCCGCGAACCACATACCGGCGGGCACGACGGCCTGATACACCATATCGGGATGCGTGAGCGGATTGCCGAGCCGGTGCGTGACGAGCGCACCGTCGGCCTCGCCTTCATCGAGCACATGGACCAGCAGCGGCTCGCCGGCGTAGAAATGCCAGACTTCGTCGGATCGGATCCGATGCCACGCCGAATGCGCGCCGTCGCACAGCATGTAATAGATCGCGGTCGATGCCGCACGGGTGTTCTCAGTCTCGCTTGCGTCGCCGGCGCGCAGCACGCGCGCGGCGGAGCGATAGGTCTCCGCGAAAAAGCCGCCTTCGGGATGGGGCTTCAGGTCGAAGCGGCGGATCAGTTCATCTGCGATCGCGCGCGAATCCGGCATTGTCCGCCTCCTCAGTGACAGTTAGACGCCGCTCAATGCTCGCGTTCGTCGAGTAGCGCCAGCAGGCCGCGCAGCGCGTGCGCCGCGGCCTGCACGCGGATCTGCTCGCGATCGCCCTTGAAAATCTTCGTTTCCACCGACGTATGCAGCCGATTGGTCCAGCCGAACGACACCATGCCGACCGGCTTGGTTTCGGTGCCGCCACCGGGCCCAGCGACGCCCGTGATCGACAGCGACACCTGCGCGCGGCTGTTGCGCAGCGCGCCTTCAGCCATCGCCCGGGCGACCGGTTCGCTGACCGCGCCGTGCTTTTCGATCAGGTCGGCCGGCACGCCGATCATTTCGCTCTTCGCCTGGTTCGAATACGTGACGAAGCCGCGTTCGAACCAGCCGCTGCTGCCGGAGATGTCGGTGATCGCGGTCGCGACCATGCCGCCCGTGCAGGACTCGGCGGTCACGAGCATCAGGCGCTCGTCGCGCAGACGGTTGCTCACGCGGATCGCAAGCTGGTGAACGACGGAATCGGTAGGCATGGCGTCAGTCAATCCGGAAAACGAAGCCGGCCGTGAGGCGCGGCGAACGGCAGGGGCCGGGTGGCGACCAGAAGAGCCGAACGGTGCTCAGGTAGCATTCGGGCAGCGCTCAAACCGACATCCGCCACAGTGCAATCACGAGCAACGTAAAGAACGCGGCGATCAGGTCGTCGAACATGATGCCAAAGCCGCCTTTCAGCCGACGGTCGAAGTAGCCGATCGGCGGCGGCTTCACCATGTCGAAGAAGCGGAAGATCACGAATGCCCAAACCTGAGCGGCGAGCGTGGCAGGCGTGACCATCAGCAGCACGAGCCAGAACGCGACGATTTCATCCCACACTACCGCCGACGGATCCTCGACGCCAAGCCGCTTCGCGGTAAAGCCGCACAGCGCGATGCCGGCGAGAAAGCCGACGCCGATCAGCACGCCCCATTCGATAACGGTCAGATAGCGGCTCAGTACCGCGAAGGACGCCCATCCGAACAGCGTGCCGATCGTCCCCGGCGCGACGGGCGACAGCCCGCTGCCGAAGCCGAGCGACAGGATGTGGACTGGATGCGACAGCATGAAGCGCGCGGTCGCGCGGCGTGGCTGAGCGGGCTTCGGCGCGCGCGGTTCTGGTGCTTGCGGCGGCTCGCTGCCGAGGAAGTCGTCGGCGGGGCCGAGCGGGGGGTCATTCTGCATGAAAGTGATCGAAACCTTGCAGCGTCAGAGTGAGCGGCGCGCCGGCGGCGTTGCGCCACGCGATGGCCGGGCGGTCGGTGGCCGCCTCCAGTGCGCTTATTGTACCGATGCGAGTGACCGGCACAGCGGCCTTGTGCGCGGCGGCCTCGACCGCGGCGCGCGCGGCAGCGGGCGCGGTGAAGCACAGCTCGTAGTCGTCGCCACCGGCTAGCGTGCAGCGCTGCTGGACGTCGGGTGGCAGTCGGCGCAACGCGGCCGAGCGCGGCACCGCGTCGACGTCGACGCTTGCACTCACCGACGAGCGCTCCAGGATATGCAGCAGATCGCCGGCGAGTCCGTCCGACAGGTCGAGCGCCGCGTGTGCGATGCCGCGCAGCGCGAGGCCGAGCGCAATGCGCGGCTCGGGGCGTTCGAGTGCCTGGCGGAACGTCGCGGCGTCGTTCGGATCGGCGGACCATTCGCCCCGCTGCACGCCGAGGCCGGCGCGCGCGTCGCCGAGCGTGCCGGAAATCCAGATGTCGTCACCGGGTTGCGCGGCATCGCGGCGCAATGCTGTTTGCGGCGGCACGCTGCCGAACACGGTAATGCACAGATTGAGCGGCCCGCCGGTCGTATCGCCGCCGATCAGCTCGCAGCCGTAGCGCTCGGCCAGCGCGAACAGGCCTTCGCTGAATCCGGATAGCCACGCTTCGTCGGCCTGCGGCAGCGCGAAGGCGAGCGTGAATGCCTGCGGCTGCGCGCCCATCGCCGCGAGGTCCGACAGGTTGACCGCGAGCGCCTTGTGACCGAGCGCTTCGGGATCGATATCGGCGAAGAAGTGACGGCCTTCCACCAGCATGTCCGTCGAGATCGCCAGCATTTCGCCGGCAGGCGGTGCCAGCAACGCGCAGTCGTCGCCGATGCCGAGCGTGCCGCCTTCGGTAGTGGAGGGCCGCGCTTGGGCGGCGCGGCGGGCGAAGAAGCGGTCGATCAGCGAAAACTCGGAAAGCATGATGGCGGGCGATGAGCGGAGAACGAGTGGAGAAATAGCGCAGGTCAGGAGATTCGAGCGTAATGCCCGGTCGCAAGCAACGGGCGAGCGGTGCAACGGGCAACGCGCTTTCACGCTGTTTCAGTCGCGGCAGTTGTACCCGTATTGAAGGAATTGCGTGGGCAATTGGGGCTACAATGCCGTCGAACGTCTATTCTAATCTGCCCTCCGAAGCCCGCCTTATGTCGAATCCCGTCAATACCAAACTCCGCGAAGCAGCCCTCGATTACCACGAGTTTCCGACTCCCGGCAAGATCGCGATCGCCCCGACCAAGCAGATGATCAACCAGCGCGACCTCGCGTTGGCATATTCGCCTGGCGTCGCATTTGCGTGCGAGGAAATCGTCGAGAGCCCGCTGAACGCCGCGCGCTTCACCGCGCGCAGCAACCTCGTCGGCGTCGTCACGAACGGTACCGCGGTGCTGGGTCTCGGCAACATCGGCCCGCTCGCGTCGAAGCCGGTCATGGAAGGCAAGGCCGTCCTGTTCAAGAAGTTCGCCGGCATCGACGTGTTCGATATCGAGATCAACGAGACCGATCCGCACAAGCTGGTCGACGTGATCGCCGCGCTCGAGCCGACCTTCGGCGGCATCAACCTCGAAGACATCAAGGCGCCGGACTGCTTCATCGTCGAACGCGAATGCCGCAAGCGCATGAAGATTCCGGTCTTCCATGACGACCAGCACGGCACCGCGATCGTCGTCGCGGCGGCGGTCACCAACGGCCTGAAGGTCGTCGGCAAGGACATCAAGGAAGTGAAGCTGGTCTCGTCCGGCGCTGGCGCGGCGGCGCTCGCCTGTCTGGACCTGCTGGTCGACCTCGGCCTGCCGCTCGAAAACATCACCGTGACCGACCTCGCGGGCGTCGTCTACAAGGGCCGTACCGAACTGATGGACCCGGACAAGGAGCGTTTCGCGCGTGAAACCAGCGCGCGCTCGCTCGCCGAGGTGATCGACGGCGCGGACGTGTTCCTCGGCCTGTCGGCTGGCGGCGTGCTCAAGCAGGACATGGTCAAGAAGATGGCCGCCAAGCCGCTGATCCTCGCGCTCGCGAACCCGACGCCGGAAATCCTGCCGGAACTCGCGCTCGAAGTGCGTCCGGACGCGGTGCTGTGCACGGGCCGCACCGACTACCCGAACCAGGTCAACAACGTGCTGGTGTTCCCGTTCCTGTTCCGCGGGGCACTGGACGCGGGCGCGACGACGGTCACGCGCGAAATGGAAATCGCCGCCGTCAACGCGATCGCCGAACTGGCGCGCCAGGAACAGAGCGACATCGTCGCGACCGCGTATGGCATCCAGGATCTGTCGTTCGGACCGGAATACCTGATTCCGAAGCCCTTCGATCCGCGTCTGATAGTGAAGGTCGCCCCTGCAGTGGCGAAGGCCGCGATGGACTGTGGCGTCGCCGAGCGTCCGATCGAGGATATGGACGCGTACGCGCAGCATCTGCAGCAATTCGTCTACCACAGCGGCACGACGATGAAGCCGATCTTCCAGCTCGCGCGCAGCGTCGAGCCGGAGAAGAAGCGCATCGTGTTCGCGGAAGGCGAAGAGGAACGTGTACTTCGCGCGATTCAGATCGTCGTCGACGAAAAGCTCGCCAAGCCGATTCTGATCGGCCGGCCGGCCGTGATCGAACAGCGGATCGCTCGTTATGGCCTGCGTCTCGTCGCCGGGCAGGATTACACGGTCGTCAACACCGATCACGACGAACGTTACCGTGAGTTCTGGCAGGAATACGCGAAGATGATGTCGCGCAAGGGCATCACCACGCAGATGGCCAAGCTCGAGATGCGCCGCCGCACCACGCTGATCGGTTCGATGATGGTCAGGAAAGGCGAGGCGGACGGCATGATCTGCGGCACGGTCAGCACGACGCACCGCCATATCCACTTCATCGACCAGGTGATCGGCAAGAAGCCGGGCGCGAAGGTGTATGCGGCGATGAATGGGCTGGTGTTGCCGAACCGGCAGATTTTTCTCGTCGATACGCACGTGAATGTCGATCCGACGCCGGAGGAACTGGCCGAGATCACGATCATGGCGGCCGAGGAAGTGCGTCGCTTTGGTATCGAGCCGAAGGTCGCGCTGGTGTCGCATTCGAACTTCGGTTCGAGCAACGCGCCGAGCGCGCAGAAGATGCGCGATACGCTCGAGATCCTGCGTGAACGCGCGCCGGAGATGCAGATTGACGGCGAAATGCACGGCGATGTCGCGCTCGACTCCAACCTGCGCCGCGAAGTGCTGCCCGATTCGACGCTCGAAGGCGACGCGAACCTGCTGGTGCTGCCGAACATCGATGCGGCCAACATTGCGTACAACCTGCTGAAGACGGCGGCCGGCAACAACATCGCGATTGGCCCGATCCTGCTCGGCGCGGCCAAGCCGGTGCACGTGCTGACGCCGTCGGCGACGGTGCGCCGGATCGTCAACATGGCGGCGCTGCTGGTTGCGGACGTCAGCGCAACCCGCTAAGCGCACATCGTGACCGGGCCGCGACAGGCCCGGCGCCGGTTCTCCAACCGGCGCGCCCTGAAAAAAACGGCGTGCCCGCAATGGGCACGCCTTCAGGGCAAGCTGGGGATCGCCACCCCGAAAAATGGCAATGACACAGCCTTTCGGCTGAGTGGTTCCAGGCTCTAACAACCGCAATCGAGCGCCTCGGCCACCGGCAGCCTGCACCGCTTGCGCTGCGTTCGATCACGATTGAGCTCAGTTTAGCCTGATCGCGCTAAACATTCTGTCAAAAGTCGTCAAAGCCCCGACGGCCGGCTATCCGCGCGGCGAGGCGGGGTGTCGTCGGGCCGTCGAACGTTGATTCCAAAGGCTATTAGCGATACCCTTACGACTTTCATGGTCGTCAAACTCGTGGTCTGACAGCGGGGAAACCTGATACATGGCACGCAACTGGTTGCGCATGAAAGGCGTGCTGATCGGTGCTGCCGCGCTCTGCGCGTTGTCAAGTTCGGCGCCCGAGGCGCTGGCGCGAGACTATTCGGCGCCAGCTGTGGCGGAAGCGCAGGTAGGCACCATCGCGCTGGCGCAATTGCCGCGCGAGGCGGTCGATACGTTGAACCTCATTGCTGCCGGCGGGCCTTACCCGTATCAGAAGGACGGCATCGTATTCGGCAACTACGAACGGGTGCTGCCCGCTCATCGGCGCGGCTATTACCACGAATACACCGTCCCCACGCCTCACGCGCGTAATCGCGGGGCGCGCCGCATCGTCTGCGGAGGTCCGCTACAGCGAACCGACAATTGTTATTACTCGGACGACCATTACACCAGTTTTAACCGTATTGTTGAATGACATTGGGATGAACGGCATGAGCGACAACATCTACGCGCACGATTCCGGAGTCGCGACGGATCTTTTCGCGGCCGGCGACGGCAATTTGTTCCAACGCGTCATGAAGATGCGCGCCGACGAGCAGGGTCGCGACAACCAAAGCGAGGCTGGCACGGTGGTTTCATCGAACGAAGAGCCCATGAGCCTTTTCAGGACGGTGCGGCCGAACATCGTGCAGTCGATCCGCGCGTTCCGCGTGCAGGATCTCGCCGACGAGGCCAACCACCTTGGCCAGCACTTTCTGTATGCGTATTGCGCGAACGCCGCCTCGAAGCAGGAAGTGCTCGAGACGATCGCGACGTCGTTTCTGTTTCCCAAGCATTTCGGCAAGAATTACGACGCGCTCTACGATTGCCTGACCGACCTCGTGCACAAGGCCGGCGCGCAGCCTGGCTTCGTAATCGTGCTCGAACACCTGCCGATCGCGCAGAAATTCGACAAGGAAGGGCGCGAAACGCTGCTCGACGTGTTCCGTGAAGCGGCCGAATTCTGGGCCGAGCGCAAGGTCGCGTTCCGGGTGTTTTACTCGTTCGCCTGAGGCTCGTAGAATGTTCGCCTGTTCAGGCGTTTCTGCTTGGACCTGGCAGTTAACGTCGCGGTATAAACGGCAAAGGCCCGCTAATTAGCGGGCCGTTGTTTTTTGCGGCGCTGCTTGTGGAAGCTCCCGCTTACCAACCACCCCAGCGCGCCGCAAGCGCGGCAAGCACCGCGATCCCCGCGGTTTCCGTGCGCAGCACACGCGGGCCCAAGCCGACTGCGGTAAAGCCCTGTTCAATGGCGGCAGTTTCCTCGTCGGCGGAAAGGCCGCCTTCGGGGCCGATCAGCAGCGTCACGCCACCCGGCGGCGGCGCGTCCGGCAGCGCCGCAAAGCCGATGCTCGCGCGCGGCGACAGCAGCAGGCGCAACTCGTCGGGCGCCGGCTCGCGCGCGAGGGTATCGAGCCACGCGCCAATCTCACACACCGGCATCACGTCTGGCAGCCGATTACGCCCGCACTGTTCGCACGACGCCCGCACCACACCCTGCCAGTGCTGCTGCCGCCGCTGTGCCCGCTCGCCGGTCAGGCGCACGACGCTGCGCGCGGTCGCGAGCGGCACGAAGCCAGAGGCGCCGAGTTCGACCGCCTTCTCGATCAACCAGTCCATCTTGTCGCCGCCTGCAATGCCTTGGGCGAGCGTCAGCCGATACGGCGGCTCGACCTCCACCGCGCGAAATTCGCCAATTTTCACGCGAGCCGAACGACGCTCGACCTCGACGAGTTCGGCGCCGTATTCGCCGCCCTGGCCGTTGAACAGCACCAACGAGTCGCCAGGCTGCAGACGCAGCACGGCCACGTGGCGCACGACGTCGTCGGGCAATGCGATCACGTCATCGGGATAAAGCAGCGCATCAACAAAAAAACGGGGCATCGACGAAAGACTCTCGGATTCAGGAAAGGTGGCGGGCGAGCGCCCAGCGATAGCCGTCGATGTCTTCGACCTGCGCAAAGCGGTCGCCCCAGAACTGGTCCTGCGGCTCGCTCAGCGACTTGGCGCCGGCCGCGAGCGCGCGAGCATACACGGCATCGACGTCCTCGACATAGACATAGAACGATTGCGGCGCGATCGTGCCCGCGCTCTTCGGCGTCTTCGCGGTCGAGCCGAACGCGCCTTCGGGCGCGAACATCACGATCAATTGGCCTTGATAGGTCATCTCGACGTGCATGACGACGCCATCGTCCTGCACGCTGTCGCGCACGTCGAAGCCGAACGCCGCCGAAAAAAACGCCGTCGACGCGCGCGCGTCGCGCACCGTCAGATAGGGGGTCAGCCAGGGCACACCGGCGGGGCGAGGGGCGGTCATGGAGTTCTCCGGATCTCGTGGGGCAGCGTGGCCACTGTTGCGGGTTTCGCTCCGGCGCGGCATGCCGGCTTCGCTCGAACCGGTTCGCTCCAGGTGTCCACGCTTCAAATGGATGGTTTCGTCGTCGGACTCAGTTTATCGCGCGCCGTTCGCGCTGCCGAGAGTTGCCCCGCGTGCACCGCTGGTTCGTCATGACGCAGCGAATCGATGCGGTATGCGGCGGGACGTTCGGCGAGCGTGCGAATCGGTCGGGCCGTAGCGGAGCTCGCTAGACATCCGGGCATCGAGCGGACCGAGCCGCGCATGAGGAAATCCGTAGACGGCGCCGGCACAAGGCTGGAACAATAACGGGGCGTCCACGGCGGACGGGCTCGATCGGCAGCGTGGGCAAAACAGCTGCTCGGATCGTGAATGCCGCCGCCGGGCGGAGTGCGTTGAACCGCGCGGCCGGGCGGGTTTCCGGCCGGGTAGGGGTTAACCTTCTGCTAGAATGTGACGCTTTCAGCCTTGTCCGCTTGCTCTGCCCGTTTCGCGTCTCCTGGCGCCGCATCGTGCGCCGTAGCGAACTGGCCGCCGAGCTTCCGGGCCTCAAGCGCGCTCCGCTTTCTGACTCTGTCTCCGGACTCGACATGACGACCCCGTCTCCCGCACCCACTTCCCTGATGGCTAACGCGATCCGCGCGTTGTCCATGGACGCCGTTCAAAAGGCGAACTCCGGCCACCCGGGCATGCCGATGGGCATGGCCGAAATCGGCGTTGCCCTGTGGTCGCGTCATCTGCGCCATAACCCGAAGAACCCGCAATGGGCCGATCGCGACCGCTTCGTGCTGTCGAACGGTCACGGCTCGATGCTGCTGTACTCGCTGCTGCATTTGACCGGCTACGACCTGCCGATGGAAGAGCTGAAGAACTTCCGCCAGCTCCATTCGAAGACGCCGGGTCATCCGGAATACGGCATCACGCCGGGCGTCGAGACGACCACCGGCCCGCTCGGCCAGGGTCTCGCGAACGCGGTCGGCATGGCGCTCGCGGAGTCGCTGCTCGCCACAGAATTCAACAAGCCCGACGCGAAGATCGTCGACCACCACACGTACGTGTTCGTCGGCGACGGCTGCCTGATGGAAGGCATCTCGCACGAAGCCTGCTCGCTCGCGGGCGTGCTCAAGCTGAACAAGCTGATCGCGTTCTACGACGACAACGGCATCTCGATCGACGGCGAAGTGGTGCACTGGTTCCACGACGACACGCCGAAGCGCTTCGAAGCGTACGGCTGGAACGTGATCCCGAACGTGGTCGGCCATGACGTCGACGCGGTCGACGCGGCGATCAGACAGGCGAAGCAGTCGGACAAGCCGACGCTGATCTGCTGCAAGACCGTGATCGGTGAAGGCGCGCCGACCAAGGCGGGCTCGCACGACTCGCACGGCGCGCCGCTCGGCGACAAGGAAATCGCGGCAACGCGCGAAGCGATCGGCTGGAAGTGGGAGCCGTTCGTGATCCCGCAGGAAGTCTACGCGGCATGGGATGCGAAGGACGCGGGCGCGCGCCTTGAATCCGAGTGGGACAAGGCGTTCGCCGCCTACGCGGCCAAGTATCCGCAGGAAGCCGCCGAGTTCAAGCGCCGCAGCGCGAAGCAGCTGCCGGCCGACTGGAAAGACAAGGCGAAAGCGATCATCGCGGGCGCGAACGAACGCGCTGAGACCGTCGCGACGCGTAAGGCGTCGCAGCAGGCCATCGAAGGTCTGTCGGCCGTGCTGCCCGAACTGCTCGGCGGTTCCGCCGACCTGACCGGCTCGAACCTGACCAACTGGAAAGCCGCGAAGCCGGTGCGCGTGAATGCCGAAGGCCGTGCCGCCGGCAACTACGTGAACTACGGCGTGCGCGAATTCGGCATGAGCGCCGCGATCAACGGCGTCGCGCTGCATGGCGGCTACAAGGCATTCGGCGGCACGTTCCTGACGTTCTCGGACTACAGCCGCAACGCGCTGCGCGTCGCCGCGCTGATGAAGTCGCAGTCGATCTTCGTGTTCACGCACGACTCGATCGGTCTCGGCGAAGACGGCCCGACCCACCAGTCGATCGAACACGTCGCGAGCCTGCGCCTGATTCCGAATCTGCAAACGTGGCGCCCGGCCGATACGGTCGAAACCGCGGTGGCCTGGACCCATGCGATCGAGCATGAAGGTCCGTCGTGCCTGATCTTCAGCCGTCAGAACCTGCAGTTCAACGAGCGCACCGACGCGCAGATCGCCAACATCGAGAAGGGCGGCTACGTGCTGCGCGACTGGGAGGAAGAGATCGTCGCGCGTAAGATCATCCTGATCGCGACGGGCTCGGAAGTCGAACTGGCGATGAAGGCCGTCGAGCCGCTCGCGCGCGAAGGCATTGCCGCACGCGTCGTGTCGATGCCGTCGACAACGGTGTTCGACAAGCAGGACGCCGAGTACCGCGAACGCGTGCTGCCGCATGGCGTGCGCCGCGTCGCGATCGAAGCGGGCGTGTCGGATTTCTGGCGCAAGTACGTGGGTCTGGAAGGCGGCGTGGTCGGCATCGACACGTTCGGCGAGTCGGCCCCGGCAGGTGTGCTGTTCAAGCATTTCGGTTTCACCGTCGAGCACGTGGTGGCGACGGTCAAGGCCGCTCTCGGCTGATGGTTGCGTCGCGTTGCCGTCGTGCCCGTGGATGCGCGGGGCAACGCACCGAACCGGATGTCCGACCAGGCGAACATAAACGGATTTTTTAGCCATCAGGAGATAAATCATGACGATTCGCGTCGCAATCAACGGCTACGGCCGGATCGGCCGCAATACCCTGCGCGCCTTCTATGAAAACGGCAAGAAGCACGATATCGAAATCGTCGCCATCAACGATCTGGGCGATGCGAAGACCAACGCCCACCTGACGCAGTACGACACCGCGCACGGCAAGTTCCCGGGCCAGGTGTCGGTGGACGGCGACTACCTCGTCGTGAACGGCGACAAGATCCGCGTGCTGGCGAACCGCAACCCGGCCGAACTGCCGTGGGGCGAGCTGGGCGTCGACGTCGTGATGGAGTGCACGGGCTTTTTCACGACCAAGGAAAAGGCCAGCGCGCACATCAAGGGCGGAGCGAAGAAGGTCATCATCTCGGCGCCGGGCGGCAAGGACGTCGACGCGACCGTCGTCTACGGCGTGAACCACAACGTGCTGAAGGCATCGGACACGGTCATCTCGAACGCATCGTGCACGACCAACTGCCTCGCGCCGCTGGTCAAGCCGCTGAACGACAAGATCGGTCTCGTGAATGGCCTGATGACGACGATCCACGCGTACACGAACGACCAGGTTCTGACCGACGTGTACCATGAAGACCTGCGCCGCGCGCGTTCGGCTACGCATAGCCAGATCCCGACCAAGACCGGTGCTGCATCGGCGGTCGGCCTCGTGCTGCCGGAACTGAACGGCAAGCTGGACGGCTATGCAATCCGCGTCCCGACGATCAACGTTTCGGTCGTCGACCTGTCGTTCATCGCCGCGCGCGACACGACGGTCGAGGAAGTCAACGCGATCATGAAGGAAGCATCGGAAGGCTCGCTGAAGGGCGTTCTCGGTTACAACGACGCACCGCTCGTGTCGATCGACTACAACCACAACCCGGCTTCGTCGACGTTCGACTCGACGCTGACCAAGGTGTCGGGCCGTCTCGTGAAGGTGTCGAGCTGGTACGACAATGAGTGGGGCTTCTCGAACCGCATGCTGGACACGGCTGTGGCGCTCGCGAACGCGAAGTAAGCTGCCGGTTTCACGCTGCATGAGAAAGCCGCTTCTCGGAGCGGCTTTTTGTCGTCTGCGGTATCGGCGCGGCGGCTACGGCGTCGGGAAATAGACGCCCGCGCGCTGCGCGGCGTTCGCGATGTGCGTCTCGATCGCCTTGCCGGCCGCGAGCGAATCGCGGGCCTTCAGCGCGTCGAGTATCGCGCGATGCTCGGTGTAGGTGGACAGCACCCGCTCGCGCCGGTAGAACGGCATGCGCTGGCTTTCCTTCATGATCTCGGCGCTGCTGCGCAGGATCGACTCGATCGCCGCATTGCCCGCGATACTGACGATGCGCATATGGAACGCGTAGTCGAGCCGCGCCGCTTCGTCGAGTTCCTCGCAGGCGAGCGCGCTTTGCATCGCGGTGACGTTTTCCTCGAGCCACGCGAGGTCGTCGTTGGTGACCGCGAGCACCGCCATGCGCGCAACGAAGCCTTCGAGCGCGTAGCGCATCTGATACGTGTCGGGCAGCGACGACTGCTCGGCGAAACGCCACGCCTGAGCGGTTTTCGCCTGCGCGCTTTCCACGTACACGCCCTTGCCGGGGCGGATCACCAGCAGGCCGAGCGCTTCGAGCGTGGAGAGCGCTTCGCGCAATGACGCTCGGCTGATCGACAGTTCATCGGATAGCTGGCGCTGCGCCGGCAGCAGGCTGCCCACCGGATAGACGCCCGCTTCGATGCGCTCGCGGATGGTCGCGATGGCCGCGTCAGTGACGGTGTGCGGGACGTTTTTCATAAAAGCTCACTTGGTGGCGTGGTCTGACCGCAATTCTAATACGCGGTCGGAAACGGCGCGCCGCACGGCGTCGCGCATCCTGAATCCGACCCGAAATCGCCGAAAAAATAACGGGTAAACACTGCTCGATCAGTCCTTGACGGGACTATATCGGCTTCCTACCATTCGCCATAACAGTACTGGTCGGACCAGTCTGAACAGAAGTGACCGAGACAACCATCCGCAGGAGGAAGCCGTGTTGAAATTCTTCAATTCGCTATTTGGCCGGGTCGTGATAGCGCTCGTGGTCGGCATCGTGCTCGGTGCCGTGTTTCCGCATTTCGCGCAGTCCTTGCGGCCGCTCGGCGACGGCTTTCTGAAGCTGATCAAGATGGTGATCGGACCGATCGTGTTCTGCGTGGTGGTGAGCGGCATGGCGCACGCGGGCGATTTACGCAAGGTCGGCCGCGTCGGCTTGAAGTCGGTGATCTACTTCGAGGCGATGACGACGATCGCGCTCGTGATCGGCGCGGTGCTCGCTTACGTGACGCGTCCGGGCGCCGGCATGAACGTGAACCTGAGTTCGCTCGATGCGGCGTCGCTCACGACCTATACCGAGCACGCGAAGAGCCTGAAGGACACCGCGGGCTTCCTGCTGAAAATCATCCCCGACACGGCGATCAACGCGTTCGCGACCGGCGACATCCTGCAGATCCTCGTGTTCTCGGTGCTGTTCGGCTCGGCGCTGTCGCTGCTCGGCAAGCGCGCGCAACGCGTGAGCGGGTTGATCGATGAACTGTCGCAGGTGTTCTTCCGCGTGATGGGCTTCATCATCAAGCTCGCGCCGCTCGGCGTGCTCGGCGCGATCGCGTTCACGACCGGCACCTACGGCGTCGAGTCGCTCAAGCAGCTCGGCATGCTCGTGCTGGTGTTCTACGCGAGCTGCGTGGTGTTCGTCGTGCTCGTGCTCGGCGCGGTGATGCGGCTCGCCGGCTTCAGCATCTTCAAGCTGATCCGCTATCTGCGCGAAGAACTGTCGATCGTGCTCGGCACCGCGTCGTCCGACGCCGTGCTGCCGCAGATCATGCGCAAGCTCGAATGGATGGGCGTCAAGGATTCGACGGTCGGTCTCGTGATTCCGACCGGCTACTCGTTCAACCTCGACGGCTTCTCGATCTATCTGACGCTCGCGGTGCTGTTCATCGCGCAGGCGACCAATACCCCGCTGTCCGTCCACGACCTGATCGTCGTCGTGCTGGTGTCGCTGGTGACGTCGAAGGGCGCGCACGGCATTCCGGGCTCGGCGATCGTGATTCTCGCGGCGACGCTGTCCGCGATTCCCGCGATTCCGGTGCTCGGTCTCGTGCTGATTCTGCCGGTCGACTGGTTCGTCGGCATCGCCCGTGCGCTGACCAATCTGATCGGCAACTGCGTCGCGACGGTGGTGGTCGCCGTATGGGAAAACGATATCGACAAGGCGCGCGCACACCGCGTGCTGAATCGCGACGCGGCACTGCGCTACGTGCCGGCCGTCGACGACACACTCGCCGAGCCGGGCGCTGGCGAACACGCGGCGGCACTCTGACGGCGGCGCGCCCGCCCTGGTCTGACCAGACCGACCGGAACCGTACCTAGACAGTTTTTTCGCAAACCGGCGGCCCCGTGGCGCCGCCGGCCGTTTCTGACCTCTTCGACACTGACCGACATCATGGCCAACCCGATCCTCGACCCGAACGCTCCCGCCTTCACGCGCCGCTATATGAACCTCGCCGATCCGCGCCTCGGCGCGAAGGCGCTGTTCGCCAGCGACGAATTCTTCGCACCGAAAGAGCGCATGCTCGAGCCGCAGCCGGCGGTGTTCATCCCCGGCAAATACGACGACCACGGCAAGTGGATGGACGGCTGGGAGACGCGCCGCAAGCGCACGAACGGCCACGACCATTGCGTGATCCGTCTCGCGCGGCCGGGCGTCGTGCATGGCGTCGATCTCGACACGAGCCACTTCACCGGCAATTTCCCGCCGGCGGCGTCGATCGATGCCTGCCACAGCGACGCTGACGTGCCGCCAGAGCACGCCGACTGGCAGCCGCTCGTGCCGGCGACGACGCTACAGGGCAACCAGCATCACTACGTCGAAGTGAAAGACGCGCGCCCGGTCACCCATCTGCGCGTGAATCTATACCCGGACGGCGGGCTCGCGCGACTGCGCGTGTACGGGCAGCCGCAGCGGGACTGGAGCCGCGTCGAGCGCGGCACGCTGCTCGATCTCGCCGCGATCGAGAACGGCGCGTACCTCGTCGCCGCGAACAACCAGCATTTCGGGCCGGCCTCGCAGATGCTGATGCCGGGCCGTGGCGTGAACATGGGCGACGGCTGGGAAACCCGGCGCCGTCGCGAGCCGGGCAACGACTGGGCGATCGTCGCGCTCGCACGGCCAGGCGTGATTCGCAGGATCGAAGTGGACACGGCGCACTTCAAGGGCAACTTCCCGGACCGCTGCTCGCTGCAGGCGGCATCGGTGACGGGCGGCACCGACGATTCCCTCGTCACGCAGGCGATGTTCTGGCCGGTGCTGCTCGGCGAACAGAGACTGCAAATGGATCACGTGCACACGTTCACGGACGACCTCGCCGCGCTCGGGCCGGTCACGCACGTGCGCTTCAACATCTTCCCGGACGGCGGCGTGTCACGCCTGCGTCTGTGGGGCGAGATCGCTTAACGCACGCAACATCAGGGAGCGGCACGCATGAAGATCCTGCAGATGGAACGCCTGACGCGCGCGGCCTTCGCGCTGTTCGGCGATGTGATCGAACTCGACGGCGCGCGTCACTTTCCGATCAATGGCGGTACGACCGAGCGCTATCACGACCTCGCGCGCGTCGACGTGGCGGAGCAGGGCGGCCGGCCGCTCGTCAATCTGTTTCGCGCGCAGCCGCGCGCGCTGCCCGTCGAGATCACGATGATGGAGCGGCATCCGCTCGGCAGCCAGGCTTTCATTCCCTTACGCGCGGGCCGCTATCTGGTGGTGGTCGCGCCGGCCGGCGAGTTCGACGCCACGCGGATGCGCGCGTTCTGGACCGACGCGTGGCAGGGCGTCAATTACGCGAAAGGGGTTTGGCACCATCCGCTGCTCGCGTTGGATCAGGTCAGCGAGTTCATCGTCGTCGATCGTGGCGGCGACGCGCCGAATTGCGACGAATTGCAGTTGGCCGAGCCGTGGCGGCTCGCCTTCGAGCCGAGCGTGGAACTAGCCGGATAGCCGTATTTGCCGCCGCTGAACAAAAAAGACCCGACCGATTCTCATCGGCCGGGTCTTTCTTCTGACTTGCCAGGCCGCGTACTCGCACGCGGCCCGCCACGCATCAGTGCTTACGATGCGGGCAATTTTCCTTCGTGCACGCCCCATACAGTGCGAGCGCGTGCTCCTGCAGCTTGAAGCCGCGTGCCTTGGCGATGGACTGCTGACGACTTTCGATTTCGGGGTCGAAAAACTCTTCCACGAGCCCGCAATCGAGGCACACGAGGTGATCGTGGTGCGTCCCCTCGTTCAGTTCGAACACCGCCTTGCCCGATTCGAAATTGCTGCGCGAGAGCAGGCCGGCCTGCTCGAATTGCGTCAGCACGCGATACACGGTGGCGAGACCGATATCGAGTTCCTCGTGCAGGAGGTTGCGGTACACGTCTTCGGCGGTTAAATGACGTACCGGGCTGTGTTGGAAAATCTCAAGAATTTTGAGGCGCGGAAGGGTCGCCTTGAGCCCGATATTCTTGAGATCGGTTGGATTGGTCATGACAAGGGATCCCTAGAGTACAATGCTGGGCTCTCATAGTAATGTGTTTTGCCGTTCTGGTCATTTTCGATGGAATGAGCGCGGCCCGCAAGCGGGCCCGCACGGTGAGTGAAATGATTTCTAAATCTCAATTGATTTACCGGGGGAGCCGCATGCGGGGTACCTTGATCGCTGTCGCGACTGTCGCGGTTCTTGCCGGATGTTCCACGTACGACAGCCTGACCCAGCGCGTTGCCCAAAGCATTACGCCGTATCGGATTACGGTCGTGCAAGGTAACTTCGTGTCGCAGGAAATGGCCGGCCAGATGAAGGTCGGCATGACGCGCGCACAGGTGCGTCAAGTGCTCGGCACACCGCTGTTGACCGACATGTTCCACGCGGATCGCTGGGATTACACGTTCTATTTCAAGCGCGGCAACACCTCGATCGTTCAGCAACGCGACTTCGTCGTGTTCTTCTCGGGCGACACCGTGACCCACTGGACGGGTGGCGAGGATCTGCCGACCAATCTCGAATTGCTGGCCGAAATCGACGGCGACCGCGGTGGCCGTCGCTCGACCGCGACGCCGCCGGCCGCTGCGAGCGCGGCCGTGGCCGCCAGCGATGCAGCCGCCGCAAGCGCGGCCGCTGCCGCCGCGGCGCCGGCCACGGTGGATACGACGCGCTCGCCGTCGGTCGAAGGCGCCCAGCAGGCCGCCACGCCGTCCATGGACGCCAACGCGGAAGCCGCCCAGGCGGCCAATCGCGCGACCAGCGCGGTGTCGACGCCGAGCCGCACGCCGTCCGTCCGTTCGGCCGTGCCGAGAGCTGGCGCCGGCGGGATCCCGACGCAAGGCCCGACGGCCGGCGGCCAGCCGCAGTTCCAGTTCAAACGTCCGCCGCCGCCGGCGCCGGAAAACGAGAGCAACCCGGTCGGCCCGACGGGCTCGCAAAGCGGCGACAGCTCGACGCCGAACGGTTCGCCGTCGACGTCCGGAACGAGCAACTGATCCGCTTGTCGGTGTTGTGAGGCGGGCTGCGCGCCACATGTGCAGCGCCCGCCAGGTGTGTGTTTGTCCGGCGTCAGGCGAGGCCGGAAATGCGCCGCTTGGGCCGCATGAACCTGGTGCCGCAGTGCGCCGCGGCAGTGGGGCGCCGCAGCGGGCCGTATCAGTCAGTCACCTGAGCGAGCCGTCCCGGTTGGCCGCGCGCGTTGGCTTCAGCAGCGAGCCGACCGACCTCGCCGCAAGATCGTGCCGCCTGTCGCCGCTTGTCCCTATATCGACCGGGCGCATTCCCCGGCACACTGGTCGGTGCATTCGCCGGGCTCCATCCCGGTTGACTCTTTCCGAATCCTCATCGTCATGAAAATTGCCATTGCAGGCGCATCGGGCCGTATGGGCCGCATGCTGATCGAAACCGTCCTCAACGATGCCGACGCGACGCTCTCCGGCGCGCTGTGCCGCACGGGCGCGGCGCAGCTTGGCCAGGACGCCGGCGCGTTTCTCGGCAAACAGACCGGCGTGCTGCTGTCCGACGATATCGAGCGCGTCTTTGCCGAATCCGACCACCTGATCGACTTCACGCGCCCGGACGCGACGCTCGCGCATCTCGAAGCCGCGCAGCGCCACGGCGTGAAAATGGTGATCGGCACGACCGGCTTCGACAACGCGCAAAAAGCGCAACTGCGCGCGGCGGCGGAAAAGATCGGGATCGTGTTCGCGTCGAACATGAGCGTCGGTGTGAACGTCACGCTGAAGCTGCTCGAATACGCGGCGCGGCACTTCTCGACCGGCTACGACATCGAGATCATCGAGGCGCATCATCGTCACAAGGTCGATGCGCCGTCCGGCACCGCTCTGACGATGGGCGAAGTGATCGCGGGCGCGCTCGGCCGCAATCTCGACGACTGCGCGGTCTACGGCCGCGAAGGCGTGACCGGCGAGCGCGATCCGTCGACGATCGGCTTCTCGGCGATTCGCGGCGGCGATATCGTCGGCGATCATACGGTGCTGTTCGCGGGCATCGGCGAGCGCATCGAGATCACGCACAAATCGGCGAGCCGCCTGTCGTATGCACAAGGCGCGCTTCGTGCTGTACGCTTCCTCGAAGGCCACGACAACGGCTTCTTCGATATGCAGGACGTGCTCGGCCTGCGTTGAGCGAAGTTCGTTGCGCATAGGCGGGGCAGCGCATCCCGAGCGCGCCCTCCCGAAGTCACTTTCCGAAGGCGAGGTCAGATGGCAGCCAGCAGCGGCATCATTCATTACCTGCAAACGAGCGACGCGATCACGCTTGCGGTCGCCTACGTACTGCTGGCCATGTCGATTGCGAGCTGGTGTTTTCTGATCGTCAAGAGCTGGATTCTGACGCGCGCGAAACGCCAGTCCTCGCGGGCGATCGCGCGCTTCTGGCAGGCGCCGACGCTCGCCGAAGGCGTCGCCATCCTGCGCCGCACCGACCGCGAGCGCGTGTTCGCGCCGCTCGCCGAAGCGGCGCTCCATGCGGCCGAGGTCGACATTCCCTGTGCGCTGCTCGCGCGCGTCGAGCGCAGCGAACGGGTGCTGCGCGCGCTGCGCCAGGCGCTCAACGCGTCGCAGCGGCGGCTCGAGTTCGGTCAGGTGCTGCTGGCGTCGGTCGGTAGCACCGCGCCGTTCGTCGGTCTGCTCGGCACCGTGTGGGGCATCTATCACGCGCTCGGCAGCATCGCGGCGAGCGGGCAGGCGCAGATCGAGAACGTCGCGGGACCGGTCGGCGAGGCGCTGATCATGACCGCTTTCGGTCTCGTGGTCGCGATTCCGGCGGTGCTCGGCTACAACGTGCTGGGCCGCCTCGTGCGGCAATTGACCGAGGACCTGGACGGATTCGCGCACGATTTGCACGCGTACGTGTGCTCGCCCGAGCACGCGGCGACGCCGCCGCGCGCGCAGCAGGCGGCGCACGAGGCACACCGCTGACGCCTGGCGTGCGGCGGGCCCGATAAATCGCGACCTACCCCACACGACACACCGCCCATCGCAGGACCAAACTCAGACGCAAGGAGGCGACATGGCATTCGGCGGACTCGAGAAGAAGCAGACGGCCGCGCCGATGGCCGAGATCAACATGACGCCGCTGATCGACGTGATGCTGGTGCTGCTGGTGATTTTCATCATTACCGCGCCGCTGTTCTCGCACGCGATCCGGCTCGATCTGCCGAAGGTCGCGGCGGCGCCCGCGCGCCAGACCCCGCAGACCATCTCGCTGTCGATCGACGGCGCCGGCAAGCTCTACTGGAACGGCAAGCCGATCACGCTCGCGCAGATGCGCATGCAGTTCGCCGAGGCCGGCAAGCAGGCGGACCAGCCGGACATCCAGCTGCGCGCGGAGCGCTCGACGCGCTACGAAGTGATCGCGCAGGTGATGGGCGCCGCGCAGCAAGCGGGGCTCGAGCGGATCGGCTTCGTGACGGACCCGCCGCCGCCCGCCGCGCAGCACTGAGCATCACCGGGCGCCGCCGGGCGCGCACCGCGTCGACGAATCCGGCGTACCCCGCCCCGCACCATGCCGCGCGTAGCGGCGCACCCGTCCGCGAACGGTATAATCAGCCCTTTCCCCGTCAAAGGGGAAACGACGCAACGACATTCTGCAGAGCACCGGGCCGGTGCGAAAGCACCGAACCTAGCGATCCCATCACACCATGCACGAAAAATACGTTCCCTCCGACGTCGAAGCCGCCGCGCAAGGGCAATGGCGCGCCATCGACGCCTACAAGACGACGGAAACCACCGACAAGCCCAAGTTCTACTGCGTCTCGATGCTGCCGTATCCGTCGGGCAAGCTGCACATGGGGCACGTGCGCAATTACACGATCAACGATGTGATGTACCGCTATCTGCGGATGAACGGCTACAACGTGCTGATGCCGATGGGTTGGGACGCGTTCGGCATGCCGGCGGAAAACGCCGCGATGGCCAACAACGTGCCCCCCGCGCAGTGGACCTACGACAACATCGCTTACATGAAGAAGCAGATGCAGTCGATGGGTCTCGCGATCGACTGGTCGCGCGAAGTCGCGACCTGCAGCCCCGACTACTACAAATGGAACCAGTGGCTGTTCCTGAAGATGCTGGAAAAGGGCATCGCGTACAAGAAAACCGGCACCGTGAACTGGGACCCGGTCGACCAGACCGTGCTCGCGAACGAGCAGGTGATCGACGGGCGCGGCTGGCGCTCGGGCGCGCTCGTCGAAAAGCGCGAAATCCCGATGTACTACATGCGCATCACGCAGTACGCGGATGAGCTGCTGAACGATCTCGACGGCCTCGGCTGGCCCGAGCGCGTGAAGATCATGCAGCAGAACTGGATCGGCAAGAGCTTCGGCGTGAACTTCGGCTTCCCGTACGAAATCGACGGTGAGCAGAAGCTGCTGCGCGTGTTCACGACGCGCGCCGACACGATCATGGGCGTGACGTTCTGCGCGATCGCCGCCGAGCATCCGCTCGCCACGCGCCTTGCGCAAGACAAGCCCGAACTGCAGGCGTTCATCGACGAATGCAAGCGCGGCGGCGTCGCCGAAGCCGACGTCGCGACGATGGAAAAGAAGGGCATGGCTACCGGCTTCTACGTCACGCATCCGCTGACGCACGAGCAGGTCGAGGTGTGGATCGGCAACTACGTGCTGATGACCTATGGCGAAGGCGCGGTGATGGGCGTGCCGGCGCACGACGAGCGCGACTTCGCGTTCGTGAAGAAGTACGGTCTGCCGGTCAAACAGGTAGTGGCGGTCGAAGGCAAGGAGTTCTCGACCGAAGCGTGGCAGGAATGGTACGGCGAGAAGACCGGCACGCTGGTGAACAGCGGCAAGTACGACGGCCTCGCGTACGACGAAGCGGTGGACCGCATCGCCGCCGATCTGAAGGAGCTCGGCCTCGGCGACAAGCAGATCACGTGGCGTCTGCGTGACTGGGGCGTGTCGCGCCAGCGTTACTGGGGCACGCCGATTCCGATCATCCACTGCCCAAAGTGCGGCGACGTGCCGGTGCCGGAAAAAGACCTGCCGGTCGTGCTGCCGGAAGACCTCGTGCCGGACGGCACGGGCAATCCGCTCGCGAAGTCCGAAGCGTTCCTGAATTGCACGTGCCCGAGCTGCGGCGGCGCGGCGAAGCGCGAAACCGACACGATGGACACCTTCGTCGACTCGTCGTGGTACTTCTACCGCTACGCGTCGCCGGATGCGAAGACGATGGTCGATGAGCGCACCGACTACTGGGCGCCGATGGATCAGTACATCGGCGGTATCGAGCACGCGATCCTGCACCTGCTGTACTCGCGTTTCTGGGCGAAGGTGATGCGCGACCTCGGTCTTGTGAAATTCGGCGAACCGGCGAAGAACCTGCTCACGCAGGGCATGGTACTCAACGAAACCTATTACCGCGAAAACGACGCGGGCAAGAAGACCTGGTACAACCCGGCGGACGTGACCGTGTCGTTCGACGACAAGGGCCGCCCGGTCGGCGCGGTGCTGAACGCGGACGGCCAGCCGGTCGTGCTCGGCGGTGTCGAGAAGATGTCGAAGTCGAAGAACAACGGCGTCGACCCGCAGATGCTGATCGATCAGCACGGCGCGGACACCGCGCGCCTGTTCGTGATGTTCGCGGCTCCGCCCGAGCAGCAACTCGAGTGGTCGGGTTCGGGCGTCGAAGGCGCGAGCCGCTTCCTGCGCCGCGTTTGGAACTTCGGCTACACGAACGAAGCCGCGCTGCGCACGGGTGGCCAGTTGGACACCACGCAACTTAACGATGCCGACAAGGTGCTGCGTCGTGAGATCTACAGCGTGCTGAAGCAGGCCGATTTCGACTATCAGCGTCTGCAGTACAACACGGTGGTATCGGCCGCGATGAAGATGCTCAACGCGCTCGACGGCGCGAAGGGCGCGCAGACGGCCGTGCTGCGTGAGACCTACGGCGTGATGCTGCGCGTGCTGTACCCGGTCGTGCCGCACCTGACGTTCCAGCTGTGGCAGGAGCTCGGCTACGCCGACGAATTCGGCCCGCTGCTCGACGCACCGTGGCCGAAGGTCGACGAGAAGGCGCTCGAACAGGCCGAGATCGAACTCGTGCTGCAGGTGAACGGCAAGGTGCGCGGCGCGATCACGGTCGCGAAGGATGCATCGCGCGACGCGATCGAGCAGCAAGCGACCGCGCACGAAATGGTCGCGAAGTTCAGCGAAGGCAAGGCGCCGAAGAAGATCATCGTGGTGCCGGGCCGTCTCGTGAACGTGGTCGTTTGACGTTCCGGGCCCTCATCCGGCAGATGGGGCGCCGCCCGCACGGTGGCGTTCCTCGGCACCGCGAATCCACTGCGAACCGGGAGCGAATGTGACTCGCAGATCGTTTTTGACGCTCGCTTGCAGCGTAATGATGTTGTCGGCCTGCGGCTTCAAGCTGCGCGGCCAGCAGGACTTCGCGTTCAAGCGCCTCTATGTGTCGGGCGGCTCGCCCGCGGCCATGGCGCGCTTCACCCGCATCGTGCAGGGCGGCAGCGACACCGTGGTGGTCAACTCGGTCGCCAATGCCGACGCGATCCTGCAAATCACGCAGAACCGCAACCTCAGCACGCTGACGCTGAATTCGCTGGGCGTCGTCGCCGAGTATCAGCTGAATCTGCAGATGACCTACACGCTGACCGGCAAGGACGGCACCGTGCTGATTCCGGGCAGCGTGATCGCGCTGAACCGCGCGATGACCTATAGCGACCAGTTCTCGCAAGCGAAGGCCGCCGAGTCCGACATCCTGTTCGCCGACATGGAGAACGACGCGGTCGATCAGCTGATCCGCCGTCTCGGCGTGGTGCGCTCGCTGCATCCGACGCCGGCCGAGGCCGTGCCGGCCATCGCGCCGCGCGCGCCGCTGCCGCCGCCGCCGCTGTGAGCATCGCGCCGTTAGCGATGCGTCGAATCTCATCCATCCCGTCAACCGCCAGCCATGCAACTGCGACCTGACGCGCTCGAAGCGCATCTCGCCCGCGGCCTCGCCGGACTGTACGTCGTGTACGGCGACGAGCATCTGCTCGCGCAGGAAGCGTGCGACCGCATCCGGGCGGCCGCGCGCGCGGCAGGCTTCACTGACCGCTCGGTGTTCACGGCCGAGCGCTATTTCGACTGGAGCTCGCTGCTCGGCGCGAGCCAGTCGATGTCGCTGTTCGGCGACCGTCAACTGGTCGAGTTGCGCATTCCGTCGGGCAAGCCGGGCAAGGAAGGCGCGGATGCGCTGAAGGCGCTAGCATCCACCGTCAACGACGACGTGCTGACCATGATCACGCTGCCCCGTCTCGATGCGGCCACGCAGAAGTCAGCATGGTTCACCGCGCTCGCCGATGCGGGTGTCGCGCTGAAGATCGATCCGGTCGAGCGCGCGCAACTGCCGAACTGGGTCGGGCAGCGGCTCGCGGCTCAAGGCCAGCGCGTCGCAGCCGGCGAAGAAGGGCGGCGCGCGCTCGCTTTCATCGCCGAGCGCGTCGAGGGCAATCTGCTCGCCGCGCATCAGGAAATCCAGAAGCTCGGGCTGCTGTATCCGAGCGGCTCGCTGAGCTTCGATCAGGTGCAGGACGCGGTGCTCAACGTCGCGCGCTACGACGTCTTCAAGCTCAACGAGGCGATGCTCGCGGGCGACGTCGGCCGTCTCGCGCGCATGCTCGACGGCCTGCGCGGTGAAGGAGAGGCGGCGGTGCTCGTGCTGTGGGCCGTCGTCGAGGAAGTGCGTACGCTGTTGCGGATCAAGCGCGGCGTCGCAGCCGGCAAGCCTCTCGCGGTGCTCACGCGCGAGAACCGCGTGTGGGGTCCGCGCGAACGGCTGATCGGGCCGGCGCTGTCGCGTGTCAGCGAAGCGGCGCTCGAGAAGGCGCTCGCGCTGGCGGCGAGGCTCGATCGGCAGGTCAAGGGCTTGTCGGGCGGCACGCCGGGCAATCATCGCAACGATCCGCCGCCCGATCCGTGGGACGGCCTGTTCGAACTCGCGATGACGGTGGCCGCGCCAAAACCGTCGGCGGTGCCGCCAGTGACGCCGCCGCGACCTCGGGCGCCGACTGCGGCGCCAGCGCGGCGGCCAGGCTGAGCAACTGGGCGCGGGCGAGCTTCGGCGGCGATTGCAATCGCACAGCAACCGTCAATCGCGTCACATGCAGAGCACCGTGTTTCCCATGCCACGGGCTCAACACAACGCAACGGCAAACCCGCGACCGCACAGCGCACCCGCTGCCCCTCGCGAGCAAAGCCCAGGCACCCGACTTACAATCGTTTGATCTTTCGCTAATCTTGCCCGACCACCGCACGTCAACGTGCGGGGCATCACGAGAATGACCATGGATATCGACCAGTACATGACCGACCTCGGCCAACGCGCTCGCCAGGCTTCGCGCGCGATGGCGCGGGCGTCGACCGCCGCGAAGAATGCGGCGCTTGCGGCCGTTGCCGAGGCGATCGAGCGCGATGCCGATCTGCTGAAGGCCGCCAACGCCCGCGACCTCGAGCGCGCCCGCGGCAAGGGCCACGACGCTGCGTTCATCGACCGTCTGACGCTGTCCGACAAGGCGCTGAAGACGATGGTCGAAGGCCTGCGCCAGGTCGCGGCGCTGGCCGATCCGATCGGTGAAATCAGCAATCTGAAGTATCGGCCGAGCGGCATCCAGGTCGGCCAGATGCGTGTGCCGCTCGGGGTGATCGGCATCATCTACGAATCGCGCCCGAACGTGACGATCGACGCGGCCGCGCTGTGCCTGAAGTCCGGCAACGCGACCATTTTGCGCGGCGGCTCCGAAGCGCTCGAATGCAATACCGCGCTCGCCAGGCTGATCGGCGAGGGGCTCGAAGCGGCCGGCTTGCCGCAAGACGCGGTGCAGGTGGTCGCGACGTCGGACCGCGCGGCGGTCGGCAAGCTGATTACGATGACCGAATACGTCGACGTGATCGTGCCGCGCGGCGGCAAGAGCCTGATCGAGCGTCTGATGAACGAAGCGCGCGTGCCGATGATCAAGCACCTCGACGGCATCTGCCACGTCTATGTCGACGATCGCGCGGACCTGGCGAAGGCGCTCAACGTCTGCGACAACGCGAAGACGCACCGCTACGGCACCTGCAACACGATGGAAACGCTGCTGGTCGCGCGCGGCATCGCAGCCGAAGTGCTGCCGCCGCTGGGCAAGCTGTATCGCGGCAAGGACGTCGAGCTGCGCGTCGACGCGGCGGCGCGCGCTGTGCTGGCCGATGCGGGCGTCGGCCCGCTCGTCGACGCGACCGAGGAAGACTGGCGCACCGAATATCTGGCGCCGGTGCTCGCGATCAAGGTGGTCGACGGCATCGACGCGGCGATCGATCACATCAATACCTACAGCTCGCAGCACACCGACGCGATCGTTACCGAAGACCACGACCGCGCGATGCGCTTTCTGCGCGAAGTGGATTCGGCGAGCGTGATGGTCAACGCGTCGACGCGTTTCGCGGACGGCTTCGAGTTCGGTCTCGGCGCCGAGATCGGCATCTCGAACGACAAGCTGCACGCGCGCGGCCCGGTCGGACTGGACGGGCTGACGTCGCTGAAGTACGTCGTGCTCGGGCACGGCGAAGGTCGTCAATAAGCACGAATCGAAGCACCGCCACAACGAACACAACAACAAGGACCACAAGGACCCCCGCCGATGCTTTGGGTAAAGACGTTTCACATCGTGTTGATTGCCTCCTGGTTTGCCGGCCTGTTCTATCTGCCGCGCATCTTCGTCAATCTGGCGATGGAAACGGAACCCGCCGCGACCGCGCGTCTTCTGCTGATGGCGCGCAAGCTGTTCCGCTTCATGAGCTTTATCGCGGTGCCCGCGATCGCGTGCGGCTTGTGGTTGTGGCTCGTGATCGGCATCGGCAGCGGGCAGGGCTGGATTCACGCGAAGGTCGGCGTGGTCGTGCTGCTCGTCATCTATCACGCGTATTGCGGCGTGCTGCTCCGCACGTTCGAACGCGGCCAGAATCGCCGCTCGGACAAGTGGTATCGGATGTTCAACGAGCTGCCGGTGCTCGGTATGCTTGCGGCGGTCGCGCTGGTGGTGATCAAGCCGTTCTGAGCGGCTGACGGCGTTAAGCAGGGCGCTGGAAAAGACAAAGGGCGGTGTGCCGGTCGAATGGCACACCGCCCTTTTGCGTTTCTTATCGGAGCGGATTACCCCTGCGAGTCCACCCGCCGCCGGTGTATCACTTCCTTCGTCTGCGCGAGCTTTTCCACCAGTTCGGGCCCGCGGCTCAGCGCGACACCGACCGCCAGAATGTCGCCGATCGCCAGATGCGACACGCGCGAGGTCATCGGCGAAAAGATGTCGGTGTCTTCGTCGACGTTCGCGAAGAGTCCCACGGTCGCGAGCCGCGCGAGCGGCGAGTTGCCGTGCGTGATCGCGATCACCTTCGCGCCCGCGTTCAGCGCGGCCCTCGCGGCATCGATGATGTCGCGCGTGCGGCCCGTGTTGGAAATCGCGACGACCACGTCACCCGGCCCGAGCAGCGCGGCTGACATCAGAAACGTATGCGGGTCCGAATACGCGACGCTCGGCATGCCGAGCCGGAAAAACTTGTGCTGCACGTCGAGCGCGGCGATGCCGGAGCCGCCCGCGCCATAGAACTCGATGCGCTTCGCCTGCGCGAGCATGTCGATCGCCGCCGCGACGCTATCCGAAGACAGATTGTTGCGCACCTGAATCAGCGCACCGATGGTCCGGTCGAGCACCTTCGCGGCGACGCCCGGTGTCGGCTCGTCGGGCCGCACGTCGCGATAGACGGCAGGCACTTCGCTCGCGATGCCCTGCGCGAGCCGGATCTTGAATTCGCGAAAGCCGGAAAAACCGAGCGCGTGACAGAAGCGCGCGATCGTCGGCTGACTCACGCCCGCGCGCGCGGCGACCTCGGTCATCGACAGATCGAGCACCTCGCGCGGCGCCTCGATCACATAATCGGCCAGCTTGCGCTCGGACGGGCGCAGCTGATCACGCATCTGTTCCACTTGGGACAGCATCATCGGAAAACTCGCACTATGCTGAAGAACGTGTGGACTATATCCGATTGGTCGTTGGCGCACAAAACTAGGTACAAAAACTACATATTGGTGAGTAAGTGTATTCCCTGGGTTTCGGCTGTAAAGCGCTAAGGCGCCGCCGATAGGGCGACTTGGCGAGTCGTTCGATGCGGCACCGCAACAGCGTTCTTAATTGCGATCGTGTAGTTTTTCTACTAATATGGCGTGGTTCGATATCACAACCCCGCGATACCGCCTGGTGTCATGCGTGCGCCTGCCGCCAGCGACGAAGGAGCTCCGATGGTTTCCCCGCATTCGCAATTGTTGAAGGTCACGCAACGCGTGATCGAGCGCAGCAAGCCCACGCGTGAAGCGTATTTGGCCCGCATCCAGCATGCGCAGGGGCGCTTCCCGGCACGCGGCGCGTTGTCGTGCGCGAACCTCGCCCACGGTTTCGCCGGTCTCGAAGGCAACGACAAGCTCGTGATCAAGCAGATCCGCGAGCCGAACATCGGCATCGTGTCGTCCTACAACGAGATGTTGTCGGCGCACGCGCCGTACAAAAACTACCCGGACATCATCAAACAGGCAGCGCGCGAAAACGGCGGCGTCGCGCAATTCGCGGGCGGCGTGCCGGCGATGTGCGACGGCATCACGCAGGGCAACGCGGGCATGGAGCTGTCGCTGTTCTCGCGCGAAGTGATCGCGATGAGCACGGCCGTCGCGCTCACCCACAACATGTTCGACGCGGCGCTATGCCTCGGCATCTGCGACAAGATCGTGCCGGGCCTGCTGATCGGCGCGCTGCAATTCGGCCATTTGCCGACCATCTTCGTGCCGGCCGGTCCGATGACGAGCGGCCTGTCCAACGACGACAAAGCCAAGACGCGCCAGCAGTTCGCGACCGGCCAGTGCGGCCGCGACGCGCTGCTCGAAGCGGAAGCGGCCGCGTATCACAGCCACGGCACCTGCACGTTCTACGGCACCGCGAACAGCAACCAGATGCTGATGGAAGTGATGGGCCTGCATCTGCCGGGCTCGGCCTTCGTGCATCCGCACACGCCGCTGCGCGACGCGCTGACCGCGCAGGCCGCGCGCCGCGTGCTCGATCTGACGGTCGAGCGCGGCCACTACATGCCGATCGGCCATGTGATCGACGAGAAGGCGATCGTCAACGGCATCGTCGCGCTGCTGGCAACCGGCGGCTCGACCAATCACACGCTGCACCTCGTCGCGATCGCGCGTGCGGCCGGCATCGTGATCGACTGGGACGACTTCGACACGCTGTCGCAGGCGGTGCCGCTGCTCGCGAAGATCTATCCGAACGGCAAGGCCGACGTGAACCACTTCCACGCGGCGGGCGGCGTTGCGTTCCTCATGCGCAATCTGCTCGAAGGGGGGCTGCTGCATGAAGATGTGAACACGGTCGCGGGCAAGGGCCTGAAGCGCTACACCGAGGAGCCCAAGCTGCTCGACGGCAAGCTGCAATGGGTCGCGGGCGTCGAGGCGAGCGCGGATACCGCGGTGCTGCGCGGCATCCAGGAGCCGTTCCAGCCTGACGGCGGCCTGCGTCTTATGCAGGGCAAGCTCGGCCGCGGCGTGATCAAGATCTCGGCGGTCGCGGCGCAGCATCGCAAGGTGAAGGCGCCGGCAATCGTGTTCGATTCGCAGGAAGCGGTGCAGGAAGCGTTCGACAAGGGCGAGCTCAAGCGCGACTTCATCGCGGTGGTGCGCTTCCAGGGCGCCCGTGCAAACGGCATGCCCGAATTGCATCGTTTGACGCCGCTGCTCGGTGTGTTGCAGGATCAGGGTTTCCATGTCGCGCTAGTGACCGACGGCCGTATGTCGGGCGCGTCGGGCAAAGTGCCGGCGGTCATTCATGTGTCGCCGGAAGCGTTGCTGCAAGGCCCGCTCGGCAAGGTCCGCACGGGCGACACGCTGGTCATCGACGCGGAAGCGGGCGTGCTCGACATCGAGATCGACGCAGCCGAATGGGCCGCGCGTCCGAACGCCGAGCCGCTTCATCAGGCAGACAACGAAGCCGGCTTCGGCCGCGAGCTGTTCGGCGTGTTCCGTGCGGCGGCGGCGCCGGCGGAGCAGGGCGCGTCGGTGTTCGGCAAGCTGATCGGCGAGGGCGGCGCGCTTGACGGCCAGCACGGTCACGGCAGCCACCACAAGCATGGCGACAAGCACGCCCATCAACCCAGCGACCATCACACGAGCACCGCGCAAGCCGGTGCGGCGCTGCAGAAACAAGGAGTCTGACTATGACGTCGAAAACAGTAAGCGATATCGTGCGCCTCGGCCCGGTGATTCCGGTGCTCGCGTTCGACACGGTCGAACAGGGCGAACACGTGTCGCGCGCGTTGCACGCGGGCGGCGTGAAGGTGCTCGAAATCACGCTGCGCACGCCGGCGGGCCTCGGCGCGATCGAGCGTGCGTGCGAGCTCGCCGACGACATCGTGGTCGGTGTCGGCACGATCACGAAGCCCGAGCATTGCGCGCAAGCGAAGACGGCCGGCGCGCAGTTCGGCGTGTCGCCGGGTCTGACCAAGGACATGCACCAGGCCGCGCAGGATGTGGGTCTGCCGTTGCTGCCCGGCGTGATGACGCCGTCGGACATCATCCTCGCGCTCGAGCTCGGCTACGAGATCGTCAAGTTCTTCCCCGCGCAGCAGGCCGGCGGCGTGCCCATGCTGCAGGCGTTCCACGGTCCGTTCCCGGCGCTGAAGTTCTGCCCGACTGGCGGCATCACGCCGGAAAGCGCACCGCACTTTCTGTCGCTGCCGAACGTGGTCTGCGTCGGCGGTTCGTGGCTCACGCCGAAGGCCGCACTCGCCGCGCAGAACTGGGATGAGGTGACGCGCCTCGCGCGCGCCGCGAGCCAGTTGGCGGCGCCCGCGCACTAAGCCCGCAAAACGACAGCGCATCGGTTAGCTAAACCGGGCACAGGAGTCTCGTCGATACAGCCGCATCAGGCTGTCGCGCCGAGACTCTTTTTTTGCTTGATATGCGTGCTGGATTTGCGCGCGTTTTTGAAACAAACAGTAAAATTCAGCGTCCGCGCGGCCAGCCGGGTTTTCAGGCATCGCGCAGGTTGCCGTGAGACGAAGTGCCGGCCGCATCCGCACTCTGAAACCAATAAACCAAAGGAGGGGCTTCATGGAATCTGCCCACGGAAGCATGTTGCTGGTCTACGCGTTAATCGCGATCGCGTTGCTGATCTTCATGATCACGCGCCTGAAGGTCTATCCGTTTCTCGTTCTGATCATCGTGTCGTTGCTGCTGGGCCTCGTGGCCGGCATGCCGATGCAGACCATCGTCAAATCGTTCGAAACGGGTAACGGCAACACGCTCGGGCACATAGCCATCGTCGTCGGTCTCGGCACGATGCTCGGCAAGATGATGGCCGAATCGGGCGGCGCCGAGCGCGTCGCGACCACGCTGATCAACTGGTTCGGTGAGAAACACATTCACTGGGCGATGATGGTCGTCGCGATCATCGTCGGCTTGCCGGTGTTCTTCGAAGTCGGTTTCGTGCTGCTGATTCCGATCGCATTCAACGTCGCCAAGCGCACCAACAAATCGCTGCTACTGGTCGGCCTGCCGATGGTCGCGGGTCTGTCCGTGGTGCACGGGCTGATCCCGCCGCACCCGGCCGCGCTGCTCGCCGTGCAGGCTTATCACGCGGATATCGGCAAGACGATCGCCTATGGTCTGATCGTCGGCATCCCCTGCGCGATCGTCGCCGGTCCGCTGTTCGCGCTGCTGGTGAGCCGCCATATCCAGTTGCCGAAGGAAAATCCGCTTGCCGCGCAGTTTCTCAGTCACGACGCGAATAACGGCAACGGCGTGGCAACCAACGCACCGAAGCGCGAACTGCCAGGCTTCGGCATCACGCTGGCCACGATCCTGTTGCCGGTGGTTCTGATGCTGGTCGGCAGCTGGGCCGACCTGGTGTTCGAACCGAAGACGCTGCCGAACGATCTGCTGCGCTTCTTCGGCAACACCGACGTCGCGCTGCTGACGGCCGTGCTGGTCAGCTTCTGGACCTTCGGCGCGAGCCGCGGCTTTAACCGCGAGCAGATCCAGAAGTTCTGCGGCGAGTGTCTGGCGCCGATCGCGGGTATTACACTGATCGTCGGCGCAGGCGGTGGTTTTGGCCGCGTGCTGATGGATAGCGGCATTTCGAAGGAAATCACCAACGTCGCGACCGCGGTGCATCTGTCGCCGCTGCTGTTCGGCTGGATCGTCGCGGCGATGATCCGGCTCGCGACCGGTTCGGCCACCGTTGCGATGACGACCGCCTGCGGCATCGTCGCGCCGATCGCGGCGGCCGGTGCGGTGCAGGTGAAACCGGAACTGATGGTGCTCGCAACCGGCTCGGGCTCGCTGATCTTCTCGCACGTGAACGACGGCGGCTTTTGGCTGATCAAGGAATATTTCGGCATGACGGTGGTGCAGACCTTCAAGACGTGGTCGCTCCTAGAAACCATCATTTCGGTGATGGGGCTGGCCCTGACCTTCGCACTCGCGGCGGTCCTGTAAGGAGTTTCAAATGATTCTGATCGCAATGGGCGTGTCGGGCGCGGGTAAGTCTCTGATTGGCGAAATGCTGGCCGCGCGTCTGCATTGCACGTTCACCGACGGCGACGCGTTCCATAGCGCGGCGAACAAGGAGAAGATGCACCACGGCATTCCGCTCACCGACGAAGACCGCTGGCCGTGGCTGAAGACGATCCGCGCGGCGATCGAGGAAAAGCAGAAGGCGGGCGAGACGGCGGTGTTCACGTGTTCGTCGCTGAAGCGCTCGTATCGCGACATTCTGCGCGCCGGCGACAAGGACGTGTGCTTCGTCTACCTGAAGGGTTCGCGCGAGGTGCTCGCGGAGCGTCTCGGGCATCGCACCGGGCACTTCTTCGATCCGTCGCTGCTGCAAAGCCAGCTCGATACGCTCGAGGAGCCGGGTGACGATGAAGCGATCACGGTCAGCATCGATCTGACGCCGGAACAGATCGTCGACGAGGCGCTCAGGCAGGTCGAAGCGCGCTGAGTCTTTGATTCCCCCGCGTTCCGGCTTCGAGCGCGGGACGAAAAAAAGCCGCTCCTCGGAGCGGCTTTTTTATGCGCCGAAGCTGGGCCAGCCGATCAGCCGATCCGCTTCGCCAGTTCGACGGCCTTGCCAATGTACGAGCCGGGCGTCATTTCGAGCAGACGGTCCTTCGCGTCCTGCGGAATCGCCAGGCCGCCGATGAAGCTCTGCAGCGCCTCGCGCGTGATGCCCTTGCCGCGCGTGAGCTCCTTCAGCTGCTCGTACGGGTTCTCGATGCCGTAACGGCGCATCACGGTTTGCACTGGCTCGGCCAGCACTTCCCAGCAGTTGTCGAGGTCTTCGTTCAGACGCTGCGCGTTCACTTCGAGCTTGTCGAGGCCGCGGATCAGCGAGTCGTACGCGAGCAGCGAGTAGCCGAACGCGACGCCGATGTTGCGCAGCACCGTCGAGTCGGTCAGGTCGCGCTGCCAGCGCGATACCGGCAGCTTGTCGGCGAGGTGACGCAGCGTCGCGTTCGCGAGGCCGAGGTTGCCTTCGGAGTTTTCGAAGTCGATCGGGTTGACCTTGTGCGGCATCGTCGATGAGCCGATTTCGCCGGCCTTCGTGCGCTGTTTGAAGTAGCCGACCGAGATGTAGCCCCACACGTCGCGATCGAGATCCAGCAGGATCGTGTTCGCGCGCGAGATCGCGTCGAACAGCTCGGCCATGTAGTCGTGCGGTTCGATCTGGATCGTGTACGGATTGAACGTGAGCTTCAGACGGTTCTCGACGACGTCTTTCGAGAACGCTTCCCAGTCGAACTCCGGATACGCGGACAGGTGCGCGTTGAAGTTGCCGACCGCGCCGTTCATCTTGCCGAGCAGTTCGACCTTCGCGATGCGCTCGATCGCGCGCGCGAGACGCGCGGCGACGTTGGCGATTTCTTTGCCGAGCGTGGTCGGGCTGGCCGGCTGGCCGTGCGTGCGCGACAGCATCGGCTGGGCGGCTTGCGCATGCGCGAGCGCGACGAGGCGTTGATGCACCGAGCGCAGCGCCGGCAGGATCACGTGTTCGCGCGCGCCGGCGAGCATCAGACCGTGCGACGTGTTGTTGATGTCTTCGGACGTGCACGCGAAGTGGATGAACTCGCTCGCGCGTTCCAGTTCTTCCTGACCCTTCACCGACTCCTTCAGCCAGTATTCGACGGCCTTCACGTCGTGGTTCGTCACGCGCTCGATTTCCTTGATGCGCGCGGCGTCGTGCGCGGTGAAGCGCTCAGCCAGTTGCAGCAGGAACTGCTCGGATGCGTCGGAGAAGCGCGGCACTTCGGCGAAGCCGGCGCGCGACAGCGCGATCAGCCAGTGGATTTCGACCGTCACGCGATTGCGCATGAAAGCGGCTTCCGAGAGCCAGTCGCGCAGGGCTTCGGTTTTGGCGGCATAGCGGCCGTCGAGCGGGGAGAGCGCGTTCAGCGCGAACAGGGTGTCGGGGCGGGTGTCGGACATGATGAGGACCGGGTTGAGGCGCAGGTTGAGGCGCGGGTTAAGGCACTGAGCGCTCAGCGAGCGGATCGGGAACGGAGGGAACCGTGGATTTTACCACTGTGATGCGATGCGCCCGTCCGGATGCGTCGGCCGCACCTCGCGCCGCTAGAATGCAGACTTCTTCCCTCTCGCCGGCAAACGCACTCGCATGGAACTGAAATGGCTCGAAGACTTCATTTCGCTCGCGGAAACGCGTAGTTTCAGCCGCTCGGCCGAACTGCGCCACGTCACGCAGCCGGCTTTCTCGCGCCGCATCCAGGCGCTCGAAGCGTGGCTCGGCACGGAACTGATCGACCGTTCTGTTTATCCAACGCGGCTCACGGCGGCCGGGCAGGTGTTCAACGAGCAGGCGCTCGCGATGCTGTCGCAATTCCATGAGGCGCGCGCGCTGTTGCGCGGCCATACGGCGACGCCGCAGGCGACGATCGAATTCGCGGTCCCGCACACGCTGTCGCTGACTTACTTTCCGCGCTGGCTGCAGCGCATCGAAGCGCAGATGGGCCCGATCCACACGCGGCTGCGCGCGCTGAACGTGCACGACGCGGCGCTGTCCTTGGTGGAAGGCGGCTGCGATCTGATGATGGGCTATCACCATCCGAGCCACCCGGTCGCGCTCGATCCGGCGCGCTACGACATGCTGACGCTCGGCCACGAGCCGATCAGCCCGTTCTCGGCGCCCGCCCGCGCGGGCCGTCCGCGTCACACGCTGCCGGGCTCGGCCGACGCGCCCGCGCCGTATCTGTCGTACACGCCGAACGCATACCTCGGGCGCATGACCGAGGTGATTCTTGCAAACGCGCCGGAGCGCCTGTATCTCGACCGGCTCTACGAAACCGACATGGCCGAGGGGCTCAAGGCGATGGCGCTCGCTGGTCACGGCATCGCGTTTCTGCCGCATAGCGCGGTCGAAGATGCGGTGGCCGAAGGCCGGCTGATCCGCCTCGATCGCGCGATGCGCGGCACGCCCGAAGGGCAGTTGACGCTCAGCATGGAGATTCGCCTGTACCGCGACAAGCTCGCCGCGAAAAGCGACGACGCGCGCCAGATCCTCGTGCGTCAGTTGTGGGACGTGGTGTCGGAGGAGCTCAGGCGGAGCGCCGCCTGAAACGCGGCATAAAACTCGAGCTCGAACCTGCGTCGCGGCGACACGAACTTGCGGCTTTCCGAACGTTATGCAAGAAAGACATAACCGGATAAGGAAACGGCATTGGATTTCAATACGGCGTTTTTCCACAATGCCCGTACTCGATCAAACGCCGGAGCGTTCATGTCATCCCAGCAACAAGCCGCAGAATCGGCACAAGCCGCCTCAACGTTGCAGTCCGTTCCCTCCTACCTCAACAAAGAAGACCTCGGCCCTTGGGGCAACTACTTGCGCCAGGTCGACCGCGTCGCGCCGTACCTCGGTTCGCTGTCCCGCTGGCTGGAAACCCTGAAGCGCCCGAAGCGCATTCTCGTCGTTGATGTGCCCATCGAACTCGACAACGGCACGGTCGCGCACTTCGAGGGCTATCGCGTGCAGCACAACGTGTCGCGCGGTCCGGGCAAGGGCGGCGTGCGCTATCACCAGGACGTTACGCTCTCCGAAGTGATGGCGCTGTCCGCGTGGATGTCGGTGAAGAACGCGGCGGTGAACGTGCCGTACGGCGGCGCGAAAGGCGGTATCCGTGTCGATCCGCGCACGCTGTCGCGGGGCGAGCTCGAGCGCGTGACGCGCCGCTACACGAGCGAGATCGGCATCATCATCGGACCGAATACCGACATCCCCGCGCCGGACGTGAACACGAACGAGCAGATCATGGCGTGGATGATGGACACGTACTCGATGAATCAGGGGCAGACGGCCACCGGCGTCGTGACCGGCAAGCCGATCACGCTCGGCGGCTCGCTCGGCCGCCGCGAGGCGACGGGCCGCGGCGTGTTCGTGGTGGGCTGCGAAGCGGCTCGCCGGATCGGCTTCGACATCGAAGGCGCGCGTATTGCGGTGCAGGGCTTCGGCAACGTCGGCGGCATCGCCGCACGTCTGTTCCAGGAAGCGGGCGCGAAGGTCGTCGCGGTGCAGGACCACACCGGCTCGGTGTACAAGTCCACCGGGATCGATGCGGTCGCGTTGCTCGATTACGTCGCGAAGAAGGGCGGCGTCGGCGGTTTCCCTGAAGCCGACGCGATCACCGCTGATGAGTTCTGGACCGTCGAATCGGACATCCTGATTCCGGCGGCGCTGGAAAACCAGATCACCGAAAAGAACGCAGGCAAGATCAAGACCAGGATCATCGTCGAGGGCGCGAACGGCCCGACCACCACGGCGGCGGACGACATCCTGCACGATCGCGGCATCCTCGTGATTCCGGACGTGGTCGCGAATGCGGGCGGTGTGACAGTGTCATATTTCGAATGGGTGCAGGACTTTTCGAGCTTCTTCTGGACCGAAGACGAGATCAACGAGCGCCTCGAGCGCGTGATGCGCGAAGCGTTCGCGGCGGTGTGGCAGGTGTCGAGCGAGCAGAACGTGTCGGTGCGGACGGCGGCGTTCATCGTCGCGTGTAAGCGGATTTTGCAAGCGCGCGAGATGCGCGGCTTGTATCCCTGATGGACCCTGTCCTATCTTGTTGGAAGCGGCGGTGACGCGGCCCGGTATCCGGGCCGGGAGGCGAAACCGCCGAAATTTTGTGCATCAGCGCTGTCCACAAGACGGCGTGTTTGACCGGCGGGCGGCATCCTATCGATGCCGCCCGCCTTCTCGTATGCGCGAAACGGCTGTGCGACCGCGCCGCGGGCCCATCGAGGCGTGCGCGCAACAGCATGGTTAATAGGAATACTTTCAGAAAAATTACTTTGTTACACTGGCGCCGGTTCTTGCCAAGGAGATCAAGATGAAGGTTAAAAAAGCTGCGCTGTTGCTCGCCACTCTCGGATTGTTTACGGTTGGCGCGCATGCGCAAGACTCGGGGACGCTGAAAAAGATCAAGGATACGGGCGTCATTTCGCTGGGCCATCGGGAGTCGTCGATCCCGTTCTCTTATTACGACGACAAGCAGAACGTGATCGGCTACTCGCAGGATTACGCGACGAAGATCGTCGAGGCCGTCAAGCAGAAGCTGAACATGCCGAACCTGAAGGTGAAGCTCGTGCCGGTCACGTCGCAGAACCGCATTCCGCTCGTGCAGAACGGCACGGTCGACATCGAGTGCGGCTCCACCACGAATAACCTCGAGCGCCAGCAACAGGCCGCCTTCACGAACACGATCTTCGTGATCGGCACGCGCCTGATGACCAAGAAAGATTCGGGCATCAAGGACTTCCCGGACCTGAAGGGCAAGACGGTCGTGACGACCGCCGGCACCACGTCCGAGCGCCTGCTTCGCAAGATGAACCAGGACAAGAACATGGGCATGAACATCATCAGCGCGAAGGATCACGGCGAGTCGTTCCTGACGCTGTCGACGGGCCGTGCCGCCGCGTTCATGATGGACGACGCGCTGCTCGCCGGCGAGCGCGCCAAGTCGAGCAACCCGAACGATTTCGTGATCGTCGGCACGCCGCAATCGCGTGAGGCATACGGCTGCATGCTGCGCAAGAACGACGCCGACTTCAAGAAGGTCGCCGACGACGCGATCGCGAAGGTCCAATTGTCGAGCGAAGGCGAAACGATCTACAAGCGCTGGTTCGAATCGCCGATCCCGCCGAAGGGCCTGAACCTGAACTTCCCGATGAGCGACGACATGCGTGCGCTGTTCAAGAACCCGAACGACAAGGCAATCGACTAAACCCTAGCTGCTTTTTCGACACTTTCGAAACGCTGAACGGAACGGAAGGGGCCACGCGCTTCTTCCGTTTCTTTTTGCCGGAGTCTTGGTCATGTCATATCACTGGAACTGGGGCATTTTGCTGAGTCCCGTCTCCACGGGCGAGCCGACCACCTACCTGGGCTGGCTGCTCTCGGGGCTGTGGGTGACGGTCACCGTGTCGCTGTCGGCATGGGTGATCGCGCTGATCGTCGGCTCGCTGTTCGGTGTGCTGCGCACGGTGCCGAACAAATGGGCGTCGGGCGTCGGCACCGTCTACGTCGCGATTTTCCGTAACATTCCACTGATCGTGCAGTTCTTCATCTGGTATCTGGTGATACCGGAGTTGCTGCCCGTGTCGATCGGCACCTGGTTCAAGCAATTGCCGCCGGGCGCGCAGTTCTTCTCGGCGTCGATCGTGTGTCTGGGCCTCTTCACCGCCGCGCGCGTGTGCGAGCAGGTGCGCTCGGGCATCAACGCGTTGCCGCGCGGCCAGCGCGCGGCAGGTCTCGCGGTGGGCTTCACGCAATGGCAGACGTATCGCTACGTGCTGCTGCCGGTCGCCTACCGGATCATCGTGCCGCCGCTCACCTCCGAGTTTCTGAACATCTTCAAGAACTCCGCGGTTGCCTCGACGATCGGTCTGCTCGATCTGTCGGCGCAGGCGCGCCAGCTGGTCGACTATACGTCGCAAACTTATGAGTCGTTCATCGCGGTCACGGTCGCGTACATGCTGATCAACGTGATCGTGATGCTCCTGATGCGCTGGGTCGAAGCGAAGTCCCGGCTGCCAGGCTACATCGGAGGCAAGTGATGCATCATTTCGACTGGAGCGGTATTCCGGGCGCGCTGCCGACGCTGTGGACCGGCGCGATCATCACGTTCAAGATCACGCTCGTCGCGATCGTGTTCGGCATCATCTGGGGCACCATTCTCGCGATGTTTCGACTGTCGTCGGTCAAACCGCTCGCATGGTTCGCGCAGGGCTACGTGACGCTGTTCCGTTCCATCCCGCTCGTGATGGTGCTGCTGTGGTTCTTCCTGATCGTGCCGCAGGTGCTGCAAAGCGTGCTCGGTCTGTCGGCCGACATCGACATCCGGCTCGCCTCGGCGATGGTCGCGTTCTCGCTGTTCGAGGCCGCGTACTATTCGGAGATCATTCGCGCCGGCATTCAAGCGGTGCCGCGCGGTCAGGTCAACGCCGCGTTCGCGCTCGGCATGACCTATGGGCAGGCAATGCGTCTGATCGTGCTGCCGCAGGCGTTTCGCGCGATGGTGCCGCTGCTGCTCACGCAGGGGATCGTGCTGTTTCAGGATACATCGCTCGTGTACGTGATCAGCCTCGCCGACTTCTTCCGCACGGCCACGAATATTGGCGATCGTGACGGCACGAATGTCGAGATGGTACTGTTCGCGGGTGCGGTTTATTTCGTGATCTGCGTTATCGCGTCGAGCCTCGTCAAAAGTCTTCAGAAAAAGGTCGCAAGATGATCTCTATCAAGAATGTTTCGAAGTGGTACGGCCATTTCCAGGTGCTGACCGACTGCACGACGGAAGTCAAAAAGGGCGAAGTGGTGGTGGTGTGCGGGCCGTCCGGCTCGGGCAAGTCCACGCTGATCAAGACCGTGAACGGCCTCGAGCCGTTCCAGAAGGGTGAGATCGTCATCAACGGCCAGTCGCTGACCGACAAGAAAACCAATCTGTCGAAGCTGCGCTCGAAGGTCGGCATGGTGTTCCAGCACTTCGAGCTGTTCCCGCATCTGTCGATCGTGCAGAACCTGACGCTCGCGCAGGTCAAGGTGCTCGGCCGCTCGAACGACGAGGCGACCGCGAAGGGCCTGAAGCTGCTCGATCGCGTCGGTCTGCGCGCGCATGCGGACAAGTATCCGGGGCAGCTGTCCGGTGGTCAGCAGCAGCGCGTGGCGATTGCGCGAGCGCTGTCCATGGACCCGATCGCAATGCTGTTCGACGAGCCGACTTCGGCGCTCGACCCGGAAATGATCAACGAAGTGCTCGACGTGATGGTCGAACTCGCGCAGGAAGGCATGACGATGATGTGCGTGACGCACGAAATGGGCTTCGCGAAGAAGGTCGCGCATCGCGTGATCTTTATGGACAAGGGTTTGATCGTCGAAGACGACCGCAAGGAAGACTTCTTCGCGAATCCGAAGTCGGATCGCGCGAAGGACTTTCTCGCAAAGATCCTGCACTGAGATTCGCCGGGCAGGCCTCGTTGCCGAGGCTTGCGTGGGGATCAAAAAAGCCGCTCGGTGGAGCGGCTTTTTGTTGCCTGGCTGAGGGCGACGTCAGCGGTTTATGACTCGAACGCCGCCGCATCATCCGCGGCTTCGAGATCGGGTTCGCTGTCGGGCGAATGCGTGGCTCCGTGCGTGCCCACCGGCTGCGCGCCGTTCGACGCCGCGATCGTCGTCGCCGATGCGGATGCATCGAGCGCCGGATTGCGCAGCTTTTCGAGCACCGAGTTCGGCACCGGGATATGGGCCTGGCCGATCACTTCGCCATGCCGGAACATCAGCAGATCGCCGGGCTTGAACGCGGTCCACACTTCGTTGTCGGTCAGCGGCTTGGTCGCGATGACGGCGACGCGGTCTTCGGGCGTCGTGTATTTGGCGAAATCGATCGATACGTCCGCGTCGACCAGATGCGCGGTCGAAAACGGCCAGTGACGCACGAGGTAATGCAGATGCGTCGAGCAATGCGCGAACAGCGCCTGGCCATTCGACATCAGGAAATTGAACACGCCGTATTGCGTGATTTCACGCGTGAGCGCCTCGAGCGCGCCGAACAGCTCGTCGAGCGGCGGCTGCTGCGTGGCCGGGAAAGCCTTGCGTAAACCCTGCAACAGCGCGCAAAACGCGAGTTCGCTGTCGGTCGTGCCGACCGGCTGATACACGCCGTTCAACTCCGGCGCGTAGCCCTGCAGATCGCCGTTATGCGCGAAGATCCAGTGACGCCCCCACAGTTCGCGCATGAATGGGTGGCAGTTTTCGAGCAGGATGTGCCCTTGGGTCGCCTTGCGGATGTGCGCGATCGTGTTTTTCGATTTGATCGGGTAGCGCTTGACCATCTCGGCGATCGGCGAGGTGGCCGACGATTGATGATCGATGAACAGGCGGCAGGCTTTGTCTTCAAAGAAGGCGATGCCCCAGCCGTCGGCGTGGTGATCGGTGACGCCGCCGCGCGCCGCAAATCCGGTGAAGGAAAAGGTAACGTCCGTCGGCGCGGCGCAGTTCATTCCGAGAAGTTGGCACATGTTGCGGGTGAGCCTGTGAACGGAGCGAGCCGTTACAATGATGATTTTCCAAGCATATCACCGAGCCGTAGACGCCAAATAGCAAAATTGACACGTGTTTGGGCCGCTATAACGCGGTTTGACCGGTCGATCAGCGAGGCGCGCGAAGTCTCGAATTCCTGCCATGACTGCTTCCAACGTTTCCCCCGATTCCGTCACGCTGGTCCGCCCGGACGACTGGCACCTGCACGTGCGCGACGGCGCGATGCTCGCGGCCGTGCTGCCTGACACCGCGCGCCAGTTCGGCCGCGCGATCATCATGCCGAACCTGAAGCCGCCGGTCACGACGACCGCGATGGCGAAGGCGTATCGCGAGCGCATCATCGCCGCGATCCCCGAGGGCGCGAAATTCGAGCCACTGATGACGCTGTACCTGACCGACAACACGCCGCCCGACGAAATCCGCAGCGCGCGAGAGAGCGGCTTCGTGCACGGCGTGAAGCTGTACCCGGCGGGCGCGACGACGAACTCGGACGCGGGCGTCACCGATCTGATGAAGTGCGCGAAGACACTGGAAGTGATGCAGGAAGTAGGCATGCCGCTACTCGTGCACGGCGAGGTGACGGATTCGGACATCGATCTGTTCGACCGCGAGAAGGTCTTCATCGATCGCGTGATGATGCCGCTGCGCCGCGCGTTTCCGGCGTTGAAGGTCGTGTTCGAGCACATCACGACGAAGGACGCGGCAGACTACGTCCGCGAAGCGGGCGTCGCGCCGGAGCTGCTGGGCGCTACCATCACCGCGCACCATCTGCTGTACAACCGCAATGCGATTTTCCAGGGTGGCATTCGTCCGCATTACTACTGCCTGCCGGTGCTCAAGCGCGAGACGCATCGCGTCGCGCTGGTCGAGGCGGCGACCTCGGGCGATCCGCGTTTCTTCCTCGGCACCGACAGCGCGCCGCATCCGAAGGGGCTGAAGGAGCATGCGTGCGGCTGCGCGGGCTGCTACACCGCGCTGCACGCGCTCGAGCTCTACACCGAGGCATTCGACAAGGCCGGCGCGCTCGACAAGCTCGAAGGCTTCGCGAGCTTTCACGGGCCGGACTTCTATCGTCTGCCGCGCAATACGGAGAAGGTCACGCTGCGTCGCGAGGAATGGACGCTGCCGGCCGAACTGCCGGCTGGCGATACGCCGGTCGTGCCGCTGCGCGGCGGTGAATCGATCGGCTGGCGTCTCGTTTGAGGCTGTGTTAAATGCCCGAGCGTGAGGCGGGGCAGCGCGCTGCCAATATTGATGTGGCGGCGAACGCCGGCTCCGCGGTAGCGCGTGAAGCCGCGGCCCAAGCTGTACGCGGCATGGCACCCGAGCCTGTGCCAGCAGGCTTCGCCGCAATCGACTGGTCGACGCCGTGGTTCGCGCAATTCGCCGCACGCGGCGAGCGTTGGCAGCAAGCCGCGCTGACCGGCCACGCTGACCTGCTCGCCGCGATGAATGCCGACGCGGCCCAGATGCAACAGACCACCGGCCGCGGCCAGCGGCTCGCGTTTATCGCGCAGGACGATCTGCCACCGGGCGCCGCGTACGAGGGGCATATCGCGTCGACCGGTTGCGTGCCGACGCGCCACAATCTGCACGACTTCTTCAACGGCTCCATGTGGTTCGCGTTTCCGCGCATCAAGGCGGCGTTGAACGCGCGCCAGTCGGCGGAACTCGACGTGCTCGGCGTCGGCCCGACGCGTGGCGGCGTGCGCGACATGCTGACCCTGTTCGACGAAAACGCGCTGCTGTTCGCTTGCGCCGATCCTGCGCTGAGCGCCGCGCTACGTGGTTTCGACTGGCAAACGCTGTTCGTCGCACGGCGCGACGCATGGGGGCGCGACTGCGAAGTACGTTGCTTCGGTCATGCGCTGCTCGAAAAGCTGGTCGCGCCGTTCAAGGGCTGCACCGGCCATGCGTGGATCGTCGACGTTCCGGCCGAATATTTCGACTGGGACACCCTGGCGCGCGACGCATGGCTCGATGAAGCGGTCAGCACCGCGCTGCTCGGCACCGACGCTTTGACCAGCCGCCTGTTCGCACCGCTGCCGGTGCTCGGCATTCCGGGCTGGTGGCCCGAGAACGAATCACCCGCGTTCTATGACGACACGAACGTGTTCCGAGCGGGGCGGCGCAAGCGTTAGGCGCTTTTGCGTTCGGTGTTAAAATCCGCGCCAGCAAAGCAGGCCAGGCAGTCGCGGCCTCGGCGGCTTCGGCCAACGAGGGCGAGGAAAGTCCGGACTCCACAGGGCAGGGTGATGGCTAACGGCCATCCGTGGCGACACGCGGAACAGGGCAACAGAAAGCAAACCGCCGATGGCCCGGCGCAAGCCGGGATCAGGTAAGGGTGAAACGGTGCGGTAAGAGCGCACCGCGGCTGTCGCAAGGCAGACCGGCACGGTAACCTCCACCCGGAGCAATTCCAAGTAGGCAGGCGCGCATCTTCGCGATGCAGGACGGGGCCCCCGTCTCGTCTGCGGGTAGGAAGCTTGAGCGCGTCAGTAATGGCGCGCCTAGAGGAATGGCTGCCACGCGCGTCGCGTCTCCGGACGTGGGGCGTGCACAGAATCCGGCTTATCGGCCTGCTTTGCCGCTGAATAAGAAAAGCCGGCGTCCGTTGGGACGCCGGCTTTTTCATTTGGGGCGCGGATGGCGGCCCGTGGCCGCTGCCCCTATCGCGCTCAGAGCGCCACGATGTCGAACGAATGCGTGAGTTCGGCGGTCTTCGCGATCATGATCGACGCCGAGCAGTATTTGTCGTGCGACAGATTGATCGCGCGCTCGACGGTCGCCGGGTTCAGATTCTTGCCCGTCACCGTGAAGTGGAAGTGGATCTTCGTGAACACTTTCGGATCTTCGCTTGCGCGCTCGGCCTTCAGCGTCACCGAGCAGCCGGCGATCTCCTGGCGGCTCTTCTTCAGGATCATCACGACGTCGTAGGCGGTACAGCCGCCGGTGCCGAGCAGCACCATTTCCATCGGACGCGGTGCGAGGTTGCGTCCGCCACCCTCGGGTGCGCCGTCCATCGCGATCAGATGGCCGCTGCCCGTCTCGGCCGCGAACGCCATCCCGTCCTGTCCCATCCAGCTTACTTTGCATTCCATGCTGTCACTCCCACCGCGCATCGCTTTGTCGAGACGGCATTGTAGCCCGGTGTCTGACAATTAGCTCAGGCCGACCGCATCCGCTATCCATGCACACTGATTGCTTTCTTGCTGCAGCGCGGAATGGACGGACGATTCCCTCATTCCGTGCTCGCTTTAGGGGTTTTACTCTAGCGGATGTCTGATGCCGTTTGAATTGTTTTGCCCTTGGTGCTTGATCCATAAGGGATTTTGCAAAACCTTCTCAGTGCGCCGAATCTATCGCATTATGAAAGCGCGTTTCGCAATGCAAATATTCTTGCGTTGCACAAGGGCGACTCTTATAATCCACTCATCGTTGCAGCAGTTCTGCAACCTCCGCTGTCTCCTCCACCTCCTCCTTTGGTGGATTAAACCCGAACCACTTGTTCGGGTTTTTTTTCGCCGGCCGTTGTCCGTCGTTTTGCCCCGATTTCGGACCGCCCATGGCGAGCGCATCGCGCCTTTTGACTTGCGGCTACAAATTCCTTTATAATTCAGGGCTTTTCCGCATCCGCGCCCGCGGAAGAAGAACCAGGGAGAGCCTGCACGCGCCTCGATGCGCACACTACAAGCAGGAAAGAACACACTGGGCGCAGCAATTTTTTTGGATCGATCATGAAGACGTTTTCCGCAAAAGCCCATGAGGTGACGCGCGAATGGTACGTGATTGACGCGACGGATAAGGTTCTCGGGCGTGTCGCCAGCGAAGTGGCACACCGTCTTCGCGGCAAGCACAAGCCTGAATTCACTCCCCACGTCGACACCGGTGATTTCATCATCGTTATCAACGCAGGCAAGCTGAAGGTCACGGGCAACAAGGTTACCGACAAGAAGTACTACCGTCACTCGGGCTACCCGGGCGGTATCTATGAAACGACGTTCGGCAAGATGCAGGAACGCTTCCCGGGCCGCGCGCTCGAGAAGGCGGTCAAGGGCATGCTGCCGAAGGGCCCGCTCGGCTACGCGATGATCAAGAAGCTGAAGGTCTACGCTGACGCAACGCATCCGCATTCGGCACAACAGCCGAAGGCGCTCGAGATCTAAGGGGAGCCCACATGATCGGTAACTGGAATTACGGCACGGGCCGCCGCAAGAGCGCCGTCGCTCGCGTGTTCATCAAGGCAGGCAAGGGCGACATCGTTGTGAACGGCAAGCCCATCGCCGACTACTTCTCCCGCGAAACGTCGCTGATGATCGTGCGTCAGCCGCTGGAACTCACGAACCACGGCACCACGTTCGACATCAAGGTCAACGTGACCGGTGGCGGTGAAACGGGTCAAGCCGGTGCGGTTCGCCACGGCATCACCCGCGCTCTGATGGACTACGACGCAACGCTGAAGCCGCAACTGTCGAACGCTGGCTTCGTTACCCGTGACGCCCGTGAAGTCGAACGTAAGAAGGTCGGCTTCCACAAGGCACGTCGCCGCAAGCAGTTCTCGAAGCGTTAATCGTTTCGGGCGCGAACCGGCCTTCACGCCGGTTTGCAGCAAAAAGCCGCCAACGCCATGTGCGAAGGCGGCTTTTTTTATGGTTCACTGGGGTTCGCGACTAGGTCTCGTTCGCTCGAGCGGCAACGGCTCGCCTTGCATCGACCTTGCAACAAGAACCCATTGATTTTGTGGGCATCAGCACGATATCCGGAACAGCCCTACAATATCGGCTAAAGCTTTTTGGAGAGTTCGAATGAACGCAGTCACCGACACCCCCGTGACCGAGATGCCGGCCCCCTTCGTCTTTACCGACGCAGCGGCTGACAAGGTCAAGCAACTGATCGATGAGGAAGGCAACCCGGAGCTCAAACTGCGCGTGTTCGTGCAGGGCGGCGGCTGCTCGGGCTTCCAGTACGGCTTCACGTTTGACGAAGCGATCAACGAAGACGACACCGTGATGAACAAGAGCGGCGTGCAGCTTCTGATCGACTCGATGAGCTACCAGTACCTGGTCGGCGCAGAGATCGACTACAAGGATGACATCAACGGCGCGCAGTTCGTCATCAAGAACCCGAACGCGACCACGACCTGCGGTTGCGGTTCGTCGTTCTCAGTCTGAGCGAAAAGGCTGATCAAGCCACAGCGAAAACGGGGCCTCGGCCCCGTTTTTTTATTGCCGCCGCGCCGCGAAAGCAGCGCGGCGGCAAGAGAAGGCGTGGGCTTCTTCGCTGTGACCTCTCCTCACCGCGGATAAATCGCGCCCAGCACCCGCTCCGCGGACGCCCCCGTCACGCTTGGCAGACTGCCCGGTAGACGCGCGATGCAGCGCATCGCGAGCCACGCGAACGCGAGCGGTTCGACCTGGCTCGGCGGCACGCCTAGCGCGTCGGTAGTCAGCACGGGCACACCGCTCACGCCGCTGTCTTCGAGTGCCTGCTGCAATGCCTTCATGATCTCCGGATTGCGCGCGCCGCCGCCGCACACGTACACAGCCCGCGCGTCGGATGCATGCCGCTCGATCTCGCGCGCGACCGTCACCGCGGTCAGCGCGACGAGCGTCGCCTGCACGTCGGCTGGTGCGAGCGCGGCGAACGGTTCGAGCTTCGCATCGAGCCATGCGGTGTTGAACAGATCGCGGCCGGTGCTCTTCGGCGGCTGCTCGGCGAAGAACGGCTCGTCGAGTAGCGCGTTCAGCAGCTTGCGATCGACCTGGCCGCTCGCCGCGAAATGACCGTTTTCGTCGAATGGCTTGCCGAGATGGCGCTCGGCCCACGCGTCGAGCAGCGCGTTCGCCGGGCCGCAGTCGAAGCCGCGCACCCCGCCCGTCGCGTTCAGGATCGTGATGTTGCTGATGCCGCCGAGATTGCAGACGACGCGTGTTTCGTCCTTCGCGCCGAAAATCGTCGCGTGAAAAGCGGGCACGAGCGGCGCGCCCTGGCCGCCCGCCGCGACGTCACGGCTGCGGAAGTCGGCGACCACGTCGATATGCAACATCTCCGCGAGCAGCGCCGGGTTGTTGATCTGCCGCGTATAACCTTTTTCCGGCCGATGCCGCACGGTCTGCCCATGCACGCCAATCGCGCGGACCTCGTCGGCCGATACGCGGCTGTCGCGCAGCAGATCGTGGCAGCACACCGTATAGCGCGTCGCGAGCGCGTTGGCGGCGAGCGCCTCGCGCTCGATCTCGTTATCCCCCGGCTGTTGCAGCGCGAATAGCGCGTCGCGGATGCCGGCCGAAAAGCCGACGAACGCCTCGGCCAGCACTTCGGGTGGTTTCCCCGTGGCAAACCGGACGGCCACGCCGTCCACACCGTCCATGCTGGTTCCCGACATCAGTCCGAAATAGATGCCGTCTGCGGGGTCTTGCGCCACGTCGCTGCTCCTGTCGATGTTCATTGCGATTCGTTGTAGCAGATTATCGGCGCAAACGCCGAAAGCGACGCGAGCGGCAACGAAATCGCCTGCCGCGTGGCCGCGCAGGGCGCGTCAGTGGGCGCGGCGGCGCGCATCTATGGGACAATCCTGTTTTTTCGCGACTTCACGTTTCCAGCATGAGCACCGAGTCCACCCAGCCCAATCCCGCTTCCGCCTTCCCGATCACCGACGAAGTCCGTCACGCGCTCGCCGTGACCAAGCGCGGCGTCGACGAACTGCTGATCGAAGACGAATTCGCGCAAAAGCTCGCGCGCAGCGCGGCGACGGCCAAGCCGCTGCGCATCAAGCTCGGGCTCGATCCGACCGCACCCGACATCCACATCGGCCACACGGTCGTGCTGAACAAGATGCGCCAGCTGCAGGACCTCGGCCACACGGTGATTTTTCTGATCGGCGATTTCACGTCGCTGATCGGCGACCCGTCCGGGCGCAACGCGACCCGCCCGCCGCTCACGCGCGAGCAGATCGAGTCGAACGCGAAGACCTACTTCGAGCAGGCCGCACTGGTGCTCGATCGCGACAAGACCGAGATCCGCTACAACAGCGAATGGTCGATGCCGCTCGGCGCCGACGGCATGATCAAGCTCGCGTCGCGCTACACGGTCGCGCGCATTCTCGAGCGCGAGGACTTCACGAAGCGCTTCCAGGGCGGCGTGCCGATCTCGATCCACGAGTTCCTGTACCCGCTGATGCAGGGCTACGACTCGGTCGCGCTGAACGCGGACCTCGAACTCGGCGGCACGGACCAGAAGTTCAACCTGCTGGTCGGTCGCGAGCTGCAGAAGCAGTACGGCCAGGAGCAGCAGTGCATCCTGACGATGCCGCTGCTCGAAGGGCTCGACGGCGTCGAGAAGATGTCGAAGTCGAAGAACAACTACATCGGCATCAGCGAAAAGCCGACCGACATGTTCGGCAAGCTGATGAGCATCTCCGACACGCTGATGTGGCGTTACTTCGAGCTGCTGTCGTTCCGTCCGATGGACGAAATCGCCGGCTTCAAGCGCGAAGCCGAAGCGGGCCGTAATCCGCGCGACTTCAAGGTGATGCTCGGCCAGGAAATCGTCGCGCGCTTCCACTCGCAGGCGGATGCCGAGCGCGCGCTCGAGGACTTCAATCATCGCGCGAAGGGCGGCGTGCCCGACGATATTCCGGCTGTCACGCTCGCGGGCGCACCGCTTGCGATCGGCCAGTTGCTGAAGCAGGCGAACCTCGTGCCGTCGACGAGCGAGGCACTGCGCAACATCGAGCAGGGCGGCGTGAAGATCGATGGCACCGCGGTGTCCGACAAAGGCCTGAAGGTCGAGGCGGGCGAGTACGTCGTGCAGGTCGGCAAGCGCCGCTTCGCACGCGTGACGCTGACGGCGTGATCGCGCTGATCCAACGTGTGCGGCGCGCCGAAGTGCGCGTCGCCGATCGCGTAACCGGCGCGATCGACGCCGGCTTGCTCGCGCTCGTCTGCGCGGAGCGCGGCGACACCGAGGCGGTGGCCGACAAGCTGCTCGCCAAGGTGCTCGGCTACCGCGTGTTCAGCGACGCGGCCGGCAAGATGAACCTGTCGGTGCAAAATCTCGACGGCGCAGGACGCGCGGGCGGCCTGCTGCTGGTGTCGCAGTTCACGCTCGCAGCCGATACCAACAGCGGCCTTCGTCCGAGCTTCACACCGGCCGCGCCGCCCGACGAGGGCAAGCGCCTGTTCGACTATTTCGTCGCGGCCGCGCGCGCGAAGCATCCGATCGTCGAGACCGGCGAGTTCGGCGCGGACATGCAGGTGTCGCTCGTCAACGACGGACCGGTCACGTTCTGGTTGCAGACCAACGCATAAAAGAGAGCGAACGGTGCGAGCTGCGGTCGCGGCATGCGAGCCGCGCCGCCGCTTTTTGCGACAATAGCCGCTGGACACAACCGCGAACCGCACCCCTCTCTCATGACGACGCAGATCCTGTTCATCCGGCACGGCGAGACCGACTGGAACCGCATCAAGCGGATTCAAGGCCACATCGACATTCCGCTCGCGACGACCGGCATCGCGCAGGCGCAACGTCTCGCGCAGCGTCTAGCCGCCGAGGCGAAGCAGGGCGCGCGGCTCGACGCGATCTACTCGAGCGACCTGCAGCGCGCGCAGCAGACCGCGCAGCCGATCGGCGAGGCGCTCGGCTTGCCGCTGCAATCGCGTGAGAACTTGCGCGAGCGCTCGTACGGCGCGTTCCAGGGCCATGACAGCGACGAGATCGCGCTACGTTTCCCTGACGAATACGCGCAGTGGCAAACCCGCGATCCCGGCTTCGCGCCGCCCGAGGGCGAGTCGCAACGCGTGTTCTACCACCGCATCATGCATGCGATCGAACCGCTCGTCGCCGCGCATCCGGGTGGGCGCATCGTGTGTGTCACGCATGGCGGCGTGCTCGACTGTGTGCACCGCTTTGCAACCAGTATGCCGCTCGACGCACCGCGCAATTACCCGCTGCTGAACACCAGCCTGAACGTCGTGGATTACGGGAACGATCGCGCGACAATCGTGACGTGGGCGGACGTATCGCATCTCGAAGCCGGCAGCGCCGACGACGATGGTTTCAGGAAGGGACCGGAGTCGAAGCGGTAAGCCGAAGCCGAGAATGGCCCGGCTCGCGCGGCGCGATCAATCCTGCCGCCGCGCCGCCGCCGCGCGCCGCCGCGCCCGCTTCGATACGCCATTGACCAGCGCCCAGCGGATTACTGGCGCGACGACCCGCACGCCAGGCCGTGCGAAGGTTCGACGCAGCACCGCGTAGCGATTCAGGTCGAGCATCGTCTGCGCCCAGTCGGGCAACAGATCGACCCCCGCGTTGAGCATCAGCGTGCCGGCGGGCCGCATCGCGAAGCTCGGTGCGGGCGCGTTCATCAGAATCCTGACGACTTCGCGCGTGCGCTCGCTGGCGACGAGGGCGGGCCGCATCGCAAGCAGGTAGGCCTCGATCTCGGCGCGCGAGCGCGGAATATCGACGGCGCCGAGCATTTCCGCGATGCGCGCGGTTTCCGCGAAGTATTGATCCTGCGCGGTGACGGACAGCACCGGATTCACATAGCGCAAATGCGCGGTCATGAAGCTCGACACTTCCGCGACGTGCACCCACGTCAGCAGCGCGGGCTCGCTCGCGCGATACGACTGGCCGTCCGGTGCGACGCCGGTCACGTCGAGATGAATGCGCTTCACGCGCTCGATCAACGCGAGCGCATCGCTCTTGCTGCCGTATGTCGTTCCGGCGATGAACGTCGCCGTGCGACGCAGCCGGCCCAGGATGTCGGTGCGAAAACTCGAGTGGTCCCAGACGCCCGCGAGCGCGAGCGGATGCAGCGCTTGCAGCAGCAGCGCGCTGATGCCGCCCGCCATCATCGACGTGAAGTCGGCGTGGACTTTCCAGCACACGGAGTTCGGCCCGAACAGGCCAGGATCGCCCGGCGGCGATGAGTAGTCGAGCACCGGTCCGCTACCGGTCGTCAGATGCGTGACGCCGGCGGCGAGCTTCGAACGCAGGCGGTGGGTGAGGCGCGCCGCGAAATTACCGGACGGGTCGCCGGCGGGATTGACGGGTGAACGGTTGGAAGGGCCGGGTTGCTCGGTCTGATCGGACATCCTGGTCGACCTCGTCGTGTGACTCAGTTCGTTGAATTCCACAGACCCGGCAGCGCGCTCGACGAATCCGGCGCGGCCAGCCCGAAGTGCCTATACGTGAGCAGCGTGGCGACGCGGCCGCGCGGCGTGCGCTGCAGGAAGCCCTGCTGGATCAGATACGGCTCGAGCACGTCTTCGATCGTGTCGCGCTCCTCACCGATTGCCGCCGCGAGATTGTCGACACCGACCGGGCCGCCGTCGAACTTGTACAGGATCGCTTCGAGGAGCTTGCGGTCCATCAGGTCGAAGCCGACCGCGTCGACGTCGAGCATGCTGAGCGCGGCGTCGGCCACCTGCGCGGTGATGTTGCCGTCGGCCTTTACTTCGGCGAAGTCGCGCACGCGCCGCAGCAGGCGGTTCGCGATACGCGGCGTGCCGCGCGCGCGACGGGCGATTTCAAATGCACCGTCCGGATGGATCTGCGCACCGAGCAGCGCGGCCGAACGCGTGACGATGCGCGCAAGCTCCTCGGCGTTGTAGAACTCGAGTCGCGCGACGATGCCGAAGCGGTCGCGCAGCGGATTGGTCAGCATGCCCGCGCGCGTGGTCGCGCCGACCAGCGTGAACGGCTGCAGATCGAGCTTCACGCTGCGCGCGGCCGGTCCTTCGCCGATCATGATGTCGATCTGATAATCCTCGAGCGCCGGATAGAGGATTTCCTCGACGACCGGCGAGAGCCGGTGGATTTCGTCGATGAACAACACGTCGTTGGCTTCGAGATTGGTGAGCAGCGCGGCGAGGTCGCCGGCGCGTTCGAGCACCGGCCCCGACGTTTGCCGCAGATTGACGCCCATCTCGCGCGCGATGATGTGCGCGAGCGTGGTCTTGCCGAGGCCCGGCGGACCGAATAGCAACACGTGGTCGAGCGATTCGGAACGGCGCTTCGCGGCCTCGATGAAGATTTCGAGCTGGCCGCGGACTTTCTCCTGCCCGACATATTCGTCGAGCTGACGCGGGCGCAGCGCGCGTTCGAACGCTTCTTCGTTCGGCGACACGGGCGTGGCCGCGATGATGCGCTCGGCGGCGAGTTTGTCGGTTTCGATCATCTGTCCATTGTACCGCGCGCGGATCGCGCATCAGCCCTTCGACAGCGCCTTCAGCGCGAGCTTGATGCCCTCGGACACGCCCGTGCCGGCCGGCACGTTCTTGATCGCCGCGAGCGCTTCTTTTTCCGAGTAGCCGAGCGCGAGCAGCGCATTGAGGATGTCCGACGCGTGATCGGATGGCGACGCGGCGCCCGCCATTGCACCCAGGTCGGCGCCGAGCTTGCCCTTCAGTTCGAGCAGCAGCCGCTCGGCGGTCTTCTTGCCGATGCCCGGCACACGCGTGAGGCGCGCGGCGTCCTGCATCGTGACGGTCTGTGCGAGCTCCGCGACGCTCATGCCGGACAGCACCGCGAGCGCCATGCGCGCGCCGATGCCGGAAATCTTCAGCAGCTCGCGGAAGGTCGCGCGTTCCTGCGCGGTGCCGAAGCCGTATAGCAGATGCGCGTCCTCGCGCACGATCATCTGCGTGAGCAGCACGATGCGCTCGCCGGTCGACGGCAGGTTGTAGAACGTGCTCATCGGCACGTCCACTTCATAGCCGACGCCGTTGCAGTCGACGAGCAGATGCGGCGGGTTTTTTTCCAGCAGAACGCCGGCGATGCGACCGATCATGGCGGATTAGTTTTCAGAGTCGGGTGGGAATGCGCGAGTGTAGCGCAGCGGATCGGCGGCGCGAACGTCATCGCGTATCCGCGTCGCGCTAGCCGACCAGACGCCCGCGCCGCACTCGCAGACCCTTCTTCGCGAGCGCCGGGGCAATGCCGCCGAGCGTGCTCAGCGTCGAGCCACCGTGCGCGTGGCAGATGGCCATGCCGAGCGCGTCGGCGGCGTCGGTGCCGGGCACGCCCGACAGGCTCAAGAGCCGCACGACCATCTGCTGCATCTGCTCCTTGGTCGCCCGGCCATAGCCGACCACCGACTGCTTAAGCTGCAGCGCGGTGTATTCGGCGACCGGCACGCCGCCCGCGACGAGCCCGCAGATCGCGGCGCCGCGGGCCTGGCCGAGCAGCAGCGTCGACTGCGGATTGACGTTGACGAAGACTTTTTCGATCGCCGCCTGATCCGGCGCGTGCTCGCGAATCAGCGTCGAGATGCCCGCGAAGATGGTGCCGAGGCGCGACGGCAGATCCGCGTCGGCGGTGCGGATCACGCCGCTCGCGATATAGCTCAGTGTGTGGCCGTGTTGTTCGATCACGCCGAAGCCGGTCACGCGCAGGCCGGGGTCGATGCCGAGAATTCTCATGAAGTGCCGCACAAGCGATAAAAACCAGGTGCCTGCGATACTACAACGAACGCGGCGTGCGGCGGACCGCTGGCAGCACGCTTAGCGGAATAAAAGCTGCTAAAGGCTTTGCACGAGGAGGGCGATCTGGAATGGAGCGCTACCGCAATCTCAGCCGCGACTCGGGCGTCGACGCCTATGAAATCGGCGACGATTTCATCAAGGTGCGCTTTCGGCCGGGCACCGTGTATTGGTACACAGAGGCAAGTGTCGGCGCCGAGCATCTCACGGTACTTAAGCGTCTCGCGCGGCGAGGCCAGGGTTTGGGCACGTACATCAGCCAGCATGAGCAGGTTCGGGACGGTTACGCCCGCAAAGAACCGGACGATTGAACGCGTCGCTGCAAGACAAAAGGCCCGGTGGGACAACCCGCCGGGCCTTTTTTCAGCTAGCGACCTTCAGCCGATCAATGACGGAAGTGACGCACGCCCGTCAGCACCATCGCGATGTTGTGCTCGTCGGCGGCCATGACCACTTCGTCGTCGCGCACCGAGCCGCCCGGCTGGATCACGCAGGTCGCGCCTGCCGCGACCACGACGTCGAGACCGTCGCGGAACGGGAAGAACGCGTCCGATGCGACCGCCGAACCGGCCAGCGTCAGGCCGGCGTTCTGCGCCTTGATGCTGGCGATACGCGCCGAGTCCACGCGGCTCATCTGACCGGCGCCGACGCCGAGCGTCATGCCGTTCGCGCAGAACACGATCGCGTTCGACTTCACGTACTTCGCGACACGCCATGCGAACAGCAGATCGTCCATTTCCTTCGGCGTCGGATGACGCTTGGTGACGACGCGCAGCTCGCGCGGCTGCACGTTCCTCGAGTCGAGCGACTGCACCAGCAGGCCGCCACCGACGCGCTTCAGATCGAACGTGTTATGGCCTTCGCCCAGCGCGATTTCGAGCAGACGCACGTTCTGCTTCGCCGCGAACACCTGGCGCGCTTCGGCGCTGAACGACGGCGCGATCAGCACTTCGACGAACTGCTTCGCGACGGCTTGCGCGGCCGCTTCGTCGACTTCACGGTTGAACGCGATGATGCCGCCGAACGCCGAGGTCGGGTCGGTCTGGAACGCCTTCGAGTACGCTTCGTGCGCGTTCGCGCCCACCGCGACGCCGCACGGATTCGCGTGCTTGACGATCACGCAGGCCGGCACGTCGAAGGTCTTCACGCATTCCCACGCCGCGTCGGAGTCGGCGATGTTGTTGTACGACAGTTCCTTGCCCTGCAACTGGTTGTAGTTCGCGAGCGCGCCGTCCGGCACGGTCAGGTCGCGGTAGAACGCCGCGCTCTGGTGCGGGTTTTCGCCGTAGCGCAGGTCCTGCACCTTGTTGAACGCCATGTTGAAGGTGGCCGGGTACTCGTTGCGCGACGAGTGCTGCAACTCGTCGGTCAGGCTCGTCAGATAGTTCGTGATCGCGCCGTCGTACTGCGCGGTATGCGCGTACACCTTGGTCGCGAGACGGAAGTTCGTCTTGTACGACACCGCGTTGCCGTTCGCGCGCATTTCGTCGAGCACGACCGCGTAGTCGGCCGGGTCGACCACCACCGTCACGTCACGATGATTCTTCGCGGCCGAGCGCAGCATCGTCGGGCCGCCGATGTCGATGTTCTCGATCGCGTCTTCGAGCGAGCACTCTTCCTTCGAAACCGTCTGCACGAACGGGTACAGGTTCACGACCAGCAGGTCGATGGTCGGGATGTCGTGCTTCTCGAGCGCGGCCATGTGTTCGGGCAGATCACGGCGCGCGAGGATGCCGCCGTGCACCTTCGGATGCAGCGTTTTCACGCGCCCGTCGAGCATTTCCGGGAAGCCCGTGTAGTCGGCGACTTCGGTGACGGACAGGCCCGCGTCCGCGAGCAGTTTCGCGGTGCCGCCGGTCGACAGGATCTTGATGCCGAGGTCCGACAGCGATTTGGCGAAGTCGACGATGCCGGACTTGTCGGAAACGGAGATGAGCGCTTGCTTGATCATGATGAAGACGAAAAGCCGAAGGGGAAACGTGGCAGGGCGCGAGAAACTACAACGCGCTACAGCAAACCGTGTTGTTGCAGCTTCTTGCGCAGCGTATTGCGGTTGATGCCGAGATACTCGGCGGCCAGCGACTGGTTACCGTTGGCCTGCTCGAGCACCACTTCGAGCAAGGGTTTTTCCACGCATGAAATGACCATGTCGTAGACGTCGTGCGGATTGGAGCCGTCGAGATCCTGGAAATACACATCCAGGCTGTCGCGGACAGATTGTTCGATGTTGTTCTTGCTCATGCTGCTAGTCGGTCGGTGTTGTCCTCGCCCTGGCTGTCGAGCCCGGGGTTGCCGGGCGCTTCGTCGACGTAGACGAGGCGGTCTGAGATCGCCTTTTGCGCGTCAAAGTACTCGTTGACGGCGAGGAGTTGTTCGCGCGTGGTGTCCAGCGTATTCATGCGATGCCGGAACAGGTTGGCGCCGGAAAGGCCGCGAGTGTACCAGCCGATGTGCTTGCGCGCAGTGCGAACACCGGTAAATTCCCCGTAAAAAGCGTAGTGATCTTCGAGATGCTCGTTCATCACCTGCTGGATTTCGTCGATGCGCGGCGGCGGCAGAAGCTCGCCCGTCTGCAGGAAATGCTCGATCTCGCGAAACAGCCACGGACGGCCCTGCGCGGCCCGGCCGATCATGATCGCGTCCGCGCCGGTCGCGGCGAGCACCTCGCGCGCCTTTTGCGGCGACGTGATGTCGCCGTTCGCGACGACCGGAATGTTGACCGCCGCTTTGACGGCGGCGATGGTTTCGTACTCGGCGTCGCCGTGGTACAGGTCGGCGCGCGTGCGGCCGTGCACGGTCAGCATCGAAATGCCCGCTGCTTGCGCGAGACGCGCGACGTTCAGCGCGTTTTTGTTCTCGCGATTCCAGCCGGTGCGGATTTTCAGCGTGACGGGTACCGCGTCGGGCCCGACGCCAACCGCGTTCACGACGGCCTCGACGATGCGCTGCACGAGCGGTTCGTTCTGCAGCAGCGCCGAGCCGGCCGCCACGTTGCAAACCTTCTTGGCCGGGCAGCCCATGTTGACGTCGATGATCTGTGCGCCGTTCGCGACGTTGTAGCGGGCGGCCTCGGCCATCATGTCCGGGTCGGCGCCAGCGATCTGCACCGCGATCGGTTCGACCTCGCCTTCGTGATTGGCGCGGCGCATGGTCTTTTCGCTTTTCCACAACTGCGCGTTCGACGCGACCATTTCCGACACCGCGTAGCCCGCGCCGAGCCGTTTGCAGAGCTGGCGGAACGGCCGGTCGGTCACGCCGGCCATCGGGGCGACGAACAGGTTGTTGCGCAGATTGTGGGGGCCAAGAGTGGGCATGACGTGAGCGTGCGCCGACGTCGGCTCAGGATTTGACAATCGTGACGGCCGGCGCAGCGCGAAATGCGAGGGAAAACCACCATTTTAGCGTTAACGGGTTGCCGGGACTCGCGAACCAGGTCTCGTAACTTGTTAAATCTTCTATGAAAGTCGCGCGGCTCATAGAGCCGCGCGGCGTTTTGCGCCCCTAGCGGCGCTGGCCGAACATCATCTGGCGGGCAAGCGCGGTTTTCACCGGCGGGACGAATTCGAGCGCGGTCAGCGCGAGGCCGCGCAGTACCGCGAGCGGCGCGAAGTCGATGGTGAACAGGCGCGCGAGCGTGTCGGTCGAGCCGATCGTCAGGCGCCGGTCGAGCGTGCGGCGCTGCGCGAAAGTGGCGAGCGCGAGCGGTGTCGGGCCCTCGACCGACAGCGCATCGGCGAGCGCGTGCGCGTCTCGCAGACCCAGGTTGAGGCCTTGGCCCGCCACCGGATGCAAGGTCTGCGCCGCATTGCCGATCGCCACGATGTGGCCGTTCACGAGCGTGTCGATCGTGTTGAGACCGAGCGGAAACGACGCCCGGCCCTTGATGTGCGTAAAGCGGCCCATGCGGTCGCCGAACGCGGCATCGAGTTCGCGCAGGAACGCTTCGTCGGAGAGCTGCGCGCGGCGCGCGGCTTCGTCGGGCGCGCAGCACCAGACGAGCGCGTAGTCGGCGCCGCGCACGCCGCCCATCGGCAGCAGCGCGATCGGGCCTTGCGACGTGAAGCGCTCCCATGCGACGTGCGGCTGCGGTGCGGACACGGTGACCGTGCCGACCAGCGCGGTCTGGCCGTAGTCGCGCGAGGCGGCGGCGTTTTTACCGATGCTGCGTGCGCCGGCGGCTTCGTCCGTCGCGCGGCTCGGGTTTTTCGCGTGCTTCTGGTCGCCGAACAGGCCGCCCTCGGCGTTCACCAGAATCCGCGTGCGCAACTGGCGCGCGACGCCCGCGGTTTCGATCGGCAGCGTGACGCCGTCGAGCTCCTGAACCGGCGCACCGGCCGACGTCGAGCGGAACCAGTGGACCGGCGTCGCGTGCACGGCGTCGGCGAGGCCATGCACGATCGAGCCGTAACGCAGCACGTAGCCGAGCGCGGGCAGGCCGTGCTCGTGATGATCGATCAGCGTGCGGCCGAAATGACCGCGCTGCGACACGTGGATGCGCTCGATCGCGGTGGCGTCGGCCGGCCAGCGCAGCGGCTCGAGGATCATCCGGCTGCCGTGCGAGACCGCGATCGCGCGCGGATCGGCGATCGAATCTTCCGGCTCGCGCGCGTCGACGAGCGCGATCTTCATCTCGCGCGTCACGCTGCGGCGCGCGAGCCAGCCGGCGAGCGCGAGGCCGACCGGCCCGGCGCCGACGATCGTCACATCGAAATCGAACCCCTGCTGGTGGGAGGCGGGCCTCAGGATCACCGCCGATGGAGATGCTTCGTTCATCGCCGATCAGGTCCTCTGTTGATGAACCGCTCGCGCTTCCTGCATCAGCGCCTCGATCTCGTCGGCGGCGACCGGCACGTCGCGCGTAATCAGCTCACAGCCGGTCGGCGTGACGATCGCGTCGTCCTCGATGCGGATGCCGATGTTCCAGTAGCGCTCGGGCACACCCTCGGCCGGGCGCACATACAAGCCCGGCTCGATCGTCAGCGTCATCGACGCGCGCAGCGTGCGCCACGGTAGCGCGCCCGCTTCGTCGCGCGGCGCGCCGCGCTCGCGGTAGTCGCCGCAGTCGTGCACGTCCATGCCGAGCCAGTGGCCGGTGCGGTGCATGTAGAACGGCGCGTAGGCACGCTCGGCGATCACGTCGTCGACCGACGCGAACTTCGCGCGCGGCACGATGCCGGTGTCCAGCAGCCCCTGCGACAGCACGCGCAGCGCGGCCTGGTGCGGATCGTCGAAGCTCGCGCCGGCGCGCGTCGCATCGACGGCGGCCTGCTGCGCGGCCAGCACGATGTCGTACAGCTCGCGCTGCGCGGGCGTGAAACGGCCGCTCGCCGGGAACGTGCGCGTGATGTCGGACGCATAGCCGTCGAGTTCGCAGGCCGCGTCGATCAGGATCAGGTCGCCGTCGCGCGCGATTGCGTTGCCGGCGGGGTAGTGCAGCACGCACGCGTTCGCGCCGGCCGCGACGATCGACGTATAGGCCGGCGCCTGCGCGCCGAACTTGCGGAACGTATAGAGCAGTTCGGCCTCGAGTTCGTACTCGCGGACGCCGGGGCGGCACACCGCCATCGCGCGACGATGCGCGGCCGCCGAAATCTGCCCGGCGCGGCGCATGATCGCGAGCTCGTGGTCGTCCTTGACGAGCCGCATCTCGTCGAGCAACGGCAGCAGGTCGCGCGCGGCCGTGGGTGCGACGGTGCCGCTGCGGCTTTGCGCGCGCACCGCGTCGAGCCAGCCGCGCACCTGCTCGTCCAGATGTGCCGAGCTGCCGAACGCGTAGTGCAGCGCCGGCTTGTCGGCGATGATGCGCGGCAGCTGCGTGTCGAGTTCGCCGATCGGGAACGCGGCGTCGAGCCCGAATGCTTCGCGCGCACCGTCGGGGCCGAAGCGGAAGCCTTCCCACGTCTCGCGCTCGACGTTTTTCTCGCGGCAGAACAGCACCGACGCGGGCGCGCCGGGCGCGGCGCTGGCGTCGAGTACCAGCAGCGCTTCGGGCTCGGTGAAGCCGGTCAGATAATAGAAGTAGCTGTCGTGGCGGTACGGATAGTCAGTATCGCGGTTGCGCAGCGCTTCCGGCGCGGTCGGGACGATGGCGACGCCGCCGCCCGCGGCGCGCAGCGCGGCGAGAACGCGCTCGCGGCGCGTGCGGTAGACGTCGATGGCGATGGTGGGTTCGGTCGGCTGGTTCATCGTGCGATTGTAGCGCCGCGTGTCTCCTGGCCCCATTCTCCGCGCGCGACATCGACTCGCTTTGTGCGGATTCCGACGGCGCGGCGGTCGCCGTCATGTTGCAATCCGTCCACAGCGGCTCGGCGGGCAGTTCGCGAAGATGCCGCCAGCACGTTCGCGAAAGGCTTAGACCACTTATACTTTCGCCGGATTCAGAAAAAGGCAGAAGGTCATGATGAAACTCATCGGTTCGCTCGGCAGCCCGTACGTGCGTAAAGCGCGCATCGTGCTCGCCGACAAGAAGATCGACTACGAACTGGTGCCCGAGAACGTCTGGGCGCCGGATACCCGGATTCACACCTTCAACCCGCTCGGCAAGGTGCCGTGCCTAGTGATGGAAGACGGCGAGGCCGTGTTCGATTCGCGGGTGATCTGCGAATACGTCGATACGCTGTCGCCGGTGGGCAAGCTGATTCCGCCGTCGGGGCGCGAGCGCATCGAAGTGCGCTGCTGGGAGGCGCTAGCCGACGGCGTGCTCGACGCGGCCGTGCTGATCCGCCTCGAAAGCACGCAGCGCGCGCCCGAACAGCGCGTGGACGCGTGGGTCGCGCGGCAGCAGCGCAAGATCGACGAAGCGCTGATCGCGATGTCGCAGGGACTCGGCAGCAAGCCGTGGTGCGCGAGCAATCACTACACGCTGGCCGACATCGCGATGGGCTGTGCGCTCGGCTATCTGGACTTCCGTATGCCGGAACTGAACTGGCGCGAATCGCATCCGAACCTGGACAAGCACTTCCAGAAGCTGTCGCAGCGGCAGTCGTTCATCGATACCGCGCCGAAGGATTGATGAAGCTCGAATGAGCATAAAAAAATGCGCCTGCATGTCAGGCGCATTTTTTTATGCGGGTGGTGTTCGTTTGACGTCGGGGCCGGCGTTACCGCTTGCCGTTGCGTCGCCGCGCGATCCCCGGTCCGAACGCGAAACCGATCGCGAGCAGCAGCACCGACACCGCGAGCACCGTGTTGTTGCCGCTCATCACGTAAGGCGTGTTGCCGGCGGTGCCTTGCACGTTGACGTCGAGCGAGCCGACCGTGTATGGCGTCAGGCGCCCGATCACGCGGCCGTTCGCGTCGATCGCGGCCGTCATGCCGGTGTTGGTTGCGCGCAGCATCGGCCGGCCGGTTTCGAGCGAGCGCATGCGCGCGATCTGCAGATGCTGGTCGAGCGCGATGGTGTCGCCGAACCAGGCCAGGTTGGTCGAGTTGATCAGCACGCCGGCGGGCGTCGCGTTCTCGCGCAGCATTCGCGCGATTTCCTCGCCGAAGATGTCCTCGTAGCAGATGTTCACCGCGACCGGCTGGTTATGCACCATGAACGGCTTTTGCACCGGCGGGCCGCGGAAGAAATCGCCGAGCGGAATGTTCATCAGGTTCACGAACCAGCGGAAGCCCCACGGCACGAATTCGCCGAACGGCACCAGATGGTGCTTGTCGTAGCGATAAATCTCGTGCGAGCCGGGCGTCACGCCGAACAGACTGTTGGTGTAGTCGACCACCCGGCCATCCGGCGTGATGGTGCCGCCGATCGCGCCGAACAGCAGCGCGCTGCCGGTCGAATCCGAGAACTGGCGGATCGCGGCTGCGAAGTTCGGCGGAAGCTGCTGCGCGAGCACTGGAATCGCGGTTTCCGGCGTGACGATCAGATCTGCCGGCTTCGACGTGATCATCTGTAGATACTCATCGACCGCCGCGCGCAAGCCAGCTTCCTCGAATTTCATCTCCTGCTTCACGTTGCCTTGCAGTAGCCGCACCGTCAGCGGCGCGTTGGCGGGTGTCGTCCACTGCACGAGCGGCAGCAGCAGGCCGACCACGAGCAGCGCGAGGGCGACGCAGGCTGGCACCGCGATGGCGGCGACGCGCGTGCCGCGGCCTCGCGCGGCGCGGCTGTCGACGTCACCAGCGGCGGCGGCATCCGGCTCGCGCGATTCATTGGCAGACCCGGGGCGCCACGACGGCAGCAGCGCAAGCAACGCCTGCACAATCAATGCGGCCGTCAGCGCGACCATCCAGCCGACGCCATACACGCCGACCACCGGTGCAAACCCCGCCAACGGACCGTCGACTTGCGCATAACCGGTGGCGAGCCACGGAAAGCCGGTGAACACCGTGCCGCGCAGCCATTCGCCGATCGCCCACGCGCTGGCAAAAGCGAGTGCACCGTGCCAGGTCGGCGAGAATGGCGCGCGCTCGTCGGCCGCGCCGTTGCGCGCGTGGCCCGCGCAGAACGACCATATCCCCGCGGCGAGCGCCGGATAGAGGGCGAGATACAGCGAGAACAGCACGAGCGCCGTGCCCGCGAGTGGCGCCGGCATGCCGCCGTAGTAGTGCATGCTCACATACAGCCACCAGACCCCGCTCACGAAGTTGCCGAAGCCGAACGCGCCGCCCGTCAGCGCGGCGCTTTTCCAGCCGGTGCTGCGCGTGAGCCACGCGAAGAAGAACACGAAGATCGCGAGTTGCAGCCAGCCGCCATGCGGCGTCGGCGCGAACGACAGCGTATTGGCCGCGCCCGCGGCCAGTGCGACGAGGTAGTGCCAGCGCGGCAGCGCGCGGCTGCGCGTGACGTCGTCGGTGGGAGCGGGGGCGGCAGCGCTCACGCCGCGGTGCGAGTCGGAAGTGATCGGGTCGGCCATTGTTGCGCGGTCGGCGTCGGAAGTTGAAAGGGTAAATCAGTAGGAAAACGCGTAGACAACATGCGCCTGCAATAACAGCGCGCGGGCGCTCGGGCCGTGCATCGGCCCGAGCCGCCGGCTCAGGTCTGCACGTGCTGCGACTCGCGTTCACGCTGGCCCGCAAGCGGGTCGCGGCGCACCAGCAGCATGTGGATCTGGCGGGCGTCGCCGCGCAGGATCTCGAAGATCAGATCGTCGAGGCGGACCTTCTCGCCGCGATGCGGCACCCGGCCGAAGTGATGCGTGACCAGCCCGCCGATCGTGTCGACTTCTTCGTCTGAATAATGCGTGCCGAAGGTGTCGTTGAACTGCTCGATTTCGGTCAGCGCGCGCACGCGGAAGCGTCCGTCCGGCGACGCGATAATGTTGCCGCTTTCCTCGTCGAAATCGTATTCGTCCTCGATGTCGCCGACGATCTGCTCCAGCACGTCTTCGATCGTGATCAGGCCCGCGACGCCGCCGTATTCGTCGACGACCACCGCGAGGTGGTTACGGTTCACGCGAAAGTCGTGCAGCAGAACGTTCAGCCGCTTCGATTCGGGGATGAACACGGCCGGGCGCAGCATGCCGCGCACGTCGAATTCCTCTTCGGCGTAGTAGCGCAGCAGATCCTTCGCGAGCAGCACGCCGATGATGTTGTCGCGATTGCCCTCATAGACCGGATAGCGCGAATGCGCTTTCTCCAGTACATAGGGGATGAATTCGGCGGGATTGTCCGCGATATTGATCGCGTCCATTTGCGCGCGCGGCACCATGATGTCGCGTGCGCTCAATTCCGAAACCTGGAACACGCCTTCGATCATCGACAGCGAGTCGGCGTCGATCAGGTTGCGCTCGTGCGCGTCCTGCAGAATTTCCAGAAGTTCGGCCCGTGAGTCGGGTTCGGGCGAGATGAAGTCGGTCAGGCGTTCGAGCAGCGAGCGCTTTTCCTGCGGTTTGTCGAGATGGCGTCCGGTATGGCGTCGACTGGGATACGTGTCGTTCATGGTAGTGCGCCCGGCGAGACTGAGCGCGCTGTTACAGAGCGTTAAGGATACACCAGGCACATGGCGGAACCGTGTCCGGCCGGGCCTGGCGATGAGTGAAGCCAAGGTGAAACGGACGCGCCGCGAAGGCGGAGCGTGGAATCATCCTAACCGATTACGCGGGCAAAAGCGCTCGCCGGCAAAAAAGTCGCGGGTGGGGTTTTCGCCGAGATGACGAAATTACACGGCCGGCTTGCAGCGCGCGAGCAGCGCTTCGAGCGCGCGGTCCGGCATCCCGCTTTCGCGCAGCGCATGCACGGTGCGGCTCACGTAATCGAAAGTCGTGCCGTAGCGGCCGCTCGCGCAGCCCAGCACGGTCTGGATGATGTCGTCGCGCAGCTTGCCGGTGTAGCTCGGCACGTCGCGGCGCATCACGAAGGCGAGCGCGTCGACGCGCCGGCCGTCCGCGAGTACGCATGGCAGCCACGCGGGACGGTACGAGCCCATCGGCATTTCGCGGCGCCACAGTGCTTCGAGGTGCGGCATCGAGCCATCGGCCGCGAGCCGGAACGCCATGCCGGTGCACGAGCCGCCGCGATCGAGCGCGAGCACGAGGCCGGGCTGCTCGGGCGTGCCGCGATTCACCCGTGACCACAGATAGAGGCCGCGGTGATAGCCGTGCACCTTCGAGCGCATCGCTTCGACGGTGGGCAGGCCCGGGTTCCAGATCAGCGAGCCATAGCCGAACAGCCACAGGTCGCTCTGGCGGTCCCAGCCGCGCAACGTGCATTCGAGCGACGCGCGCAGTTCGTCGTCCGTCAGAAGCCGCGAGTCGCCGAGCACCGGCGGGTAGTCCGGACAGCGCACGGGGATCTCGGCTTCGGGGGACGGAGTGCTCACGGTGGATTCGGTTGGAGGAGGGGCGGGGACGTCTATTGATAAGGGTCCGGAAAGCCGAGCCGGGCGAGGATTTCGGTTTCGATCGCTTCCATTTCCTCGGCTTCTTCTTCGATTTCGTGGTCGTAGCCCTGTGCATGCAGCGTGCCGTGCACGAGCAGGTGCGCGTAATGCGCGGCGAGCGGTTTGCCCTGCTCGGCGGCTTCCTTCTCGACCACCGGGCAGCACAGAATCAGATCGCCCGTCACCGGGTCGTCTTCCGATTCGGCATAGGCGAAGGTCAGCACGTTGGTCGCGTAATCCTTGCCGCGATAGGTGCGGTTCAGCGTGCGGCCTTCTTCGGCGTCGACGAAGCGAACCGTCAGTTCGCCGTCCGCGAACAGCGCCGCCTTGATCCAGCCTGCCACCGTCGCGCGCGGCAGCAACGCCTTGTGTTCCGGCCAGGCTTTGGCCGCGGGGAATTGCAGGCTCAGTGTTAGTTTTGGGGTGCGGCTCATGCGGATTCTATGCGTGGCGTTCGTGGCTCATTCGTTTTTTGCGGCGTGGTCGCGAGGCCACGCGGGCCTCGCGCTGCGAAGCGCATCGCTTTAGCGCGAATCGGCCGCGGCGGTCGACTTCTGCGCATGCGCATCGTACGCCTCCACAATTCGCGCGACCAGCGGATGGCGCACCACGTCCGCACTCGTGAAGCGCGTGAGCGCGATGCCGCGCACGTTCCCGAGCACCTGCTGCGCTTCGATCAGCCCGCTCTTCTGGCCGCGCGGCAGGTCGACCTGGGTCGTGTCGCCGGTGACGACAGCCTTCGAGCCGAAGCCGATCCGCGTGAGGAACATCTTCATCTGCTCGGGCGTGGTGTTCTGCGCCTCGTCGAGAATGATGAACGCGTGATTCAGCGTGCGGCCGCGCATGTACGCGAGCGGCGCGATTTCGATCATCTGCCGCTCGAACATCTTCGCGGTTTTGTCGAAGCCGAGCAGGTCGTACAGCGCGTCGTACAGCGGACGCAGATACGGATCGACCTTCTGCGCGAGATCGCCCGGCAAAAAGCCGAGCCGCTCGCCCGCTTCGACGGCCGGGCGCGTCAGCACGATGCGCTTGACCTGGTCGCGCTCGAGCGCGTCGACCGCGCAGGCCACCGCGAGGTAGGTCTTGCCGGTGCCGGCCGGGCCGACGCCGAAGGTGACGTCGTGCGACACGATCTGCTTCAGGTACTCGCGCTGCGCCGGCGTGCGGCCGCGCAGATCCGCGCGCCGTGTGTACAGCTTCGGGCCGTATTCCTCGAAATCGTCTTCGCTCGCATTCGCATCGGCGGGCTGGTCGAACGGATGATCGGGGTTGCCCGCGAAGCGCGCGTCGCCGTCGCCGTCGCCGTCGCCATTGCCGTTGCCATTCGAACGATGGCGCGCCGGATGGCGCACTTCGACGAGCGCGAGCTGGATGTCGTCGACCGACAAGGGCTCGCGTGCGCTGTTGTAGAAGTTTTCGAGCGCGGTGAGCGCGAGTTTCGCGCCGCGCCCGCGGATCGTGATGCGGTGGCCACGGCGCTGCAGGGTCACGTCGAGCGCCTGCTCGATCTGCCGCAGATTTTCGTCGAGCGGTCCGCAGAGGTTGGCAAGCCGCGCGTTGTCTTCGCGCGGTGCGGTGAATTCCAGATGCTGCTGAGTGGTCTTCAAGGCGGTGAGTCGATCCTGTCGGTTGCGATACTCAGAATGTCGGTCAGTGCGCTCAGTGTGCTCAGTGCGTGACGGCGGCGCTGTCGTCGTGAACCATCACGAGTTCGCCGCGCAGCGAGTGCGGGTACGCGTGCACGATCTTCACGTCGACCATCTGGCCGATCAGCCGTGCATGCGACGCGACCGGCGCCGGGAAATTGACGACGCGGTTGTTCTCGGTGCGGCCCGCGAGCTCGTTCGGGTCCTTGCGCGCCGGGCGCTCGACCAGAATGCGCTCGACCTTGCCGACCATCGCGTCGCTGATGCGCTGCACGTTCTCTTCGATCGTGGCCTGCAGATGCTGCAGGCGTTTGAGCTTCACCTCGCGCGGCGTGTCGTCGTGCAGGTTCGCGGCCGGCGTACCGGGGCGCGGGCTGTAGATGAACGAGAAGCTCGTGTCGTACTTCATCTCTTCGACGAGCGCCATCATCTTCGCAAAGTCTTCCTCGGTCTCGCCGGGGAAGCCGACGATCATGTCCGTCGATAGCGACAGATCAGGGCGGATCGCGCGCAGCTTGCGGATCACGGACTTGTACTCGAGCACGGTGTAGCCGCGCTTCATCGCCATCAGGATGCGGTCGGAGCCGTGCTGTACCGGCAGATGCAGGTGGCTGACGAGCTTCGGCACCTTCGCGTAGGTATCGATCAGGCGCTGCGTGAATTCCTTCGGATGCGACGTCGTGTAGCGAATCCGTTCGATGCCGGGGATGTCCGCGACGTATTCGATCAGCGTCGCAAAGTCGGCGATCTCGGTCGAGCCCACGGTCAGCGCGCCGCCGAATTTTCCACGATAAGCGTTCACGTTCTGGCCGAGCAGCGTGACTTCGCGCACGCCCTGGTCGGCGAGACCGGCGATTTCGGTCAACACGTCGTCGAGCGGACGCGACACTTCCTCGCCGCGCGTGTACGGCACCACGCAGTAGCTGCAGTACTTGCTGCAGCCTTCCATGATCGACACGAACGCGCTCGGACCTTCGACGCGCGCCGGCGGCAGGTGATCGAACTTCTCGATTTCGGGAAACGAAATATCGACCTGCGCGCGGCCGCTCGCGCGGCGCTCGTCGATCATTTGCGGCAGGCGGTGCAGCGTTTGCGGACCGAACACGATATCGACGTACGGCGCGCGCGCCACGATCGATGCGCCTTCCTGGCTAGCGACGCAGCCACCCACGCCAATGATCAGATTCGGATTCGCGTCCTTCAGCTCGCGCACGCGGCCGAGGTCGGAGAAGACTTTTTCTTGCGCTTTTTCGCGCACCGAGCAGGTATTGAACAGGATCACGTCGGCATCTTCCGGCGTGTCGGTCTTGACGAGTCCTTCAGCGGCACCGAGCACGTCGACCATCTTGTCGGAGTCGTACTCGTTCATCTGGCAGCCAAAGGTCTTTACATAAACTTTCTTGGTCATCGAATTTCGCCGGTCGCAGTGGTTAACCTGGGGGCGTCGTAAAAAGGTGAAGGAGGCCGCGGCGCGCGGCAGCGCGGCGCGTGATGGCCGGCTTGCGCGCGTCTTCGCAGCGTAACTGCATATTATAGCCCTTCACGCTGCGGGGGTTTTGGCGCTCACTGGGCTCTCACTGGGCGCTCACTGGCCGGTCCGGCGGCAGTCCCAACAGGCGTTCCAGTTCATCCGACACCTGCGCGAAGCGCTCGGCGAGGAAATCGAGCAGCACGCGTACGCGCGGCGCCATGAAGCGGTTGCGGTGATACAGCGCGTGCAGCGGCGCGTCCGGGTAGCGCCACTCCGGCAGCAGGATCTTCAGGCGGCCGGCGCGCAGGTCCGCTTCGACGTCCCACATCGATTTGATCGCAATGCCGTAGCCGCGCAACGCCCATTCGCGCGCGACCGCGCCGTCATTGGTTTCGCGCGCCGCTTCGAACGGCACGCTGTAGTGCTGCACCTCGTCGCCGCGCGTGAAGCGCCATTCGCTGGCCGGCCCCGATGTGGTACCGAGCACGATGCAATCGAAATTGGCGAGGTCGAGCGGGTTTTTCGGCTCGCCGCGACGCCCGATGTATTCCGGCGATGCACACAACACGCGCCGGTTCGGCGCGAGCCGGCGCGCAACCAGCGAGCTGTCCTGCGGCACGCCGAAGCGGATCGCCAGATCGATGTCTTCCTGCACGAGATTGGCCAGCGCATCGGACAGCGTCAACGCGAACGTCACGTCCGGGTACAGCGCGTTGAATTCGTCGAGCCAGTGCATCAGCAGATTGCGGCCGAAGTCCGAAGTCGCCGACACCCGCACCTTGCCGCGCACGACGCCCTGGCCCGCTTGCAGCGCGGCTTCGGCGTCGTCGAGCGATTGCAGCGCCTGGCGGCAGCAGTTCAGGTAGAGGCGGCCTTCGTCGGTGAGCCGAAGTTGCCGGGTGGTGCGCTCGAACAGGCGCGCTTTGAGCCTCGCTTCCAGTTTCGCGAGCCGCGCGCTCGCCGCGGCGGGCGTCAGACCCATCTTGCGGCCCGCCGCCGAGAGGCTGCCTTGCTGCGCCGCTTCGACGAAGAGGCGGATGTCGCCGAGGTTATCCATCGCTGGCTTTCAAGCGGAATTTGAAAATGCTTCAAATGCTACGCCAATTATCAAATCGGGGCGGCGCCGCGACAATGCACCCGTCGAAACTCCGCTGCTGTCCTTAGCCATGCAACTCGATCACGCGACCATCGTCACCGCCGAGCTCGATTCGGCCCGACGTTTCTTCGTCGATATCGCCGGGCTTACCGACGGCGCGCGCCCGTCGTTTTCCGTCGACGGCTACTGGCTGTACGCAAGCGGCCGCCCGCTCGTGCATCTGATCGGCGCGCCGGCTTCCGGCGCGGTGGGCCGCATCACGCCGCGCGTCGATCACATCGCCTTTCGGCTCGATAGCGCGGGCGAATGGCAAGCGTTGCTCGAGCGGCTCGACGCGCACTACATCGGCTATCAGACCGCGCAGGTGCCGGCGAGCGCCGCGCAACCGGCGGAGCGGCAGTTGTTCGTCGCGCTCGCGCCGGGCGTCGTCATCGAATTCGTCACAGCGGCGCGCCAGACCATCCAGCCCGAGTCCTGATCCAACCTCATTCCCGGAGCAGAAAAATGCCCATTCCATTACTCGCGCTCGCGATTAGCGCATTCGCGATCGGTACGACCGAATTCGTCATCATGGGCCTGTTGCCCGAGGTTGCGCGCGATCTGGCCGTGTCGATTCCGTCCGCGGGCCTGCTCGTCAGCGGCTATGCGCTTGGCGTCGCGGTCGGCGCGCCACTGCTCGCGGTGATCACGAGCAGGATGTCGCGCAAATTCGCGCTGCAACTGCTGATGGGTGTGTTCGTCGTCGGCAATGTGCTGTGCGCGCTGGCGCCGAGCTATTCGGTGCTGATGATCGCGCGCGTCGTGACCTCGTTCGCGCACGGCTCGTTCTTCGGCATCGGTGCGGTGGTCGCCGCCTCGCTCGTGCCGGCCGACAAGCGCGCGAGCGCGATCGCGCTGATGTTCACGGGCCTGACGCTCGCCAACGTGCTCGGCGTGCCGTTCGGCACCTTCATCGGCCAGCAGTTCGGCTGGCGCGCGGCGTTCTGGATCGTCAGCGGTTTCGGCGTGCTGTCGCTCGCGGGCATCAGCGCGCTGGTGCCGAACCGCCACGACACCGGGCCGGCCGGCCTCGGCCACGAAGTGCGCGTGCTGAAAGACCCGCAAGTGTGGACCGCGCTCGCAATGACGGTGCTCGGCTTCGGCGGCGTGTTCGTCGTGTTCACGTATATCGCGCCGATCCTCGAGCAGGTGAGCGGCTTCTCGCCGCGTGGCGTGACGCTGGTCCTCGTGCTGTTCGGCGTGGGCCTGACGGTCGGCAACATGGTCGGCGGCAAGCTCGCGGACCGTGCGCTGATGCCGTCGCTGATGGGCATCCTCGCCGTGCTCGCAGTCGTGATGGCGTTCTTCGCGCGCACCAGCCATTCGCCGCTGGCCGCCGCGGTCACGGTATTCGTGTGGGGCATCGCGGCGTTTGCGACGGTACCGCCGCTGCAGATGCGCGTGGTCGAGAAGGCGGCCGCCGCGCCGAATCTCGCGTCGACGCTGAACATCGGTGCGTTCAATGTCGGTAATGCGGCGGGTGCGTGGCTCGGCGGTCTCGTGATCAATCACGGTCACGCGCTCGATACCTTGCCTTGGGTCGCCGCCGCGGTCAGCGTCGCCGCGCTGCTGCTCACATGGTTCGCGGCGCGGATGGATGCGCCGGCGCGCGCGCTCGCGCAAAGCACGTAAGTCGTCAGTTGCTTGCCTCTGCGATGCTGATAACAGTGTGAAGATAACTTCGTTGGGCGCGGCGAAAGCCGATGCTATCTTGCCTCCACTTACTGCTCTCGCGCCGCCGGGCGGCGCTCTGGAGGCCAATATGCATTCCCCGCTCGCGCTGGTCCGCGATCCTTCGGCCGATGCCGATACCAACGCCGCTCCGCGCTCCGCCGAACCGTTCGATGCGCTCGAACAGCTGGTCGGCGTGAATCTGGCGCGGCTGCGCGCCGAACGGCAGCTTTCGCTCGATGCGCTGGCGCGCGCGTCCGGCGTATCGCGCGCGATGCTCGCGCAGATCGAGTCGGCGCGCAGCGTGCCGTCGATCAAGGTGCTGTGCAAGGTGGCGGCGGCGCTGAAGGTGTCGGTGGCGGCGTTCCTGCGGCGTCACGCGACCAACGGCTTCGAGCATCTGCCGGCCGAGCGTTCGGCCCGCGTGGTCAGCGCGAACGGGCGCTACTCGGTGCGCCCGCTGTATCCCGACGACGAGTCGATCGCTGCCGAGTTTCACGAACTGCGGATCGCGCCGCTGCATACGGAGGCGGGCATTCGCCGCGCGCCGGGCACGACGGTGAATCTGGTGGTCAGCGACGGCACGCTCGAAGTCAGCGTGCACGACCAGCGCCAGCTGCTCGCGACCGGCGACGCGATCGTGTTCGACGCCGACCAGCCGCACAGCCTGCGCAATCCCGGCGACACCGAGGCACGCGCGTTTCGCGTGACGCTGCGGGCTGAGACGCCGCCGCGCTGGGAAGTGCGGGCCGCGAGCGCCGCACGCGATGAAGCTGCGCGCGAAGGCGTACCGGGTTGAGGATCGACGGCGTTCGAGGTTCTGGCGCAGGTCAGGGCGTCGATGCAGGGCCAACGCCGTCAGTAGGGTCTTTATTCGTCGCGCTGCAGCGCTCGCGCGACTGTTGTATGCTTCGCCGGCCGGTCAAACCGGCAATCAGTGCGTCTTCAGGGCGGGGTGCAATTCCCCACCGGCGGTAGGCCGGCAGCGCGACAGCGTGAGCCGGCAAGCCCGCGAGCGCCCGCATCGAGTGGTCTACGCAGTAGCGCAGACCGCGGCGGGGTCAGCAGATCTGGTCAGAAGCCAGAGCCGACGGTCATAGTCCGGATGGAAGAAGATGTGCAGATAGTCATGTGCGTTCCGCGATGCCGCCCGTAGCCTGGGCGGCCGATCATCGTCCGCTTTCGTGCGGCGTGCCAGGCGGCAGCGTGTCAGTCTGTTTGCAATGCCCTGAAACGTTTCTCGCCCAACTTTTGCGATGAGCGTTTCAACATGTCCTTTGCTACTTTTCCCGCTCCGTCGACGATCGCAGACGATGCCTTCGCCGATCTCCCTCTGCTTGCCACCGAAGCCGTTCCGCCGCGTATCGCCGCCGCCTTGCAGGCGCTGCGCGACGGTCGCGCCGTGGTGCTGCAGGACGACCACGACCGCGAGAACGAAGCCGATCTGATCGTCGCGGCCGAGCGCCTGTCGGTCGAAACGATGGCGCTGCTGATCCGTGAATGCAGCGGCATCGTGTGTCTGTGCCTGCCCGACGACAAGATCCGCGCGCTCGAACTGCCGCCGATGGCCGTCAACAACGAAAGCCGTCACGGCACCGCGTTCACGGTGTCGATCGAAGCGCGTGAAGGCGTCAGCACCGGCGTGTCCGCGCAGGATCGCGTGACCACGATCCGCGCGGCGATCGCCGATACGGCCAAGCCCGCCGACATCGTGCGCCCGGGCCACGTGTTCCCGCTGCGCGCGATGCCCGGCGGCGTGCTGGCGCGGCGCGGCCACACCGAAGGCACCGTCGATCTCGCGATCCTCGCGGGCCTAAAGCCGGCCGGCGTGCTGTGCGAACTGATGAACGCCGATGGCACGATGACGCGCGGCGCGGACGTCGAGCGCTTTGCCGCGCAACACGATCTGCCGATGCTGACGATCGCCGAGCTGGTCGAGTTTCGCGAGACGCTCGCGCAGGTGCGCGAGGGTGCGTTGGCCGAGGCTTGACGGGCCATCATCCGTCGAGCGGTACGCGGTGCCATCACGCAAAAAGCCGGTTCTTCGCACGAAGAACCGGCTTTTTTATCGGCGTTGCGCGAAGCCGCTACGACTGCACGTCGCCGAACTCACCGCGCACGCCCGCGTCGATCAGCGCCGGCAGTTCATCCATGTGCTTGATGATTCGCGTGATGCCCATCGCGCGCAGCGCATCCGCATAGCCGTCCGGAATATGGCTCGCGCCGACGAAGGCGATCGTCTTCATGCCGGCCGCGCGGGCCGCGTTCAGGCCCGAGACGCTGTCCTCGACGACGAGGCAGCGCGCCGGTTCGACGCCGAGCGAGGTGGCCGCGAACAGATAGACATCGGGATAGGGTTTCGGCCGCGCGACCTGCTCGGCGCTGAACACGCGCTCGCCGAAAATCTGCTGCAGACCCGCACGCCGCACCGATGCGCTGACGCGCGTCATGCGGCTGTTCGACACGACGGCGGCCGGCAGTGTGACGCGTTGGAGCGCGTCGCGCACACCGTGGATCGGACCGAGCGACGCGGCAAGCGCGAGCTCGACGTTGTGCTCGATCGTATCGAGGAAGTTCGCGGGCAGCGTGATGTCGAACTGCTTTTCGAGGCCGGCGAGAAAGCGCGAAGTTTGCTGGCCGAACGCGGTTTTGATGACAGGGGCGAAATCGATGCCGGGGAAGGTGGCCGTCAGCGTGTCGAACATCACGCGATCGGCGATGACTTCACTGTCGACGAGCACGCCGTCGCAGTCACAGATGAGGTGGTCGATCATGCCTGAAAAACGATAAGCGCAACGCGCGCGGGCGGCGGGTTGCAAGCCCGCTCGTCGGGGTGAAAAGCGTCATCATACGTGCTTTCTGACCACGTTCTTTCGATGTTCTGCCGCCCGCAGACTTATGGCCTTATGGTGTATCGGCCCAGGCCTTCGCCGCGCGGATCGCGCGCTGCCAGCCATCGAGGCAGGTCCTGACCTCCGCGTGCGGCAGCGCTGGCGTGAAGCGATGCTCGAGCTTCCACTGGCTTTTCAACTCGTCGATGTCCTTCCAGTAGCCGACCGCGAGACCGGCCAGATAGGCCGCGCCGAGCGCGGTCGTCTCCGACACCTGGGGGCGCACCGTGTCGACGCCGAGGATGTCGGCCTGGAACTGCATCAGCAGATTGTTCGCGCAGGCGCCGCCATCCACGCGCAGCTCGCCGATGCGAATGCCCGAGTCGGCTTCCATCGCCTTCAGCACGTCGAGCGATTGATACGCGATCGAATCGAGCGCCGCACGCGCGATATGCGCGGAGGTCGTGCCGCGCGTGACGCCGAACAGCGTGCCGCGGGCGCGTGCGTTCCAGTGCGGCGCGCCGAGGCCGGCGAACGCCGGCACCAGATACACGCCGTCGCAATGCCGCACGCTGCGCGCGAGCGTTTCGATTTCGGCCGCGTTCTTGATGATGCCGAGGCCGTCGCGCAGCCACTGCACCACCGCGCCGGCGATGAAGATGCTGCCTTCGAGCGCGTAGTCGATACGATCGCCGATCTGCCAGGCGATCGTCGTCACCAGATTGTTCTTCGATTCGATCGGTTTGGTGCCTGTGTTCATCACGAGGAAGCAGCCGGTGCCGTAGGTGTTCTTGACCATGCCGGACTCGGTGCACATCTGGCCGAACAATGCAGCGTGCTGATCGCCGGCGATGCCCGCGAGGGGAATCTTCGAGGCGAACACGGTGGTCACCGTCGGTCCGTACACCTCCGACGACGGCCGCACTTCCGGCAGCATGCTGCGCGGAATATCGAGCGCGGCGAGCAGTTCGTCGTCCCACTTCAGCGTGTGGATGTTGAACAGCATCGTGCGCGACGCGTTGGTTACGTCGGTGATGTGCAACGCGCCCTTCGTGAAATTCCACATGAGCCAGCTGTCGACGGTGCCGAACGCGAGCCGGCCCTGTCGCGATTTTTCGCGCGCGCCTTCGACGTTGTCGAGAATCCAGCGGATTTTGGTCGCCGAGAAGTACGAGTCGATCGGCAGACCGGTCTTCGCGCGCACGCTCGCTTCGAGACCTTGCGCTTTCAGTTCGTCGCAGAAGTCGGCGGTGCGGCGGTCCTGCCAGACGATCGCGTTGTAGATCGGATGGCCGGTTTCGCGATCCCACACGATCGTGGTTTCGCGCTGGTTCGTGATGCCGATCGCCGCGATCGACGGGCCGTTCATGCCGGCTCGCGTGACCGCCTCGGCGGCGACGCCGGCCTGGCTCGACCAGATTTCCTGCGGATTGTGCTCGACCCAGCCCGGCTGCGGGTAGATCTGCTGGAATTCCTTTTGCGCGGTCGACACGACGTTGCCGCGCCGGTCGAACAGCATCGCGCGCGAGCTCGTTGTGCCTTGGTCAAGCGCGAGGACGTACTGATCCTGCATTGTCTCTTCTCCATGCATGTTACGGATCGCCGGATCGTTTGGCCGGCGATGCGGGCGGCGTGTTGTTGTGAGCGGGCCGCCATAGTGTGAGGGCGCGTGCCGGCGTCGTCCAGCCGAAGCAGCGGTGGGTGGCCGGCTCTGCTCGCGGGGTGGCGTCTGCCGCGTCGCCTAAGCGCTCTGCGGGGCCGGTTCGTGCGCGAACCACGCGTCGATGTCGCGCGTGACCTGCTCGAGCGTGCCCGGCTCGACATGCAGGCCGAGCTTCGAGCGCCGCCACAGCACGTCCTGCGCGGTACGCGCCCACTCCGTATCGCGCAGATAAATCAGCTCGGCTTCGTGCAGTCCCGGCGCGAACTCACGACCGAGTTCGGCGCGCGAGCGCGCCGAGCCGATCACGCGATTCGCGCGCGTGCCATACGCGCGCGCGAGCCGATGCGCGAGCGATGCCGGCAGCCACGCATGTTCGCGCGAGAACTCGCCAAGGAAGCGATTGAAGTTCGCCTGCGCGATGTCGCCGCCCGGCAGCGGCGCGTCGGCGGTCCACGCGGGTGCGCCGCGGCGCAGCGCATCGGTGAGCGTATCGACGGCCTGCTCGGCCAGCTTGCGAAAGGTCGTGATCTTGCCGCCGAATACCGACAGCAGCGGCGCCTCGTTCGCGGGCGCGTCGAGTTCGAGCGAGTAGTCGCGCGTGACCGCCGACGGATTGTCCGCGTTCTCGTCCTCCAGCAGCGGGCGTACGCCCGAATAGCTCCAGCGCACGTCGGCGGGCGAGATCTTCTGCCTGAAGTAGCGGTTGATCGAATCGCACAGGTACTGCGTTTCGTTGGCGTCGATCGCGACTTGCGACGGGTCGCCGCGATATTCGAGGTCGGTCGTGCCGATCAGCGTGTAGTCGTGCTCATACGGAATCGCGAAGATGATCCGCTTGTCCGGGTTCTGGAAGATGTACGCGTGGTCGTGTTCGAACAGGCGCCGCGTGACGATGTGGCTGCCCTTGACGAGCCGCACGCTATGGGACGACGGCCGGCCGAGCGGCCCCTTCAGCAGCTCGCCGACCCACGGGCCCGCCGCGTTCGCGATCGCGGCGGCGCGCACGTCGAGCGTCGCGCCGTCCGCGCGTTGCAGTTGCGCGCGCCACTCGCCGCCGGCGCGCACGGCGGCGATCAGCTTCGTGCGCGTGAGGATCGTCGCGCCGCGCTCGTGCGCGTCGAGCGCGTTCAGCACGACGAGGCGGGCGTCGTTGACCCAGCCGTCCGAATAAACGAAACCGCGCTCGATCGTTTCGACGAGCGGCGCGCCGGCCGGATGCCGGCTCATCACGATGCCGCGCGAGCCCGGCAGCAGTTCGCGTTTAGCCAGATGGTCGTACAGGAACAGACCCGCGCGGATCAGCCAGGCGGGGCGCAGATCAGGCAGGTGCGGCATCACGAAGCGCAGCGGCCAGATGATGTGCGGCGCCGCGCGCAGCAACGTTTCGCGCTCCTGCAGCGCTTTGCGCACGAGCCCGAACTCGCGGTACTCGAGGTAGCGCAGGCCGCCGTGGATCAGCTTGGTGCTCGCCGACGACGTGTGTGCGGCCAGATCGTCCTGCTCGCACAGCAGCACTGACAGACCACGGCCGGCCGCGTCGCGGGCGATGCCGGCGCCGTTGATCCCGCCACCGACGACGAGCAAATCGTATTTCGTGCGTTGCGTCACCTGCTGAGCCCTCTGGATCGAATCGGGACGTGGTTTGGAAAGCTAATTGAACGAATCATGTTCGTTTTCGAACTCTAATGAACATATTCGAAAAAGTAAAGTTCGCTTGACTTGAACGAACGCGGACCGAAAGGCGCCGGAGTGGCGTTACGCGCGACCGCGGACGATACTCTTGGCAGCAGCCATTTCGAGGTGATGAATGCGAGGATTTTTGATGATCGGCGCTGCCGCGCTTCTGGCAGGATGCGTGAGCACGCCGAGTCTGGAAGGGACGAGGGGCGCGACGTCGTTCGAGGCGTTGCAGAAGATGTGCACGCCGCAAACCGTCGACTACGGTCACGACGCGCAGATCGTCTATGAGACGTTCTTCGATGCGTATGTCGCAAACCGGCGCGGTCGGCTGTCGAACGACGACTTCTGCGCGTTCCAGGCGTCGATCGCGCAGCGCCATGCGAGCGAGGGGACGAGCAGCGATCCGAAGGTGCGCAACCAGTGGGTCGAGTTCTTCAACGAGCAGCGCGCAAGAGCGCTCGGCTGGCGGGCGACTGTCGATCCGACCTTGCGGAGCGGCTAAACGGCAGTGGGTGACTGGCGAGCCCGACTCTCGCGCCTCCTGCCCGGCGCACCGGTTCACTTTTGCGGCGACAACGCTCCGCGCCACAACATGCGCAGGATCTGCGCGAACACCGCTTCGCGCGACGGCTCATGTGCGCCGTCGCCGGCGGAATCGGCCTGTTGTGCCGCCGGCGGCGGCAACTGGTTCACGAGCGCGAGCATCGTGAAGCCGTGCAGGCTCGTCCAGTACGCGTAGCCGATCAGACGCGGATCACCTTCCAGAACGCCCGCCTCGACGAGCCGCTCGAAGTGCGCTTCCAGCAGACGCCACGCGCGCTGCGACGCCGCGGCCAGTTCAGGGTAAGCGCCTTGCTGTTGCGGCGTCTGATCGAACATCAAACGGTAGGCGTGCGGCTCATCGAGCGCGAAGTCGACATAGGCCCGGCTGACGGCGCTGTGATCGATGGCGGGGGCGGTCGCGGGGATCGCTTTCGCGGCCGCTTCGAGGCGCGCGGCGAAGCGGTTGAACGCGGCGGCGCGGACCATCGCCAGAATCTCTTCCTTGTCGCGGAAGTAGCGATACGGTGTCATCGCGCTGCAGCCGAGCTCCTTCGCCAGCTCGCGCATCGTCACGCCTTGCGCGCCGCGGGTAGCGAACGCGTTTTCCGCGACGCGTCGCATCGCTTCGCGAAACTGCTGTATGTCGTCGGCGGAGAGCGTCTTTGGCATGCGCGAGGGTGAGAAGTCCGTCGCGTGAATTTACTGCGTAAATGAGACGCGCACAATAAAGGGCCGCAAAGGCGGCCCGCTGTCAACTGCAGGGATCATTCAGGAATAACGTTTTATGGCCCGCAATGCGGTGTCGCCGGTTTCCGTCACGCGCCATTCTTCGTTGCCCGATGCGAGGCGTTCGAGTTGCACCAGTTGGCGTTCGAGCAACGCGTCGAGTTCTTCTCGGTCCATTTCGACCTGGTTGGGGGCGTCCTTGACGAGCAACAACGTGGCGAATTCATGCGGACTCAGCATCGTTCTCTCCATGTCAGCAAATGGCGGACAGCCTTGCAGTCGGCCTTGGGCCGGGGTGGGGGTCCGCTGAAGATCAGGGCGGGAGGTACGGCTTACACGACAGATTCACACAACCGACGCCGTGCGAAACTCGCAACGTACGCTGGGGAACTGGAGTGTAGGCGAGCACCGATGAAACGCCAACCTGGTCCCCGTTAATTTTCCATTTGACAATTGGCGGCGCGATAGGCGGTCCGGCCCTGCGGCCAAATTCTTGATTTCACGCGAGGTTTTGCGTGCACCGCAGCATGGCGGAGAACGCCTGGAATTATCCGGCGATGTAGATTTGACAATTCGCGGCGTTCAGCGCTTCGGCCATGTCGGCGGGCGGGGCGGCGTCGGTGAACAGCGCGTCGATCTGCTCCAGATGTCCCTGGCGAACTAGCGCGGGACGGCCAAACTTGGAGTGATCGGCGGCGAGGAAAACGGTGCGCGCGTGCTCGATGATCGCCTCGGCGACACGCACTTCGCGCGTGTCGAAATCGCGCAGCGTACCGTCCGTTTCGATGCTCGACGTGCCGATGATCGCGAAATCGACCTTGAACTGGCGGATGAAATCGATCGCCAGCTCACCGACGATGCCCTTGTCCCACGGCCGCACGATGCCGCCCGTCACTAGCACTTCGCAGTCCGGGTAGCCGCTCATCATGCTCGCGACGTTCAGATTGTTCGTGATCACGCGCAAGCCGCGGTGACGGTTCAGCGCCCGTGCCACTTCCTCGGTGGTCGTGCCGAGATTGATGAACAGCGATGCCTGATCCGGAATGTGAGTGACCACCAGCGCTGCGATGCGTCGCTTCTCTTCATGGAACATGCGCTGGCGCGCGGTGTAGGAAACGTTCTCGGAACTGGTCGGCAGACTGGCGCCGCCGTGATAGCGGCGCAGCAGGTTCATATCGGCGAGCCAGTTGACGTCCCGGCGGATCGTCTGCGGGGTGACGTCGAAGTGGCTCGCGAGGTCGTCCACGGTCACGAAGCCGTCGCGTTGCACCCACTCCAGCAATTCCTGTTGCCGGGCGTTGAGAGTCAGGCGGGGGTCTCGTGTCATGTGTGGAGTGTCGTGGCTGTTGTGTCGGCGCGGTCCGTCGCCGTCATCAAGCGGGCTGGCCGATGGCCGGCCGTCGACGAACGCGGTTGCGGCTATTGTAAGACCATCGCGCCCCTTGTCCGCCAACTGGCGCAGTCCGCTGGATTCGCCGCGAGCACGCCGGATTTGCTCGATCCCCCTCATTCAGGCGCATTCCGCATTTATTCATTTAATAAATGAATTTGTTTTTTGGCGCGCTTCGCGATGCAATCCTGGGTTTCGCGATTGACCTGCTTTACAACCTTTCCCCTGATGTCCGGCGACTTTTTCGTGCCGGCCCGCGCTTTCGAGAGTGTTCGACATGACTGGCTTCAGCAACTGGCAAAACCCGTATCCGACGCAACGTCTGCCCGTATTCGCACGCAATATCGTTTCGACCTCGCACCCGCTCGCCGCGCAGGCCGGGCTGCGCATGCTGTGGAAGGGCGGCAATGCCGTCGATGCGGCCATCGCGGCCGCCGCCGCGATCACGGTGGTCGAGCCGGTGTCGTGCGGCCTGGGTGGCGACGCGTTCGCGCTCGTGTGGGACGGCAAGAAGCTGCATGGTCTGAACGCGTCGGGCGTAGCGCCGGCCGCGTGGAACGTCGATTACTTCAGGCGCAAATACGGTGAGGAAAACGGCCTCGCGCAGCAGCCGAAGCGCGGCTGGGATGCGGTCACGGTGCCGGGTGTGATCGCCGGCTGGGAAGCGCTGCACCGGAAGTTCGGCAAGCTGCCGTTCGCCGACCTGATGGAGCCGGCCATCCAGATCGCCGAGCGCGGTCACGCAGTGGCGAGCATCGTCGCGTACAAGTGGGCGGCCGCGGTGCCGGAGCTGAAGGATCAGCCGGGCTTCGCGCAGACCTTCATGCCGCGCGGCCGTGCGCCCGAGGTCAGCGAGCTGGTGCGCTTCCCCGGTCACGCGAAGACGCTGCGCCTCATCGCCGAGCAAGGCCCGCGTGCGTTCTACGAAGGCGAGATCGCCGAGCGGATCGCCGCTTTCGCGCGCGCAGGTGGCGGCGCGCTGACCGCCGACGATCTGCGCAACTACCGCGCTGACTGGGTCGAGCCGATCGGCAAGGACTATCGCGGCTACACCGTGCACGAGATTCCGCCGAACGGCCAGGGCATCGCGGCGCTGGTTGCGCTCGGCATCCTCGAAAAGTTCGACGTGAAGTCGCTGAAGGTCGACAGCGTCGAGTCGCAGCATCTGCAGATCGAAGCGATGAAGCTCGCGTTTGCCGATCTGTATCGCTACGTCGCCGATCCGCGCTCGATGGAAGTCACGCCCGAGCAGATGCTCGACGACGCGTATCTGAGCTCGCGCGCGAAGCTGATCGACCCGAAGCGCGCCACCCACTTCGACTTCGGCATGCCGAAGGCGGGCGGCACGATCTACATGTCGGCCGCGGACGAGAGCGGCATGATGGTCAGCTTCATCCAGTCGAACTACATGGGCTTCGGCTCGGGTGTCGTGGTGCCCGACAGCGGCATCGCGCTGCAGAACCGCGGCTGCGGCTTCTCGATGGACCCGAAGTCGCCGAACGTCGTCGAGGGCGGCAAGCGGCCGTTTCACACGATCATTCCGGCATTCCTCACGCAGCAGGTGAACGGCCGGCAGGAAGGGGTGATGAGCTTCGGCGTGATGGGCGGTGACATGCAGCCGCAAGGCCATCTGCAGACCGTGGTGCGCATGCTCGACTACGCTCAGCAGCCGCAGGCCGCGTGCGATGCGCCGCGCTGGAAGGTCAACCGCGACTTCACGGTCGATATCGAGTCGACGCTCGATCCGAAGACCACCGAGGGCTTGCAGAAGCTCGGCCACACGATCAAGTCGGTCGACGATCCGTACATGGACTTCGGCTCCGGCCAGTTCATCTGGAAGCTCGATCGCAACGAGCCGGAGCGCGGCTACGTGGCGGCTAGCGACAGCCGCCGCGACGGTCTCGCGGCCGGCTTCTAGGCCACGACGAGGCAACGCGCGGAGCTGGGGTCCACGCCGGAGCCCAGCTCAGCTCAGACACCGGGCAACAGGCAATGAAAGCGCGGCATTCCATATGCCGCGCTATTGCCCGCCCACCAGCCGCCTCGCCGATGCAGGCGAAGCCGCGCCCAACACAGCAATCACGCAGCAGGCAAGCAGGAGACCATCATGCACACCCCCGCGTCGCATGCGACAAGCGCTTCTCCTCACGCCGCGCCGCTTTCGAAAGCAATGGTGCGGCGGATCGTTTTCTCGTCGTCGATCGGTAACGCGCTCGAGTGGTTCGACTTCCTGGTCTATGGCTACTTCGCGACGGTCATCGCGAAACAGTTCTTCCCGATGCAGGACGAGTGGCTGTCGACGCTGCTCGCGATCGCCACCTTCGGCATCTCGTTCCTGATGCGCCCGCTCGGCGCGATCGTGCTCGGCGTGTACGGCGACCGCAAGGGCCGCAAGGCGGCGCTGACGCTCGCGATCGCGCTGATGATGGTCGGTACTTTCACGATGGCCGTGATGCCGCCGTTTTCGACGATCGGTCTCGCGGCGCCGCTGCTGGTGCTGTTCGCGCGGCTCGTGCAGGGCTTCGCGGTCGGCGGCGAGTTCGGCAGCGCGACCGCGTTCATGGTCGAACACAGCGCGACGCGGCGCGGCTACTACGCGAGCTGGCAGTTCGCAAGCCAGGGTCTCGCGGCGATCACCGCGGCAGCCTTCGGTTCGCTGCTGACCGCGTGGCTGCCGGCCGAGCATCTGAACAGTTGGGGCTGGCGTGTGCCGTTCGTGTTCGGTCTGCTGGTCGGGCCGGTCGGCTACTACATCCGCTCGCATCTCGACGAGACGCCCGAATTCCTCGCATTGCGTGAAGAGCGCGCGGCTAGCGAAGCGGCTGGCGAACCCAAGGCCGTGAACGGTTCGAAGGACGCGTCGTTCTCGAATCAGTGGGTCAACCTGCTGCTCGCGATCGGTATCGTTGCGCAGTCGACGGTCGGGGTGTACGTGCTGCAGCTCTATATGCCGCTCTACGCGGTCAAGCAACTGCATATGGCGGCGGCCGCGTCGTTCGGCGTGGTCGTGCTGAACGGCGGCATGCAGTTCATCTTCTCGCCGATCATGGGCGCGCTGTCCGATCGCATCGGCCGAATTCGCATCATGCTGAGCACGTCGATCCTGATGGGCCTGCTGATCTATCCGATGTTCGCATGGTTGCAGACCCATCCGACGATTGGCTGGCTGCTCGTGCTGCAAGGCGTCGCCGGTATTTTCAAGGCTTCGTACTCGGGGCCGATGCCCGCGCTGATGTCGGAGATCTTCCCGACGCGGGTGCGCTCGACTGGCCTTTCAATCGGTTACAGCATCGGCGTGACGATCTTCGGCGGCTTCGCGCCGACCATCGTCGAAACCTTCATTCATTTGACCGGCGACAAACTCGCGCCGAGTTATTACGTGCTGCTTGCGGCGGTGCTTTCGGGCGTATCGCTGATCATCGTTGCGCTGCGCATGCGTCGCGACCGCCCCGTCTCGGGCGAGGTACAACCTGCCTGATGCCTGAGGAAGAGGGCGGCCACTTGGGGCGCCCGTGCCCCAACCCCGCCGGACCTGGTGTCTGTCCGAAAAGCCAGCCTTTTGGGCTGGCTTTTTTTTTGCCTTGCGCACATCGTTTTAATACGCGGCAAGATTTCGACTATCTTGGAATCGGAACTGCGTCGTTGCGGCATGGTCTGTGCTGTGTGAACTGCATGGTCGGATATCTCCGGCTAACATGCAGAGTACAAGGGCCCAACTCTAATTCACGGCGTTGTATCCGGCACGGAGAACATCACGGCGAGCGCGGGGGCGGTTGCGAAGAACTCCACGGGTCGGTACAGCATGGGAGCAAGACACAATGCACACGGAGCTGAACCATGTCATGCCCTGGCGGATCGAGGACATCGATCTGACTCGCATCGACCGGCAGAAGGCCGCGGCCAACGAAGACCTGCTGCTGTTGCTGTGCGCTGCTTCGTTCATCGAAAGCGGCACCGATCTCTACACCAGCAATCTGAGTACATTTTTCAACGACGACCCTGAGGTCTCGGCTTGGCTCAACCACGAGTGGGAGCCCGAGGAAATGCAGCACGGCCGGGCGCTGCAGACCTATATCGCGTACGTATGGCCCGAGTTCGACTGGCACACCGCGTTCCGCAATTTCATGGGCGAATATTCGCTGACTTGCTCGGTCGAGGATTTCGAAAAGACCCGCGCGCTGGAGATGGTCGCGCGTTGCGTCGTCGAAACGGGTACCGCGACGCTGTATCGAGCGATCAACGAATGCTCGGACGAGGCGGTGCTCAAGCAGATCACCGACAACATCCGCACCGACGAAGTCCGCCACTACAAACACTTTTTCAAGTACTTCAAGAAGTACAACCGGATTGAGGGCAATGGCCGGCTCGCGGTGCTCGGCGCGTTGATGCGTCGCGTGATGGAAATCAAGAACGAAGATTCGGAGATCGCATTGCGCCACGTGTTCGCGATTCGCTATCCGGAGCGCGTGCACGACTCCGCGTATAACCGTGAGCGCGCGGCGCGCATCAATAAGCTGGTGCGGCGCAATCTGTCCGCCGACATGTGCGTGAAGATGCTGCTCAAGCCGCTCGATCTGCCGGCGCGCATTCAGCCGGGTGTGCATTATCCGCTCGCGAAGATCACGCAGCATGTGTTCTTTCGCTGAGCCTTCGAGGAGAATCAGAAAGCCAAGCCCGCTGATGCGGGCTTTGCTTTTTTCGAGGCATGATTGTGCTTTACCGACTACTTCGACTGGATCGATGGCATGAGCGATTCCTCCTCCGCATCTACCTCCGCGCGTCCGCTCGAACAGAACGTGTTCGACGAATGGCCGGCCAACGTGCGCGCATTGTTCGACGGGTCGTCGCTTGCGGACAAGGCGGGCTTCACCGCGTCGCTGTTGAGCGTCGATGCGAACGGGCACGTGCGCACATCGCTGCTGAGCGTCGGCGAACTCTATGCACCCGACTCGCGCACGCTGTGCATTGCGCTCTGGCCGCAAGCGCGCGCGACACGCGCGATTGCGCAAAGCGGGCGCGCGGCGCTGAGCTTCGTCTGCGATGCGGCGTTCTATCAGGTGCAGTTGCGTGTTGTGCCGCTGCCCGAGGTTGCGGGCGACGACAGCGGCCTCGTCTATCTGCTCGGCTCGATCGACACAGCGGAAGCGCAAAGCGTCCGTTATGCGCGCCTGACGGGCGGCATCACGTTCGAATTGCAGGGAGAGGGGAATGCGGTGCTCGAGCGATGGGAACAGCAGGTCGAGCATTTGAAGCGGGCTGCCGCCGCGAGCAGCCGTTAGTCTTCGAGCAGGAAGCGCTAAACGGCTGATGCGCCGGCAGCCTTTAGGCGGAGCGACGCTTAACGGCCGCGGTCGCCGTTGCGCGACGGTTGCGCGCCGCGCGGCGCATCGTTGCGCTTCACGCCGCCGCCGAGCAACGCGCCCGGATTGCCGTTGGACGAACGATTGCCTTGCGGCTTGCGCGGCGCTTGGTGCGCGGGAGCGCCATCGTGCGCGGCCGCACGCGGCCGATCGTCGTGCCGCTGCATATCGCGACGCGGCTGACCGCCATTGCCGGCCGGCTTCGCACCTTGCGGCCGCGGCGCGGGCTGAGCATTCGACGCACGCTGTCCCGAACGCTGACCGGAGCCTTGAGCCGGCTTGGCCGATGCGCCACCACCAGCACCGCCGTCACGGCGCCCGGCGCCTTGTCCCTGGCGCGGCGAACGCCCGCCGCCGCCCTGGCCGCGTCGCTGGATCGGCTCCGGCTTCGCGGTCGGGTCCGGCTCGAAACCGGCGATCACTTCCTGCGGGACCGGACGCTTGATCAGCTTCTCGATGTCCTTCAGCAACTGCAGTTCATCGACGCACACGAGCGACACCGCCTCGCCCGTCGCGCCCGCGCGACCGGTGCGGCCGATGCGGTGCACGTAGTCTTCCGGCACGTTCGGCAGATCGAAGTTGACCACGTGCGGCAGCTGATCGATGTCGATGCCGCGTGCGGCGATGTCGGTCGCCACCAGCACCTGCAGCGTGCCGTCCTTGAACTCGGCGAGCGCGCGCGTGCGGGCCGATTGGCTCTTGTTGCCGTGGATTGCGAGCGCGCTGATGCCGTCCTTCGTCAACTGTTCGGCGAGGCGGTTCGCGCCGTGCTTGGTGCGCGTGAACACGAGCACCTGGAACCAGCTGTGCTGACGGATCAGATGCGTGAGCAGTTCGCGCTTGCGGTCGCGATCGACCGGGTGAATCTTTTGCGCGACCGTTTCGGCCGTCGTGTTGCGGCGCGCGACTTCGATCAATGCCGGCGAGTCGAGCAGGCTGTCGGCGAGCGCCTTGATCTCGTCGGAAAAGGTCGCCGAGAACAGCAGGTTCTGGCGCTTCGGCGGCAGCTTCGCGAGCACGCGCTTGATGTCGTGGATGAAGCCCATGTCGAGCATGCGGTCCGCTTCGTCGAGCACGAGAATCTCGAGATGCGACAGGTCGATGGTCTTCTGCTGCATATGGTCGAGCAGACGGCCCGGCGTCGCGACGACGATATCGACGCCGCGCTTCAACGCATCGATCTGCGGATTGATGCCGACACCGCCGAACATCACGGTCGACTTCAGCTTCAGATACTTGCCGTAAGCACGCACGCTTTCTTCGACCTGCGCGGCGAGTTCGCGCGTCGGCGTGAGGATCAGCGCGCGCACCACGCGCTTGCCGCCGGCGGCCGGCGCCATCGAATTCAGGCGCTGCAGGATCGGCAGCGTGAAGCCGGCGGTCTTGCCGGTGCCGGTTTGCGCGCCGGCGAGCAGATCGCCGCCGTTGAGCACGGCCGGAATCGCCTGAGTCTGGATCGGAGTCGGACTGGTGTAGCCGAGTTCGTTGACAGCGCGGACCAGCGGTTCGGACAAGCCGAGGGAATCAAAAGACATAAAAGCTCTTTGCAATGCAGTTTCGCGAACGGCCCCGCTGAGTCCATAGGACCCCAACGCGGAAAAACCAGCGCGGCATCGACACGCCAGCATGGCGTGTGCGAGGCCGCAGCCCGGTTCCGTTCACGGAGAAATCGGCGGCACGCTCACAGATGTGCCGAATGGTTTCAACGCGCTATGCAGACACGTCGACTGGCCTTAAGTTGCAATTCGTCGCCGTGGAACGTCACGCGACATAGCGCGCGACACTGACGAATTGACACAGACTGCCCGCCAGTACGAACAGGTGCCAGATACCATGTCCGTGGCGGATGCGCTCGTCGTTGATGAAGAAATAGATGCCGGCGCTATAGATGACGCCGCCGGCCACGAGCCACGCGGTACCCGCGGCCGGCAACGCCTGCACCAGCGGGCGGACGGCTACGAGCGCGAGCCATCCCATCAACACATATAGCACCATCGACACGCTGCGGGTGCGTCGCCCGAGCGTGAGTTCCTGCACGATGCCGAGGGCAGCGAGCCCCCAGCTCACGCCGAATAGCGACCAGCCCCACGGTCCACGCAACGTGACGAGCGTGAACGGCGTGTAGCTGCCGGCGATCAGCAGGTAGATCGCCGAATGATCGCATTTCTGCAGAATCGCCTTCAGACGCGGATGGCTGACACTGTGATACAGCGTCGAGATCGCATACAGCATGAACAGCATCGCACCATACACGCTGAAGCTGACGACCTTGTACGCGTCGCCGGCGAGCGCGCCCATCGTGACGAGCGCCGCCAGCCCCACCACCGACAGCACGGCGCCGACGAGATGGGTAATGCTGTTCAAACGCTCACCGACAGGCACGACTCTTTCCTCCTGCACGGTCCCACGAAGGCGACCGCCAACACAAACAGGCCCACATGATACCGGTCCTGAAAAAACGAAGGGCGCGGCCGCGAAACTCGCAGGCCGCGCCCAGGGTACGTCAAACCCTGCTTAGTCGAGCGGCGCCGAACGCAGCTCGGCCACTTGCTGCGGCGACACGGCCGTACCGTGGTTGCCCCAGGACATACGAATGTACGTCACGACCGCTGCGACTTCCTGATTCGACAGAGACTGTGCGAACGGCGGCATGCCGTACGGATGCGGGTTCGCGTCCGTGCTCGGCGGATAACCACCGTTCAGCACCATGCGGATCGGGTTGACCGCCGACGGCATCTGGATCGACTGGTTGTTCGCGAGCGGCGGGAATGCCGGCGGACGGCCGAGACCATTGTCTTCGTGGCACTTCGCGCAGTTGTCAGCGTAGATCTTCTGACCTTGCTTCAGCAGTTCGCCGCCGAACTTTTCCGAGGTTTCGAGCTGCAGCGGTTCCGGCGCTTCGCTCTTCTGCGGAATCGTCTTCAGGTACGTCGCCATCGCGTTGATGTCTTCGGTCGACAGATACTGCAGGCTGTTGTGAACCACTTCGGCCATCGGACCGAACACCGCGCCGCGGTTCGACACGCCGGTCTTCAGCAGATCGGCGATGTCCTTCAGGTCCCAGTCGCCGAGGCCGGCTTCCCTGTTCGACGTCAGCGACGGCGCATACCAGTTCTGCAGCGGAATCAGACCGCCCGCGAATGCCGCCGAGCTGACCGGGCCGCCCATCGCGTTGATCGACGTATGGCACATGCCGCAGTGGCCGAGGCCTTCGACCAGATACGCACCGCGGTTCCATTCGACCGACTTGGTCGGGTCCGGCTTGAACTCGCCTTCACGGAAGAACAGCGTGCGCCAGCCGATCAGCATGTTGCGCTGGTTGAACGGGAATTTCAGTTCGTGCGGACGGCTCGGTACGTTGACCGGCGTGACCGAGCGCAGGTACGCGTAGATCGCGTCGGAGTCGGCGCGCGTGACCTTCGTGTAGCTCGTGAACGGGAAGCCCGGATAGAGCAGGCTGCCATCTTTCGAGCGGCCGGTGTGCATCGCGCGATAGAAGTCGTCCTGGGTCCACTTGCCGATGCCGTACTGGTCGTCAGGCGTGATGTTCGGCGTGAACATCGTGCCGAACGGCGTGGCCATCGGCAGGCCGCCCGCAAACGGCTGGCCGCCGCGCACGGTATGGCAGGCGATACAGTCGCCGGCGCGGGCGAGGTACTCGCCCTTCTTGATCAGGTCGGCCTGGTCCGCGGGCGTTGCCGCGACGGCCGCGCCGCTGCTGTGCAGATGGTCGCCGCCCGACCACAGGACGGGAACGAGTGCGGCGGCCGCGACCACGACGACTGCCGAGAGGGCGAACAAAGACTTGCGTTTCATTTGAATGTCTCTCCCGGCGCCTTATTGCGGTTCGCTGCCGCAGGCAAGCGGAGTCTTCAAGGAGCGGGCCGGAGCCGGCACGGGGTTTTGCGGAGCCTGCTGCGTGGCAAGCCAGGCCGCGACGGCGTTCACGTCTTCGTCGCTAAGGCGCGTGGCGATGGTGTGCATGCAGTCCGGTGCGATCGCACGACGCGTGCCCGAACGCCATGAGCCGAGCTGCGCGCTGATGTAGTCGGCGTGCAGGCCGACGAGACCCGGGATCGCCGGTTCCATACCGGTCAGTGCCTTGCCGTGGCAGGCCGCGCACGCGGGAACCTGCTTGTTCGCATCACCATGCAGCACGATCTGCTCACCGCGCGCGAGCGTGGAGGCGGAGGCCGTCGGCTTGGCCGGCGTCGGATACGGTGGGCGCTGCTGCGAGAAGAAGGTGGCGATCTGATGCAGGTAGTCGTCGGAGAGATACGTGACGAGGTAGTTCATCGGCGGGTACTTGCGGCGCCCTTCACGGAAGTTCTGCAACTGATTGAACAGATATCCCGCCGGTTTGCCCGCGAGACGCGGGAAGTAGTCGTTGTCGGTGCCTTGCCCATGCGAGCCGTGGCAGGCCGTGCAGCCTTGCACGCGCGCTTCCATCGTGTCGGGGGCCTTCGGTTGGGTCTGCGCTTTCGCAGCGCTATAGACACCCGCGGAGCCGATCAGCAGAAGGGCAAGCAACGGGCGGAAGAGGCGTCTTGAAGACACGCGTAACTCCATCAGAATCGGGGACCTGACCGAACTTCGGGCGGCTCGGTGTGAAGGACAGCCGTCGCTGCGGCGACGCAGCATTCTATCATCGAAGGGTAATGGTGACTATTTGCCGCATTAGATGCGGTTCCAGGTGTGACCGCCATGCGACAGTGTGTCGCGTTTGCCAGTTTGGGACTTCAGTTGCGTCGCGCGTCGTGATCAACAGCTTTGTCTCATCAAGCAAGGTTGAACCGATCCCCGCGCGCGCCATCGAAGCGTACACTTCCGGGCTTCGCCGGCCGTCGTGCAGACGATGCGCGTCGTCGGCCCGGCTTTGTTCCGTTCGTTCTCATCCGCTATCGGCCTTACATGAAGCTATTCGATTTCTCCTCATCGACGCTGCGAGCGTTGATGTCCGGCGCGGTGGCGCTGGCCATGTCATCCACCGCGTTCGCGCATGCGCATCCGATCTCGAGCGTGCCGGCCGCGAACGCCGAGGCCGTCGCGCCCGCCGACGTGACCATTCATTTCACCGAGCCGCTCGAGCCGGCGTTCAGCAAGATCACACTCGCCGATGGAAGCGGCAAGTCCGCGGCTTCGACCGCATCGACGGTCGACAGCGCGGACGCCCGCGAGATGCGCCTCGCGCTGCCTCAGTTGTCGAGCGGCCGCTATGCGGTGCACTGGGTCGCGGTGGCCACCGATGGCCATCGTACGCAAGGCGACTTCGCGTTCAACGTCAAATGAACTTCGACGGACTGTGGATCGGGCAGGTCGCAATGGCCGCGCTCATGAACGTCGCGTTCGGCTTCGCCGTTGGCTCGGCGCTACTCGGCGCTTGGCTCGCGAAAGACGGGCTGCAAGGCACTTCACCGGCGCGCCCCGGCTGGATGCGCGCACATCGCTCGATGCTCGCGGCGACCATCGTGCTGGTGCTCGCGGATCTCGGCTGGCTGTTGTATCAGGCGGCGTCGATGAGCGGCGTCGCGTTGCCCGCGGCTTTCGGCATGGTGCCGATGGTGCTGACGCAAACGCATGTCGGCTATGGTTGGAGCGTCGCGTTCGGCGGCGCGCTGGTGCTGCTCGGCACCGCGCTGAGCCATGGCACGGGCATGCTGCGTAACACGCTGCTGTGGCTCGCGGTGCTCGCGATCTCGGCGGGCAAGGCGTCGCTCGGTCATGCTGCGGATGCCGGCGTGATGTCGGCCGCGATCGGCATGCAGACGCTGCACGTGCTCGCGACGAGCGTATGGGGCGGTGTCGCGATGGCCGCGGGCTTCGCGGTGCTGCCGGCGCTCGGCGCATCGACCGCGCGCGGCATGCTGATTCGCACGGCGACCCAGGTGTCGAACGTGTCGCTCGTCGCGGTCGCGTTGGTGTTGCTGTCGGGCGTCTTCAATGCCGTGCGCGGCTCGGGCGGGTCGTTCGAAGCGATTCAGGGGAGCACGTGGGGCCATGTGCTGACATTGAAGCTCGTACTGGTCGCGCTCGCGCTCGTGCTCGGCGCGCTGAATCGAACCTCGGCGCTGCCGCGGCTGCGTCGTACCGCGTCGACGATGGATGCGCATACCTTCGTCAACGTGATCTATCTGGAAGCGCTCGTGATGATCGGTGTGTTCGTCGTCGCGGCCGCGTTGTCGCACACCGTGCCGGCGTTTGCTGCGCTCGGTTGAACGCGCGGCGAGCCGCATAAAAAAGCGCCGCACTGCGAAGCACGTGCGGCGCAATACACACGGTCGCCTGGCTGTGGCCAGCGCACCCGCTACTACTCTTCAGGCAAACGGCGCGTCGTCGCGCGCCCGTTCCGGCAATGCAGGCGTCAGTCGCATCACGCGGCCCGGCTCGAAGCGCGCTTACTCGAGACCGAGGCGGTGACCGAGAATCGGCGCGCAGAACAACGCGATCGCGCAGCCCGCGGCCTTGCCTTCGAGTTCGGCGCCGGCCGCGTGCGTGCCGACCATCTGCGTGAGCAGATCGAAAACCTGCGGCAGGCAGTACAGCACTGCCGCCGCGATAGAGCATTTCCCGACCACCGCGATACTCCATCCGCGCTCGTAGGCGACCATCGCGCCGATGATGCGCAGCACGCCGAAGACGACCAGCGCGCCGACCGCCGCCTGTTCGCGGATCAGATAGTCAGGAAGGAATTCGCCCATGGTGTCCCCGCTGCATGCGTTGTCGGCATGCATTTCAGCAAGGAGCAGACCATGCGTCTGTCCGATACCGAACAAACGTGGCGAGGGCCGGGCGGGATAAGGCTGGGCGGAGATCGAGGCAGGGCGGGCGGCCCGCGCGTCACGTGGCCGGAACGCGCGGGCGCAATGGCCTACGAATCACCATTCGGCGACGCTGCCGTCCGTGTGACGCCACACCGGATTGCGCCAGCGATGACCGACCTTCGCCATCTCGCGCACCTTCTCTTCGTTCACTTCGATGCCGAGGCCCGGGCCCTGCGGGATCGACACGAAGCCGTCTTCATATTTGAAGACTTCCGGATTCTTGATGTAATCGAGCAGGTCGTTGCCCTGGTTGTAGTGGATGCCGAGGCTCTGTTCCTGGATGAACGCGTTGTAGCTGACCGCGTCGATCTGCAGGCAGGTTGCGAGCGCAATCGGGCCGAGCGGACAATGCAGCGCGAGCGCGACGTCGTAGGCTTCGGCCATCGCGGCGATCTTGCGGCACTCCGTGATGCCGCCCGCGTGCGAGGCATCCGGCTGGATGATGTCGACGTAGCCGCCCGACAGGATGTGCTTGAAGTCCCAGCGCGAATACAGACGCTCGCCGAGCGCGATCGGGGTATTGGTCTGGTTCACGATGTCGCGCAGCGCCTCTGCATTCTCCGACAGCACCGGCTCTTCGATGAACAGCAGCTTGTACGGATCGAGTTCCTTGGCGAGCACCTTCGCCATCGGCTTGTGCACGCGACCGTGGAAGTCCACGCCGATGCCGATGTTCGGCCCGACCGCCTCGCGGACCGCCGCGACGTTGTTGATCACGCCTTGCACCTTGTCGAAGGTGTCGATGATCTGCAGCTCTTCCGAGCCGTTCATCTTGACGGCCTTGAAGCCACGCTCGACCACCGCGCGCGCGTTGTTCGCGACATCGCTCGGGCGGTCGCCGCCGATCCACGAGTACACCTTGATCTTGTCGCGCACCTGGCCGCCGAGCAGCGCATGCACCGGCACGCCGTGATGCTTGCCCTTGATGTCCCAGAGCGCCTGGTCGACGCCGGCGATCGCGCTCATCGTGATCGGACCGCCGCGATAAAAGCCCGCGCGGTACATCACCTGCCAGTGGTCCTCGATCAACAGCGGGTCCTTGCCGATCAGATAGTCGGAGAGTTCCTCGACGGCGGCGGCGACCGTATGCGCGCGGCCTTCCACCACCGGCTCGCCCCAACCGACGATGCCTTCGTCGGTCTCGATCTTGAGGAAGCACCAGCGCGGCGGGACGATGAAGGTTTCGAGCTTGGTGATTTTCATGATGTGAGTCTCCTGACGATCTGCCGGCACGCAAAGAATTTTGGGAGTTCCATGCTACAACAAAAGTGCACTAAAATACTATTAATAGTACTATTTGTCACATAGTGGTGAGATTTGGAATACTCGTCGCCGTTGCGCGACGAGACCACCACCCGCGAGGAGAAAACCATTCCGCACGATCTGCATGGGCGAGTCACCCAACTGCTCGCGACCGCGATTCTGCGCGGCGACTATGCGCCGGAGTCGATCCTGCCTCGCGAAGCCGAGTTGATGGAGACGTTCGGTGTGAGCCGCACGGTGCTGCGCGAGGCGCTGCGCACGCTGACGTCGAAAGGACTGATCGAATCGCGGCCGCGCGTGGGTACACGCGTGCGGGTCAAGTCCGCGTGGAATCTGCTCGATGCCGATCTGCTCGACTGGTATTCGCGCGTCGCCGAGCCGATGGCGTTCGCACTCAAGCTGCAGGAAATGCGCGAGATGATCGAGCCTTACGCGGCCGGCCTCGCGGCCACCGCGTGCACCGATGACACCTTGGGCGCGCTTGCGGCCGCCCATGCCGCGATGGTGGCGGCGCGTAACGTCGATGAATGGGTGCGTGCGGATCTGCAGTTCCATCTGTGCGTGCTGACCGCGTGCAGCAACGAATTGCTGATTCCGCTCGGCGCGCTGATCGAGCGCACGCTCGAGGCACAGTTGCGGCTCAATGCGAAACGCGCCGATGTGTTCAACGCGTCGCTCGCCGAGCACACGGCGGTGTACGACGCGATCCGCGCGCGCGATACCGCGGCGGCGTACGCGGCGATGTCGTCATTGCTCGGCGTGACGCGCGGGCGAATCGAAGGCTGAGGCGGACAGCGCCGAGCTCGATCTCAATCCATCGCCGCATGCGCGGCCGACGCATCCGGCGCCTTATGCGACGGCCGGATCAGCAGCAATAGCGGGATGACCAGCAGCGTCGCCACGAACATCAGCTTGAAGTCGTTCAGATACGCGACCATTGCCGCCTGCTGCGTGATCGACGCGTTCAGTGCCGCGATGTCGTAGCTCGAGCCGCCGTCGAGCATCGACTGCAGCGCCGGATTGAACGCAGTCACGTTCGCGGCGAGGTCCGCGTGCGAGATTTGCGTGTTGCGCGTCATCAGCGTCTGCACGATCGAAATGCCGATACTGCTGCCGATATTGCGCATCAGGCTATAGGTCGCGGTGCCGTCCGCGCGCAGCTCCGGCGACAGCGTCGAGAACGTCAGTGCGGACAGCGGCACGAACACGAGGCCGAGCCCGAAGCCCTGGATCACGCCGGGCCACACGATGTTCGACTCCGACAGCACGATCGTGTAATGCATCATCTGCCACAGCGCGAACGCCGAGATCAGGAAGCCGCAGAGCAATAGAAGCCGCGCGTCGACGCGCCTGAGCAGCCGGCCGGCGATGAGCATCGCGACCATCGTGCCGGCGCCGCTCGGCGCGGTGACGAGGCCGGTGGTCGCGACCGGATAGCCCATCAGGTTCTGCAGCATCGGCGGCAGCAGCGCGCGGGTCGCGTACATCACCGCGCCGATCACGAAGATGAAAAACGTGCCGGTCGCGAAGTTCGGGTCCTTCAGCAACTTGTACTTGAAAAACGAGCGCTCGCCGACCGTCGCCGTGTGGACGAGGAAGAACGCGAAGCTGATCGCCGCGACGAGCGCCTCGATCACGATCTCGGTCGATGAAAACCAGTCGAGCTGCTCGCCGCGATCGAGCATCGCCTGCAACGCTCCGATTGCGAGGCCGAGCGTGACGAAGCCGAACGCGTCGAACTTCACGTCGTGCTTGGGCTCGCGCGTGGGCAGGAAGGTTGCGACGCCGAACAGCGCGAACGCGCCGATCGGCACGTTGATGAAGAACACCCAGCGCCAGTTGTAGCTATCGGTGAGCCAGCCACCGAGCGTCGGCCCGAGAATCGGCCCGACCATCACGCCCATGCCCCATACGGCCATCGCCTGGCCCTGCTTTTCGCGCGGGTTGATGTCGAGCAGGATCGACTGCGACAGCGGCACGAGCGACGCGCCGAAAATCCCTTGCAGCAAACGCGACACGACGATCTGCGACAGCGTCTCGGAGAGACCGCACAACGCCGATGCCACCGTGAAGCCGCCGATTGCAATCAGCAGCAGCCGCTTGACGCTCAGGCGGTCCGCCAGCCAGCCAGTCAGCGGCGTGGCGATCGCGGCGGCGACGATATAGGAAGTCAGCACCCACGTGATCTCGTCCTGCGACGCGGACAGCGTGCCTTGCATATGCGGCAGCGCCACGTTGGCGATCGTGCTGTCGAGCGTCTGGATCAGCGTCGCGAGCATGATCGAGACTGTGATCATCGGCCGGTTGAGCAGCTCAGTGGCGCTCGCCGGCGTGGAGGCGGAAGACATGAAAGGTGGGGAGGGTCGATATCGTAAGCATGCTTAGTATATCGCCAATGCGGGTTTGCGCTATTGGGAGTTGTGCTGAACCTCGAACGCAGGGGGTAAGCACGCTGAAAGCCGAACTGCTTCCGTATAATCCGCGCATGAAAACCCAATTCGAAGAGCGCTTCGGCTTTCTGATCTACGACGTCGGCCGGCTGGCGGGCAAGCGATTCGACGATCACGCGAAGTCGTCGGTCGACCTGACTCGCGCGCAGTGTCGCGTGCTCGCCTATCTCGGCCATTACGGCGAGATCAATCAGGCCCGGCTCGCGGATCTGCTCGAGGTCGCGCCGATCTCGGCGGGCCGGCTGCTCGATCGGATGGAGGAGGGCGGCTGGATCGCGCGGACCGCAAATCCGCAGGATCGCCGCGAGCGCCAGGTGCGCATGACACCGAAGGCCGAGCGCACGCTCGGCAAGGCGCGCAAGGTCGGCGACGAGGTCGCGCTCGAAGCGCTCAATGGTTTCAGCGATGAAGAAGCGGCGCAGTTGATCGCGCTGCTCCAGCGGGTGCGCGGCAACCTGAGCCGGCTGGTGGATCGCTGAAGCGTCGCGGTGTCGGCGAGGCGCTGAAGTCTTTCGCGCGAGCCCGAGCGACGTTGGGCACGCGCTTCAAATCACGTTATTTGGATTCCGACGCTGGCGCGCCGCCGCTCGGCGGTACCAGCTCATAACAGCCCGCGGCCGCCGTTTTCGCTTTTGCTTCCGGTTGCTGCGCATCGATGCATTTGAACGCGCTCTGATCGCGCTGCACGAAGATCGTGTCGGCCGGCCCGTTGTTGACCACGGCGACGATCTTGTAGCCGTCCTGCAGCAGCGTCGCGAGCATGGTCGAACTGGCGCGCCATTGACTGTCGGACGTGCTCGGCGTTTGGGCCTGTGCGGTGAGGGCGGCGGTCGTGCCGGCGAGCGTGAGCGCAGCGGTGGTTGCGGCAAGCGCGACGGTGCGGAACGTCATTTAGGAACCTCCTCGAAGTTGCGACGGAATTGCGGAAGGAAGCCTGCCAGGTTCTGCATTGTGGACGCGCGTTGAACCTCCGGAGAGAACTTGCCAGACTTTCTCGGGGCGCTATTCTCTCAAGAGACGGAGCTGCCAACGAAACCCGCGGCGCTTCACTGCCCATACTCTGCGACGCCATTGCTCATCGTTCGTTCCATCCGGATGCTCGCGTAACGCTCGCTCGCAAGCCACGCTCGCGATGAACGAGCCAGACCCAGCGCTGGGCATTTCCCACAGTGCGACAGCAATTCTTGCGCCGCCATCGGTGACGCGCCGCGGAGGTATCCGACTCAGCGATGCCAGATAAGATGTAGCGGTCGTAGCGAACTGCGCTAGCGCTCGCATGCGTCCGTACCGTTTCTACCGCGTTATTTGATGCCATCCCTATCGAATGCGAAACGAATCGCAAGTCAATGTCGTGCGGCAGATTCCACGCAGCGTGTGGGTTCTAGGATGTGTAAGTCTTTTCATGGACATCTCATCCGAAATCATCCACAGCCTGCTGCCAATGTTTCTCTTGGCGAGCCTTGGCGCCGGGGCCGGCGCGATTGGGCTCATCGAAGGCGTCGCGGAGGCCACGGCTCAAATCGTCAAGGTGTTTTCGGGAACGCTAAGTGACTACCTCGGCAACCGGAAGTGGCTCGCCGTCGCCGGGTATGCGCTCGGCGCGATGAGCAAGCCGCTTTTTGCCATTGCGTCGTCGGTGGGAGTCGTGGTGACGGCGCGCGTCATCGACCGTGTCGGCAAGGGCATTCGTGGTGCGCCTCGCGATGCGCTCATCGCAGATGTCACGCCGCAACACCTTCGTGGCGCGGCCTTCGGCCTGCGCCAGTCGCTCGATACGGTCGGTGCGTTTGTCGGACCACTGCTGGCCGTTCTCATCATGCTGATATGGGCAGACAATTTTCGGCTTGCGTTCTGGCTTGCCGTCATTCCCGGCGTGCTCGCGGTCGCGCTTTTGACGTTCGGTATCACCGAGCCCGAGCACGAGGTTCGCGCGAAGAGAAGCAACCCTGTGAGGTGGCAGAGTCTCAAGGACCTTGGTTTGGACTACTGGTGGGTCGTAGGGATAGGGGCTGTGTTCGCGTTGGCGCGATTCAGCGAGGCTTTCCTGGTGCTTCGTGCGATGGGTAGCGGCGTACCGATTGCGCTCGTTCCGCTGGTCATGGTGGCAATGAATGTCGTCTACGCGCTGTCCGCTTATCCATTCGGGAAACTCGCGGACACGATGCGTCATACGCGGCTGCTGATCGGTGGTCTGATCGTGTTGATCGGCGCCGACCTCGTGCTGGCGCACGGCACCCACTGGGGTGTCGTCGTCGTCGGGGTAGCGCTTTGGGGGCTGCACATGGGGATGACTCAAGGCCTGCTCGCCACGATGGTCGCGCACACGGCGCCGGCGCATCTGCGTGGGACTGCATTTGGTTTCTTCAATCTGCTGAGCGGCATCGTGACGCTGGTTTCGAGCGTTATCGCAGGTCAGCTGTGGGAACGTGTGGGTGCCGCCATGACGTTTTATGCGGGGGCGGCGTTCGGTGTGGTGACCGTCGTGGCGCTTCTCTTTCACCCGACACCGGCCGGATCGCGTAACGACCTGAGTTGACGTGGCAGCGTTGAAAAACAAAAAAGCCGCTGTCCTTGTGGGACAGCGGCTTTTTCTTGAAGCTGGTGGCGAATCAGGGACTCGAACCCCGGACCTGCGGATTATGATTCCGTCGCTCTAACCGACTGAGCTAATTCGCCGAAAGAAGCGAGATTATGCTGGGGCAACCGGAGGCTGTCAACCCCCGGCGCACAACTTTTTCAGGTGGCCCGGACTCGCGGTCCACTCAATCTTTTGCGTAGATATCCGAGTCCTTGGTTTCGCGCACGAACAGCATGCCGATCACGAAGGTGATCACCGCGATGATGATCGGATACCAGAGCCCCGAGTAGATGTTGCCCCGCGCGGCGACGATTGCGAAAGCGGTCGCCGGCAGGAAGCCGCCGAACCAGCCATTGCCGATGTGATACGGCAGCGACATCGACGTATAACGGATGCGCGTCGGGAACATCTCGACCAGCATCGCCGCGATAGGACCGTAGACCATCGTTACGTAGATCACGAGGATCGTCAGGATCACGACGCTCATCGGCCAGTTGATCTGAGCCGGATCGGCCTTCGGCGGGTAGCCGGCGGCCTTCAGCGTCGCGGCGAGCGTCTTCTCGAAGGTCTTGGCTTGCTCCTTCGCGTCGGGGGCGCGGCCGTCGAACGTGTTGACGACCGTATCACCCACGCGGATCTGCGCGATCGTGCCGGCCGGCGCCGCGACGTTGTCGTAGTTCAGGCCGGCTCGCGACAGCGCGCCCTTCGCGATATCGCACGAGGTCACGAACTTAGCCGTGCCCACTGGGTTGAACTGGAACGAGCACTCGCCCGGATCGGCGATCACGACGATCGGCGACTTCGCGGTTGCGGCTTCGAGCGCCGGGTTCGTGTAGTGCGTGAGCGCCTTGAACAGCGGGAAGTACGTCAGCGCGGCGATCAGCAGACCGGCCATGATGATCGGCTTGCGGCCGATGCGATCCGACAGCGAGCCGAAGAACAGGAAGAACGGCGTGCCGATCAGCAGCGCGAGCGCGATCATGATGTTGGCGCTCGTACCGTCGACCTTCAGCGTCTGCGTGAGGAAGAACAGCGTGTAGAACTGGCCCGTGTACCACACGACAGCCTGGCCGGCCGTCAGGCCGAGCAGCGCGAGAATCACGACCTTCAGGTTCTTCCACTGGCCGAACGCTTCGGAGAGCGGCGCCTTCGAGGTCTTGCCCTCGGCCTTGATGCGCTCGAACACCGGCGACTCATGCAGTTGCAGGCGAATCCACACCGACACCGCGAGCAGCAGAATCGACACGACGAACGGGATGCGCCAGCCCCAGGCGCCGAACGCGTCTTCGCCCATGAAAGTACGCACGCCGAGGATCACGAGCAGCGACAGGAACAGGCCGAGCGTCGCGGTGGTCTGGATCCACGCGGTGTAGAAGCCGCGGCGGTTCGCCGGCGCGTGTTCGGCCACGTAGGTCGCGGCGCCGCCGTACTCGCCGCCGAGCGCGAGACCTTGCAGCAGGCGCATCGCGATGAAGATCACCGGCGAAGCGATGCCGATCGCCGCATAGCCGGGCAGGAAGCCGACGAGGAACGTCGACAGACCCATGATGATGATCGTGATCAGGAACGTGTACTTGCGCCCGACCATGTCACCGAGCCGTCCGAATACTACCGCGCCGAACGGCCGCACCGCGAAGCCCGCGGCGAAGCTGAGCAGCGTGAAAATGAACGCCGCGGTCGGATTGACGCCGGAAAAGAAGCTCTTGCTGATGAAGGCCGCAAGCGAACCGGCCAGATAAAAGTCGTACCACTCGAAAACCGTACCCAGCGACGATGCGAAGATCACCCGCTTCTCATCGCGCGTCATCGGCGCGTGCGAGAGTTGCCCGCCAACGGTAGCCATATGTCGTCTCCAATATTGATATACACACGGATCGCCAGCGCAGGCGTCCCCGTGCAACCGATTATTGGAGTGGAAACTTACGGCGTTCTGACTCGACGCCAAAACCTGGGGTAGTCCGGTAAACCGGCGAACAGGCGATCAATTTCGGTCAATGTGCGGCGATATTTGCGCGATCCGCGCTGAAATATCTCAAAAACACGCTGACGATCAAGCTGACAATACGGCCGTGTTAGGGTAAGTCCCGCCCCCGTTCGAGCACCTGCAAGCTGACGCGCACCAGGGTGCCGGCGAGCCGCGGCGATTCCTGGTAGACGTTGTCGTCGATGGCGAGCTCGCCGCCGTGCATCGCCGCGATCTCGCGCACGATCGCGAGACCGAGGCCGCTGCCGTCGCCCTCGCGGCCCAGAATCCGGTAGAAGCGCTCGACCACGCGCGAGCGCTCGCTGGCCGGAATGCCGAGCCCGGTGTCCTCGACTTCCAGATGCACGAGCCGCGCCGGGGCGTCGTGCCGCACGCGCACGGTGATGCGGCCGCCCGCCGGCGTATAGCGGATCGCGTTGTCGATCAGGTTCGACAGCATTTCGCGCAGCATCACCGGATTGCCGGCGACCTCGACCGGCTCGTCGGGCGCTTCGTAGCCGAGGTCCATCTGCTTCGCGAGCGCGGCCTGCACCCATTCGCGCACAGCGCTGCGCGCGAGTTCGCCGAGTTCGACCGGCGTGAAGATCTGCCCCGACCGACGGTTCTCCGCGCGCGCGAGCGCGAGCAGCTGCGTGACGAGCCGCGCGGCGTGCTCGGAGCTCGTCGCGATCTGTTCGAGCGAGCGATGCACCTCGGCCGACGCGTTCTGGCGCAGCGCAAGCTCGGCCTGCGTGCGCAGCCCGGCGAGCGGCGTTTTCATCTGATGCGCGGCGTCGGCGATAAAGCGCTTTTGCAGCTCCATGTTCTGTTCGAGGCGCGTGAGCAGATCGTTGAACGACGTGACGAGCGGCTCGATTTCCGGCGGCGCGCGGCGCGCTTCGAGCGGCGACAGATCGTCCGGCCGCCGCGCGCGGATATGCGCCTGCAGCGCATGCAGCGGCTCGAGCCCGCGCGATAGCCCGAACCACACGAGCAGGATCGCGAGCGGCAGGATCACGAACTGCGGCAGGATCACGCCCTTGATGATGTCGTTGGCGAGCTGGCTGCGCTTGTCGAGCGTTTCGGCGACCTGCACCAGCACGGGCTGCGCGCCCGGCGTCTGCGGAAACTCGACGGTCGTATACGCGACGCGGATGTCGTTGCCGCGCAGCACGTCGTCGCGGAATTCGACGAGGCCCGGTGGCGGGCGGTCCTCCTCGTGCGGCAGCGGCATGTCGCGCTCGCCGGCCACCAGCTCGCCGCGCGTGCCGAGCACCTGGAAGAACACGCTGTCAACGTTGTCGGCGCGCAGGAAGTCGCGCGTCGAGTCGGGCAGCGACAGCTCCGCGACGCCGTTGACCGGATGGATCTGGCGCGCGAGCACATAGGCGTCGGTTTCGAGCGCGCGGTCGAACGGCCCGTTCGCGATCGATTTCGCGACCAGATAGGTGACCGCGAGGCTCATCGGCCACAACAGCAGCAGCGGGGCGAGCATCCAGTCGAGAATCTCGCCGAACAGCGAGCGCGGACGCGCCTCGGCGGCGGCTTCGGTTTCGTCGGGCGGGGCGAACGGGTTGGCGTAGCGCGCGTCGCGCGCCTCGTCGAGGTCCGCCGCGTGCGCCGTGGCGCGATCAGCGCGTGCGGACATCGCTGGCCTCTATTTGTAGTGATGGCTCGCCGGCATCGCGGCGGACGACGGCGCGGGGGAAGGTGGTGCTGCTTGTGCCGCTTGTGCCGTTTGCGCCGTTTGCGGCTCGGAGCCGGCGGCGGGCGTGTTCGCATTCGCGGGCGGCGCCGCTTTTTCGAGGCAGTAGCCGAGCCCGCGCACGGTGATGATGCGCACGCCGCTCGGCTCGATCTTCTTGCGCAGCCGGTGCACGTAGACTTCGATCGCGTTGTTGCTGACTTCCTCGCCCCATTCGCACAGATGGTCGACGAGCTGCTCTTTCGAGACCAGCCGACCGATCCGTTGCAGCAGCACTTCGAGCAGACCGAGCTCGCGCGCGGACAGATCGATCACCTGGTCGTTGACATAGGCGATGCGGCCCACCTGATCGAACGACAGCGAGCCATGCCGCACGACGGTCGGGCCGCCGCCGGCACCGCGCCGCGTCAGCGCGCGCACGCGCGCTTCGAGTTCGTTCAGTGCGAAGGGCTTGGCCATGTAATCGTCGGCGCCGAGGTCGAGGCCTTTGACGCGTTCGTCGACACTGTCTGCGGCGGTCAGGATCAGCACGGGCAGGTTCGAATTGCGCGCGCGCAGGCGGCGCAGCACCTCCAGCCCGGACATGCGCGGCAGGCCCAGATCGAGGATCAATAGGTCGAACGTCTGCATTGACAACGCGGTATCGGCTTCTACGCCGCTTTTGACGTGATCGACCGCATAGGCCGATTGGCGGAGTGATCGAACCAGACCGTCCGCGAGTATGCTGTCGTCTTCGGCAATCAGAATTCGCATGGTGCGCCAGCCTGGCTTTGCCGGCACCGTGGGGCTTGCCCCGGCGCGCAGCGGTCTCCGAACATTATTGTGGGTAGTGGGGGTGACGCGACATTAAAAATGCGCGTTCGCATCATAATCGCGCTTGCCAAAACCACTGTTTTTTTATACAGTGTCTGCGTTTCGTGTGATGTCCTGCAGGCTCCGCTCAATTCGAGTGAAACCACGGGTGCACACCTGCCTCAGACGCCGTTCATCATAGCAAAGGACGATTCATGGAAGAAAGCAAGAAAGGCTCGGCTGGACTGACTGCTGAAAAGAGCAAGGCTCTCGCCGCCGCGCTCGCGCAGATCGAAAAGCAGTTCGGCAAAGGGTCGGTCATGCGGCTCGGCGCAGGTGAGGCAGTCGAAGACATCCAGGTGGTCTCCACCGGATCGCTCGGCCTCGACATCGCACTGGGCGTCGGCGGTTTGCCGCGCGGCCGCGTGGTCGAAATCTACGGTCCGGAATCGTCCGGTAAAACCACGCTGACGCTGCAGGTCATCGCCGAAATGCAGAAGCTCGGTGGCACTGCGGCGTTCATCGACGCGGAACACGCGCTGGACATTCAATATGCGGGCAAGCTCGGCGTGAACGTCGCCGACCTGCTGGTCTCGCAACCGGACACCGGCGAGCAGGCGCTCGAAATCGCCGACGCGCTGGTGCGCTCGGGCTCGATCGACATGATCGTGATCGACTCGGTCGCGGCGCTGGTGCCGAAGGCGGAAATCGAAGGCGAAATGGGCGACTCGCTGCCGGGTCTGCAGGCGCGTCTGATGTCGCAGGCGCTGCGCAAGCTGACCGGCACGATCAAGCGCACGAACTGCCTCGTGATCTTCATCAACCAGATCCGCATGAAGATCGGCGTGATGTTCGGCAACCCGGAAACCACCACGGGCGGTAACGCGCTGAAGTTCTACGCATCGGTGCGTCTGGACATTCGCCGCATCGGTTCGATCAAGAAGAACGACGAAGTGATCGGCAACGAAACACGCGTGAAGGTCGTCAAGAACAAGGTGTCGCCGCCGTTCCGCGAAGCCATCTTCGACATCCTGTACGGTGAGGGCATCTCGCGTCAGGGCGAAATCATCGACCTCGGCGTGCAGGCGAAGATCGTCGACAAGGCTGGCGCATGGTACAGCTACAACGGCGAGCGGATCGGTCAGGGCAAGGACAACGCGCGTGAATTCCTGCGCGAAAATCCGGACATCGCTCGCGAAATCGAAAACCGTATCCGCGAATCGCTGGGCGTCACCGCGATGGCGGACGCCGTGACCGGCGCGGACGCTGAAGTCGCGGGCGAAGAAGAGTAAGCATCACGTGATACGCAAAGGCCGGCCTCTGTCCGGTTCCGACTCCGGACGCTATCCGGACGGCCCGCGCGACACGGCGGATGGATCGCCTGATTCCGGCGATCCATTCGATCCGTTCGAATCGTTCGACGCACATGACCGCGCCGCAGGCCGCGGGCCGCAGCGTACACGGTCCGGATCCCCTGCAGCATCGTCCAGCCCGGATCTCTCCGGACACGATTCCCAATCCCCCTCCGAAGTCACCTACACCCGTTCGCGTCGCCAGGCCGGCGAAGCGAAACCGGGGCAGGCCGACCAAGACGACAGCAGAAAATCACAACGCCCAACCCGTCCGCTGAAAGCGCGCGCGCTCGGCTATCTGTCGCGTCGCGAATATAGCCGCGCCGAACTCGCGCGCAAGCTGAAGCCCTACGTCGAGGAAACCGATTCGCTCGACACGGTGCTTGACTCACTGGAAGCCGAAAACTGGCTATCGGACTCGCGCTTCGCGGAAAGTCTGGTTCACCGGCGCGCAACGCGGCTCGGCACGAGCCGCATTCTCGGCGAACTGAAGCAGCACGCGCTGAACCCAGTGCTGGTCGAAGAGGCGAGTGCGCAATTGCGTGAAACCGAACTCGCGCGCGCTCAGGCGGTCTGGCGCAAGAAGTTCGGCCAGCTGCCGAAAACCCCGGCCGAGCGCGCGAAGCAGGCGCGCTTCCTGGCGTCGCGCGGCTTCTCCGGCGCGACGATCGGCAAAATCCTGAAGGGTATTGACGACATCTGGGACGGCGACTAGCACGTCAGCCCCGACGGCCGGTCGATTGCCGCGCCGTAGCCCGGCGCGAGGCCGTGCGCAATCGGGGCTGTCCCAAATACCCGTTATGCTAAAATCCAGAAGTTTTCCAATCCGGCCTTTCCTTCCCGCATGTCGCTCTCCCCGCCAGTGTCCCGTCAGTTGCGCCATCGTCGCGCAATCAGAGCGGAAGCTTACGAGCGAGCCGATGGCCTGTGGGATGTGGAAGCGTGCCTGACCGACGAAAAGCCTCGAGATGTGGCGCTTCCGTCGGGAATCCGGCCCAATGGTCAGCCGATCCATGAACTCTGGCTTCGCATCACCATCGATCGCAAGCTCAATGTCGTCGACGCCGAGGCGTCGTCCGACTGGGTACCCTATCCAGGGTTATGCCAGGCCAGCAATCCCGCCTACCGTGCCCTCATCGGGCTCAATCTGTTCCACAACTTCCGTCGCGATGCTGCCCGTTTGCTGGCCGGCACGGCCGGTTGCACGCATCTCACCGAGCTGTGCGCGATGCTGCCGACCGCCGCGATCCAGGCGTTCGCCGGCGAAGTCTGGAACACCGATGAAGGCACGCCGGGCGCGAACGCGGGTTCGGGAGACGAATCGTCTAACGGCACAGGCGAGCATTCCAACGACAAACCGCCATTCCAGTTGGGACGCTGCCACGCGCTGCGTTTCGACGGCGAGGCGGTGAAACAGTTTTATCCGCGCTGGTATGGCCACGCACCGCGTCCGGCGGAACGCGCGGCCTCGTCGGACGACGCGGCGACTCGCGCACCAAGCGGCGACGCGCCGGCCTGAACGGCGGCAAAACGGAATCGAAGTTCTATCCAACTCTCAGACTGAAGGGAATCACGCATGAAGATTCACGAGTACCAGGGTAAGGAAATCCTGCGGAAATTCGGCGTCGCGGTACCGCGCGGCAAGCCGGTCTTCTCGGTGGATGATGCGGTCAAGGCCGCGGAAGAGCTCGGCGGCCCGGTGTGGGTCGTCAAGGCTCAGATCCACGCAGGTGGCCGTGGCAAGGGCGGCGGCGTCAAGGTCGCCAAGTCGCTGGAACAGGTTCGCGAGTACTCGAACCAGATCCTCGGCATGCAGCTCGTCACGCACCAGACCGGTCCGGAAGGCCAGAAGGTCAATCGCCTTCTGATCGAAGAAGGCGCTGACATCAAGAAGGAACTGTATGTTGGTCTCGTGATCGATCGCGTTTCGCAGAAGATCGTCGTGATGGCATCGAGCGAAGGCGGCATGGACGTCGAAGAAGTCGCGGAAAAGACGCCTGAGCTGATCCACAAGGTTGCGGTCGATCCGTCGACCGGCCTGAAGGACTCGGAAGCAGACGACCTCGCGAAGAAGATCGGCGTGCCCGACGCTTCGATCCCGCAAGCCCGCGCGATCCTGCAAGGCCTGTACAAAGCATTCTGGGAAACCGACGCATCGCTCGCCGAAATCAACCCGCTGATCCTGACCGGCGACGGCAAGGTCATCGCACTCGACGCGAAGTTCAACTTCGATTCGAACGCGCTGTTCCGTCACCCGGAAATCGTCGCTTACCGCGATCTGGACGAAGAAGATCCGGCTGAAATCGAAGCGTCGAAGTTCGACCTCGCGTACATCTCGCTCGACGGCAACATCGGCTGCCTCGTGAACGGCGCTGGCCTCGCAATGGCAACGATGGACACCATCAAGCTGTTCGGCGGCGAACCGGCGAACTTCCTCGACGTCGGCGGAGGAGCTACGACCGAGAAGGTTACCGAAGCGTTCAAGATCATGCTGAAGAACCCGAACCTGACCGCGATTCTGGTCAACATCTTCGGTGGCATCATGCGCTGCGACGTGATCGCGGAAGGCGTGATCGCGGCGTCGAAGGCCGTGTCGCTGAAGGTGCCGCTCGTGGTCCGCATGAAGGGCACGAACGAAGACCTGGGCAAGAAGATGCTCGCCGAATCCGGCCTGCCGATCATCTCGGCGGACAGCATGGAAGAAGCGGCTCAGAAGGTCGTCGCGGCTGCTTCGGGCAAGGCGTAAGCCACCTGTCTACGGCGCATTTACCAGCTCATTTGCCAAAATGACGAGTGGCGGCGCGCGAGCGACACAGGCGTGAAGCATCGCGCCGCGTGGCGCTACCGCGCGACGCCAAACGAACAGAGGTCAATACATGTCGATTCTGATCAACAAAGACACCAAGGTCATCACGCAGGGCATCACCGGCAAGACCGGTCAGTTCCACACGCGTGCTTGCCGTGAATACGCAAACGGCCGCGAAGCGTACGTCGCGGGCGTGAACCCGAAGCGCGCCGGCGAAGATTTCGAAGGCATCCCCATCTACGCTAGCGTCGCTGAAGCCAAGGCTGAAACGGGCGCAACCGTGTCGGTGATTTACGTTCCGCCGGCAGGCGCTGCTGCGGCAATCTGGGAAGCCGTCGAAGCCGACCTGGATCTCGCAATCTGTATCACGGAAGGCATCCCCGTCCGCGACATGATCGAGATCAAGGACCGTATGCGTCGCGAAAACCGCAAGACGCTGCTGCTCGGACCGAACTGCCCGGGCACGATCACGCCGGACGAACTGAAGATCGGCATCATGCCGGGTCACATCCACCGCAAGGGCCGCATCGGCGTCGTATCGCGTTCGGGCACGCTGACGTATGAAGCAGTCGGCCAGCTGACCGCGATCGGCCTCGGCCAGTCTTCGGCAGTCGGTATCGGCGGCGATCCGATCAACGGTCTGAAGCACATCGACGTGATGAAGATGTTCAACGACGATCCCGATACGGACGCCGTCATCATGATCGGCGAAATCGGCGGTCCGGACGAGGCGAACGCCGCGCACTGGATCAAGGACAACATGAAGAAGCCGGTGGTTGGCTTCATCGCCGGCGTCACGGCGCCTCCGGGCAAGCGCATGGGCCACGCCGGCGCGCTGATCTCGGGCGGTGCGGACACCGCTGAAGCGAAGCTGGAAATCATGGACGCATGCGGTATCAAGGTCACGAAGAACCCGTCGGAAATGGCGCGTCTTCTGAAGGCGATGCTGTAAATCGAATTCGCGTGCCGTGAGCGCGCGATTTTGATACGCTTACGAAGTCCTTTCGTGAGCGAGCGGTCCCGAAAAGCGGGGGAGTGCAGACTCCCCCGCTTTTTTTTCGTCCGCACTTGCGCCGTCGTGCTGTCCGCTCGGTAGATTTTTTCTTATTCTTTTTTCCATGCTCGAATTCTTCACGACGCTCAATTGGGGCGCGGTCTTTCAGATCATCGTCATTGACGTGCTGCTCGGCGGCGATAACGCGGTCGTCATTGCGCTCGCCTGCCGCAACCTGCCGCAGTCGCAACGCATGCGCGGCATCGTGTGGGGAACCGCCGGCGCGATCCTGCTGCGCGTCGTGCTGATCGCATTCGCGGTCGCGCTGCTCGACGTGCCGTTCCTGAAGTTCGCGGGCGGGTTGCTGCTGCTGTGGATCGGCGTGCGCTTGCTCGCGCCCGCGCACGACGTTCACGACAACGTCAAGCCGGCCGACAAGCTGATCTCGGCGGTGAAGACGATCATCATCGCGGATGCGGTAATGAGCGTGGACAACGTAATCGCGATCGCGGGCGCGGCCGAAGCCGCGGAGCACGAGCACCGGTTGGCTCTGGTGATCTTTGGCCTCGTCGTGAGCATTCCGCTGATCGTGTGGGGCAGCCAGCTGATTCTGAAGCTGCTCGATCGCTTTCCGGGCATCGTGCTGTTCGGCGCGGGCCTGCTCGGCTGGATCGCGGGCGGTCTGATGGTCAACGACCCGGCCGGCGACCGTTGGCCGATCCTCGACACGCCCGTCGCGGAATACGGGATGAGCATCGCGGGCGCGCTGTTCGTCGTGATCGTCGGTTATCTGTTGAAGCGCCGTAACGCGAAACGCGCGGCGGTGTGAGCATGGCATCGACGGTGCGCCGCTGCCTAAGCCGTGATGCCGTCCGAATGCAAGCCTGGCCATCCGGCTGACTGTGACGCGCAAGCGTCGCTCGCTACGATGGAAACGCCTGTTCCCGATCCACGGGTCACGCGTTTCTCGTATCAGGAGTCTGCCGATGATCGTTACCCTGCCGTATTCCCCTTACTCTCAATCGACGCAATTTTCGCGTAGGTCGCGCCGCGCACGTTGGCGCGAGAATTGGTTCGCGCGCCTTTGCCGGCGCTGCGGCGTCGGCTTCACGTTGATCGAGCTGATGATCGTGCTGGCGATCGTCGGCGTGATCGCGGCCTATGCGATTCCCGCGTATCAGGACTATCTGGCGCGCAGCCGGGTCGGCGAGGGCTTGTCGCTCGCGGCGTCGGCGCGGCTCGCGGTGGCCGAAAACGCCGCGAGCGGCAACGCATTCAGCGGCGGTTATGCGTCGCCGCCCGCCACCCGCAACGTCGAGTCCATCCAGATCGACGACGACACCGGTCAGATCACGATCAGGTACTCGACGCGCGTCGCGCAGGCCGGCGCGAACACGATAACGCTGGTGCCCTCGGTGCCGGACAACGCCGATGCGCCGAGCGCACGTGTCGCGTTGGCCAAGGACACGGTGCAGACGGGCGCGCTGACGTGGGAATGCTTTGCGAGCGGCAAGAGCGCGTCTTCGTTGCCGGCGCCGGGGTCGGGGCCGATGCCGGGTGAAGCGCCGACGCTCGCGGCGAATCTGGCGCCGCCCGAGTGCCGATCGTAAGGGGCAGATGAACTGAACAAGCCAACGAGACGACGGCCGGGCGCTGACCGGACGACTCGAAGCCACAACGTAAAGGGCTGATTTGCAGCCTATTTCGGCCGAACCGGCGCACAGTGCAACGAAATTTTTGTATAGTGCGCCGGTTGCTGACGCCCACCGTTGATTCGATGCCCACCCCTTTCGCGCGCTACCTGTCTCTCGTACTGCTGGCTCTTGCGTTGATCCTGCCCTACGCGGTTGCCAACCATACGTATCCGATCCCAACCTTCTACTCCGAATTCACCTCGCTCGCGCTGTATCTGCTGACCGGGGCGGCCGTCATGCTGACGGTCGCGACCGCCCGGCCGCGCGTGAGCTTCGCGTCGCCCATGGTCGCGCTCGTGCCCTTGCTGTTCGGCCTCCTGCTGGTGCTGCAAACGTTCGTGCTGCCGGTCGCTGAGCCGTCGATGAACTGGCTCGGCGCGGGCTTCCTGCTCGCTGCGTGGATGGCCGCGCACGTGGGCTATGGCTTCACGCGTGTGAAACTCGACGAGACCGCGTTGCGCTGGGCGGCGGGGGCGTTGATCGTCGGCGGCCTGTTCTCGGTGTTCAGCCAGGTGATCCAGCTGTTTCACCTCGAAACGCGCGTGGCGCCGCTCATCGTCGCGTACAACATCACTGTCGATCGCCGGCCGTTCGGCAACATGGCGCAGGCGAACCACCTCGCGACCTATATCGCGTTCGCGATGGCGGGCGCGCTGTACCTCGTGCAGACGCGCCGCATCGCGCTGCCTATCTGGCTGCTCGTGTCGACGATTTTCTCCGTCGGCCTCGCGCTGACCGTGTCGCGCGGTCCGTGGCTGCAGATGGGGGTGATCGTCGTGGCCGGCTTCTGGATGGCGTTCGCGCAGACTCGCAACGAACCGCAATCGCGTCGTAGCAGCCGTGACTGGCTGGTGCCGATCGCGCTCGCGGTGCTGTTTTTCGTGGTCAATGCGGTGATTCGCTGGGCCAACGTGCGTTTTCACCTCGAACTCGGGCAGTCGGCGGCCGAGCGCTTCCAGGATGCCGGTCAAATCGCGCCGCGCATCGCGCTATTGAAATACGGCTGGACGATGTTCAAGCAGCATCCGCTGCTCGGCGTCGGCTGGGGCGAATTTCCGAGCTATCAGTTCGCGCTCGTCAGGCAATTGGGCGGCGTCGAAATCGCCAACAACTCGCATGACATCTTCGTCGATCTGCTCGCCAAAACCGGTCTTATCGGACTCGGGATCGTGCTCGTGGGTCTCGTCGCGTGGCTCGTGCGTGTCGTGCGTGCGCCGCAAAGCGCCACGCGCGTGTTCGGCATCGCGCTGATCGGCGTGCTGACGATGCATGCGCTCGTCGAGTATCCGCAGCAGTACATGTTCTTCCTGTTGCCTGCGATGTTCGTGTTCGGCTTGCTCGAAACGCGGCCGTTGCGCGCGGTGCCCGCGAAACTGTCGCTCGGCGCGTTCGCGGTCGTGGTATTCGGCGGACTCGCCGCGCTGTATCCGATCTATCGCGACTATGCGCGCGCCGAGGTGCTGTACTACGGTCAGCGTCCAGCCGAACAGTACGCCGCCGATCCTTCGTTCATGTTCGGCGCGTGGGGCGAATACGGTCTGGCGACACTGCAGCCGATGAATCCGCTGAACCTGCAACGCAAGCTCGCGATGCACAAGCAGGCGATCGCACTGTTGCCGGGCGAAACCGTGCTGCGTCGCTACGCGGTGCTACAGGCGCTGACCGGCGATACCGCGGCGGCGCTCGATACGGTCGAACGCTTGCGGATTTTCGCGGAGGAACTGAAGGACTGGCCCGCGCAGCTCGGCTATGTGTACCAGCTCGTCGACGAGCAGAAGTCGCTCGCGGGTTTCAAGGAGCAGTTGGTGAAGCGCTACGGCAGGCCCGCAGCGGATGCGGCACCGGATGACGACAGCGACGAAGATTGATCGGGCCGCGGAGGCTTCGGCGTGCTCGCGTCAAGGCAGGCCTCCTCGCCTCTAAGTTCACAACTCGGAATACTTCGCGGCCGTGCCTTTCGCCTTGTCGACGGGGTAGCGCGCTTCGTTCAGCTTCAGTTTTTCCGCGGCCGCGTCGACGAGATCGAAGCCTGCGGTATGAGCCACCAGCAGCAGGTACATGAAGACGTCGGCGCACTCGTGCCGGAGGTTCGTCGATTGCTCGGGATCACTGAGCAGCGTGTCGATCTGCGCGTCGGACTTCCATTGAATCGTCTCCAGAAGCTCGCCGGCTTCGATGCCGGTGGAGACGATCAGGTTACGCAGCGTGTGAAACTGCCGCCAGTCGCGCGCGTCGCGAAACGCCAGTAGCTGCTTGAGCAGTTCGTCGATGGTCATGGTGCTACCCGGATAGTTGTCGACCCGCGCTTCAAGCTTGCGCGACCCAGTCCCCCGATTTCCCGCCATGCTTTTCCATCACCTTCACATCGGTGATGGTCATGCCGCGGTCCACCGCCTTGCACATGTCGTACACGGTCAGCAGCCCGACCTGCACGGCGGTGAGCGCTTCCATTTCGACGCCCGTGCGTCCAAACGTCTCGACCTGGACCGTGCAATGCACGCCGGGCATCTGCTCGTCGAGTTCGAAGTCGGCTTTCACGCGTGTCAGCGCGAGCGGGTGGCACAGCGGAATCAGATCGGCGGTGCGCTTCGAGGCCTGGATCGCCGCGATCCGCGCGACGCCGATCACGTCGCCCTTTTTGGCGTTGCCGTCGCGGATCAGCGCGAACGTGTCGGGCAGCATGCGGATCGAGCCACGCGCGATCGCGATGCGCTTCGTCTCCTGCTTGCCGCCGACGTCCACCATATGCGCGTCACCAGACGCATCGAAATGAGTGAGTTCAGGCATGGTTGACTCCTTCAGAGGGCGCCTATCATAGCAGTGCGGCGCGGCCCCGAATCGGCGCGGCGGCTGATTACACTTGCGCTGTGCGGTACCGTGCGTTTTGCCTTGTACGCGTCCTTCGACGTCCTTGCCCGCTATCTTAGTCCGGGCCACGGGCGATGTTTTTCGACTTCGTCAGACCGGCTTCGCGATGCATTCAAAACGATTCCTCGCTGCCTTGCTATCTGTCGCACTCGCAATGCCGCCCGGCGCGTTCGCGCAATCGACCGGCGGAGCGGCCCTCGCGCCGGGAACCCCATCGTCCGAGGCGCCGCTCGTTAGCGGCCCGAGCGACGCGGTCGATCCGAGCCTGCCGCCCGACATCGCGCGCGGCGTGTTCGGCACCTACGGCGGCGCGCAGAGCCGTTTTTCCAATGGCGGCGCTAGCGGCAGCAATGGCGGCAAAACCGGCAGCAACGACTGGCGCGCGCCGATCGTCGCGCAGCAGTTGCCCGATCTCGGCAGCGGCGGCGCCGGCTCGCTGACTCCGCAGGCCGAACGCAAGCTCGGCGAGCGCGTGATGCGCGACATACGCCGCGACCCCGATTATCTCGACGACTGGCTCGTGCGCGACTACCTGAATTCGGTCGCCGCCAAGCTCGCAGCGGCGGCCAGCGCGCTGTATATCGGCGGTTACCGTCCGGATTTCGAACTGTTCGGGGTGCGCGACGCGCAGATCAACGCGTTTTCGCTGCCGGGCGGTTTCATCGGCGTGAACACCGGGTTGATCGTGGCGACGCAGACCGAGTCCGAACTCGCGGCGGTGCTGGGTCACGAGATGGGACACGTGCTGCAGCGGCACATCTCGCGGATGATCTCCAACGGCGAGCGCAGCGGCTACGCGGCGCTCGTCGGCGTGCTGTTCGGCGTGCTGGCAGGCGTACTCGCGCATAGCGGCGACCTCGGCAGCGCGATCGCGCTCGGCAGCGAGGCGTATGCGGTCGACAGCCAGTTGCGCTTCTCACGATCGGCCGAGCAGGAGGCGGACCGCGTCGGCTTTCTGCTGCTCGCCGGTGCCGGCTACGATCCCTACGCGATGCCGACGTTCTTCCACCGGCTCGACCGCGCGGCGATGAACGACAACGGCATTCCGGCCTACGCGCGCACGCATCCGCTGACCGGCGAGCGGATCGCCGACATGGAGGACCGTGCGCGCCGCGCGCCGTACCGGCAGCCGCATCAAGACTCCGAGTACGGCTTCGTGCGCGCGCGCGCGGGTCTGTTGCAGGGCCATTCGCGCAGCGACTACGCGGACGAGATTTCGCGTTTGCGCTCGGAAATCGAGGACCGCACCGCGCTGAACGTTGCGGCCAACTGGTACGGCATCGCCTACGGGCAGATGTTGCTCGAGCGCTACGACGACGCGGCCGCCTCCCTTGCGAGCGCGCGCGCGACGTTCGTCTCCGGCGCGCGTGCGGAAGGCGAGCCTGAGCGCGATTCGCCGAGCCTCGACGTGCTCGCGACCGACATCGCGCGCAGTGCCGGTCATGCGGACGAAGCCGCGCGTCTCGCCGACTTCGCGCAGAAGCGCTGGCCGCAGTCGAACGCCGCGATCGATATGCATATCCGCACGCTGCTGACGCTGCACCGTTTCACCGACGCGCAGGCGCTCGCGAAGAAGGAAACCCGGACGCATCCCGATCAACCCGCGTGGTGGTTGTATCTCGCGCAGGCGAGTGCGGGCAGTGGCGATGCGTTGACGCAGCATCGCGCGATGGCGGAAAAGTTCGCGCTGGAGGGCGCGTGGCCCTCGGCGATCCGGCAGTTGAAGGACGCGCGCGACTTGAAGACGATCGGCTATTACGACCTGGCGACCGTCGACGCGCGTCTGCACGAGATGGAGAACCGCTACAAGGAGGAGCGGCTCGACGAGAAGGGGTAGGGTGGACGCAGGTGCACGCCGGCGCGTGCGTCAGACCTGCGCCGCCGCCGGGCTTGCGACGAAGCCGAAGCGCGCGGCCACCTGATCGCGTCGCACGCTTTGCAGCGGCAGTGTGAGTTGAGCGCTCCAGTGGAATGCGCCGCTCAATGAACCATCGTCGGCGAGCGTCGCGTGATCCGAGAAGATTTCGAGGTCGTGATCGTGCAGCGCCGCGATGCGTGCCGGCTGCGAGCGATCGGCGAACAGAATGCCGCCGTCTTCATCGACGAACACCGCCGCCGGCTCGAACGCGCCGCCGCCCTGGTCGTGCAGTGCGAGCGTGCCATCCGCGCGCGCGGACAATCTGACCACCCACGGCGTGTAAGCCAGCTCGACATACACGCGTTGCGGCCCGTTCTGGAAATACCACTGCCCGCGCTCATCGGCCTCGTAGTTCCGGTTGATGAAGCCCAGCAGCGCCTCGTGCCGGATCGGCACGCCGTGCGCGCCGCTCGCCTGGGCCGCTTCGTCGCGCATGCGCCAGTTGCCGCGCCGGTCGAGCATCAACCAGCCGGTGCAACTCGGCACGTTCGGCCATTTGGCGAGTGACTGTTTGACGATGTCATCCATGATCGACGTGTTGTTCCAGATAGCCGAACAAGCGCCGCGATAGCCAGTCGATGCGGCCCGGGAACGGCCCGGTCATGAAACCCGCGTGGCCGCCGTGCTCGGGCTGATAAAGCTCGACCGCCGCCGATACCTCCTGCCGCGACGGCAGCGCTTCGGCCGGCAGGAACGGGTCATTGCGCGCGTTGAGCACCAGCGTGGGCACTTGAATGAGCGGCAGCAGCGGACGGGTGGTTGCGGTGCTCCAGTAGTCGTCGGTATTGCGAAAGCCGTGCAGCGGCGCGGTCACCACGTTGTCGAACTCGTACATCGTGCGGCTCGCGAGCATCGCGTCGCGATCGAATAGGCCCGGGAACTGCTCGAGCTTCTGGTTGGCCTTGTGTTTCAGCGTCTTCAGGAAGCTGCGCGTATAGACGAGGCCGAAGCCCTGCGACAGCGCGCGGCCGCCCGCGTGGACGTCGATCGGTGTCGAAATCGCGGCGGCGGCGGCTACCACCTGCGCCGCATCGTTTTGCCGCTCGCCGAGCCAGCGAAGCAGCACGTTGCCGCCGAGCGACACGCCGGCCGCGACCACCGGCCCCCGATGCGCGGCGCGCAGGCGGCGCAGGATCCAGTCGACCTCATTGCTGTCGGCCAGATGGTAGAAGCGCGGCAGCCGGTTCAGCGGGCCGCTGCAGCTGCGAAAGTGCGGCACCACGCCGTGCCAGCCGTATTCGCGCGCGGCGGCCATCAGCGCGACCGCGTAGTGCGACGACGAACTGCCTTCGAGGCCGTGAAACAGCACGAAAAGCGGAGCGGTATCGGTGGGCGGAGTTTCGTGCGCGACCCAGTCGAGATCGATGAAATCGCCGTCCGGCGTGTCCCAGCGCTCGCGCCGAAACGACACGGCGGGGCGGCGCGCGAACAACGACGGGACGATCGTCTGCGCATGCCGGTTGGGCAGCCACAGCGGCGCCCGGTACAGCAGCTCGACGGTCGCCTCGACGGCGGCCGCCACCTTGGCGGGGGCCGTACCGGAGGAAGCGGGTTTATGTGGCGTCGAACTCATACCGGCGGAAAAGCGAAAAAACGTGAATCTGAATCGGTCGTGGTGCCGCGCGTCAGTGCAGCGGGCCCTGGCCATGCCGCATCTTGGTCGCGAACTGACTGGCGGCCTCGTTCGGCATCGGGCTCGCGTGAATATGCGCAATGCGCCATTCGCCGCGCTCGTGGACCATTACGTAGGTGGTGAAGACCATCGCGGGCGTGGCGGTCGGATCGGCCGGACGATGCGCTTCGGCAATCGCATAGACGACGGTGCCGAGGCTGTCGTAGACGCGGATGTCGAGCGGCTCGATCGACACCGGCAGCGCTTCGAGCTGAGCCTGCAAGCCATTGCGGATGTTCTCGATACCGTGCAGATGCGAGCCGTCCGCGCAGATGCAGCTGACGAACTCCTCGTCGATCCACAAGCCCATCAAACTGTCGATATTGACCTCGGCGACGGCCTGATAGTAGGCGTTCAGGGTATCGGCGGCGGCTTCGAAGATATGGGCAAAACGTGGCATGGCTCGTCAGTCTCTAGTGCGCGGCGCGCGGTTGCGGGTCAGCGGTAGCGGGACGGTCCAGAGCGCCGGACCATCGCCCCCGGGCGTCAGCTTGCCCGTGCCGCAAGGCGCGAACATGACGCGACGCGCTCGGGGGCGTGCGGTGTTGCGTGCAAGTACCAGTCGGCTCAGCGCTGCGCGAGCAGCATGCCGCGCAAATCGCCGAAAACCTGCTCGGCGCTCAGCTGCTTCAGGCAGTTCAGATGACCGAGTGGGCACTCGCGCTCAAAACAGGGGCTGCATTCGAGATGAAGCCATTGTACCTTCGCGAGCTCGGACAAGGGCGGGGTGTGGCGCGGATCGGTCGAACCGAAAACGGCCACGAGCGGGCGGCGCAGCGCGGCGGCGACGTGCATCAGGCCGGAGTCGTTGGTGACGACCGCGTTGGCCCGAGCGATCAGCGCGCAGGCCTCGCCGAGCGCGGTCTGGCCGCACAGGTTGCGCACGTTCGGCGCTTTTTCGGCGATCGCCTGCGCGAGCGGCGCGTCTTTCGGCGAACCGAGCGCGACGATCTGCGTGTACGGGAACGACTGGCCGACCATCTGCGCAAGCGCCGCGAAGTGCTCGGGCGGCCAGCGCTTGGCGGGACCGTACTCGGCGCCCGGGCAGAACACCAGCAGCGGCACGCGGGTATCGAGATTGAAGCGCGCCGATACGCGCGACGCCTCGTTCAGATCCGTGTCGAGACGGGGCATCGGCAGATCTTCGGGGACCTTGGCGCCGGGCGCGTAGGCGAGGGCGGCGTAGTGGCCGACCATCGGCGGCCGGGCGTCCTTGCGCGGATTCGCGTGACGCACGTTCAACATGCCGTAGCGACTCTCGCCGGTGTAGCCGATGCGCAGCGGAATGCCCGCCAGCCACGGAATCAGCGCTGACTTGAACGAGTTCGGCAGCACGTAGGCCGCGTCGTAGCCGACGTCGCGCAGATCGCTCGACAGCTGCCAGCGGCGCAGCATCTGCAGCTTACCGTGGGCGAGATCGGTCGCGTAGACGTCGCGGATTTCCGGCATGCGTTCGAGCACGGGGGCGACCCAGCTGGGCGCGACCGCGTCGATGACGATGCGCGGATGCAATTTCACGAGGCGCGCAAACAGCGGCTGCGCCATCAATGCGTCACCGATCCAGTTCGGTGCGATAACCAACGCGCGACGCATCAGGGTGAGTGTCCGGTGTCGATAACAAGCGCCGCGCGCGATGCGCGTGGCGCTCGGATGGGTAGAAGGGGAAAGCGGGAAGCCGCGCGGCGCGAGGCCCGCGGGTCGTGCGATCGAGCCTGCGGCGCGTCGAGCGCGCGATCAGAACGTCACGCCTCGCGCCGCTGAAGCCGGCTCAGAACCGCTCGATGCGTTCGATCAATGACCCTTGATCACTTCGCCGTCGCGCAGCTTGTAGCGCGTGCTGCAATACGGGCAACGCGCTTCGCCGTGCGACACGTCGATGAAGACGCGCGGATGCGCGCTCCAGCGCGGCATGGCCGGGTTCGGACAATATGCCGGCAGATCTTTTGCCGTCAGTTCGACCAGCGGCATTTCCTTGATTTCGCTCATGACACTTTCTCGTTGTATGCGGGGTGCTTGCAGTGCGCCGCCGACGGGCGGCGCTGCGCATCTCAGAACGTCGCTCAGATTTTCGTGAGCCAGTGCGCGTACTTCTCGCTCTTGCCGTTCACGACGCCGAAGAAGGCGGACTGCAGCTTTTCGGTGATCGGGCCGCGCACGCCGGCGCCGATCTGGCGGTTGTCGAGTTCACGGATCGGCGTGACTTCGGCTGCCGTGCCGGTGAAGAACGCTTCGTCGCAGGTATAGACTTCGTCGCGCGTGATGCGCTTTTCGATCACATGGATGCCCATGTCGCGCGCGAGCGTGATCACGGTGTCGCGCGTGATGCCGTCGAGGCACGACGACAGGTCGGGCGTGTACAGCTTGCCGTTGTTGACGAGGAAGAAGTTCTCGCCCGAGCCTTCCGACACGTAGCCGTCGACATCGAGCAGCAGTGCTTCGTCATAGCCGTCGGCGATCGCTTCCTGGTTCGCGAGGATCGAGTTCACGTACCAGCCCGACGCCTTTGCGCGCACCATCGACACGTTCACGTGATGGCGCGTGAACGACGACGTCTTCACGCGAATACCCTTGGTGATGCCGTCTTCGCCGAGGTACGCGCCCCACGGCCACGCGGCGATCGCGACGTGGATCGTGTTGCCCTTGGCCGACACGCCGAGCTTTTCCGAGCCGACCCAGATGATCGGGCGCAGATAACAGGTTTCGAGCTTGTTCTCGCGCACCACTTCACGCTGCGCGGCGGCGAGCGTTTCATGGTCGAACGGCACGTCCATCTGGAAGATCTTCGCCGAGTTCAGCAGGCGCTTGGTGTGCTCCTGCAGGCGGAAAATCGCGGTGGCGCCGTCGGCCGTCTTGTAAGCGCGCACGCCCTCGAACACGCCCATGCCGTAGTGCAGCGTGTGGGTGAGCACGTGGATTTTGGCATCGCGCCAGTCGATGAGCTTGCCATCCATCCAGATCTTGCCGTCGCGGTCGGCCATTGACATACGGTTCTCCAGCAGGTGCGTTATGAGGTGCGGCCATGAGCGCAGGACATAGCCGGGAGCGCTATTTTAGCGTCTTTTGCACACACAACGGGCATTTGGGCGCACCCTGGACGCTATAATCCAGCGCACGCATAAATCCAATCGGGATGCGCCAGCAGGAGGTCTCGCAAGCTGGTGCCGGCCCGGCCTTCTCGACGGCGTTTCCTGCGCCCGCAATCTTCGCCCGATGCTCGCTCGACTGTCCGACACCGATCGCCGCGCTTTTCGTGAAGGCGCGCGCGCCTATGCGCCCACGCTGATGGCAATTTTTTCCTGGGGCCTCGTGACGGGCATCGCGATGAGCAAGTCCGTGCTGACGCTGCCGCAGGCGCTCACGATGTCGCTGCTGTGCTACGCCGGTTCGTCGCAGCTGGCGGTGCTGCCGCTCCTCGCGGCGAAGCTGCCGGTGTGGACCGTGCTGCTGACCGCGGCGATGGTCAACACCCGCTTCGTGATCTTCAGCGTCGGCCTCGCGCCGCACTTCTCTTATCTGCCGATGTGGCGGCGCATCGTGCTCGGCTATTTCAACGGCGACGTGATCTATCTGCTGTTCGTCAAGAGGAGCTTTCCGACCGGCTACGTGCCGGGCAAGGAGGCGTACTTCTGGGGCATGGCGGTAGCGAGCTGGCTGTCGTGGCAGGTGTCGTCGATCGTCGGCATCCTGCTCGCGAGCCTGATTCCCGACAACTGGGGGCTCGCGCTCGCCGGTACGCTCGCGCTGTTGCCCATCATGGTGTCGGCGGTCGCGACGCGCTCCACGCTGGCCGCGGTCAGCGTGGCCGCCATCGTGGCGCTGCTCGCGCTCGATCTGCCGTACCGGCTCGCGCTGCCGTTCGCGGTGATCGCGGCGATCGTCGCCGGCAGCGCAGCCGACCTGATGATCGAGCGCGCGGACCTGCGCCGCATCCGCGGCGTAAACGATCGCGCCGGAGACTCCCGATGACCTCAACGCAAATCTGGCTCGCCATCATCGGCATGACCTTCGTCACCGCGCTCACGCGCGCGATGTTCCTGATCGGCGGCGAGCGCACGGTGCTGCCCGCGCGCGTGCAGAAAATGCTGCGCTACGCGCCGGCCGCCGCGCTCGCCGCCGTGGTGGTGCCCGACGTGCTGACGACACCCGAGGGGCTGTCGTTCGCGGCTTCCAATCATGAGCTCTACGCGACCCTCGCCGGCCTCGGCTGGTTTTTGTGGCGCCGCACCATGCTCGGCACGATCGTGACCGGGATGGTCGTGTTCACGCTGATGCGCGTCTTCCTGTGACGGTCCGGCCCCAGGTGTGGCGATGACGCCGCGGCGCGCGGCATCGACGGCCTCGCGGTCAAATACGCGACATTCGCCGCGTCGCGGTCAGATGGCCGTTGGGATCAGTTAAAATGCCCTTTTCCGGGTTGAGCGCGCCGCAGCAAGGCGCCTAGTGCCGCGGCCGGCCGCCGGCGCCCGATCCCGCGGAGCCGTTGGGCCGAAGCGCCGGAGTTCGCCGCGCCTCGTCCCCGCGCGCTGTCCGCCACCGCCTTCTCATCAACTCGCCTACTCAAGCCCATGAACAAGGTATTGCGTCTCTCCGACCTGATCGCCGAAGGCAAGCTGTCCGGCAAACGCGTGTTCATCCGCGCCGATCTGAACGTGCCGCAGGACGATCAAGGCAACATCACCGAAGACACCCGCATCCGCGCTTCCGTACCGGCCATCAAGGCCGCGCTCGACGCCGGCGCCGCCGTGATGGTCACCTCGCACCTGGGTCGCCCGACCGAAGGCGACTTCAAGCCGGAAGATTCGCTCGCGCCAGTGGCGAAGCGTCTCGCCGAGCTGCTCGGCCGCGACGTGCCGCTCGTCGCGAACTGGGTCGAAAACGGCGTGAACGTCGCGCCGGGCTCGGTCGTGCTGCTCGAAAACTGCCGCGTCAACAAGGGCGAAAAGAAAGATTCCGACGAGCTCGCGCAGAAAATGGCCAAGCTCTGCGACATCTACGTGAACGACGCGTTCGGCACCGCGCACCGCGCGGAAGCGACCACGCACGGCATCGCGAAGTACGCGCCGGTTGCCTGCGCCGGTCCGCTGCTCGCGGCTGAGCTCGAGGCACTCGGCAAGGCGCTCGGCGCACCGAAGCGTCCGCTGGTGGCGATCGTCGCGGGTTCGAAGGTGTCGACCAAGCTGACCATCCTGAAGTCGCTCGCTGAGAAGGTCGACCAGCTGATCGTCGGCGGTGGCATCGCCAATACGTTCATGCTCGCGGCCGGCCTGAAGATCGGCAAGTCGCTCGCCGAGGCCGATCTTGTCGCCGAAGCGAAGGCGATCATCGACGCGGCGAAGGCCCGCGGCGCCTCAGTGCCGATCCCGACCGACGTGGTCACGGCCAAGGAGTTCTCGCCGACCGCGGAGGCCGAAGTGAAGGCCGTCGCCGATGTGCAGGACGACGACATGATCCTCGACATCGGCCCGGAAACGGCCAAGGTGCTCGCCGCACAGCTCGAGAAGGCCGGCACGATCGTGTGGAACGGCCCGGTCGGCGTGTTCGAGTTCGACCAGTTCGGCAACGGCACGAAGACGCTCGCGGACGCGATCGCGCGCTCGGCGGCGTTCTCGATCGCGGGCGGCGGCGACACGCTCGCGGCGATCGCCAAGTACGGCATCCACGATCAGGTCAGCTACATTTCGACGGGCGGCGGCGCGTTCCTCGAGTTCCTCGAGGGCAAGAAGCTGCCGGCGGTCGAAGTTCTGGAATCGCGGGCTTAACGTGGCGACGCGCTCCCCAGCGGCGAAGTCGACCAAGGCGCGTGGCGCGAAAGCGCCGCGCGGTAACGCGACAACGCCGGCACGGGAGCGCGCGACACGCGCGGTCGCTGCGTCGGCGAGGGCCGAACAGGACGTGGCCGCCGAGGCGCTAGTAGCGCCGGCGGCCACCGACGCGGAGCAGCCGCCAACTTTGCAAGCCGAATCTGGCCAACACGATTCGGCCCGGCCGGAACAGCCTTCCGGCAAGCAGCACAGCGGATCTCCGGCGCGCGAGGCGCCGGTCCCGAATACCGCATCACCCGCATCACCTGCCTCACTCCACAAAGCGACACCGGCCACAACCGGCGCGCGACCCCACGTAGCATCTTTCGATGCGCGAACTCCGCAGCAGCCCCGCAGCGCTCTTTCCAGCGATCCCATCCAGACGAGGAGACTCATGCATCGCGCCACCAAGATTGTCGCTACTGTCGGTCCGGCTTCCAGCACGCCGGAAATCCTGCTGCAAATGATTCAGGCAGGATTGGACGTGGTGCGGCTCAATTTCTCACACGGCACCGCCGACGACCATCGTCAGCGCGCCGAATACGTTCGCGAGGCGGCCCGTCAGGCCGGCCGCGAAGTCGCCATCATGGCGGACCTGCAAGGCCCGAAGATTCGCGTCGGCAAATTCGAGAACGGCCGGACGACGCTCGTCACCGGCAATCCTTTCATCCTCGATGCGGAATGCGAGCTCGGCAACGACGAGCGCGTCGGCCTCGACTACAAGGATCTGCCGCGCGACCTGAAACCGGGCGACGTGCTGCTGCTCAACGACGGCCTGATCGTGCTCAACGTGCAGCGCGTGATCGGCCAGGAGATCCACACGATCGTGAAGATCGGCGGTGAGCTGTCGAACAACAAGGGCATCAACCGCCAGGGCGGCGGTCTGTCGGCGCCCGCGCTGACCGCGAAGGACATGGAGGACATCCGCACGGCGATGTCGCTCGGTGTCGATTTCATCGCGGTGTCGTTCCCGAAGAACGCGACCGACATGGAAATGGCCCGCCAGCTCGCGAACATCGCCGGCGCGCCGTACGGCATCAAGCCGAAGATGATCGCGAAGATCGAACGCGCTGAAGCGATTCCGGCGCTGCAAGGCATTCTCGACGCGTCGGACGGCATCATGGTCGCGCGTGGCGACCTGGCCGTGGAAGTGGGCAATGCCGCCGTGCCGGCGCTGCAAAAGCGCATGATCCGCATGGCGCGCGAGTCGAACAAGTTCGTGATCACCGCGACGCAGATGATGGAGTCGATGATCCACGCGCCGGTACCGACCCGCGCGGAAGTGTCGGACGTCGCCAATGCGGTGCTCGACGGCACCGACGCGGTGATGCTGTCGGCGGAATCGGCGGCGGGCAAGTATCCGGTGCAGACCATCGAGACCATGGCCGCGATCTGCGTCGAAGCGGAAAAGTCCGAGCAGTCGGAGCTCGACAAGGACTTCCTCGACCGCACGTTCACGCGGATCGACCAGTCGATCGCGATGGGTGCGCTGTTCACCGCCTATCACCTCGGCGCCAAGGCGATCGTCGCGCTGACCGAGTCGGGCTCGACCGCTCTGTGGATGTCGCGCCACTGGACCCACGTGCCGATCTTCGCGCTGACGCCGCGCGTCGGCAGCGAACGGGCGATGGCGCTTTACCGCAACGTGACGTCGCTGCATCTGGACACCAACACCGACCGCGACACGGCGCTGCAGCAGGCGCTCGAAACGGTGGTCGGCAAGGGCTACGCTTCGCACGGCGACATGGTCGTGCTGACGGTCGGCGAGCCGATGGGTCAAGCGGGCGGCACCAATACGTTGAAGATCGTGCGGGTCGGTGAGCCGTACTGATCAGGCAGGACTGCTCGATCGGCACGGGCTCGATTGAGCGAAGCAGGCCGGCGAGAGCCGCACGGCCCATGTGCGACGGCGCACCAAAGCGCCGGTGTCGCCGCGGGAACGCCGCCTGCTTCGCGATAAAATCGCCGCAAAAGATGCCGACGGCAAAAGAATTCGTTTCAATCCAAGGAGTTTAAGCATGCCTCTCGTATCAATGCGTCAACTGCTGGACCATGCCGCGGAAAACGGCTATGGCCTTCCGGCATTCAACGTGAACAACCTGGAGCAGGTGCAGGCGATCATGGCCGCGGCCGACAAGGTCAACGCCCCGGTCATCATGCAGGCGTCGGCTGGTGCGCGCAAGTACGCGGGCGAGCCGTTCCTGCGCCATCTGATCGAAGCAGCGGTGGAGTCGTATCCGCACATTCCGGTCGTGATGCACCAGGATCACGGTCAGTCGCCGGCGGTGTGTATGGCGGCGATCCGCAGCGGCTTCACCAGCGTGATGATGGACGGTTCGCTCGAAGCCGACGGCAAGACGGTCGCATCGTACGAGTACAACGTCGAAGTGTCGCGCAAAGTCGTCGAAGCGGCGCACTCGATCGGCGTCACCGTCGAGGCGGAACTGGGCGTGCTCGGTTCGCTCGAAACGATGAAGGGCGACAAGGAAGACGGCCACGGCGCCGAAGGCACGATGACGCGCGAGCAGCTGCTGACCGATCCGGAGCAGGCCGCCGACTTCGTCAAGCTGACCCAGTGCGACGCGCTGGCCATCGCGATCGGCACCTCGCACGGCGCCTACAAGTTCAGCAAGAAGCCGACGGGCGATATTCTTTCGATCCAGCGCATCAAGGAAATCCATCAGCGCATTCCGAACACGCACCTCGTGATGCACGGTTCGTCGTCGGTGCCGCAGGAATTGCTCGCGGAAATCCGCGAATTCGGCGGCGACATGAAGGAGACCTACGGCGTGCCGGTCGAGGAAATCCAGGAAGGTATTCGTCACGGCGTGCGCAAGGTCAACATCGACACCGACCTGCGTCTGGCGATCACGGGCGCGATCCGCCGCTACATGGCGACCAACCCGAGCAAGTTCGATCCGCGCGATTACCTGAAGCCGGCGCGCGAAGCGGCGATGAAGATCTGTATCGACCGTTACATGCAATTCGGCTGCGAAGGCCAGGCTGGCAAGATCAAGCCGGTTTCGCTTGATAAAATTGCGGAGAAGTACAAGTCGGGCGAGCTCTCGCAAGTCGTCCGCTAAGCTGTAGTTTTGGCTCCGCACCTGGCCGTTTGGCCAGGTTGTCGTCCGATCGCCGTTCCCGCATCATCGGGGGAACGGCGTTTCCCTTTTGTTCCGGTCACATTTTTTGCCCCACTTTTAGCGAATCACGACGATGTCTACCCTCTACGAATCCACGCTCCGCTCGCTGCCGCTGCTCGGCCGCGGCAAAGTCCGCGACAACTATGCGGTGGGCAACGACCAGTTGCTGATCGTCACGACCGACCGTCTGTCGGCGTTCGACGTGATCATGGGCGAGCCGATTCCGAACAAGGGCCGCGTGCTCAACGCGATGGCGAACTTCTGGTTCGAGAAGCTCCAGCACGTGGTGCCGAACCACCTGACGGGCGTCGCGCCCGAGTCGGTGGTCGCGCCGGACGAAGTCGAGCAGGTCAAGGGTCGCGCGGTGGTCGTCAAGCGTCTCGAGCCGATTCTCGTCGAAGCGGTGGTGCGCGGCTATCTGGCCGGCAGCGGCTGGAAGGATTACCAGGCCACCGGTTCGGTCTGCGGCGTGCAACTGCCGGCAGGCCTGCAGAACGCGCAGAAGCTGCCCGAGCCGATCTTCACGCCGGCCGCCAAGGCCGAGATGGGCCACCACGACGAAAACATCACCTACGACGAGATGGAGCGCCGCATCGGCACCGAGCTGTCGGCCACGATCCGCGACATCTCGATCCGGCTGTACAAGGAAGCCGCTGATTACGCGGCGACGCGCGGCATCATCATCGCGGACACGAAGTTCGAATTCGGTCTCGACAACCACGGCAAGCTGTATCTGATGGACGAGGCGCTCACGGCCGATTCGTCGCGCTTCTGGCCGGCCGATCAGTACCAGGTCGGCACCAACCCGCCGTCGTTCGACAAGCAGTTCGTGCGCGACTGGCTCGAAACCCAGCCGTGGAAGAAAGAGCCGCCGGCGCCGAAGCTGCCGGACGACGTGGTCGCGAAGACGGGCGAGAAGTACCAGGAAGCGCTCGAGCGCCTGACCGGGCACAAGCTCGACTGATCTGATTGCGCGCGCCGTGTCAGGCGCGCATCGCCCGGAAACAAGGAAGCCGTAAAGATGAGTGAAGCACAAACCGCCCACAAGCATGATGCGCCGGTCGTCGGCGTATTGATGGGCTCCAGTTCCGACTGGGAAGTGATGAAAAACGCCGTCGCGATTCTGCAGGAATTCGGCGTGCCGTACGAAGCGAAGGTCGTGTCCGCGCACCGCATGCCAGACGAAATGTTCGCCTATGCTGAAAGCGCGCGCGAGCGCGGCATTCGCGCAATCATCGCGGGCGCGGGCGGCGCCGCACACCTGCCGGGCATGCTGGCCGCGAAGACCACGGTGCCGGTGCTCGGCGTGCCGGTCGCGAGCAAGTATCTGAAGGGCGTCGATTCGCTGCATTCGATCGTGCAGATGCCCAAGGGCGTGCCGGTCGCGACCTTTGCGATCGGCGAGGCGGGCGCCGCGAACGCGGCGCTGTTCGCGGTGTCGCTGCTGTCCGGCACCAGCACCGAATACGCGGACAAGCTCGCTGCATTCCGCGTGCGCCAGAACGAAGCGGCTCACGCGATGGTATTGCCGGCGCTGTAAGCGCGCCGGTTGTTTGATAAGACGTCCCCTGTCCGACCCCCGGCCGGGTGCCCGCCGCTCTGTATGCGAGCGCGACGCGTATCCGGCTGCGACCGACCACCAAGATGAACCCAGACAACACACCGGTTTCACCGATTCTGCCCGGCGCATGGCTTGGCATGGTCGGTGGCGGCCAGCTCGGCCGCATGTTCTGTTTTGCCGCCCAGGCGATGGGCTATCGCGTCGCCGTGCTCGATCCGGACGAAACCAGCCCGGCCGGCGCGGTCGCCGACCGCCACCTGCGCGCAGCCTACGACGACGAAGCGGCGCTGACCGAACTCGCGCGGCTGTGCGCGGCGGTGTCGACCGAATTCGAGAACGTGCCGGCCGCGAGCCTCGACTTTCTCGGCAAGACTACCTTCGTGAGCCCGGCCGGGCGTTGCGTCGCCGTCGCGCAAGACCGGATCGCCGAGAAGCGCTTTATCGCGTCGTCGGGCGTGACGGTTGCGCCGCACGTCGTGATCGAGTCGTCGGATGCGCTTGCGGCGCTGGGCGATGCCGAGCTCGAAGCGGTGCTGCCCGGCATCCTGAAAACGGCGCGCATGGGTTACGACGGCAAGGGCCAGGTTCGCGTGCGCAACGCCGAGGAAGTGCGCGAGGCGCATGCATCGCTCGGCGGCGTGCCGTGCGTGCTGGAGAAGCGCCTGCCGCTGAAGTTCGAAGTGTCGGCGCTGATCGCGCGCACGGCGAGCGGGGCGTCGGTTGTCTATCCGCTTGCGCAGAACACCCATCGCGACGGCGTGCTGTCGCACACCATCGTTCCCGCGCCGGACGCATCGCCCGCGCTCGTGCAGCAGGCTCAACAGGCCGCGCTGCAGATCGCCGGGAAGCTCGGCTATGTCGGCGTGCTGTGCGTCGAGTTCTTCGTTCTCGAAGACGGCTCGCTGGTCGCCAACGAAATGGCGCCGCGTCCGCACAACTCCGGCCACTACACGGTCGACGCGTGCGCGACGAGCCAGTTCGAGCAGCAGGTGCGCGCGATGACCAGCATGCCGCTCGGCGACACGCGCCAGCATTCGCCGGCGGTGATGCTGAACATCCTCGGCGACGTGTGGTTCCCGGACGGTCCGAAGCGCGCGGCGGTCACGCCGCCGTGGCAGGAAGTCGCGGCGATGCCGGCCGCGCGCCTGCATCTGTACGGCAAGGAAGAGGCGCGTTGCGGCCGCAAGATGGGTCACGTGAACTTCACCGCGTCGACGCTCGAAGAAGCCCGCACGGCGGCGCGCGATTGCGCGCGGCTGCTGCATATCGCTACCAGCTGAAGCGCGCGCCATGCCGGATCAACAGAAACCCGCCGAGGACGCTACCAACGCGTTGCCGGTCAGCGCGGCGCAGATCGAGCAGGCGGCGGCCTTGCTCGACGCGGGTGGGCTGGTCGCGTTTCCGACGGAGACCGTGTACGGCCTCGGCGGCGATGCCGAGAACCCGGACGCGGTCGCGCGCATTTACGCGGCGAAGGGGCGGCCGGCCAATCATCCGGTGATCGTGCATCTCGCGCCGCACGGCGATCCGAACTACTGGGTCGAACATTTGCCATCCGATGCACAGCGCCTGATCGACGCATTCTGGCCGGGACCGCTGACGCTGATCCTCAAGCGCGCCGCGCGCATACCCGCGGCGGTCAGCGGCGGACAGGACTCGGTGGGCTTGCGCTGCCCGTCGCATCCGGTTGCGCAGGCGTTGCTCGAAGCGTTCAGCGCGTTGCGCAGCGGGCATGGCGGCGTCGCCGCGCCGTCGGCCAACCGCTTCGGACATGTGAGCCCAACCACCGCGCAGCATGTGCGCGACGAGTTCGGCAGCGCGATTCATGTGCTCGATGGCGGCGCGTCGGATGTCGGCATCGAGTCGACGATTCTGGATCTGTCGCGCGGCTTTCCGGCGCTGCTGAGGCCAGGTCGCGTGACGCCGCAGGATATCGCCGACGTGCTCGGCGACGCGCCGCGTCTGCCCGACGGGTCGGACGCGACCGCGCCACGCGCGTCGGGCACGTTGAAAGCGCATTACGCGCCGCGCACGCCGCTCGCGCTGCTGCCGTTCAGCGAGCTCGAGCCGCTGCTCGCGGTGCGCGAGCAGGGCGAGCGCGTCGCGCTGGTCGCGCGCGCGTCGCGTGCGGGACAGTGGGCCGATGCCGACGGCGTGCATTTCGTCGCCGCGCCGGAAGATCCGCACGTCTATGCACGCGAACTCTACGGCTTGCTGCGCGCGCTCGATCGCGCGAACGTCACGCGAATTCTGATCGAGAAGCTGCCGGACACGATCGAATGGATCGCGGTCAACGATCGGCTCGGGCGCGCGGCGGCGGCATTCGAAGCGCAGAACTGATGCGATCGGCTCGCTGCGGTGCATAGCGCGGCTACCCGAAAAAGGCAAAGGCCCGGCTCGTTCAACGAGCCGGGCCTTTTGCTATCCAGGCAAGCTTGACGCTGTGTTACTTGCCAAGCCCGCTAGCAGCGATTTGCTTCTCGACCTGCTGCGCGATCAGCGCGCCCGTATGGGTGCTCGGATGCACGAGGTCGGCGAAAACGTAGCTCTGGTCCGCGCCGGCCACCGTGTAGGTCTGCGGCGAGCAGAACAGCGACGACGCGAGTAAGTTGCCGAAATCCGCGGGCGTCTGACCGGATGCGAGCACGCTCGGGTTCTTCGTCGCGTAGGCGGTCGCGGCCGCGTTCATCGACGCCAAGTTACACGCGGTGCCCGTATTCGACACGGTGAAGCCGAGCGCCTGATAGTTGGCCAACGTCTGGTCCAGCAACGTGTACGAGTCCAGGTAGATCACCTGCGAGGTCGACGCGAGGCCTTGCTTCAGCACGCTGTTGTAGGCCTGGACCAGCCCGTCGATGACTGCCAGGCCTTGTGGGCCCGCGGCGAGGCCTTGCGGCGTTTTCGCGATATCAGGCACGTTCGACACCACCACATGTTGCGCGCCCGCGGCGACGATCTTTTGCACTGTGCCGACGAACTTGGTCGCCGCGGTCACGATCGCCGCTCCTTGGGCCTGCGCGACCGACTGGATCGCGGCAGTTGCTGCCGCCTGCGCGTCGGCCGGGTTGGCGCCGTTTGCGATCGCCGCCGCCGCCGTTGCCGCCGCTTGCGCGCTGGCAGCCGAGATCGTTTGCACCGCGATGAAGATGTCGTTCGCGCCGCCGTTGATCAGCACGAGCTGGTTCCCATTGAAGCTGTTGTTGTGCGCAGACAGATACTGGCTGACCTGTGTCGTGACCGGCACCGTAGTCGCGGCCATGCTGTTCGGCGCGAAGCCGATGCCCGGTTGCAAATCGACACGCGATCCGCCTTGCGCATAACCGAGACCGCCCGCCGCGGTGAGCGGGTTGCCGAAGCCGCCGACGTAGGCGGGGGTGAGCGTGCCGCCGTAGTACTCGGCGACCTTCTGCGTCCAGATTTCGCCCGGATTGGTCGTGAAGCGGCCGCCGCCCGTGCCGACGTTCGCCTGAACCGCGGCCTGGTAGGTGCCGACATCCGACAGGCTGTCGCCGAACGACACGACCTGCAGCGAGACGCCCCCCGGCGGCGTGTTGCTGCTCGAACTATTGTTGTCGCCGCCACCGCCGCATGCCGCCAGCGCGGCGAACGCGGCGCTCGCCACGGCGATCTGCGTGACGCGCAACCATTGCTGTTTCTTCGAAGCGGTTTGATTCATGTTGACTACATCTCCTCTTATATGTGGCCCTTGATGCCATGCGTTGCAGGCGGCGTCCACCGCGTTGGCGGCGTGACGACAGCTTACAGAATCTTCTACGGCCTGCGCGATGTCCGCAGCGCGGCCGTATGGTTGGTGTTCAAGCCGGGTAGTTCGGCGGAAGCTTTGCTCATGATGTCGTTCGTACCCGCATGCGTATGCAAGTTCGATCCCGCGTGGAGGCCGCTGGCGCCGCCAGGCAACACCGCGCGCTGCTGCGCATGATAAGCGGCGGCCCAGGCGGGCGGCGCGAACAGCGCGCTCCACTTGTTGCGCCAGCCGCGCACGCTCGCGAAGTCCGCGGCCATCGACGCCCATTCGTGAAACGTCGCCTTCAGCGGGTTGTACGTGTAAAGCGGCTCGACGATGCCGTACTGCGGCGCCTCGTGCGGATCTTCGTCGACGTAGCTGCCGAACAGGCGATCCCAGATCACCAGTACACCTGCGTAATTGCGATCGATGTAGCGATCGTTGCGCGCATGATGCACACGATGGATCGACGGCGTGTTGAACACGTACTCGAGCCAGCCGAGCTTGCCGATCACCTGCGTATGCACGAAGAACTGGAAGCCGAGATTGATCAGCACGATCGCGACGATCTGCTTAGGGGCAAAGCCGAGGAACGCGAGCGGAATCCAGAACACCCACATGCCGGAGATCGGATACATCAGGCTCTGGCGGAACGCGGTCGAAAAATTCATCCGCTCCGACGAGTGGTGCACGACGTGCGCGGCCCACAGCCAGCGCACCCGATGACTGCAGCGATGAAACACGTAATAGAGCAGGTCCTGCGCGACGAACAGCACGACGAACGACAGCCACGTCGCCGGCCATGTATGAATGCGGTAGTGCTCGTAGAAGAACGCGTAGACAGGGATGATCGCGAGCCATGCGAGCTTGTCGGCCGCCTGCTGCAGCAGCGCGAGGGCGGCGTTGCACAGCGTGTCGCGCCAGCTGTAGAGCCTCTCGGCCGGGCGCGTGCGGCTCGCGTGCCACGCCTCCCAGCCGATGCAGGCAAGAAAGACGGGCGCCATGGCGAGCAGCAGCAATTCGGCATCGAATTGCATCGTGTCTCCCTTCCTGGTCCCTGACCGCCGCGCGGTACGCGGCGGGTGGTGTCGTTATCGTTGGTGAAGGTCGCGCGGTCCGACGACCGGCGCCCTGCGCGGCAAGCGCGTGATGTCGCGCACCGCATGTTGCCCGACAGCGTACACGGTTAGAAGCTTGCCGCGCGCGGCATCGCTAGAAGGAATACTCAGTGGCCGCCGCGCTTGCGCGGGTTTTTCCTGGGCTTCTCGCGCACTTCCTCGATGGGCGCGGAGACCTTCGTGAAGCCCTGCGACGGGCCTTCGTACACCCATTCGAGCAGCGCGTCGTGCGCGGCGCGCGCCGCTTCCGAATGCGGATCGTTGATCAGGCTGACGACGATGTAGCTGTTGCCGTCGGCCGATGCGACGTAGCCCGCGATCGCGCGCACGTCGCGCAGCGTGCCGGTCTTGATATGGGCGTTGCCGCCCGCGCCCTGGCTGGTCAGGCGGTTGCGCATCGTGCCGTCGACACCGGCGATCGGCAGCGAATCGACGAACACCTGCGCGACCGGGCTCGCGTTCGCGCGCTGCAGCACATCGGCGAGCGCGAGCGCGGTGATGTGTTCGTCGCGCGACAGGCCCGAGCCGTTGTCGAGCGATAGGTATTCGGTGTTCAGGCTGTCGCGCGTCAGGAAAGCCTCGACCGCGCGCGCGGCTTTCGCGGGTGTGGCGGGCGCCCTTTCCTCGGCGGCGCCGATCGTCAGGAACAGGTTGCGCGCCATCGTGTTGTTGCTGAACTTGTTGATGTCGCGAACGATGTCCGACAGCATCGGCCCCTCATGCGTCGCGACGAGCTTCGCGCCGACGGGCACCGCGCCTTCGCGGATCGTGCCCGTGAAGGTGCCGCCAGTTTGCTGCCACAGCGCGAGGAAGCCGCGCGCGAAGAACGTCGAGTGATCCAGCACCGCGACGTTGATCGTGCGCGAGTCGCAACGCACCGGCAGGTCGCCGATGAACGACGCAACGAGTGTGCCGTCAGGCTGTGGCGTGACGGTCGGCGTCGGCAGTTCGCCGCGGCATGGGCCGTTCGTCGCGCGCAACTGGTTGTCGATGCGCAACTGAGCGAGCGCGGGCAGCACGTCGATCGCCACTGTGCCGTCCGGCGATGGCGTCAGCGTGAACGACAGCGATTTGAACGCGTACAGAAGCGGATCGGGGCCGACGTTGTACGGCGCGTTCACGTCGTCGTCGAACGCGGGCAGGTCACGGGTCGACGGATCAAAGTAGCGCTTGTCGAGCACCAGCGCGCCGTCGATGCCGTTGATGCCCGCCTTGTGAATCTTCTGCACGAGGTCGATCAGCTCTTCGGGCACGAGCTTCGGGTCGCCGGTGCCCTGGATGTACAGATTGCCGTGCAGCACGCCGCTCGCGTCGAGCGGGCCGTCCGCGTATGCGCTGGTGCGCCAGCGGTAGCCGGGGCCGAGGATCGACAGGCCTGCATAGGTGGTGACGAGCTTCATCGTCGAGGCGGGCATCATCGGCTTGCCGGCGTTCAGCGCGAGGATCGGCGTGCGATCGCCGACCTTTTCGACGACCACGCTGATCGACGACAACGGCACGTGCGCGCGGTGCAGACCGGCCATCACCGGTTGCGGCAGTACCGTCGTGACGTTGACGCTCGGATGGGTGGCCTTGATGCGTGCCTGCGCGGCCAGCGGCAGCAGCGCGCCCGCGCCGAGCGCGGCGGCGCAGAGCCAGACGGCCGCGCGCGTCGCGAAGCGGTTAGGCATGAAGACTGCGCGATGGAGCATACGGCGCGAGCGCAGCGCCATAGGGCGTGCGACGGAAGACAGAAAAGCGTGCGTCATGAACGGGTGAACGGGAGAACGGACGAGCGGGATTTCAAGGTGTGCTGCGCGCGGCGTGCGCGGGAGAATGAAACGGCAAGCTGGGCGGTTCGATGGCGCGGTAGCGCGCCGTCGCGCTGCCCAACGGCCGTCGCGCGACGCAAAGCGCCCATTGTAGTGACATGCTGCGACGCTGCGGTGAAAAAAGCGCCACACACCGCGCAGGCCGGAAGCGGGCGCTAGAATGCGGCATCATCCAATGATTTGGAACGGACAACCATGCGCATCCTGCTAGTCGAAGATGACCGGATGATCGCCGAAGGCGTGCGCAAGGCGCTGCGCGGCGAAGGCTTTGCCGTCGATTGGGTCGAGGACGGCGAAGCGGCGCTGCACGCGGCGGCCGCCCAGCCTTACGACCTCGCGTTGCTCGACCTCGGTCTGCCCAAGCGCGACGGTCTCGAAGTGCTGCGCGCACTGCGCGCGCGCGGCAATGCGCTGCCGGTGCTGATCGTCACCGCGCGCGACGCGGTGGCCGATCGTGTCAAAGGCCTCGACGCCGGCGCTGACGATTACCTTGTCAAACCTTTCGATCTCGACGAACTCGGCGCGCGCATGCGAGCGCTGATCCGGCGCCAAGCCGGCCGCAGCGATTCGACGATTCGCCACGGCAACTTGACCCTCGATCCCGCGTCGCACCAGGTGACGCTCGATGGCGCGCCGGTCGCGCTGTCCGCGCGCGAATTCGCGTTGCTCGAAGCGCTGCTCGCGCGGCCCGGCGCGGTGCTTTCAAAGAGCCAGCTCGAGGAAAAGATGTACGGCTGGGGCGAGGAGATCGGCAGCAACACCGTCGAGGTCTATATCCACGCGCTGCGCAAGAAGCTCGGCGCCGATCTGATCCGCAACGTGCGCGGGCTGGGCTACATGATCGCGAAGGACGCCTGAGCCGATGCGCTCGATTCGCCGACAACTGTTGTTCTGGCTGCTGGCGCTCATGCTGCTCGGCGTCGGCATCGCGGGTTGGCTGATCTACCGGCAGGCGCTCGCCGAAGCGAACGAACTGTTCGACTACCAGCTCGAGCAGATCGCCGCGGCGCTGCCGGCGGAACCTTTCTCGCAGGTGCTCGGCCGCGATACCGGCGACGAGGGCATCGTGCTTCAGATCTGGAACCGCAACGGCATGCTGATGTATTACTCGCGGCCGCGCGCGCCGCTCGCGCCGCGCGCCGAACTGGGTTTTTCGACCGAGCGCACCGACCGCGGCGAATGGCGCGTGTATGGCGCGATCGTCGGCGATAACGTCGTGCAGCTCGCGCAGCCGCTGTCGGTGCGCAACCGGCTCGCCGCCGATGTCGCGCTGCGCACGCTGTGGCCGCTGATCGTGCTGCTGCCTCTGCTCGGGCTCGCGGTGTGGGTGATCGTCGGCCGTGGGCTACAGCCGCTGCGGCGCGTGACGAGCGCGCTCGACTTGCGTCATCCCGAAGCGCTTGATCCATTGCCCGATCAGCGTCTGCCGCTCGAAGTGCGGCCGCTCGTGCGGGCGCTGAACGGGCTGCTGCAACGGCTCGCGACCGCGCTCGATATCCAGAAAGCTTTCGTTGCCGATGCCGCGCACGAATTGCGCACGCCGCTTGCCGCGGTACAGATTCAGGCGCAACTGGTTGCGCGAGCCAAGGACGACACGGCCCGCGGCGAAGCGCTCGCGGATTTGCAGGCGGGCGTCACGCGCGCGACGCGGCTCGCCGAGCAACTGCTCGCGCTCGCGCGCGCCGAGCCGGACGGCGCCGCCGTCGCCGGGGCGCTCGATCTGCGCGAGCTGCTTCAGGAGTGCGTCGCGACCTACGCGCCGCTCGCGCTGAATCGCGGCGTCGACCTCGGCATCGAGGCGAGCGAGCCTGCCAGCGTGACCGGCGACGCCGAAGCGCTGCGCGTGATGTTCAACAACCTCCTCGACAACGCGACCAAGTACACGCCGCGCGGCGGCAGTGTCGACGTCAGCCTGCGCGTCGAGGACGGCCGTCCGGTGGTGCGGATCGCCGATAGCGGCCCCGGCATCGATCCGGCCGATCGCGAGCGCGTATTCGACCGCTTCTATCGCGCGGGAGCGGGCGCGAACCGCGCGCGCACCGACGTGGCGGGCAGTGGCCTCGGTCTCGCGATCGTGCGCCGGATCGCCACGCAACATCATGCTCAAGTCTCGCTCGATGATTCGCCGGCCGGTGGTTTACAGGTCATCGTCCGCTTTTGAGCATGGTGGTTTACTGTTCGGCCAAAACCGGCGTTCATGCCGTTGCGACGGGCTGTTGCGGGCGGTCCGATAAGGTTCCCGCGATCTGGCGCTGCTTAAGATTCTTTTAAGTGACGCCCCTTACGCTCCTCGACATCCAAAGTCACTTTCTCCAGTCAGGAGCTCATGATGAACGCGAAAACCTTGTCCCGCGGCGCCGTTGCGGTAGCTGTGGCCGCTGCGCTTTCAGCCGGCTATGTGGCGGGCCATCGCGATGTGCCCGCACCGCAGATCATCTCGCCGGCGGAAGCCGCCGCGATGATGCCGGCCGAGGCTGCCGCCAAAACTGGTATCCCCGATTTCTCCGGTCTCGTCGAGACCTACGGTCCGGCCGTCGTCAACATCAGCGCGAAGCACGTGGTCAAGCAAGCGGCGATGCGCGGTAATGGCGGCAACCGCCATGGCAACCAGTTGCCGATCGATCCGAACGATCCTTTCTATCAGTTCTACAAGCGGTTCTTCGGCGGCGTGCCTGGCATGCAAGGCGGCGATGGCGGCGACGGCGGCGACTTGCCCGACCAGCCGAGCTCGAGCCTCGGCTCGGGTTTCATCATCAGCAACGACGGCTACATTCTGACGAACGCGCACGTGGTCGATGGCGCGAACGTCGTCACCGTGAAGCTCACCGACAAGCGCGAGTTCAAGGCGAAGGTGGTTGGCGCCGACAAACAGTCCGACGTCGCCGTGCTGAAGATCAACGCGAGCGATCTGCCGACCGTGAAGATCGGCGATCCGCGCCAGAGCAAGGTTGGTCAGTGGGTCGTCGCGATCGGCTCGCCGTATGGCTTCGACAACACCGTGACCTCGGGCATCATCAGCGCGAAGTCGCGCACGCTGCCCAACGAAAACTACACGCCGTTCATCCAGACCGATGTGCCGGTGAACCCAGGCAACTCGGGTGGTCCGCTCTTTAATCTGCAAGGCGAAGTCATCGGCATCAACTCCATGATCTACTCGCAGACGGGCGGCTTCCAGGGTCTGTCGTTCGCGATCCCCATCAGCGAGGCGATCAAGGTCAAGGACGATCTCGTTAAGACCGGTCACGTGAGCCGCGGACGCCTCGGCGTCGCAGTGCAGGGCTTGAACCAGACGCTCGCCGAGTCGTTCGGCATGCAGAAGCCGCAAGGCGCGCTGGTCAGTTCGGTCGACGCCAACGGTCCGGCGGCCAAAGCTGGCTTGCAGCCGGGCGACGTGATCCTGTCGGTGAATGGCGACGAAGTCAACGATTCGACGGATCTGCCGTCGAAGATCGCAGGCCTCGCGCCGGGCAGTTCGGCGACGCTGAAAGTGTGGCGCGATAAGGCCAGCAAGGACCTGAAGGTGACGATTGGTTCGTTCTCGGACGCGAAGGTCGCGTCGGCGAGCAAGACCGATCAGCAGACTCAGTTGCAAGGCCGTCTCGGGGTCGCGGTGCGGCCGCTGACGCCGGAAGAGAAGAGCAGCGCGTCGGTGTCGCACGGTCTGCTCGTGCAGCAGGCGGGCGGTGCGGCGGCGAGCGCCGGCATCCAGGCGGGCGACGTGATTCTCGCGGTCAACGGCCGTCCGGTCACGAACATCGATCAGTTGAAGCAGATGATCTCGGGCGCAGGCAACAGCATTGCGCTGCTGATCCAGCGGGACAACGCGCAGATTTTCGTGCCTGTTGACCTCGGCTGATCCAGTTACCCGGGCGTTTCGAAGGGATCGCCCACCCCAGTTTGAGCTGTAGTAGCGATTGCCGGTCCTTTGCATTTACTGCAAGGACCGGCTTTTTTTCGCCTATCCACCGCGCTGCCGCGAGCGGCATGGACAGACCGAGGGGCGTCAGGCGGCTTGATGCCACGATGGTGATGCATGTTGGTTGACGCTGCCGGGCGGTTGGCACGTAGGTTGCTTAACCCGTTCAGGGTCCGAGCAAGGACTCGAACAAGGAGAGCGAACTGATGGAAATGCAACGCAAGCAGCAAAAGATCGTAGCCGCCGCGCTGTGCGTGGCGCTCACGCTCGGACTGGCGGGCGGCGCATACGCGCAGCAGGCGGGAGTAACGGGTGGCTCGACGACCGACAACACCAGCGCGGGCAACACCAACGGCGGCGGTCTGCCACAAGTCCAGCAGCAGGGCGACGTATCGTACGTATCGGGCGGTGTCGGCCTCGACGAATCGCGGGCGCTGCGACAAGCGCGAACCCAGTGGCCACTGACCTTGCGTTTCACCGGACCCAACGCCGATTTTCTGGCCGATGTGCACGTGCGCATCGTGGATGCACATAACAGCGAAGTGCTGAACACGACGTCGCGCGGACCATTCATGCTGGTGCGCCTGAGCCCCGGCAGCTATACGGTGCACGCGAACTACAACGACCGCGAACAGACGCGCTCGGTCAGTGTGCCCGCGCACGGCAACGTCAAATCGGCGTTCACCTGGAACGTGAAGTAGCGGCTCGATCCGTCCGCCGCGGCGCAGGAAGCGCGCGCAATCGGCCGGAGTTTGGCCGATAATGAAGCCACGGGCGTGTCCCGTGGCTTTGCCGTTCATGCGGCAACAGCCGGTAGTGCAGCGCCCACCCCACCATGGAGCCTGGACATGAGTGATGCGTCGACATCTGCGGAGCGGCCCGACGGCCATACCATCGTGATTCGCGACAACGGCCATCGCGTGCGCGTGATTCACGGCGGCGTGACGATGGCCGACACCCAGGCTGCGCTGACGCTATCGGAGACCGGCCTCGCCGACGTGTTCTATTTCCCGCGCGAGCACGTGAATATGGCCCGGCTCGAACGCTCGACACACACGTCGCATTGCCCGTTCAAGGGCGACGCATCGTACTTCCATCTGCGCACCGAAGATGGCGTGATCGAGAACGCTGTGTGGTGTTACGAAGCGCCGTTCGAGCAGGTCAGTCGCATCAAGGGCTATCTCGCTTTTTACGCATCGCGCGTCGACCGCATCGATCAGACGTCCTGATCCCGCAGTCGCGCGTTCATCGGGGGAGGTTGTCATGGAACTGAACGACGCGTTACGGATTCCACTGCCGCCATCCGAGGTCTGGGACGCGTTGCAGGACCTCGCGCTGTTGCGTGCCAGCCTCGACAACTGCGAATCGTTCGTGCGTCTCGCCCACGGCGAATATGCGCTGACGATGACCGTTCCGCTCGGCCCGTTGCGCGCGCATTATCAGGCGCGCGCGCACGTTGCCGGCCAGGATTCCGGCCCGGCGGACGCGCAGCGCCGCACCATCAACTTCAAGGCACGAGCCGAGGGCATCGGCGCGTTGCGCGGTCAGATCGAAGTGCGTTTGCGCGCGGACGACGGGCGCGAGCGCGGCACGCGCATCGATTACACGTTGTGGGCAACGTCGTCGGGTCCGCTCGCCGAGTTGCCCACGCGCCAGCTCGAGAACGCCTTGCGGCAGATCGCCGACGACTTTTTCGCCGAGTTCGACGCGGTCGTGCGCGCCAAGCACGGCAAGGGGCCGAACCGCGCGAGCGGCGCGGCGCCGCGTCGCCAGTACGTTTTTTTGCGGCCGATCACGCTCGGCGGCATCGCACGGCGCACCCGCATCGAGCACGGCCAGGCGCTGCCCGGACGCGCGGCAAGCGCGTCGCACAGCTGGTCGCATGGCGTGCCGCATCAAGAGCCTGGTCAGCATGTCGTGCCCTACTGGGCGTGGGCCGGGATGATCTTTCTGGTCGCGCTGTTGTTGTATGTCGCGCGCTGGCTCAGCGAGCATTGACGCGGCGCGTCGCGCGCAGCGCCGGATGCAACGCGCGAGCAACACGCCGCGCGACTACGAAATTCCGGTGGCCCACTACGAAATAGCGGTGCTCCCGCCACCGTCATCTAATTCCCGCGAAACTCCCGCCGCCAAGCGCTAGGCGACGTTCGAAACGCGTCCGCGAAATGCTGCCGCAGCGATGCGGCCGAACCGAATCCGGCGCTCGCCGCGATCGCTTCGACCGACTCGTCGGTGCTTTCCAGCAGTTGTTGCGCCCGCGCGAGCCGCTGCGCGAGCAGCCACGCGCCGACGGTGGTGCCGGTCGTGAGCCGGAAGCGTCGCGTGAAGGTGCGGCGGCTCATCAACGCGCGCGCGGCCAGTGTGTCGAGCGTATGCGGCGCGGCCAGGTTGCCGCTCACCCAGTCGAGCAGACCAGACAGACGATCGCCGCGCGGATTCGGCGGCATCGGCTGCTGCACGTATTGCGCCTGACCACCCTGGCGATGCGGCGACACGACCAGCCGGCGCGCGACGTGGTTCGCTACCCGTGCGCCGCAAATCTTGCGCAGCACGTGCAGGCAGCAGTCGAGGCCGGCGGCGGTGCCGGCCGAGGTCAGCACGTTGCCGTCGTCGACGTACAGCACGTCGGGGTCCAGCCGCACGCGCGGATACCGGCGCGCGAAGTCGTCGGCCCAGGCCCAGTGCGTCGAAGCGGGCCGTCCATCGAGGATGCCCGCCGCGGCCAGCACGAAAGCGCCGAGGCACAGGCCGACGAGCAGTGCGCCGCGCTCGTGCGCGGCCCTCAGTGCATCGAGAAGCGCGGCGGGCGGCGTTTCGTCGGGGTCGCGCCAGCTCGGCACGATGATCGTCTGCGCGTCGGCAAGCGCTTCGAGTCCGTGCGTAACCGCGATCGAGAAGCCCGCGGTCGTCGCGAGCGCGCCGGTCTCCGCGGCGCAGACGCGGAAGTCGAAGGCGGGGACACCGCCGCCGCGGCGGTCCTCGCCGAACACCACGCATGGCACCGACAGATGGAACGGGCTGATGCGGTCGAACGCGACGACGGCGACGACGTGGCGCGGCACCTGAGCGGAGATATCGTCGGAAGTTGCGAAGGTGGTCATGCCGCACGCCTCATTCATGAAATGCCAGAAGTATGGCCCGATTCTAGCGAAGCTTGTCATCCGGGCCGCTGTCGGCGCGCAGACAGCGGCGCAACAATCCCGTCATTGCCGTCGCGCCGCAGCCATCGCGCTGGGCGCGCGCCATTGACCGTTTTTCTGACAAGGAGCCTTGCCATGAGCACACCCGCGCCGCGCCGTGCGCTGATCGTCATCGACGTGCAGAACGAATACGTGAGCGGCGACCTGCCGATCGAATTTCCGGACGTGCGCACGTCGCTCGCCAACATCGGTCGCACGATCGATGCCGCGCGCGCCGCCGGCGTGCCGGTCGTCGTCGTGCAGAACGTCGCGCCCGCCACTTCGCCGCTGTTCGCGCGCGGCAGTGCCGGTGCGGAACTGCACACGGTCGTGAGTTCGCGCGCTCACGATCATTTCGTCGAGAAGTCACTGCCGAGCGCATTCGCCGGCACCGATCTGGCCGACTGGCTCGCCGCCCGGCAGATCGATACGCTGACCGTAACCGGCTACATGACCCACAACTGCGATGCGTCGACGATCAACCACGCGGTGCATGCCGGCCTCGCCGTCGAGTTCCTGCACGACGCGACCGGCTCGGTGCCGTACGAAAACAGTGCGGGCTTCGCGAGCGCGGAAGAGATTCATCGCGTGTTCAGCGTGGTGCTGCAGTCGCGGTTCGCAGCGGTCGCGAGCACCGATCAGTGGATCGCGGCGCTCAAGAGCGGCGCGCCGCTCGAGCGCGGCAACATCTATGCGTCGAATCAGGCGGCGCGAGCGCGCCGGGCGGTTGCCTGAACCCGGCGCGCAGGCGGGTGGTCCGGTCCACAAATAGAAAACGGGCGGTTCACCGAACCGCCCGCTGCGCCAATCCTCAACGCTAGCGCGCTTCCTACGCCGCCTTTCTGCGCAACGCCGGACTGACGCGCAAGCCGTCGAACATCACTTGCACCATCTGCTGCGCGTGCGCGCCGAAGTCGGTTGCGTCGGGCAAAAACAGCATGTCGCGCAACGAGCCGCCGACGAACGCGTGCACCATCGCCGCGGCAAGCTTCGTGTCGAGGTCGGCGGGCATCTGGCCTTTCGAGATCGCGTTGCGCAGACCGCCCTCGAGCTTCGCGAGCCCCTCGCGCATGTTGGTCTGATAGCGTTCCATCACCGGCCCCATGTCTTCGACCAGCTCGCACTTCAGAAACAGGATGTCGAACACGCGGCGGCGGCGGGGATCGTTGGCGGTGTCGCGCAGGCAAACCACGCAGATTTCCATGATGCGCCCGAGCGGATCGATTTCGTTGGGATCGAGCGATGCCGCCTTCAGTTCGTCGAGCGGCAGCAGCACGCGGTCGAACATTTCGGTGAAGAGCTCGCTCTTGTGTGCGAAGTGCCAATAAATGGCGCCGCGCGTCACGCCCGCGGCCTGGGCGATATCGGCCAGCGACGTGCGCGATACGCCCTTCTGGAAGAAGATCCGTTCGGCCGCGTCGAGAATGCGGTTGCGCGTCTCCAGCGCCTCTTCTTTGGTTCTTCTGACCATATTGGTATGACCTGCGCTGATCCTGGGGTTTATGCGGGCGTTTTTAAGTCGGCCTGATGCCAATTTGACTATTTCTGCACCGAATTGCGACGCGAATTTGCGAGCCCCGATCCCTGGAAGATATAAACGCACTTTTACATGCATTCGTGAATGTATATATAATAGCACCCCACGATCGGATAGCCCAAGCCGTGACGACCGGTTAATATCCGTCACTGTTGTCTTCCAAAACGCTATCGCAGCCGCCAAACGGCGGTGCTGTGCGGCATTCCCCGGTATGGCGCATTCATAGCAGGGCGCCCTGCAGGCGCAGGTTTGCATCCGTGGGCTTCCGGTTGAGCGTCGAGAGACGCTTGTGTGCGCTGTCGTCCCCGGGGTAGGGATGCGCGCACTTTTTCATTCTCAGTCTTTGACAGAGGTCGCTCCATGCGCGTCGAACGGGTTCCATTCCGCTTAATCAGTGCCGCGACGGCTGCCATCTTGCTGGCGGCGTGCGGACCAAAACAATCTGCCCCGCCGCCCCAGACGCCCGAAGTCGGCGTCGTCACCCTTCAGCCGACGACCGTTCCCGTCGTCACGGAACTCCCCGGCCGTACCAGTGCCTTCCTCGTCGCGCAAGTGCGCGCGCGGGTCGACGGCATCGTGCTGCGCCGCGAGTTCACCGAAGGTAGCGAGGTCAAGGCCGGCCAGCGTCTGTACAAGATCGATCCGGCGCCCTTCATCGCGTCGTTGAACAACGCGAAGGCATCGCTCGCGAAGGCGCAGGCGAACCTCGTGACGACCACCGCACAGGCCAGTCGCTACAAGGTGCTGGTCGCGGCGAACGCGGTCAGCAAGCAGGACTACGACAACGCGGTCGCCGCCGAAGGCCAGGCCGCCGCCGACGTCGCCGCCGGCAAGGCCGCGGTCGATACCGCGCAGATCAACCTCGGCTATACCGACGTGACCTCGCCCGTGACCGGCCAGATCGGCGTGTCGCAGGTCACGCCGGGCGCCTTCGTGCAGCAGAGCGCGGCCACGCTGATGGCCACGGTCCAGCAGCTCGATCCGATGTACGTCGACCTCACGCAATCGAGCCTCGATGGTCTGAAGCTGCGCCGCGACATGCAGGAAGGGCGTCTGAAGACGACCGGCCCGGGCGCCGCGCAGGTCACGCTGGTGCTGGAGGACGGCCGCATCTATTCCGAGAAGGGCAAGCTGCAGTTCACCGACGTGACCGTCGATCCGGGCACTGGCTCGGTCACGGTGCGCGCGATCTTCAAGAACCCGAACCACGTGCTGCTGCCGGGCATGTTCGTGCGCGCGAAGATCGAAGAGGGCGTGAACCAGAACGCGCTGATCGTGCCGCAAGTCGGCGTCACGCACGACCAGAAGGGTCAGCCCACCGCGCTCGTCGTCGACAACGACAACAAGGTCGAGCTCCGTCAGCTCGTCACCTCTGGCACCTTCGGCTCGTACTGGGTGGTGTCGAACGGGCTGAAGCCGGGTGACCGCGTGATCGTCCAGGGCACCGAAAAGGCGCGGCCCGGCCAGCAGGTCAAGCCCGTGCCGGCGCAGCTGCCCGGCAACCCGGCGTCCGACGCGGCCGCGGGCGGCGCCCAGACAGCTCAACCCGCGGCTCAGCCTGCCTCCGCCGCTTCGGGCGCGTAATAACAGGGAGCCCGCCTCATGGCAAAGTTCTTTATTGATCGCCCGATTTTTGCATGGGTGATCGCCATCATCCTGATGCTCGCGGGTCTCGCGTCGGTGTTCACACTGCCGATCGCGCAATACCCGACCATCGCGCCGCCGGCCATCCAGATCAGCGCAACCTATCCGGGTGCTTCGGCGAAGACGGTGGAAAACACCGTGACGCAGGTGATCGAGCAGCAGATGAGTGGTCTGGACCACCTGCTGTATCTCGCGTCGACCTCTGACGACTCGGGCACGGCCACCATCACGCTGACGTTCGCGGCCGGCACCAACCCTGACATCGCCCAGGTGCAGGTGCAGAACAAGCTGCAGCTCGCCACGCCGCTGCTTCCGCAGGCGGTGCAGCAACTCGGCTCCCGAGTCACGAAGTCGAGCAGCAGCTTCCTGATGGTGATGGCGTTCGTGTCGACCGACGGCAGCATGAGCAAGTACGACCTCGCGAACTACGTCGCGTCGAACATTCAGGATCCGATCAGCCGTATCGACGGCGTGGGCACGGTGACGCTGTTTGGCTCACAGTACGCGATGCGGATCTGGCTCGACGCGAACAAGCTGAACAACTTCGGCCTGACGCCGCTCGACGTCGAAAGTGCGCTGCAGGCGCAGAACGTGCAGGTCGCGGGCGGCTCGCTCGGCGGCACGCCGTCGGTGCCCGGCCAGGTGCTGCAGGCCACGATTACGCAGGCCACGCTGCTCAATACGCCCGAGCAGTTCGGCAGCATTCTGCTGAAGGTGAACCAGGACGGCTCGCAGGTGCGTCTGCGCGACGTGTCGCACATCGAGCTCGGCGGCGAAAACTACAACTTCGACACCAAGTACAACGGTCAGCCGACGGCAGGCTTCGGTATCCAGCTCGCCACGGGCGCCAACGCGCTCGCCACCGCGAAGGCGGTGCGCACGAAGATCGCCGAACTGTCAAAGTACTTCCCGCACGGTCTGGTGGTGCAGTACCCCTATGACACGACGCCGTTCGTGCGTCTGTCGATCGAGGAAGTGGTCAAGACGCTGCTCGAAGGGATCGTGCTGGTGTTCCTCGTGATGTACCTGTTCCTGCAGAACCTCCGTGCCACGCTGATTCCGACGATCGCGGTGCCGGTGGTGCTGCTCGGTACGTTCGCGATCATGAGCGTGGTCGGGTTCTCGATCAACGTGCTGTCGATGTTCGGTCTCGTGCTCGCGATCGGCCTGCTGGTGGATGATGCGATCGTGGTGGTGGAAAACGTCGAGCGGGTGATGCAGGAGGAGGGTTTATCCCCTCGCGAAGCAACCCGCAAGGCGATGGGTCAGATCACCGGCGCGCTCGTCGGCGTGGCGCTCGTGCTGTCGGCGGTGTTCGTGCCGGTGGCGTTCTCGGGCGGCTCGGTGGGGGCGATTTACCGGCAGTTCTCGCTGACGATCGTCGCGGCGATGGTGCTGTCCGTGCTCGTCGCGTTGATTCTGACGCCGGCGCTGTGCGCGACGATCCTGAAGCCGATTCCGAAGGGGCATCACGAAAAAGCCACCGGCTTCTTCGGCTGGTTCAACCGTACCTTCAACAAGAGCCGCGACAAATATCACTCGGGCGTGCACCACGTGATCAAGCGCTCGGGCCGCTGGCTAATCATCTACATGGTGGTGATCTTCGCGGTGGGGCTGCTGTTCGTGCGTCTGCCGAAGTCGTTCCTGCCCGACGAAGATCAGGGCACGATGTTCGTGCTGGTGCAAACGCCGTCGGGTTCCACGCAGGAAACCACCGCGCGCGCGCTGAAGGACGTGTCGGACTACCTGCTGAACGACGAGAAGGCGATCGTCGAATCGACCTTCACGGTGAACGGCTTCAGCTTCGCGGGCCGTGGCCAGAACGCGGGTCTCGTGTTCGTGCGGATGAAGGATTACGCGCAGCGCCAGCACGCGGACCAGAAGGTGCAGGCACTGGTCGGGCGTTTGTTCATGCACTTCAGCAGCTACAAGAACGCGGTCGTGTACCCGGTCAATCCGCCGTCGATTCCTGAACTCGGCACCGCGGCGGGCTTCGACTTCCAGTTGCAGGACCGCGGGGGCATCGGTCACGCGAAGCTGATGGAAGCGCGCAACATGCTGCTCGGTCTGGCGGCGAAAGATCCGACGCTCGCGCAGGTGCGTCCGAACGGCCTGAACGATACGCCGCAGTTCAAAGTGAGCATCGACCACGAGAAGGCTTCGGCGCTCGGCGTGTCGCTTTCCTCAATCGACCAGACGTTCTCGATCGCCTGGGCCTCGGCGTACGTGCAGAACTTCCTCGACACCGACGGCCGGATCAAGAAGGTGTACCTGCAGGGCGACGCGCCGTTCCGGATGAAACCGGAAGACGTGAATGCCTGGTTCGTGCGCAACGGCGCAGGCGCGATGGTGCCGTTCTCGGCCTTCACGAACACCGAGTGGACCTTCGGTTCGCCGAAGCTCGAGCGCTACAACGGTATCTCGTCGGTGGAAATCCAGGGTGCTGCCGCGCCGGGCAAGTCCACCGGTCAGGCGATGGTGGCGATGGAACAGATCGTCACCAAGCTGCCGGCGGGTATCGGCTACGAGTGGACGGGTCTGTCGCTGCAGGAGCGTCAGTCGGGCTCGCAGGCGCCTATCCTGTACGGCATCTCGATTCTCGTCGTGTTCCTGTGTCTCGCGGCGCTGTATGAAAGCTGGTCGATTCCGTTCTCGGTGATCATGGTGGTGCCGCTCGGCGTGATCGGCGCACTGCTGGCTGCGACGCTGCGCGGGCTCGAGAACGACGTGTTCTTCCAGGTGGGTCTGCTGACCACCGTGGGTCTGTCGGCGAAGAACGCGATTCTGATCGTGGAATTCGCGCGCGAACTACAGCAGAGCGAAGGCATGGGGCCGATCGAGGCCGCGCTCGAAGCGGCGCGTCTGCGGTTGCGACCAATTCTGATGACCTCGCTCGCGTTCATTCTCGGCGTGCTGCCGCTCGCGATCAGTAACGGCGCGGGCTCGGCCAGCCAGCACGCGATCGGTACCGGCGTGATCGGCGGCATGTTGACGGCGACCTTCCTCGCGATCTTCATGATCCCGATGTTCTTCGTCGTGATTCGCGCGAAGTTCGGCGGTGAGAAGGAAGACCCGGATGAGGCGCTGCGCCACTACGAACAGCACCATCCGCACGATCCGCAAGGCGGTGCGACGGGTGGCACGACCGACGGGTCGAATGGCAATGGCTCGGGCAAGGATGGGCATTGAGATGCAAAAACACTCTTTGATTGCAGTGGCGGTCGCGCTGCTCGCCACCGGTTGCACGCTGGCGCCGCACTACCAGCGGCCCGCGGCGCCCGTAACGGCGACCTTCCCGACCGGCGGCGTGTACGACCAGCAGCCGGGCGCGCAGGGCGCACGCAGCGCGAACGGCCAGGCCGCCGCCGACATCGGCTGGCGCAACTTCTTCGTCGATCCGCGTCTGCAGCAGCTGATCGAAATCGCGCTGAAGAACAACCGCGATCTGCGGGTGTCGGTGCTGAACATGCAGGCGTCGGCGGCGCAGTACCGCATCGTGCGTGCGGGTCTGTTCCCGACGCTCGACGCCGCGGCCTCGCAAAGCAGGTCGCGCACGCCGAAGGACCTGACGTTCACCGGCGTGACGATCTCCAACACGTATTCGGTGGGCTTGAACGCGTCGTGGGAAATTGACTTCTTCGGGCGCGTGCAGAGTCTGAAGGATCAGGCGTTGGCCAAGTATCTCGGCACCGCGCAGGCGCGCAAGGCCGCGGAAATTTCGCTGGTCTCGCAGGTGGCGAACCAGTACATGACGGTGCTCGAACTGGACGATCTGCTGAAGGTCACGCAGAGCACGCTGGTTACGGCGCAGGAGTCATACCGGATCACCAAACTGCAGTTCGACAACGGCACGGGTTCGGAACTCGATCTGCGCCAGTCGCAAACGGTCGTCGAGACCGCGAGCGCGAACCTGCAGTCGCAGATGCGGTTGCGGGCCCAGGCCGATAACGCGCTGGTGCTGCTGATCGGCGAGCCGTTGCCGGCGGATCTGTCGCCAGGCCTGCCGCTGAGCGACCAGAATCTGCTCACGGATATTCCGGCGGGCCTGCCGTCCGATCTGCTGACGCGTCGTCCGGACATCATGGAAGCCGAGGAGAATCTGCTCGCGGCCAACGCGAACATCGGCGCGGCGCGCGCCGCGTTCTTCCCGCGGGTCACGCTGACCGGCAGCGCCGGCACGTTGAGTCCCACGCTCGGCGGGCTGTTCAAGCCGGGTTCGGCGGCATGGAGCTTCGCGCCGTCGATCACGCTGCCGATCTTCGAGGGCGGTCAGAACATGGCCAACCTCGATCTCGCCAACATCGAGAAGAACGTGCAGATCGCCACGTATGAAAAGGCGATCCAGACGGCCTTCCGTGAAGTGGCGGACGGACTGGCCGCGCGCGGCACCTACGACGAGCAGATCGCGGCGCTCGAGCGGGATGTCGCGGCCGAGCAGCGCCGGCTGGATCTGTCGACCCTGCGTTACAAGAACGGTGTCGACAGCTATCTGTCGGTGCTGACCGCGCAGACCGCGCTGTACGTGGCTCAGCAGGCGCTGGTGACCGCGCGCATGGAGCGTCTGCAGAACCTGGTCACGCTGTATCAGGCGCTCGGCGGCGGCTGGATCGAGCACAACGGCGACCAGCCGCGTCCCGCCGACGCGCCGGTCGACTACGGTGCAGCGAGCGCGCCGGTCGCGGCATCGGCGGCGACCGCGGGGTGAGCCCGGCAGGTTGATGAAACGCTGAAGCAAAACAGAAACGCCACGGCATGCCGTGGCGTTTCTGTTTATGCGCGGCGCTCGGTGCCGCGTGAAGCATCAGCGATGCATCGACGGGCTCAGTGCAGATCCGCCGCCCGCAGCATCTCGTTGCCCTGCGGCTCGCTGCCCGCGCTCCTGTCGAGATCGTGCCCGGCGCGGCGAAGCTCGCTCTTCGCCTTCTTCTCGCTCTTCACGCCGTTGAAGATCAGGTTCAGCACGACCGCCGACACCGACGCGAGCAGAATCCCGCTGTGCAGCAGTGGCGACAACGCCGGCGGCAGTTGCGAGAAGAAGTGCGGCGACACCACCGGCACGAGGCCGAGCCCGATGCTGACCGCGACGATGAACAGGTTGTGCTGATTCCTGACGAAGTCGACGCGCGACAGCACCTTGATGCCGTTCGCCGCGACCATGCCGAACATCACGATGCCCGCGCCGCCGAGCACGAACGCCGGCACCGACGCGACCACCTGCGCCATCTTCGGAAACAGGCCGAGCAGCACGAGGATCACGCCGCCCATCGCGCACACGAAGCGGCTCTTCACGCCGGTCACACCGATCAGTCCGACGTTCTGCGAGAACGACGTATGCGGGAACGAGTTGAAGATGCCGCCGATCAGCGTGCCGAGACCATCGACGCGCAAGCCGCGCACCAGCGTTTTCTGATCGACCGGACGATCGACCATGTCGCCGACCGCGAGGAACATGCCGGTCGATTCGATGAACGTGACGAACATCACGGTGACCATCGTCGCGATCGACAGCGGATCGAAGTGCGGCAGACCGAAGTGAAACGGCATTACGAAGCCGACCCACGGCGCGTGCATGACGCCGTCCAGGTTGACGCGGCCGAGCATCAGCGCGATCGCGAAGCCCGCGACGATGCCGAGCAGCACCGAGATGTTGGCGACGAAACCCCTGGCGAACTTGTTGATCAGCAGGATCAGCGTCAGCACGAGCAGCGACAGGCCGAGGTAGACCGGATTGCCGTATTCGGGATTGCCGACACCGCCTGCCGCCCAGTTGATGCCGACTTCCATCAGCGACAAACCGATCACCGAAATCACCACGCCGATCACGACCGGCGGGAAGAAGCGCAATAGCTTGCCGACCGCGGGCGCGAGCAGAATGCCGATCACGCCGGCCGCGATCGTCGAGCCGAAGATGTCGAGGAGGCCGAGCGAAGGATTAGTGCCGATCGCGACCATCGGGCCGACGGCCGCGAACGTGCAGCCCATGATGACGGGCAGACGGATGCCGAAGATCCACAGTCCGAGCGTCTGGATCAGCGTGGCGATGCCGCAGGAAAAGAGATCGGCGCTGATCAGGAACGCGACCTGGTCTTTCGGCAGCTTCAGCGCGGCGCCGATGATCAGCGGCACCGCGACCGCGCCAGCGTACATGACCAGCACGTGCTGGATGCCGAGAGTAAGCAACTGGCCGGCCGGTAGGCGCTCGTCGCACGGGTGAACCGTGTTCGCTTGCATATTGTCTGTCTCCACCATCTCGTTTTGGGATGACTCCAAGGTATCGGGGACGAAAAGCCGCAACAAGACCATACGTGGCTATTCCGGCATTCCCGGCGACGATATGCACAGGCCTATTTTGAAAGGCAAATCGAAGCCACGCGTGGCGCGGATCAGCAGTGCAGCGGCGGCGAGCCCTATGCGGCGGCGATTGCCGACGCGGTGCGTCGCGTGCGCGGCGCGGCTTCGTCGCCGGCGGGGATATGTGTGAGAATCAATGGCGTGTATCACGCTTCCCGCATAGTCCAGTTTTGACGACGCTCGCCGCACGACGGGGTTAACCCGCGAACGGGCTAATTTCCGCGAGTTTTTCGACCCGTTCGCCGGGCGTTCTCGGTGTCGCCGCGGCCAGGTTTATTTGCTCCACTTGCCGGTCTCGTCGCCAGCCTCGCGGGCTCTTTCCTCATCCTCATTTCAACGTCCCTGCGCTCATGAGTTTTCTCGGCATCGACCTCGGCACCGGCTCCCTGAAAGCGGCAATCGTCGACGAACATGGACGCGAGCAGGCGGTATCGAGCGTCGCTTATGCGCTCGTTACGCCGCACGCGGGTTGGGCCGAAATCGACGTCGAGACGTGGTGGAACGCGCTCGTCGATGCGATGGCGGGCCTGCCCCGCGAGCTGCGTGATGGCGTGCGCGCGATCGGCTTCTCCGGTCAGATGCACGGCGTCGTGCTACTCGATGCAAACGGCGCGGCGGTGCGGCGCGCGATGCTGTGGCCCGACTCGCGCGCGCTCGCCGTGCTCGACGCATGGCCCAACCCGCAACCGAATCCGGTCGCGCCCGGCATGGCTGGTCCGTTGCTGCGCTGGCTCGTGCTGCATGAACCGGAAGCCGCGCGTCGCACGCGCTGGGCGCTCCAGCCGAAAGACTGGCTGCGCGTCGCGCTCGGCGGCGCGTGCGTGACCGATGCGTCCGATGCGTGCGCGACCGCGCTCGCCGATCCCGCCGGCGCGTGGGACACGGCGCTGCTGGCGCGTCTGGAGATTCCGCGCGAGTGGTTCGCGCCGCTGGCGTCATCGTATGCGGCGTCGGGCGCGCTGTCGCCGCAGGCCGCGCAGGCACTCGGCTTGCGGGCCGGTATCGTGCTCGCGACCGGCGCCGCGGACACGCCGTGCGCGGCGCTCGGCAGCGGACTCGCGCAGGACGGCGACGCGCTGCTGACGACCGGCACCGGCGGACAGATCGTGGTGCTCGCGAACGACAAACCGGCGCCGCTGAAGGGTTTGCACCGCTATCGCGCGGCGAGCGATCACTGGTATCGGATGGCGGCGATGCAGAACGTCGGCATTGCGTTGGAGCGGGTGCGCGGGTGGCTGTCGTATAAGTGGGCGGAGGCTTACCGCGACGCATTCGACGATGCGGCTGACGCAGCCGCCGATGCAACGGGTCACGCCGCGTCGACGCTGACTTTCCTGCCGTACCTGACCGGCGAGCGCACGCCGTGGCTGAACCCGCAGGCGCGCGGCGGCTGGCTCGGTTTATCGCTCGAGCATACGCGTGGGGCGATGATGCGCGCCGCGTTCGAGGGCGTCGCATTCTCGTTGCGCGCGGGGCTCGACGCGATTCGCGCGAGCGGCGCGCAGGTGACGGCGCTCAAGCTCGCGGGCGGCGGCTCCGTCGATGCGCGCTGGCGGCAACTGCTCGCCGATGCGCTCGACGTCGAGCTGCACGCGGTCAATTGCCCGAACGCAGCGCCGCGCGGCGCGGCGATCCTCGGCGGCCTCGCGTGCGGCCACTGGCTAACGCGCGATCTCGCCGCGCTCGCGCCGGGCGCGACGCGCGTTGCGGGTCCGCATGGCGATGCGGCGCTTGCCGAGCGCTACGCGCGCTTCGTCGATCTGTATGGCCGGGTCGAGCCGTGGTTCGGTGGCGGGGCGTCGCGCGAAGCGCAGTAGCAGCGGCGGCGTCGAACGCGGCGCGGAGCGCAGCCATCGGCGGGGCAGCCTTCGCGCACTATGCAATACCATTACGCTTTTCGCGCGCCACGTGGTCGCCGGGCATGCGATGCCCATTTCGCATTCACGCATTCACGCACTCACGGACTCGGAGGAGCATTGACGATGAAGAGCAAAGCAGCAATCGCATGGAAAGCCGGCGCCCCGTTGACCATCGAGGAAGTCGATCTCGAAGGCGCGCGCGCCGGTGAAGTCCTGATCGAGGTGAAGGCGACGGGCATCTGCCAGACTGACTACTCCATCACCCGCCGTCTGCCGCTCGAGCGCATCAACGAGGGCTTTGACCTGATGAAGAAGGGCGAGTCGATCCGCTCGGCCGTGCTCTACTAAACGAGGAATGTCACGATGCTTGAACTACTATCGTCGCACGCCTGTCATGGCGGCGAGCAGCGTTTTTACCGGCACGAGTCGCGCGCGATCGGTCTGCCGATGCGCTTCTCGGTCTATCTGCCGCCGCAGGCATTGCATGAGAACGCGGGACGTGTGCCGGCGTTGTTCTATCTGGCCGGACTGACCTGCACGGAAGAAACGTTTCCGATCAAGGCCGGCGCGCAGCGCTTCGCGGCACAGCACGGCATCGCGTTGATCGCGCCGGACACGAGTCCGCGCGGCGCGGGTGTGCCAGGCGAGAGCGATGCGTGGGATTTCGGCGTCGGCGCGGGCTTTTACGTGGACGCGACCGAGGAGCCGTGGTCCACGAACTACCGGATGTATTCATACGTGCGGGATGAACTGCGCGAGACGGTCGTAAACGAATTACCGGTCGACGGCGCGCGCCTCGGCATCTTCGGTCACTCGATGGGCGGGCACGGCGCGTTGGTGCTCGCGCTGCGCAATCCGGATATTTATCGGTCGGTGTCGGCGTTCGCGCCGATCGCCGCGCCGATGCGTTGTCCGTGGGGCGAGAAGGCGTTCAGCGGCTATCTCGGCGAGAACCGTGAAGCGTGGAACCAGTACGACGCGAGCGAGCTGGTCGCGCACGCGACGCGCAAGTTCGCAACAGGGATTCTCGTCGATCAGGGACTCGCGGATCAGTTCCTGCCCACGCAGCTCAATCCCGACGTGTTCGAAGCGGCGTGCAAGGCCGCGGGGCAGCCATTGACGTTGCACCGGCACGAAGGCTACGACCACGGCTACTACTTCATCTCGACGTTCATCGAGGATCATCTCGCGCATCACGCGAAGGTGTTGCTCGGCTGAAAAACCTCGTAAAACACGGCGCTAAATGAAAAAACGGCGGCACATCACGTGCCGCCGTTTTTCATGCGTTCGACGAAAGCGTCTCTCAATGCCGCTTCAGCAGACTGCCGCCATACACCGCCGCCGATAGCACGGTGATCCAGAAGCTCGTCGGCCAATCGGTATAGAACGCGAGCGTCAAGCCGAGCCACGCCTGCGCGAGTGCGAACGCGGCCGCGAGCACGAGACCGGTGGACAGCCGCGTGCTCAGGTTCTGCGCGGCGGCGGCCGGGCCCACCATCAGCGTGAACACGAGCAGCACGCCGACGATCTGCGTGCAGGCGGCAACGGCCAGCGCGGCGATCGCGAGAAATAGCACCGACACGCGGCGCAGCGACACGCCCTTCGCTTCGGCCAGCTCCGGTTGCAGCGACGCGAACAGCAGCGGCCGCATAATCGCCGCGAGCGCCACGAGACTTACTACACCGAGCGCGGCAAGCACCCCGAGCGTCGATGCATTGACGCCGAGCACGTTGCCGAACAGCAGCGCCGTCACCTGCGTCGCATACGCGGTGAAGAAGTGCAGAAACAGCAGCCCGAAGCCGAGCGACAAGGAAAGGATCACGCCGATCGCGACATCGCGGCCGGCGAGCCGTTCGCCGAGCGCGCCCATGCCGACACCGGCCGCGAGCGTGAAGCCGATCATCCCCCAGATCGGCGAGATGCCGATCAGCACCGCGCCGGTCGCGCCGGTGAAGCCGACATGCGACAGCGCGTGGCCCGCGAACGTCTGTCCGCGCATCACCAGAAAATAGCCGACCACGCCGGCCAGCACCGCGACGATCCCCGACGCCGCGAATGCGTTCACCATGAAATCGTATTCAAACATCGTGCTTGTGTCCGTCGCGTGAGTCGTGCGGGTTCGAGTGACTGTGTGAGTGGCCGTGCGAATGACCGTGGCCGTGGTCGTGCGAGTGCGTATGTCCGCCGTCCTCGTCGTGTTCGTGCTCGTGATCGTGCTTTTCCACTTCGACGCCGCCAGACATCACGAAGATGCGGCCGTTCACGCGCATCACGTCGATCGGCGAGCCGTACAGACGCGACAACACCGGCCGCGTGATGACTTCATCGACGGTGCCGAGCGCCGCGACGCCGCTGCCGAGATACAGCACGCGATCGATCGAGTTCAGCAGCGGATTGAGTTCATGCGCGGAGAACAGCACCGCGATGCCGAGCTCCCGCTGCACGCGCCGCACGAGTTCGACGACGCTCTTCTGGTGATGCGGATCGAGACTGATCAACGGTTCATCGAGCAGCAGCAGTTTCGGATTACCGAGCAGGCATTGCGCGAGCAGGAGCCGCTGCCGTTCGCCGCCCGACAACTCCGACAGCGGCCGCTTCGCGAGATTCGTGCCGCCGACGAGCTCGAGCACCCGATCGACGTCAGCGCGCGTTTTCGCATCCGCATGCGGCAAGCCCCAGCGATGACCATCGGCGGCCATCGCGACGAAATCGCGGCCGCGCACACGGCGGCCGGCGAGTGCGCTGCGCGTCTGCGGCATATAACCGATCGACGCGTTGCCGCGCTCGACCGTCTGCCCGAGCACGCGAATCGCGCCGGCCGCGGCCGGCACGAGGCCGAGCACCGCGCGCATCAGCGTCGTCTTGCCCGCGCCGTTCGGCCCGAGCACACCGATGAACTCGCCCTGGTTCACGACGAAGCTCGTGTCACGCAGGATCGTGCGGCCGCCCAGATCGAGCGTTACGTTGTCGAGTTCGAGCACGGGCGTGTCGCGGCGCGCGGTGGGTGCGCCTGCTGGCGCACTTGCTGGCGTTCGATGGCCAGTCGGAGTCATGGAGTTTGTCCTTTCGCGTTGGCCGCACCGTTCGCGCCGTTCGTATCACCCGCCGCGAGCGCCTTCTGCAGCGCGTCGAGCTGCGTCAGCATCCACGTCTGATAGGTCTTGCCGGCCGGCAGGGTTTCGGTGACGCTCATCGTCGGTACCTTCGATTGTTGCGCGAGCTTCAGCATGCGTCGGGTCAGCGCCTCGGTGGCCTGGCTGTTGTAGATCAGCACGCGCACGCGCCGCTCGCGCAGATCGCGTTCGAACGCGGCGATATCGGCCGCGCTCGCTTCGGTGTCGTTCATCGCGGCGAGCTGGAAGCGCTGGTTGCGCATGTTCAGGCCGATCGCGTCCGACATATAGCCGAACACCGGCTCGGTCGCCGTGACCGGCAGGCCCGCATAGCGGCCGTGCAGCTCGGCGACCTTCGCGTCGATCGGCTTCAGCGAATCGAGAAACTTCGCGAGGTTCGCATCGTACGCCGACTTGTGCGCCGGGTCAGTAGCGCTGAGCGCGTCGCTGACCGCGCGCGCGACTTTCGGCATCGTCGCCGGGTCGTACCACAGGTGCGGATTGTCGCCGCCTTTTTTGCCCACCAGATCGGCCGCGACGATCACCGTGCGCTCCGCGCCTTTCGACGCGGCCAGCAGCTTCGCCATCCACGGATCGTAGTCGGCGCCGCTGTAGACGATGAGGCTCGCATGCTGCAACGCGCGCGCGGTGGCCGGGCTCGCTTCGAACAGATGCGGGTCCTGGTCCGGGTTGTTGAGGATGCTGGTCACGTCGACACGATCGCCGCCGAGTTGCCGCACCGCGTCGCCATAGAAATTCTCCGCGGCGACGACAGGAATCTTCGCGTCGGCGGCGAACGCGCCCTGGCCGAAGCCGAGCGCCGCGAGCGCGAGCGCGAGCGTGAGCAGACATGCGCGCAGATGGGTGCGTACAGACATCGAACCCTTCAGCGCGCGCTGCGCGCTGGACAACATCAAGCGGATCGTTTTCATCGTTGTTTCCTGCTACTTGAGAGTTTGAATGAGCTACTCGGGGTGGCAAGGCCAGATACAGCGCGGCGCCGCGCGCCTGATCACGACGAAACGCCTGCTGCTCCGCCGCCAGGCTTCGCCGCTCGCGCACATGGCCCGCAAAGGCCGCTCAACTCGATCACCTGGCGATGCACCTCAAAGCCATGCGCGGGCGCGCTGTGCGACAGGCGATCGGCGAGTTCGTCGCCGGGAATTTCGACGGTGGCGCCGCAGCCGTCGCACATCAGGAACTGGCTGCGATGCGGCACGCCGATTTCGCAGCAGGCGACGAACGCGTTCTTCGATTCGATCCGATGCACGAAGCCATGCGCGACGAGGAAGTCGAGCGCGCGATAGACGGTGGTCGGCGGCATGCGACCGCGCTCGGGCGCGAGCGCGTCGAGCAACTCGTATGCGCCGACCGGCCGCTCGCTCGCGACGATCGCCGCGTACACCTGGCGACGCAGCGGCGTCAGCGCGAGCCCCTGCGCCGCGGCGTGCGCGTCCGCATGCGCGAGCCGCATGGCGTGCTGTTCGGCGAGCGAGGTAGTCATCGGTGTGAATCTCCTGGCGTGGCGGCCCCCGGGCGGGCGGCGAGGTCGAAATGATATAACGTATCGCGATTTTTTGTCAGCAGCGCGAATCGTCGCGTGGTGTGAAGCCTGCCGCGCTGCACCATCGAAATTCGTCCGCGTGCCTTGACATGACCCGGCTCGTATCCGATCATTCGATCACCAGCCGAGCAATTGATCGCGCGATGAGCGTTCGCTCACTACGCGCCAAAATGCAAAAACGAACCGGAGACAGGCAGTGGCACGATTGCAGGACAAGGTCGCCATTCTGACGGGCGCGGCCAGCGGTATCGGTGAAGCGGTAGCCTTGCGCTATCTCGACGAAGGCGCGCGCTGCGTGCTGGTCGACGTGAAGCCGACGGACAGCATCGGCGGCGCGCTACGCGGCACCTATGGCGAACGCGTGTTGAGCGTCAGCGCCGACGTCCGGCGCCGCGAGGACATCGAGCGCATCGTCGCGAGCACGCTCGGCTGCTTTGGCCAGATCGACATCCTGTTCAACAACGCGGCGCTGTTCGACATGCGCCCGCTCCTCGACGAATCCTGGGACGTGTTCGACCGCCTGTTCGCGGTCAACGTGAAGGGCATGTTCTTCCTGATGCAGGCGGTCGCGCGGCAGATGGTCGAGCAGGGCCATGGCGGCAAGATCATCAACATGTCGTCGCAGGCCGGCCGGCGCGGCGAGGCGCTCGTGTCGCACTACTGCGCGACCAAGGCGGCGGTGTTGAGCTATACGCAGTCCGCGGCGCTCGCGCTCGCTCCGCATAAGATCAATGTAAACGGCATCGCGCCGGGCGTCGTCGACACGCCGATGTGGAACGAGGTCGACGCGCTGTTCGCACGCTACGAGAACCGGCCGCTCGGCGAGAAGAAGCGCCTCGTCGGCGAGGCCGTGCCGCTCGGCCGCATGGGCGTGCCCGACGACCTGACCGGCGCCGCGCTGTTCCTCGCGTCTGCCGATGCTGACTACATCACCGCGCAGACGCTGAACGTCGACGGCGGCAACTGGATGAGCTGAACCAAGAGCAGTAAGCGGGCACGTTGGCTGCTCCGAGCGGCGCGTCATTCCGTCAAACGAACGCAGCATCACATAACGTATGAGAAAGGAGACAACCATGAAACCAGCTTTCAAATTCGCGCTGAAGGCGGCCGGTGCCGGCGCGGCTACCTGCTTCGCGCTGAGCGCGTCGGCGGCGACGGTGACGATCGCGACACTGAACAATCCGGACATGATCGAGCTGAAGAAGCTGTCGCCGGCGTTCGAAAAAGCGAATCCGGACATCAAGCTGAACTGGGTGATCCTCGAAGAAAACGTGCTGCGTCAGCGCGCGACGACCGACATCACGACCGGCAGCGGCCAGTTCGACGTGATGACGATCGGCGCGTACGAAACGCCGCAATGGGGCAAGCGCGGCTGGCTCGCGCCGATCACGAACCTGCCCGCGAACTACGACCTGAACGACGTCGTGAAGACGGCCCGCGACGGCCTGTCCGCGAACGGCCAGCTGTATGCGCTGCCGTTCTACGTCGAAAGCTCGATGACCTATTACCGCAAGGATCTGTTCGACAAGGCCGGCCTGAAGATGCCCGACCAGCCGACCTATGACCAGATCGCGCAATTCGCCGACAAGCTCACCGACAAGTCCAAGGAGCAATACGGCATCTGCCTGCGCGGCAAGGCGGGCTGGGGCGAGAACATGGCGTACGGCACGACGGTCGTGAACACGTTCGGCGGCCGCTGGTTCGACGAGAAGTGGAACGCGCAGTTGACCTCGCCGGAATGGAAGAAGGCGATGACGTTCTACGTCGATCTGCTGAAGAAGGACGGCCCTCCGGGAGCGAGCTCGAACGGCTTCAACGAAAACCTGACGCTGATGTCGTCCGGCAAGTGCGCGATGTGGATCGACGCGACGGTCGCGGCCGGCATGCTGTACAACAAGCAGCAGTCGCAGATCGCCGACAAGGTCGGCTTCGCCGCGGCGCCGGTCGCGGTCACGCCGAAGGGCTCGCACTGGCTGTGGGCGTGGGCGCTGGCGATTCCGAAGTCGTCGAAGCAGGCCGATTCGGCGAAGAAGTTCATCGAGTGGGCGACCTCGAAGGAGTACATTGAAATGGTCGCGAAGGACGAAGGCTGGGCCTCGGTGCCCCCGGGCACGCGCCAGTCCACCTATGCGCGCCCCGAGTACAAGCAGGCCGCGCCGTTCGGCGACTTCGTGCTGAAGGCGATCCAGACCGCCGACCCGGATCATCCGACCTCGAAGCCGGTCCCGTACACCGGTGTGCAGTTCGTCGGAATTCCTGAGTTCCAGTCGTTCGGCACGGTGGTCGGGCAGAGCATCTCCGGCGCGATCGCAGGTCAGATGACGGTCGATCAGGCGCTCGCCGCCGGCAACGCGGCCGCGGACCGCGCGGTCAAGCAGGCGGGTTATCAGAAATAACTGCGCAGAAGTAACTGCGCTGCTGTAACCCGGCAGGCCCGCCGCATCGACCGATGCGGCTCATGAAGCAGGGCGGCCGTTGGTCTGCGCCGTAAGCGATGCGGCGCGCGCCGTGTGCCATTCAGCACGGCACGCCGCGTCGCACGCACGCGGCTCGGGCGAACGCTCCGCGCATTACCGAACAGGTGGTCCATCATGCGTCCTTTGCGCCTACCTTTGATGCACGCCCATCCCCAGACAGAAAAAGAACGCGAGGAGCGTAAGGCCAATTCGGCCCGCTGGCTCGTGGCGCCGTCGGTCAGCGTTCTCGTGCTGTGGATGGTCATTCCGCTCGCGATGACGATCTGGTTTTCGTTCTCGCACTACAACCTGCTGAATCCCGATCTGCGCGGTTTCGCCGGTTTCGACAACTACCGCTATCTCGCCACCGATCCGTCGTTCGGTCCGTCGATTGCGCACACGATCGAGCTGATCGTGTGGGTGCTCGTGATCACCGTGGTCGGCGGGGTGCTGATGGCGATCCTGTTCGATCGCAAATTCTACGGGCAGGGCATCGCGCGCCTGCTCGCGATCGGACCGTTCTTCGTGATGCCCACCGTCAGCGCGCTGATCTGGAAGAACATGATCCTGCACCCGGTGTATGGCCTCGTCGCGCAGGGCATGCGTGCGCTCGGCATGCAGCCGATCGACTGGTTCGCCGACTATCCGCTGACCGCGGTGATCATGATCGTCGCATGGCAGTGGCTGCCGTTCGCGTTCCTGATCCTGTTCACGGCGATCCAGTCGCTCGACCAGGAGCAGAAGGAAGCCGCGAAGATCGACGGCGCGGGTCCGTTCTCGATGTTCTTCTACATCACACTGCCGCATCTGAGACGCGCGATAGCGGTCGTCGTGATGATGGAGACGATTTTCCTGCTGTCGATCTTCGCCGAGATCTACACGACCACGGGCGGCGGTCCGGGCAATGCGACCACCACGCTGTCGTACCTGATCTTCTCGCTCGGCCTGCAACAGTTCGACGTCGGTCTCGCATCGGCGGGCGGTATTCTTGCGGTCGTGCTGGCCAACATCGTGTCGTTCTTCCTCGTGCGGATGCTCGCGAAGAACCTGAAAGGGGAGTACGAAAAATGAGCCACGTTGCCTCCACTGCGGCATCGACGACGCAGCCCGTCGCGGTGCCGACCAAATCGCCGTTCGACACGATTCGCCGCGGTATTCCCGGCGTGATCGCGTGGCTCGTCGCGCTGCTGCTGTTCTTCCCGATCTTCTGGATGACGATCACCGCGTTCAAGACCGAGCAGCAGGCCTACGCGTCGTCGCTGTTTTTCATGCCGACGCTCGACAGCTTCCGCGAAGTGTTCGCGCGCAGCAACTACTTCGCGTTCGCGTGGAACTCGGTGCTGATCTCGGTCGGCGTCACGCTGCTGTGCCTGATCCTCGCGGTGCCTTGTGCGTACGCGATGGCGTTCTTCCCGACGCACCGCACGCAGAAGGTGCTGCTGTGGATGCTGTCGACGAAGATGATGCCGTCGGTTGGCGTGCTGGTGCCGATCTATCTGCTGTGGAAAAACAGCGGCCTGCTCGATACGGTGTCGGGTCTGATCATCGTCTACACGCTGATCAATCTGCCGATCGCGGTCTGGATGGCGTTCACGTACTTCGCCGAAATTCCGCGCGACATTCTCGAAGCCGGGCGCATCGACGGCGCGGCGACATGGCAGGAGATCGTCTATCTGCTGATGCCGATGGCGCTGCCCGGACTCGCGTCGACCGCGCTGCTGCTCGTGATTCTCGCGTGGAACGAGGCGTTCTGGAGCATCAACCTGTCGAGCTCGAACGCCGCGCCATTGACCGTGTTCATCGCATCGTATTCGAGTCCTGAAGGATTGTTCTGGGCGAAGTTGTCGGCTGCTTCGTTGCTGGCGGTCGCGCCGATCCTGATCGTCGGCTGGCTGTCGCAGAAGCAGCTGGTGCGCGGCCTCACGTTCGGGGCGGTCAAGTGATGGCGGACCCGACGGCGGGTCCGGGCATCGCGCGATATGCGTTGATCTGCGATTGCGACGGCGTGCTGATCGACAGCGAAGCGGTGGCTGCGCGCATGCTGGTGCATGAGCTCGAGGCGCGCTGGCCCGGCGTCGACGTCGAGCCGGTCGTGCTGCCGCTGCTCGGGCTGCGCATCGAGCGCGTGTTGCAAGACACCGCGACGCAGCTCGGCCAGCAGCTCGGCGCCGACGATATCGATGCGATCCGCCGCGCGGTCGAAGCGGCGGCGATCGATGCGCCCGCGGTCGACGGCATCGAGATGGCGCTGACCCAGGTGCCCCTCGTCAAAGGCTGCGCGAGCAATAGCTTCCGGCCGTACGTCGAGACGGTACTGGCGCGCACGGGCCTGAAGCGGTTCTTCGGCGAGCGGCTGTTCTGCGCCGACGCGGTGCCGAATCCGAAGCCCGCGCCGGACGTGTATCTGGCGGCGGCGCAAGGCTTCGGGCTCGCGCCTGCCGCGTGCCTCGTCGTCGAGGACAGCGTGACGGGCGTCACGGCGGCGGCCACGGCGGGCATGGCGGTGCTGGGGTTTATCGGCGGCGGTCATGCGAGCGATGCGCAGATCGACCGTCTGCATGCGGCGGGCGCGCGTCATGTGTTCGACGACATGCGGCAGTTGCCCGACCTCGTCGCGCAATGGACACTGTCCGCGGCGGCCGCGGCGCCATGAGGGCGCGAACGAACGCGACACGACACGGCATCAGGTAGCAGCACGAAGTAACGAGCAGCATCGAACGGCATTACACGGAGACACATCATGGCAAGCGTAACCTTGCGCAACATCAGAAAGGCCTACGACGACAACGAAGTGATGCGCGACATCAATCTCGACATCGCCGATGGCGAGTTCGTCGTGTTCGTCGGGCCGAGCGGTTGCGGCAAATCGACCCTGATGCGGATGATCGCGGGCCTCGAGGACATCACGGGCGGCGATCTGAACATCGACGCGGTGCGCATGAACGACGTGCCGCCGGCCAAGCGCGGCATCGCGATGGTGTTCCAGTCGTACGCGCTTTATCCGCACATGACCCTTTACGACAACATGGCGTTCGGCCTGAAGCTCGCCGGCGCGAAGAAGCCGGAGATCGACGCGGCCGTGCGCAACGCGGCGAAGATTCTGCATATCGACCATCTGCTCGATCGCAAGCCCAAGCAGTTGTCGGGCGGGCAGCGGCAGCGCGTCGCGATCGGCCGCGCGATCACGCGCAAGCCGAAGGTGTTTCTGTTCGACGAGCCGCTATCGAATCTCGACGCCGCGCTGCGCGTGAAGATGCGCCTCGAGTTCGCGCGCCTGCACGACGAGCTGAAGACGACGATGATCTACGTGACGCACGATCAGGTCGAGGCGATGACTTTGGCCGACAAAATAGTCGTGTTGTCGGCGGGCAATCTGGAGCAGGTCGGCAGCCCGACGATGCTGTATCACGCGCCCGCGAACCGTTTCGTCGCAGGCTTCATCGGTTCGCCGAAGATGAACTTCATGGAAGGCGTCGTGCAGTCGGTGTCGCGCGATGGCGTCACGGTGCGTTACGAGACGGGCGAGACGCAGCGTGTGTCGGTCGAGCCCGGAGCGGCGAAGCAGGGCGACAAGGTGACGGTCGGCATTCGCCCCGAGCACCTGCACGTCAGCACGACCGAGGACGGTATCGAGGCACGCACGATGACGGTCGAATCGCTCGGCGATGCCGCATATCTGTACGCGGAGTCGAGCGTCGCGCCGGACGGATTGATCGCGCGGATTCCGCCGCTCGAACGTCATGCGAAAGGCAATACGCAAAAGCTCGGCGCGACGCCGGAGCATTGTCATCTGTTCGACAGCGACGGGAAGGCGTTCCAGCGCAAGATCGTTGAGGTGCTGGCGGCTTGATGAATGGTAAAGCGGCGCATGGGCGCCGCTTTACGCGATTGCGATGGTCGGCGTGCGCTATAGGCGTGACCTGCGCTTTTCCATGCACGCTCGCGTACCCTTGTTTTGTCACCTTGGAATTAACCGATGTTGTGCCGCCGCGCAGTCTGACTGTCGATCAGCGATAGCAGCGCTGCCGCGGCCCGGTATTGGCCGCCGGACAGCGCCTTCTTCTCCGAATCATTCATGACCCATAGCGCTCCGTTTTAGGACCAGCTTCGCGACCTTGGCGAACCTCAAGCGAACTTCTCGGCTTGACAATTGTTCGAACAATTTCAGAGTTTGGCTAATCGACGCTGTCAGCCGGCCGTCATAGTGTGGTGTACCCCAATCCTTTCAGGAGTGCACCGAGCCAATGACGAGCAACTCGGCACCACATAACCCGCACACCCCAAAACCACCGGCTCTCAAGCAACTGGCCTTTGCCTTTCCGTTTCTGCGCAAGGCGCAAGGCAATGCCAGTGCATCCACCCGTTTCACCGACGAGCATGACATTTACCGCCTTCTTGCCACGAACGAGCCGTCCGGCTCGTATCTCGTCAGCCGCAAGGGCATGTGGCACGGTGGCATCCACATCACGGAGGCGGGCGCGGGGCAGGCGCTCGACCTCGACGCGG
>NZ_JAYMRT010000014.1:0-246376 GCF_038900515.1 Burkholderia sp. JPY481
CTGCCCATTCAAACCGAATCCTTCAACACTGCACGGAATGAAAACCATGAAAGACAGACCTTGAACCCCTACAACATCGGACATTTCTAACGAGCCGCACAGCGGACATTTCAAAATGGCCTCGACAAATTCGAATTTGGAGATCGAGTCATTATTTCCGCATTTCGTCGAACGCCGGCGCGCATCGCCGCAGTCGAGCCATTTCCAAATTCTCGTAACGAGTTTAGAAAAGCAGCCAGAGAAGTCCGACTTTAGATTTAATGATCGGAATCAATGACCTGAGGACTTTACGTACGCTGCCGCACATTGTGCGCGGCTAGTAGGGAATATTTTTCATTACGGTTGTAGCGCAAAAAAACGAATGGAATTTGGGCTATGGACACCCTGACAGACGTGCGTGGGCACACTGAGATTAACCGGATCCGAATCGACCAAAGCGTCGCCCTGAAATCTTTTGACGACGTAATTCCCCAGGAGACGATCGCCGAAATCAACCAGTTCATCGACCATTTATTTGACACGACCGCTCCGCGCTCGCAATCCGGCGCGAAGATTGCCGGGATGCTGCGTGGCGTTCAGGCCTTTCGCGAACTCGAGCAGTCGATCTGCGCGAATGCGCGCGCGATGGCCGCCAGGATCGGGCAGACAAACTTACCGGCCGAGCCGTTCCACGTACTGCGTTGCGCGAGCAAGGCTTCGCTGGCGGAGAGCCACTGCCGCCACTACGACTCGCACCTGCTGACGCTGCTGATTCCGCTTCAGCTCGCACCCGACGGCGTTCACAACGGCGATCTCGTGATGTATTGCAAACCGCGCCTGTCGGTCACGACGCTGACCAACGTGATCTGCAAGATGCGGCATGGTTTCCTGCATAGCCTGCCGCTCAGTTGGCGCAGCTGGCATACCCTGCATGATCTGCGTGTGGGCAACTGCAAGCGCATTCCGGTCAAACCGGGCAGCGTCTACGAATTCAACGGCTTTGCGCTTCAGCATGCGAACCTCGACGTACAGAACGGGCAGCGGCGCACGCTCCTGATTCACTACTACGACCCCGGTCACTCGCTCGGCCTGAGCGGCGTGCTGCGGCGCGGGCGTATCGGCTGAGGTCCGCCTCGCAAGGCTGGAATCGCCACCTTTCCTTGCCGGTATCGCAGGCGCACATCGTAAGTTCTACTGCATCGGACAGCAGGCGTCCGCATGCGGGATCGCAATGCACAAATGCACACCGGCGCACAGCACGCCGCTGCTGCGCGCGCCGGCCACGTCACTGCCCTATCGCCCCGTCGAAGCAAGCCGATTTCACTTTGCTTTTAATCCGGCATAGACTGAATCCAGACTTTTTCCGTAAGACGCTTTCTTCGCACTTGCCGTGACCGTTGCCGTGCGCGGCGACGGATGTTTTTGTCGTGCTCCGCGAGCCGATGGCGGTCCGACCGGTTCGTGCCTAATCAACACTGAAAAGGGACGACTCATCATGGCCGATACCGGTTACATGGCACGCAAAACCATCGCTGAGATCGTCGCCAGCGCCGACGTCGAAGAAGGCCGTCATCTGTCCAAAACGCTGGGCGCGACGAGTATCACCGCGATGGGCATCGGCGCGATCATCGGCGCCGGCATCTTCGTGCTGACGGGGACCGCCGCCGCGCAGTTCGCGGGGCCGGCCATCACGCTGTCGTTCATCCTGGGCGGCATCGCGTGCGCGTTCGTCGGCCTGTGCTATTCGGAGCTCGCGGCGATGCTGCCCGTGTGCGGCAGCAGCTACACGTACACGTATGCGACGCTCGGCGAAATCTTTGCGTGGATCATCGGCTGGGATCTGATCCTCGAGTACGCGATGGGCGCCGCGACCGTCGCGGTCGGCTGGTCCGGCTATATCGTGAGCCTGTTGCGCAACGTCGGTATCGACATCCCAGCTACCCTCGCCGCCGCCCCCGGCACCGTCGTCAAACTGGCCGATGGCTCGACGGTCACCGGCGTGATCAACCTGCCGGCGGTGGTGATCATCGCAATCCTGACCACGTTGCTCGTGTTGGGGACCAAGGAATCGGCGCGCCTGAACAACGTGATGGTCGCGGTCAAGCTGACCGTGGTGGTCGCGTTCATCGCGATCGGCGTGTTTTTCATCAAGCCGGAACACTGGCATCCGTTCATTCCTGCCAACACCGGCCAGTTCGGCAGTTTCGGCATGAGCGGCATTCTGCGCGGCTCGGCCGTGGTGTTCTTCGCGTTCATCGGCTTCGATGCGGTGTCGACCGCCGCGCAGGAGGCGCGACAGCCGCAGCGCGACATGCCGATCGGCATTCTCGGCTCGCTGGTGATTTGCACGGTGCTGTACATCCTCGTTGCCGCCGTGCTGACCGGCCTCGTTCCGTACACCGAGCTGAACGTTCCCGATCCGATCGCCAAGGGCGTCGACACGATCGGGCTCACGTGGTTCGCGATACTGATCAAAATCGGCGCGTTGACGGGGCTGACCACCGTCATACTCGTGCTGCTCTATGGACAAAGCCGCATCTTCTTCACGATGTCGCAGGACGGTCTGTTGCCGCACTTTTTCGCGAAGGTGCATCTGCGTCTGCACACACCTTATCTGAGCCAGATCCTGATCGGCACGGTCGTCGCGATCGTCTCGGCGCTGACGCCGATCGGCGTACTCGGCGAGATGGTCAGCATCGGCACGCTGTTCGCGTTCGTGCTCGTGTGCGGCGCGGTGATCTATCTGCGGCGCAGCGACTCCGAGGCGGCGCGTCCATTCCGGGCACCCGGCGTACCGGTCGTGCCAGTGCTCGGCATCCTGTTCTGCCTGCTGCTGATGGTCGGCCTGCCGCTCGTCACGTGGCTGCGTCTCGTCGTGTGGCTCGTGATCGGCATGACGATTTATCTGTCATACGGCCGCAATCATTCGGTGTTGCGCCATCCGGAGCGCAAGCGTACGTGACTGTTATTCAGTGACAATTGCATGCCTTTAAATAGCCGCGATTACCGGATGGCAATTGACATGTAATTGACGATTGCCATTCAACCTGCCGGTCTCTTTGGACATGCGCGCTGCGTCTCTATCCGGCGATCCACGTGGTGCCGCGTTTGCGAGCGCGAAGCCTGGTCCTGCTCGCGACACCAAGAATAAATTGACAAGCCACCCAGACACGGTAGGATCAACGGAAATATTTTTCCGCGCATTAACGCGCCCACACTCGTTCCCAATAGTTAATTCGACCGCAAACCGGTAAAACCGTCACCGATCTCACGCGCAAAAAAGACTGCCTTGATCAAAGGAGTTTCGCTTGCTTTGCTCCGCATTCCGCCTGCGTAGTCGTGCCGTATCGCTGCTTGTTACCGGTTTGCCGCTCCTGCTTGCCGCCTGCAACGACCGGTCGCAGCCTCCCACCGCCGCGTCGATGCCGCCGCCGGTTCCCGTGCTGGTCGAAACGGTTTCCACCACCCCTGTCGCCGATGTGGTCGAGTTGCCGGGCCGCATCGAGGCCGTGCGCACCGCCGAGATTCGCGCGCGCGTCGATGGCATCGTCGAGCGCACGCTCTATCAGGAAGGCACGGACCTGCCGGCCAACGCCCCGCTCTTCCAGATCGACGCGAGCGACTATCGCGCGCAGTTGCAGCAGGCGCAGGCCGCGCTCGCGCGCGCGACCGCCGTGCGAGACAACGCGGCGTCGGTCGTGGAGCGGTTCAAGCCGCTCGTCGGCCGTCATGCGGTCAGCGCGCAGGAATACGACGCCGCGCTCGCGACGATGCAGCAGGCGCAGGCCAATGTCTCCGATGCGCAAGCGGCGGTTGCGCTTGCGCAACTGCGGCTGGATCGCTGCATCATACGCACGCCGATCGCCGGGCGCGCGGGCCGCGCGCTCGTCACCGAAGGCGCGCTCGTCAGCGCGGGCGCGGCAACGCTGCTCACGCAAGTCAATCAGCTGACGCCGATCAACGCGGTGTTCACGCAGTCGAATACCGTGATGCTCGATGTCGAGCAGCAGATCCAGTCGGGCGCGCGCAAGCCGACCAGCATGAAGCACGTCGAGGTGCAACTGATCCTCGCCAACGGCCAGGTCTACAACGAGCGCGGTTTTCTCGACTTCGCCGATCTCGTCATCGATCCGTCGACCGGCACGCAGACGGTGCGCGCGCGCTTCGCGAATCCGGACCGCACGCTGTTGCCGGGGCAGTTCGTGCGCGGGCGCATCATCGCGGCGGGCACGCTGCAGGGCATCCGTATTCCCGAGCGGGCGGTGCAACTCGACAACGGCGTTGCGAGCGTCGCGCTGGTCGCCGACGACGGCACCGTGGTTCGCCGCAACATCGATCTAGGCGAACAGGGCGAAGGACGCTGGACCGTGCGCGGTGGCCTGAAGCCCGGCGAGCGCCTGATCGTCGACGGCTGGCAGAAGGTGCAACCGGGTCAGCACGTCGACGCGCGGCCCGCGCCCGATGCTTCGCCAGCGGCGCAGCCGGCCGCGCCCCCCGCCCCCGCTTCTGCCGCGCACTGACGGGCGGGCCGATGAATCGATTCTTCGTCGCCCGGCCGGTTTTCGCGTGGGTCATAGCCCTGTTCATCGTGCTGTTCGGCGCGATCGCGCTCGCGCTGTTGCCGGTCGAGCAGTACCCCGACGTCGCCCCGCCGTCGCTCAGCATCGCCGCGGTGTACAGCGGCGCCGACGCGAACACGCTCGAGCGTACCGTCACGTCGATCGTCGAAGACGAGATGAACGGCATCGACAATTTCCTGTACATGTCGTCGGTGAGCCGCTCGAACGGCACGATGCAGATCACCGTGGTGCTGAAGCCCGGCACCGATCTCGACGTCGCGCGCAGCCAGGTGCAGGACCGTCTGAGCCGCGTCGAGCCGCGCCTGCCGCTCGAAGTCCGGCAGGTCGGTGTGCGCGTGACGAAGGCGTCGTCGGGCTTTCTGATGCTGCTTGCGTTGCAGGCGACCGACAGCTCCACCAGCGCCGTCGCGATGGGCAACTTCGCGACGAACAACATCGTCAACGAGTTGCGCCGGATCGACGGCGTCGGCGACGTGCAGCTGTTCGGCTCGTCGTACGCGATGCGAATCTGGATCGATCCGCGCAAGCTCGCGGGCTTTGGTCTGTCGGCAAGCGAGGTGCTGCAGGCGATCCAGGAACAGAACAGCCAGACCGCCGGCGGCGGCCTCGGCGATCAGCCGATCGCGCCGGGCTCCGAATTCACCGCGCAGATCGTCACGCAAAGCCGCTTCACCACGCCCGAGCAGTTCCGCGAGATCATCGTGCGCGCGAATCCGGATGGCTCGACCGTGCGGGTGGGCGACGTCGCGCGCGTCGAACTCGGCAACGACAGCTATGGCAACCGGCTCACCGTCAACGGCAAGGCGTCGGCCGGCATCGCGATTCAGCTCGCCAGCGGCGCGAATGCGCTCGCGGTCGCCAACGCGGTGCGCCAGCGCATGCGCGAATTACAGCCGATCTTCCCGCGCGGCGTCACGTGGACCGTGCCGTTCGATACCACGCCGTTCATCACGACCTCGGTGCAGGGCGTGATCCGCACGATGGTCGAAGCGCTGCTGCTCGTGACGGTCGTGGTGTTCCTGTTCCTGCAGGACTGGCGCGCGACCGTGATCCCGACGATCGTCGTGCCGATCGCGCTGATCGGCACCTGCGCGGGGCTCTATCTGTTCGGGCTGTCGATCAACATTCTGTCGCTGTTCGGCATGGTGGTCGCGATCGGTATCCTCAACGACGACGCGATCGTCGTCGTCGAAAACGTCGCGCGCATCATGCGCGAGGAAGGGCTCGGCGCGCCGCGCGCAACCGTCAAAGCGATCGGGCAGATATCGGGAGCGGCGATCGCGAGTACGCTGGTGCTCGTCGCGGTGTTCATTCCGATGGCGTTTTTTCCCGGCTCGACGGGCGGCATCTACCGGCAGTTTTCGGTCACGCTGGCGGTGTCGATCCTGCTGTCGACGGTGCTGGCGCTGACACTCGGCGCGGCGTTGTGCGCGGCGATGTTGCGCAGCGAGGCGGCGGCCAAGCAACGGCCGAAGAACCCGGCGTCACGTCTGCTGCACGGCGTATTCGGCGGCTTCAATCGCGGGCTCGACGCGGGCACCACGCGCTATATCGGCGGCGTCGATGCGATGCTGCGCGCGCCGCTGCGCTGGCTGCTGGTGTTCGTCGCGGCCTGCGCGATCACCGCGTTTTTCTTCACGCGGCTGCCGACCGGCTTTCTGCCGACCGAGGACCAGGGATACATATTCGTCACCTATACCGGGCCGCCGGGTTCGACCGACCAGCGCACGCAGCGTGCGATCGATCAGGTCGAGGCGTTCTTGCGAACGCAGCCGCAGGTGCGCAACGTCGCGTCCGTGACGGGCTTCAGCTTCTTCGGCCAGGGGCAATCGGCTGCGCTGTCGTTCGTCGATCTGAAGCCATGGGACGAGCGCTCGGGCGAGGAAAATTCGGCGAGCGCGCTGGTGCGTCGCGCGAATGCCGCGTTCCGGCAGATTCCCGAGGCGATCATTTTTGCGCTCGATCCTCCGCCGATTCCGTCGCTCGGCACCGCGACTGGCTTCACGATGAAGATCCAGGATCGTAGCGGCGTCGGCGGCGAAGCGCTGCAACAGGCCGCGCGGCGCATGATGATCGAGGCGTCGCAAAGCCCTCTTCTTGCGGGCGTGCGCGCCGAGGGCATGCCGGAGGCGCCGCAGCTGTATGTCGAGATCGATCGCGTGAAGGCGCGCGCGCTCGGTCTGCAGATCGGTCAGGTGAACCAGGCGCTCGCGCTGACGTTCGGTTCGAACTACGTGAACGACTTCGTGTTCGAGGGCAACGTGCTGCGCGTGCTGTTGCAGGCTGACGCCGAGCAACGCATGCGCGCCGAGGACGTGAGCGCGCTGCGCCTGCGCAACAACCGCGGCGAGATGGTGCCGTTCTCGGCGTTCTCGCACGTGCGCTGGATTTCCGGGCCGCAGCAACTCGAACGCTATAACGGCTTTCCGTCCGCGACGCTGTCTGGGCAGGCCGCGCCCGGCCGTTCGAGCGGCGCGGCGATCGCCGAGATGGAACGCATCGCGTCGCACGTGTTGACCGGCAGCCTGAGCTACGAATGGACCGGCACTGCGTTCGAGGAAAAACAGGCGAGCGGACAGATCGGCATGCTGCTGGGATTGTCGCTCGTCGTCGTGTTCCTGCTGCTCGCGGCGCTGTACGAGAGCTGGGCGATTCCGGTCGCGGTGTTGCTGATCATCCCGTTCGGCGTGATCGGCGCGGTACTGCTGACGATGCTGCGCGGACTGTCAGCGGACGTGTACTTCAACATCGGCCTCGTGACGATCATCGGCCTTGCCGCGAAGAACGCGATTCTGATCGTCGAGTTCGCGATCAAGGAGGAAGCCGAAGGAAAGGATGCGCTGGCCGCTGCGAAGAACGGCGCACAGCAGCGTCTGCGCCCTATTCTGATGACGAGCGTCACGTTCGTGTTGGGCATGCTGCCGCTCGTGCTCGCGACCGGTGCGGGCGCTGCGAGCCGGCGTGCGGTCGGCACCGGCGTGATGGGCAGCATGCTGACCGCGACGATGTTCGGCATCTTCTTTACGCCGCTGTTCTACGTGGCCGCGCGTCGCTGGCTGAGCCGCAAGAAGCGCAGCATCGATCTCGACGATGACGATCGGCCGACGGCCACGCCGGGCGAATTGGGTGGAGGGCAGCGCGATGCCTAAGAGCCTTCATCCGAGCCTTCATCGGTGCCTTCATCAGCGCCTGCTGCTGCCCCTCTTCTGCTGCTCGCTCGCCGCCTGCAACTTTGCGCCGAAGTATCAGCAGCCCTCGCTGCCGATCGCCGATCATTTCGATACGACGGAGACCGTCAATCCGGCCGCCGCGCATCTGGCAAGCGAAGTCGACTGGCAGACCTTCTTCGCCGATCCGCGACTGAAGCTGCTGATCGAGGCCGCGCTCGGGCACAACCGCGATCTCGCCGCGTCGATCGCGCGCATCGAGCAGGCGCGCGCGTTCTATCGCATCCAGAACGCCGCGCGTTTGCCGCAGGTCAATGCGAACGCGGGTGCGACCCGCACGAAGGCGCCGCTCGGTTCGATCGACCCCGAGTTCGACAACACGGACATCTCGGTCCAGTTCAACCAGTACAACGTGCAGGCCGCGGTGACGTCGTTCGAACTCGACTTCTGGGGGCGCGTGCGCAATACCAGCGAAGCGGCGCGGCGCCGGTATCTGGCCACCGTCGACGCGCAGCACGCGTTCCGTTTGTCGCTGATCGGCAATGTCGCGTCGAACTACTACGCGATCCGTTCGGGGGAAGAAGGCATCGCGCTCGCGCAACGGACGCTCGACAGTCGGCGCTACGCGCTGGAAGTCGCGAAGATGCGGCTCGATGCGGGCGTCACGTCGATGGTCGATTACGACCAGGCCGCCATTCTCGTCACGCAGGCGCAGACGCAGCTCGCGGAGCTGCAACGAACCACCGCGCAGCAGCGCAATCTGCTCGAGGTGCTGATCGGCGGGCCGCTGAACGAGGCGCTACCGCAAGCGCCGCCGATCGCCGACGCCGCGCAGTTCCGCGAACTCGATGCGGGCCTGCCCTCCGCGTTGCTGATCGACCGGCCGGACATCCAGCAGGCCGAGCAGCAGCTGCGCGCGGCCAATGCCGACATCGGCGCCGCTCGCGCGGACTTTTTCCCGCGCATCGCGCTGACGGGCAGCTTCGGTTATGTGTCGCCGGAACTCGGGGATCTGTTCGTGCCGGCCAAGCAGGCGTGGTCGTTCGGCGCGCTGGTCGGCATGCCGATCTTCGATGCGGGACAGCGCCAGGCGCAACTCGCGCAGGCGCGCGCGCGGCGCGACGAACTGGTCGCCGACTATCAGCGCACGGTGCAGAACGCGTTTCGCGAGGTCTCCGATGCATTGGTCGCACGGCAACGCTACAAGGAGCAGATCGCGGCGCAGGAACAGGCGGTGCAGGCGCAGCGGCAGCTCGCCGAAACGGCGGAGCTGCGTTACGAAAACGGGATCTCGATCTATCTGGAGGTAGTGGATGCGCGACGCAATCAGTTTGCCGCCGAGCAGCAATTGATCCAGCTTCGGGCGACAGCGTTGCAGAATGGCGTGTCGCTTTACGTCGCGTTGGGGGGCGGACCCGACGAGCCGCCGAACGTATCGCAAAGCACGTCTCACGCGGATGGGGTCCAGCCGTCCAACTGAGGCACGCGCGCTGCATCAGCGCGTCGTGCCCGCCGCCGGCATTGCACCGGCGGGTTCTACTCATCAGCCAAGCGTCACGTCGACCGACGCCTGTTCGCCATCGCGCACCACGGTGACGGACACGCTTTCGTCCGCCTGCGCGATCATGCGGCGCAGCTGCTCGACGCCGCGAATCACCTTGCCGTCGACGGCAACGATGATGTCGCCCGCCTGAATGCCTGCCTCGGCGGCCGGACCGGTGGCCTGCTGCACCACCACGCCGCCCGGCAGCTGCGCTTGCTGCAGTTCGTCGCGGCTCAGCGGACGCACGGCGACGCCCAGACGCGGACGGTTCTGCTGCTGCGGTTGCTCCTGCTGCTCTTCGCGCGGCTGGGCCGACGCCATGTCCTGCGCTTGCTGCGCGCCTACCGTCACCGACAGCTTGTTTTCGCTGCCGTTGCGCCACACGCTGATCGTCGCTTTGCTGCCCGGCGACAGTTGCGCAACCTGACCGACCAATTCCCTGGTGTTATCGATATGCTTGCCATTCACGCCGACGATCACGTCGCCCTGGCGCAGACCGGCTGCGTGCGCGGGACCATTCGGATCGACGGAGCCGACCAGTGCGCCGCCCGTCGAGTCGAGGCCGAGCGCCTTCGCCTTGTCAGCGCTGAGCGGCTGCACGGCCACGCCGATGCGGCCGCGAGTCACGTGACCAGTGCTCACGAGCTGGTCTTTCACATGCATCGCCGCATCGATCGGAATCGCGAACGACAGACCCTGGAAGCCGCCAGTGCGGGAGTAGATCATCGAGTTGATGCCGATCACTTCGCCATTCAGATTGAACAGGGGACCGCCCGAGTTGCCCGGATTGACCGGCACGTCGGTCTGGATGAACGGGATCGGGCTGTCGTCGGACATCGAGCGCGATTTCGCGCTGATGATGCCCGAAGTCACCGTGCTGTCGAAGCCGTACGGCGAGCCGATGGCCACGACCCATTCGCCGACCTTGCTGCTGTCCGGGTTGCCGATCTTCACGGTCGGTAGATTGTTCGCGTCGATCTTGACGACGGCGACGTCGGTGGTCTTGTCCTTGCCGATCACCCGGGCGCGGAATTCACGGCCGTCGGTGAGCTTCACGCTCACGCTGGTCGCGCCGTCGACGACGTGATTGTTGGTCAGGATGTACCCGTCCTGGCTGATGATGAAGCCCGAGCCGAGCGCTTCGCCGCCGCTCTTGCGTTGACCGTTCTCGTCGATCGACGCGGCTGCCTTGACGCCGATATGCACGACCGCCGGACCATAGCGCGTGACGATGCTGGAGAAGTCCGGTGCCGACGAGCGCGAGCCGACGATATCCGCCGCCGCGTGCAGCGACGACGTCGGGCCCTGCGTGTCGCTCACGGACGCATCGGCATTGCGATGGCTGAGCGCATACGCGCCGCCAAAGGCGAGTACTACGCAAATCGCAGCGCTACCGCTCCAGTATTTTTTCGTGGTCATAGTCAAGGGAATATTGCCGAAAATTTCGAGATGGATGCGTAATGTAGTGGCCTCCTCTTAAACAAGGCTTAAAGATGGTGCTCGATCAGAACGGGCGAAGAAGCCTTGATTTATGGGCTATTTGCGCGTGCGCGCTTGCGGCCACCGTTGCCCGTGCATCTGTCGCGCGACGTGAGCATGAATTCACGTGTGGTTTGTCGTGTCCGACCGGTGATTTCCCCAGGATTGACCCCGCCGAAACCGGTTCCGATAATAGCCATATCGTGGACTTGATATCCACCATGTGGACATGAAGTTCTTTGAGCACACTTCGCGAGGAATTTCCGCATGCCAGAGGCTAATCAATCCGCCTTGACGCCGTACCAACTGCCGTTCCCGAAGGAAGCGCAAAAGGAAATCGTCGTGCCCTTCGCGATTCCGACCGACGAACGCGTGTGGGTCCCGCAGGCCGAAAACGTGTCGTTCCGTCCGCTATGTCTGAATGCGTCGCAGGGATACTGGATGAATCTGCTGCGCGTGCGCCGCTCGGGTGTGCTGAGCCGCCATCGTCATCCGCAGGCCGTGCACGGCATGGTGCTCAAGGGCCGCTGGCGCTATCTCGAACATGACTGGGTCGCGACCGAAGGCAGCTACGTGTACGAGCCGCCGGGCGAAACGCATACCTTATATGTGCCCGAAGACGTCGAGGAAATGATCACGTACTTCCAGGTCAACGGCGTGATGTTCTATTGCGATCCGTACGGCAACTACACCGGCTACGAAGACGTGTTCACGAAGATCGACATGTGCCGCAAGCACTACACGGCGGTCGGGCTCGGCGAAGACTACGTCGACCAGTTCATCCGGTAAACAACACGCCCAACGACTCTGCAATACCCGGAGTCACAGCAACACCATCCCGACACAGCAGGACCCATTGCGCAGGAGACAAGCATGCTTCAGAAGTCGCAACGTCTGAAACGTATCCAGGTGGTCGCCGTCGTCTTCCTGACGGTTGCGGGCATCGTCAATTATCTCGACCGCAGCACGCTGTCGATCGCGAATCATCTGGTCAGCGAGGAATTGCATCTGTCGGCTTCACAGATGGGGTTACTGCTGTCCGCATTCTCGTTGTCGTATGCGTTCGCTCAGTTGCCGGTCGGCGCACTGCTGGACCGTTTCGGTTCGCGCGTGATGCTCGGCCTCGGCATGCTCGTATGGTCGATCGCCCAGGTCGCGGGCGGCTTCATCCAGACGCTCAATCACTTCCTGAGCGCGCGCGTCGTGCTCGGCATCGCCGAGGCGCCGTTGTTTCCGGCTGGCGCGAAAGTCGTCAGCGAATGGTTCGCGGTACGCGAGCGCGGCACGCCGATCGGCACCTTCATCTCGTCATCCACCATCGCGCCGATGATCGCGCCCCCGCTGCTCACGGTGCTGATGCTGGCCTTCGGATGGCGAACGATGTTCGTCATCATGGGCGTGATCGGCATTATCGTCGCGCTCGCGTGGTACGTCGTCTATCGCAATCGCAGCGAAATCGCGCTGACCGAAGCCGAAACCGCGCATCTGAACGAAGGCGCGACCGCCCAGGAAAACCCGCAGGGCCTCAGCTGGTCCGAATGGGGCGCGCTGTTCAAGCTGCGCAATACGTGGGGCATGATCTTCGGCTTCATGGGCGTGATCTACATGGTGTGGCTCTATCTGACCTGGCTGCCCGGCTATCTCGAGCGCGAGCGTCATCTGAGCATCGCGCATACCGGCTGGCTGGTCGCGATTCCCTATGTGTTCGGCACGATCGGCATGGCGAGCAGCGGCGTGATCGCCGACTATCTGTTGAAGCGCGGCATGGCGCCGATCCGCAGCCGCAAATGGCCGCTGTGTATCGGCCTCGTCGGCGCGGCCGCGTTCACGGTGCCGGCCGCCTACACGCCGAGCACGACGCTCGCGATCGTCTACGTGTCGCTCGCGATGCTGTTCGTGAACCTGTCGAGCGGCAGCGCATGGGCGCTCGTCAGCGTCGCCGCGCCGCGCCACCTGGTCGCGTCGCTCGGCAGCATGCAGAACTTCGGCGGCTATCTGGGCGGCTCGTTCGCGCCTGTGATCACGGGCATCGTCGTCGATCAGACGCATTCGTTCGTCAACGCGCTGCTGATCAGCGCGGCGGTTGCGTTCGCGGCGGCGTTCGTCTATCTGTTCGTCGTCAAGGAAGTGGCGCCCGCGCCGCTCGCGAGTTCGATCGAGACCCAACCCACCTGACGCGGCTTCTCACATGACATTCCAGAATCAGCTACTCGAAGGCAAGACCGCGCTCGTGACCGGCGGCTTGTCCGGCATCGGCGCGGCAATCGCCAACGCGCTCGCGCAACTCGGGGCGCAGACGATCGCGGCCGGTTTGCCGCTGCCCGCAGGCGCACCCGATACGCTCGAACGCGAGATCCCGCGCGTCACGCTGGACGTGCGCTCGGCGGACGCCGTGAGCGCAGCGGTTAACGCGTTCGAGCGTCTCGACATCGTGGTCAATTGCGCGGGCGTGATCAGCCGCGCCGAAGAACATCGGCTCGACGTGTTCGAACGCGTGATGGATATCAATCTGAACGGCACGATGCGGGTGTGCGCGGCCGCGCGCGACTTGCTGAAGGCGTCGGCGGGCTGCATCGTGAATACGGCGTCGATGCTGAGTTTTTTCGGCGGCGGACTTGTGCCCGCCTATAGCGCGAGCAAGGGCGGGGTGGCGCAGCTAACGAAGTCGCTGGCCATCGCGTATGCGGCCGACGGCATTCGCGTGAATGCGGTTGCGCCGGGCTGGATCGCAACGCCGCTCACGCAGGCGTTGCAGGACGACGATGGCCGCTCGCAGGCGATCCTCGAACGGACACCGCTGCGTCGCTGGGGCACGCCGGCAGAAGTCGCGCAGGTCGCGGTGTTCCTCTGCACGCCGGCGGCGTCGTTCATGACGGGCGCGATCGTGCCGGTCGACGGCGGGTATCTCGTCGCGTGAGCCAGTCGTTGCGTGAAGCGGCGCTACCTTCGTTCGACGCCATCGATAAAGCATAATTGCGTACCCCTGCCCTGCCTCTATGTAATGTCCGGTTCCGCTTCCAAACCCTCTTCGCGCGCTGGCGCCGCCCGCCACGATGCCGTCCGGCACGCTGAGAACAAAGCCGACTCCAAGGCCGTCGCCGGCGCCGCCGCGTTCTCGAAGTTCATCGCGGTGCTGCAATTGATCGCCGATGCGCCAACGCCGCCCAACGTCGCCAGACTGAGCGCGGCGAGCGGCTATCCTCGCCCGACCGTGCATCGCATCGTCGCCGCATTGCAGGCCGAAGGGCTGATCATCGCAAGCGGCAGCGGCAACACCTTCGGCCTCGGACCGCGCCTGATCAATCTCGCGAGCCATAGCTGGGAGCGCTCGGACCTGCGGCTCGCGGCCGTCGACGCGTTGATGGCCTTGCGCGACCTCACGTCGGAGACGATCCACCTCGCGGTGCCGAGTCAGGGCGAGATGGTCTACATCGAAAAGCTCGAAAGCCCGCACGCGGTGCGCATGGCCTCGCGCATCGGCACGCGCGTGTCGCTGACGTCGAGCTCGGTCGGCAAGGCCTACCTGGCGACACTTACCGTGGCCGAGCGCGAGGCGTTGCTGAAGAACGCGCCACTCGCGCGTTTCACCGAGCACACGCTGACCGACCTCGACGCCGTGCGCCGCGAGATCGATGCGACCGCGCAACGCGGCTACGCGGAGGATCAGGAGGAGAACGAAGCTTCGATCTGCTGCTACGGCGCCGCGATTCGCGGCCCGGACGGCCGCGCGGCCGGCTGCGTGAGCATCAGCATGCCGACCTTCCGCCGTCGCGACGATGTGCAGGCTACTTACATCGAGCCGCTGCTTGCGGCATGCCGCACGATCGCGGCGCGGCTGGGTCCGGCGAGCGGCAGATAGCAAACGATACTGCGGCCGCAGCCGTCGATAAACTGCTATTCTTGCTGTCGCGCGGCCCACGCTCTGGCCGCCCGCCGCGTGCAAGCGGCAGACCCCGACAAGCTCCCGGCGGCGCTCACGCGCCCGCCTTCGCAAAGACAGGAATACGCATGTTCGGTTTTCTGCGCGGCTACTTTTCCAACGACCTCGCGATCGACCTCGGCACGTCGAACACGCTGATCTACATGCGCGGCAGGGGCATCGTTCTCGACGAGCCGTCGGTCGTGTCGATCCGCCAGGAAGGCGGGCCGAACGGCAAGAAGATCATCCTCGCCGTGGGCCGCGAAGCGAAGCAGATGCTCGGCAAGGTGCCGGGCAACATCGAGGCGATCCGGCCGATGAAAGACGGCGTGATCGCCGATTTCAACATCACCCAGCAGATGATCAAGCGCTTCATCCAGATGGCGCATGAGGCGCGGCTCTTTGCGCCGTCGCCGCGCATCATCATCTGCGTTCCATGCGGTTCGACCCAGGTCGAGCGTCGCGCGATCAAGGAGGCCGCGCATAGCGCGGGCGCCTCGCAGGTCTATCTGATCGAGGAACCGATGGCTGCCGCGACCGGCGCCGACCTGCCGGTGTCCGATGCGACCGGCTCGATGGTCGTCGATATCGGCGGCGGCACCACCGAGGTCGGCGTGATCTCGCTCGGCGGCATCGTGTACAAGGGTTCGGTGCGGGTCGGCGGCGACAAGTTCGACGACGCCATCGTCAACTACATTCGCCGCAACTACGGCATGCTGATCGGCGAGCAGACCGCCGAAGCGATCAAGAAGGAAATCGGCTCCGCGTTTCCGGGCTCCGAGGTCATGGAGATGGAGGTCAAAGGCCGCAACATGTCCGAGGGCATTCCGCGCAGCTTCACCGTGTCGAGCAACGAAATCCTCGAAGCGCTGACCGATCCGCTGAACCAGATCGTCTCGTCGGTAAAGATCGCACTGGAACAGACGCCGCCGGAACTCGGCGCGGACATCGCCGAGCGCGGCATCACGCTCGCGGGAGGCGGTGCGCTGCTGCGCGATCTCGACCGTCTGCTCGCCGAGGAAACCGGCCTGCCGGTGTTCGTCGCCGAGGCGCCGCTGACCTGCGTCGTGCGCGGCTCGGGCATGGCGCTGGAGCGGATCGAGAAGTTCGGCAGCTCGTTTTCCTACGATTGATGTGCGCGCCGACCACTGAACGATGACGACCCTGCCCGCCTACGAGCCGCCCGTCGACGAAACCGAGTTGCTGTTGAAATGGATTCGCCGCGCGCGCGAATCGCAGATGAGCCATTACGACATGGCCGATCTGCTGTCGGCGCGCGAGCGCCGCATGGGCTGGCTGGTGACCGCGCTGACCGCGTTCGTCGGCACCGCGGTGTTCGCGTCGTTGAGCGTGCCGCCGGTGTCGTTCGAGATGCGGATATTCGTTGGGCTCGTCAGCGTGACGGCGGCGATTTCCGCGGCGTTGCAAACGTTCCTGCGGTATGCGGAGCGTGCCGAGAAACATCGCGCGGCCGGTGCGCGCTATGGCGCGGTGCGCCGGCGGCTCGAAGCGGTGTTTGCCGGCGACGCCGATGCGCGCGAAGCGCACTACCTCACCGGCATTCGTACCGAACTCGACCGTCTCGCCGAAGACTCGCCGAACGTGCCGCCGCGAATCTTCTATCGCACGCAGCGCACGTTGCTGGCGGACAGGCCGCGTCGGCGCGACGCGTGAAACGGGCGGCTTTACGTTTCCGTTTCCATTTCCGTCTTCATTTCAGATCACAAATCGTCCGCGCTGATACCCAGCTCGGCCGCCATGCGCCGCACGACGGCCTGCAGACGGCTGACTTCGTCGGCGAGACGCTTCTGCTCGGCCTTCAGCGCCTCGAATGCGGACAGCGGCACGCTGTCGTCCTCGGCCACCGCCGACTGCGCGGCTTCGCTGAGGCTGACCTCGCCACACAACAGATGCATCCAGCGGTTCTCGCGCTCGCCCGCCATGCGCGGCAGCCGGACGACGCGAGGCGGATCGTTCGCGGCCAGTTCGTCGAGAAACGCTTCGACCGACGAGATATCGGCGAAACCATGCAGACGCGCGCTGTTCAGGCGCAATTCGGCGGCCGTTTGCGGGCCGCGCAGCAGCAGCGTGGTCAACAGCGCGATCGACTGCCCCGGCAGTCCGAGCACGCGGTTCATGTTGTGCTCGAAGCGCGGCACGCGGCTACTGCTGCCCTCGAACACGAGGCTCAGGCGTTTCAAGCCGTCGATGGCGGTCAGCACCTCGGCCTCGGTCGCGTTCATTACCGGCGCGCGGCCGGTCTTCTGATTGCAGCCGAGCGTCAGCGCGTTCAGCGATAGCGGATAACTGTCGGGTACTGTGTTCTGTTTTTCGACGAGCACACCGAGGACACGTCCTTCGAGCGCGGTCAGCGCGCGCAGCGAGGGTCGGGAAGGAGCGTCGGGAGTCGAATTCATGGGGATGCGAGGTCTCGTGGAAGATGCGCGCGCCGTTCACGGCTGGACGGCGCGTCCTGTCAGGTGGCCACTATGATAAACGCGGCGCGGCCCGCGCGGTGCGGGAATCTGCGCTGCCGGGGCCGCCGCGCGTCAGGCGGTCTTCGAATACTTGAAGGTGCCCTGCGCGCTCGCGATCAGCAGCTTGCCGTCCACCCACGCTTCCGCGCGCGAAAAGAAAATCGAACGGCCCGAGCGTTCGAGAAAACCCTTCGCGGTGACCGTCGCGCCGAGCCCCTTGTCCAGATAGTTGGTGGTCAGCGACAGCGTGAAGCCATGCCGCGCCGGTTGTCCCGGCTGCGCATACAGGCCCGCGTAGCCCGCGGCGGCATCGAGCAGCGTCGCGATCGCGCCGCCTTGCAGCACGCCCTGACGATTGAGCTTGCTCGCGTCGATCGGCATCAGCAGCTCGGCGTAGCCGTCGCGCCATTGCGTCAGACGCACGCCGAGCGAGTCGAGAAACGGGTTGTCGATGGGAAAGTCGGACATGATTCGGGCCTTGGCTCGGTCGGAACGAACCGTGAGCATACCCTTGAACCGGGCGGCGGCAGCGGCCAGGCGCGCACGCGGGCAAATCCCGCCGCATCTGCTAGTGTGAAGGGATGGACATTCTGTTTCGTGGAGATTCCATGCGCTCCGCTAGCTCGAAATCTGGCGAGCCTACCCGCCTGACCGACGCGCAGATCGCCGCTGAAGCGGCACGCCGTCTCGCGTGGGACTCGGCCGTGCCGCCGCGCGCCGTGCGCGTGAAGGTCACGCGCGGGCGCATCACGCTGTCGGGCGAGCTTCAGCACGAAGCACAGCGCACCGCGATGCTCGAAGACGTGACGCGGTTGTTCGGCGTCACCGGCATCGCGGACCGGACCATGGTCAAATCGGCATAACGCGGCTCGAGCGGGTCAGGCGCGTCAGCTCTAGCCCGCTAGCAGCAGTTCCCGACAATGCCGCGCGATCTGCTTCTCCTCCTCGGTGTGCAGCACCCTCACCTTGCCCGCCGGATCGCCCTCGACGAGCCCAAGAAACGCAAGCCCATCGCATACGCGCCGCCGGACCTCGGCGCTGTGCTCGCCGATCCCGCCGGTGAACCCCAGTAGATCGATGCCGCCAAGCAGTGCTGCGTAAGCGCCGATCGTCTTGCGCACGCCGGTCGCAAACGCATCGAGCGCGAGCGACGCGTGCGCATCGCCGGCCGCCGCGCCTTTTTGCAGCGCTTGCATGTCGCTTTCGCCGTCCGCGTAACCGGCCAGACCGCTCTGGCGATTGAGCAGCGTGTCCAGCGCATCCGCGTCGAGCCGTTCCGCGCGCATCAGATACAGCAGCACGCCCGGATCGAGGTCGCCGCTGCGCGTGCCCATCGGGATGCCGCCGGTCGGCGTCAGACCCATCGTCGTATCGACCGAGCGGCCGTCGAGCAGCGCGCACAGGCTCGCTCCGTTGCCGAGATGCGCGAACACCGCGCGCGACGGCAACGCCGCGCCGAGTTGCTTGACCAGCGATTCGTACGACAGCCCGTGAAAGCCATAGCGGATCACACCGGCATCCGCATATCGGCGCGGCAGCGGGAGCCGCGCGGCGCGCGGCGGCAGCGTCGCATGAAACGCGGTGTCGAAGCACGCGTAATGCGTGGCGTCGCGGAAAATCTGCGTGGCTTCGTTGATCAACTCGAGTGCCGGCGGGATATGCAGCGGCGCGAAGTGCAGCGCGTCGAGCAACTGACGGCGCACGTCGTCGGTGATGCGCTGGTGCGTGCGCAGATGCGGGCCGCCATGCACGACGCGATGCCCGACCGCCGAGGGCCGCGCATGATGCTGTTGCACGAGCAGTTGCGAAAGCTGTTGCAGCGCCTCGGTCTGCGAGTCGAGCCTCTGGTCCTGCTGCAACAGCACGCGGCCGTCGGCCGCCTTGATCCGCAGGCGGCCGTCGGTGCGGCCGATGCCCTCGGCCGCGCCTTCGAGCAGCAGCGTTTCGTCGTCGGCCGAAGGTGCGAAAAGCCCGAACTTCAACGACGACGACCCGCTGTTCAACACGAGGATCGTCCGTTCCTGATCGTGGTCGTGCATGGTGTTCCCCCTCAGCCTTTCCACGTCCAGTTACGGATTTCCTCCTTGTCGATCCCCTCCTCGTGCGCATATGCGAGATGCTCGATGATCTGCCCGCGCAGCCACTCCTTCGTATGATCGCCGACGCCGCGCAGCGTCGGGACGCGATCGATCGCATCGATCGCCAGCGTGAAGCGGTCGACGCCGTTGATGATCGCGAGTTCGAGCGGGGTATTGATGTTGCCCCTCTCGTTGTAGCCATGCACGTGCATGTTGCCGTGGTTCTTGCGGTTGTACGTGAGCTTGTGCACGAGCGCCGCATACGCGTGGAAGTTGAAGATCACCGGTTTGTCGGTCGTAAACAGCGAATCGAAATCGCGGTCGGACAGTCCATGCGGATGCGCACGCTCCGGCATCAGGCGGAACAGATCGACCACGTTGACGAAGCGGATCTTCAGCGTCGGGCAGTGCTCCTTCAGGATCTGCACCGCGGCGAGCGCTTCCATCGTCGCGATGTCGCCCGCGCACGCCATCACGACGTCCGGCTCGGCGCCCTGATCGGTCGACGCCCAGTCCCAGATGCCGATACCTTTGGTGCAGTGAATGACGGCCGCGTCCATGTCGAGATAATCCAGATGCGGCTGCTTGTCGGACACGATCACGTTGACGTAGTCGCGCGAGCGCAGGCAGTGGTCGCCAACGCTCAGCAGACAGTTCGCATCGGGCGGCAGATAGATGCGCACGACATCCGGGCTCTTGTTCGTGACCACGTCGAGAAAACCGGGGTCCTGGTGCGTGAAACCGTTGTGATCCTGGCGCCACACGATCGACGTGATCAGCAGATTGAGCGACGGCACCGGCTGCCGCCAGCCGAGCTCACGCTTGGATTTTTCGAGCCATTTCGCGTGCTGGTTGAACATCGAGTCGATCACGTGCACGAACGCTTCGTAGGTCGCGAAGAGCCCATGACGGCCGGTCAGGTTATAGCCTTCCAGCCAGCCTTCGAGCGTGTGCTCGCTGAGCATCTCCATCACGCGGCCGTCGGGCGACAGGTGGCCTCCGTCAGCGTCGCTCGGTTCGAGCGGATCGAGCCAGGTCTTGCCCGACACTTCATAAACCGCATGCAGCTTGTTGCTCGACGTTTCATCGGGACCGAACAGCCGGAAGTTCGACATGTTCTTGCGCATCACGTCGCGCAGGAAGGTGCCGAGCACCGCGGTCGGCGACGTATACGCCGCCGCCGGTTTCTTCACGGCGACCGCGTAATCGCGGAACGACGGCATGTCGAGCATCTTGCACAGCAGCCCGCCGTTCGCGTGCGGATTCGCGCTGATGCGGCGCGCGCCTTCGGGCGCGAGCGCGCGCAGTTCTTCGACGAGGCGGCCATTCGCATCGAACAGCGTTTCAGGACCGTAGCTGCGCAGCCAATCCTCGACGATCTTCAGACTCTTGCGATTGGTCACCGCATCGGCCACCGGCACCTGATGCGAGCGCCACGAGCCTTCCACCTTGTGACCGTCCACTTCTTTCGGCCCGGTCCAGCCCTTCGGCGAGCGCAGCACGATCATCGGCCAGCGCGGCCGAGTGGTGTCGTTGTTCTGCCGCGCGTTCTGCTGGATCGCGCGAATTTCGCTGAGGCATTGTTCGAGTGTCGCCGCCATCTGCTGATGCATCGTGTCGGGATCGTCGCCTTCGACGAAATATGGCTTGTGCCCGTAACCGACCATCAATGCCTCGAGCTCTTCATGCGGAATGCGCGCGAGCAGCGTCGGATTGGCGATCTTGTAGCCGTTCAGATGCAGCACCGGCAGCACCGCACCGTCGCGGATCGGGTTCAGGAATTTGTTCGAATGCCACGAGGTGGCGAGCGGCCCGGTCTCCGCTTCGCCGTCGCCGATCATCACGGTGACGATCAGATCAGGATTGTCGAACGCGGCGCCGTAGCCGTGCGACAGGCAGTAGCCAAGTTCGCCGCCTTCGTGAATCGAGCCCGGCGTTTCCGGCGTGCAATGCGAACCGATGCCGCCCGGGAACGAGAATTGCCGGAAAAAGCGCCGCATACCGTCTTCGTCCTCACTGCGGTCCGGATAGACCTCCGAATAGGTGCCTTCCAGATAGCAGTGCGCGAGACTCGCCGGCGCGCCGTGACCGGGGCCGGACAGAAAGATCATGTCGAGATCGTGTTTGCGGATCAGCCGGTTCAGATGCACGAGCACGAAGCTCTGGCCGGCGTCGGAACCCCAGTGGCCGAGCAGCCGGTTCTTGATGTGCTCGGGCTTCAGCGGTTCGCGCAGCAGCGGGTTGTCGCGCAGATAGATCATGCCGACCGACAGATAATTGCATGCGCGCCAGTACCGATCGAGGTTGCGCAGCATATCGGGGTCCAGAACTTGCGGTGGGGTGGGATGCGAGGTTGCTTCGGCCATGGCGTCACTCCTCGAAAAGAACTGTCAGGCTGGTTGGCGGATGATGCGGTGCAATCGAAACGAAGCCGTGGGGCACGGGTCGAATGTACTAAGCTGCTCAAACCGGGGGCGAATGTTTCTACCCCTCGCAGTATCTGGCGCTGACTGTGGCATTCGTACTGCAATTGCCTTGCGCTGTCTGCTTTCTTTTCGTGATCCTCTGTCTCAGGTCAATGGCCGCCATGTCGACATCTCCCAGTGCGCTCAAAGTGCTTAAGGTTCTGGTCCTTACGCTCGTATTGACGTTCGTGGCGGTCGGAATACCGATAGGCGTATTCGGGCTGCTGGTCAAGCTTTTCAGCCACGCGTAGCACAGCGGCGCCGCTGTCGGCACGCGGACGCGAGCGCCGCGGAATGTGTATGCTCTCTGAAAAACCGGGCGCGACATTTGCATCGCGCCTCTCATTCAACGCAAGGAGAGAGCCTTGGCCAACCACAGCGACCACACCAACAACCCGTCCGCTTCGCAACCCGATCCTGAATTGCAGGCGCTCGCCCGGGAAGTCTTCGACCTCGCGCGACGCGGCGATGCGGCGATGCTCGCCGCCGTCATCGAAAAGGGCGTACCGCCGAATCTGCGCAACGAGCGCGGCGACAGCCTGCTGATGCTCGCGAGTTACCACGGCCACGTCGACGCGGTGCGCACGCTGCTCGAACAGGGTGCCGATGCGAACCTGCGCAACGATGCGGGGCAGACGCCGATCGCGGGCGCCGCGTTCAAGGGCTTCGACAACGTGATCGAAACCTTGCTCGCGCATGGCGCCGACGTCGAAGGCGCATCGCCCGATGGCCGCACCGCGCTGATGATCGCCGCGATGTTCAACCGCACCGCAATCGTCGATCTGCTGCTCGCGCACGGCGCGGACCCGCATGCGCGCGACGCGAACGGCGTCAGCGCGGCCGATGCCGCCGCGCGCATGGGCGCAGCCGATACCCAGGCGCGCCTGAAAGCGCTGGGCGCTTGATCTCGCGACTTCACCCGCGACTCCATCCAAGAGGCGGTGCCCGCACATCGCGCGCGGCGCCGCCTAGTTGCCCTTCCCGCTACGCAACAGCGTCTGCACGTCGATCTCCGCCAACTCGCCGATTCGCCCGATGCTCACGTCCGCGGGCGGATTGTTCGCGATCTCCTTCGGATCGAACGCATAGTGTCCCTGGCGCGGAAACACGGTCGTCAGCTCCGCGCCCCATGCCTGCTTCATCGCGCTCAGAATCCGCAGCTTGTCGTCGACCATCACGTAATGGCGCGCCGGATAGCAATCCATCACCTGATCGAGCATCAACTCCTTGTGGATGTAGATCAGCACGCGTCCTTCCACTTCGTCCCACAGGCCCGAGCGCGAAATCTTGCGCGGCTGGAACACGACGTCGCCGTCCGACAGGATCACCGTCGGCCCGTATTTGCCGACATGCCGCAGCGCGTCGAGCGCACCCGGATAGAGCCGGTTCGCAAACGGATACTCGATCAGGAACGACGACATCAGCAGCAGACGCGTGTCGCGTGGATGCTCGGTCCGGTAGCGCTGCAGCGCGCCGAGGTAGTCGGCGTAGCCAAGTTCCTTACGCAGGTTCTCGAAGATTTCCCAGTAGCGCGCGCTGTTCTCTTCGCCGAACTGCCCCATCATGTGCGCGCGCAGATCTTGCAGCACGTGATCGTTGTCGAGCAGCGTGTTATCGCAATCGAATAGAAATACGACGTCGTGCGGCGTGGCGGAAGTGACTGGCATCGCGGTTCCTCGTGGCAGGTTCGTGGATCGCCTCGGCTACTTCAGTCCGCCGTCCGGCGCGACGGGTTTTTCCGCGTGACCGCCGAAATCGTGCCGCATCGCCGACAGCACGCGGTTCGCAAAATCGGCTTCTCCGCGCGAACTGAAGCGCGCGAACAGCGCCGCGCTGAGCACCGGCGTCGGCACGCCTTCGTCGATCGCCGCGGCGACGGTCCAGCGCCCCTCGCCCGAATCCGATACGCGGCCCGCGTAGCCCTTCAGGTCGGTGTCGCCGGCGAGCGAGCCGGCGATCAGGTCGAGCAGCCACGAGCCGATCACGCTGCCGCGCCGCCACACCTCGGCGATGTCCGCGAGATTCAGATCGTACTGATACAGCTCGGGGCGGCGCAGCGGCGCCGTCTCGGCATCGGCTTCGCGCGCGTGGCGGCCGGCGTCGGCGTGGCGCAGCACGTTCAAACCCTCGGCGTAGGCGGCCATCAGCCCGTACTCGATGCCGTTATGAACCATCTTGACGAAATGCCCCGCGCCTTGCGGGCCGCAATGCAGAAAACCCTGCTCGGCGGTGCTCGCGCCCGCCACGCGGCCCGGTGTCGCGCTCTCGGTGCCGACGCCGGGCGCCAGCGCCGAGAAGATCGGTTCGAGCCGTTTCACGACCTCGGCCTCGCCGCCGATCATCAGGCAGTAGCCGCGCTCGCGCCCCGCCACGCCGCCGCTAGTGCCGACGTCCACATAGTGAAGCTGGTGCGCGCCGAGCTGTTGGCCGCGGCGGATGTCGTCGTGATAGTAGGAGTTGCCGCCGTCGATCACGATGTCGCCCGGTTCGAGCAGCGGCACGAGCTTGTCGAGCGTCGCGTCGACCACCGCGGCCGGCACCATCAGCCACACGGCACGCGGCCTGGCGAGCTTCGCGACGAGGTCTTCGAGCGAACTGGCGCCGGCTACGCCTTCCTGCTTCAGCCTGTCGACCGCCGCCGGCTGCACGTCGTACACGATGCATTGCTGAGCGCCTTTGGTCAGGCGCCGCACCATGTCGGCGCCCATCCGTCCCAATCCAATCATGCCTAGCTGCATAGCTCGCTCCGAAAGATGCTGCGTTGCGCTGTCCGATTTTCTGGTCGTCGTGTTGCGGCGGCGCGGTTGCCCTTAAGCATAGGCGCTGTGTCGCGAGGTGCGCCGAATGGGTCGAAAGAAGCCGCACTTTTTTGCAGAGGTGCGGCGCGGGTCAAAGTTCCGCGCGGCTGGAGGCGCGCCGCATCCGCACGAAAGCGAACGCGGCGTCGCGCGTCATTCGCTGCGCTCGGGCAAGCGCGTGCCGCGGCGCGCGGCCAGCTTCGCGTATTGCTCAGCCGTGAAGCGCTTCACCGCGCGCCACATCACCGGATAGCGATAGCCGGGCACCGCGAACAGCACGAGCGCGCACAGCCCCAGCAGTCCGCAAAACAGGAAGGTGCCGCGATAGCTGAACGCCTGCACGAGCAGCCCGGACAGCACGCCCGACAGGATCGAGCCGACCCGCGCCGCATTGAAGAACAGCGCGGTCGCGCGCCCGGGGGAGTGCGGCATCAGATCCTGCACGTAGGTCATGCCGAGGCACGAGGTCACGGCGACCACGAACGCGTTCAGCATCTGCATCGGGATCAGCACGCTGACGCTGCCGGCCAGCGACATCGCGACAAAGTACACCGCATGCACGGCCGCGCACGCGGCAAGCCAGTTCGGCTTGTGCAGCGACGACGACTTCGCGCCGAGCGCGAGCATCATCGGGATCTCGGTCAGCGCGCCGAGGCCGAGCATCACCGACACGTCGAGATGCGTGCCGTTCAGCCCGTGCACGATGTAGAGCGGCAGCACGATCATCGTCGCGTTCGCGGCGAGGCCGAGCAAGGTCAGCGCGGTCACGGAGCGCAGGATGTCGTTCGCCGACGCGGCCGGCAGCGTTTCGTGCGCATCCTCGCCGGGTTGCCGCAGCGGCGGCACCGTGATCGACGCGGACGGCTCGGACGCGGTGTCCTCGACCGTGTGATCGCCGAGATGGCTCTGCGGCTCCTGCATGCGCCAGACGATGAACCCGCAGATCGCGAAGCTCGCGGCCGCGAACAGGAACAGCCCGGTGAAGTTCGTCGCGGCGAGCACCAGCGCGCCGACCGACGGCCCGAACACCCATGCGGCCGACAGGATCGTGCGCAGCGTCGCGCTGGCGAACACCCGCTCGGCTGGGTCGGGCACCGGCAGCGCCGCGCGGCTGAACGAGAACACCATCGAAATCGCCGAGCCGCCCGCGCCGATGAACACGATACCGACCACGAGCAGCAGCCGGTAATCGCGCACCACGCACAGACACAGGTAGCCGAGCGCGGCCAGGATCAGCGCCGCCAGCAACAACGGGCGGTGCCGCCCGCTCCTGTCGCTCCAGCGCCCGGCGGCCGTGCTCGCGAGCACGCCGCTCGCGGCGATCAGCGTCATGAAGACGCCGAGCCGGAACGGGGTCATGCCGGCGCGTTCGATGCCGAACAAAGACAGATACGGTGCGGTGAAGGACATCGCCACACCGAGCATCAGGGTGGCGGCAGCGAGCGGCTTGAAGCCAGGAATGCGAAGCAGGTCGAAAAAACGCGCAGTTTTCAACACGGGGACGGAAGGTCAGGTGGAGCGGGCCTCGCTGCGCTTCGATGCGCGCGACGGCACGATAGGCGTCGCGGGCTCGGGGCCAAAAACGACCGGGGCATTATCGACCCGGAGCGCGGCTCGCGTAAACCCGCTCACAGCCGTCCCAATTGTGAAATGCGCGCGCGTGGGTGTAGCGCTGCTCGCGCCGTGCGGTGCCGATGCGCGCCGTTAGCGGCAAGCTCCCCGCACACTCGCCGCTACTTGCCCTCAGTTGCGCGCATTTGCTGCGCCTGCGCCTTGTAGTCGTAGGTCGGATAGAACTCGGTGTGATAGCCGCCCCACGCGGTCGATTCGATCGCGCGGTTCACGTCGCGCAGCCGGCTCGCGGGCACGCGCAGCGTCACCACCTGTCCGATGCCCATCATCACGTACCACGACACGACTTCGATGCCGGGCGGCGGAAAGGTCTTGAAGAAGCCCTGCTCGCGCAGTTGATCGTTGATCTTCGGCAGCGGCTTCGATTCGTCGTGGCGCAGGAAGATCGTCAGCAGGAAGGTGTCGTCGGCGGGAGCGGACGTTGGGGTCGCCGGGGTGGCCGCGATCGTGGCGGGGGGCGCCGCGTCGGCGGCGTGGGCGAGCGGCGCGATGGCCAACATTCCCAACGACACGGCGAGACCAGCGACTGTCGATGCAATGAGCATGAAACGCCTCCATCACGGATTGAACCGAGCTTCGATCACACGCCCGCGCAGCAATCCGCGCTCCAGCGTGAACGCATCACACGACGACGTAGCCGCGCTGTTCGAGCGTCCAGCGATGCCACCGGTTGCCATACGCGCCGCACGCGAACGCGAACACGATCGACAGCCCGAAGCCGATCAGATCGGCCGTCTCGCCCCACAGACCGATGCCGAGCAGGATCACGTTGATGCCTAGCATCACGAAAGCGGCGAACCACATTCTTTTCGACAGCGCCCAGATGAAGCCGAGCAGGCACGCGCCCCAGCTGAAGCCGGTCGCGACCGCGATCGCGTCCTTGTGTTGCGGATGTTGCAGATAGATTCGTGCGTTCATGTCTTGCGAGGTTCCGTGCGATGACGCGGCGCGTCGATCGGTCGAGCACGCGCGCACCGCTTTTTAACATGCCGCGGCGACATCACGCGCATCGGCTGCATACGGCCGCTGCGCTGACGATCCGCGGCATAGCTGCTACCCTTGGCAGATCACGATCAAGAGCGGAGCACGCATGACCTCCCCGACAGCTTATTCCCCGAAAGCCCCTTCCCGCGCCGAGCTCGACTCGCTGCCCGGCGCCACCGTCGTCGAATTCGGCACCGACTGGTGCGGCTATTGCCAGGGTGCGCAGGCCTCGATCCGGCAGGCGCTCGCACCGCACGCGGGCGTGCGGCATCTGAAGATCGAGGACGGTCCCGGCCGCCCGCTCGGCCGCTCGTTCAAGGTCAAGCTTTGGCCGACGCTCGTGCTGATGCGCGACGGCGCCGAGGTCGCGCGCGTGGTGCGGCCACGCAGCGCCGAGGACATCGAGGACGCGTTCGCGTCGCTCTGAGATTCGAGCTCCATCATGCGCCAGGTCATCCATCATCTGCGTGTCCAGGCCCGTGGCCGCGGCCTGGTCGAATTTACCGACGACGCGCGCCGCTTCGTCGACGATACGGACATCCGTACCGGTCTGCTGACGGTATTTTGCCGGCACACGTCGGCGTCGCTGCTGATTCAGGAGAATGCCGATCCATCGGTACGGCGCGATCTGCAGCGCTACTTCGAGACCCTCGCGCCCGAGGACGACACGCGCTACGAGCACGACACCGAAGGCCCCGACGATATGCCCGCGCATCTGCGCACGGCACTCACCCAGGTGCAGCTATCGGTGCCCGTCGAGCATGGAAGAATGGTGCTCGGCACATGGCAGGGGCTCTATCTGTTCGAACATCGGCGTCAGCCACAGCCGCGCGATATCGTGTTGCATCTGCTCGGCGAATAAAGTCCGCTTTCGCACCCACTCGTCACGCAAAGGAAACTGTCACCGGCACTTCTCCGCACACCGCATCGTACGGAGCCTACCCAAGGGAGCACACCTCATGGACACCCGTAGCGAGCTGCAAGCCACCGTCAAGGCGATGATTCAACCGGGCAAGGGTCTTCTCGCCGCCGATGAAAGCGGCCCGACCATCGCCAAACGCTTCAAGACGATCGGCCTCGAATCGACCGAAGAAAACCGTCGCGCGTATCGCAACCTGCTGCTGACGACACCCGGCCTCGGCGAGTTCGTGAGCGGCGTGATCCTCTACCAGGAAACGCTCGGCCAGAAAGCCGACGACGGCACGCCGTTCCCGCAAGTGGCCGCGGCGAACGGCATCGTGCCGGGCATCAAGGTGGACCTCGGCAAGGTGCCGCTCGCGCTCGCTCCGGGCGATGAAATTACCGAAGGCCTCGACGGTCTCGCCAAACGCTTCGTCGATTACAAGCGGCAAGGCGCGCGCTTCGCGAAGTGGCGCGCGGTCTACAACATCACCGCGAGCCTGCCGAGCCGGCTCGCGATCGAGGCGAACGCCGATTCGCTCGCGCGCTACGCGGCGATCAGCCAGGAAGCCGGCATCGTGCCGATCGTCGAACCCGAGGTGCTGATGGACGGCGATCACACGATCGAGCGTTGCGCGGAAGTGACCGAGGCCGTGTTGCACGAGGTGTTTCATGCGCTGCATCGGCATCGCGTCGTGCTCGAACATATCGTGCTGAAGCCGAGCATGGTGCTGGCTGGCTCCGAGCATGAGCAGCAGTCGAGCACCGCGCATATCGCGGCGGCGACCGTTCGCGTGCTGATGCGCACGGTGCCCTCTTCGGTGCCGGGTCTCGTTTTCCTGTCGGGCGGACAGTCGCCCGAGGAAGCTACCGCCAATCTCAGCGCGATGAACCGGCTCGGCGCGCTGCCGTGGAATCTGAGCTTCTCGTATGGGCGCGCGTTGCAGGAGCCGCCGTTGAATGCGTGGCGCGGCCAGCCGGGCAACGTGAAGCAAGCGCAGCAGGCGCTGCTCAAGCGCGCGCGTCTGAATGGCGCGGCCGCGCTCGGCAAGTACGACCCGTCGATGGAAAAGGATTGACCCGCCGGCGGGCGAAGCGCGAATCGCCCGTCAGCACGCTTCTGTACGAAACCGCAGCAGCCGATACGCCGGGGGACCGGCGTGCGGCTCCTGCCGTCCTTCTGCCTCGATACGCGGCGCTTACTGCCCCTTCGTATCGCTGCTCGCGTCGGCGCCCGGCATATTCGTCGAATCGGTCATGGGCTTTTTCGACTTCGAATGCTTCTTCATGTGATGGTGGGTCGCAGGCGTGGTCGTCGCCGCCGGGCCCGCATCGCCGCCCTCGCGCGACGAGGTCGCGGCGTTGGTGCTCGGGTCGGTGCCGGCCGGCCCCCCGCCGCCGCCGCCGCCGGCGCCTTGCGCCATCACGAGCGACGAAGCCGCGAGCAAGGTGGAAACGAGCACTGCGTGTCTGATCTTCATGGCGATTCTCCTTGGTGTCGAAACTGTCGAAAGGAAGTGGGCGCGCGACAGCCGCACGCGCAAACCTCGCACTCTTTTCAGCAAGGGCTGTGCCGCAGCACAGCACGACAGGAAAAGCTCATGCACGCAATGCGCAAACGGCGTGCCGCGGCTTCAGGCGCCGCACGCCACCAGCGCATGCAATTCGTCGATGTTGAACGGCTTCGCGAGTATCGCGATGCCGAGCCGACGCGCGCGGTCCAGTTCGTCGGCGTAACCGGTCATCAGCGCGATCTTCTGCGTCGGCCACGCGCTGCGGATCTTCTCCGCGAGGTCGATACCGTTCAGCTTGCCCGGCATCTGGATGTCCGACAGCACGAGCTCGAAGCGCTCGCCGGCGCTGAGCACGTCGAACGCCTGGTCGGCGGTCGGCTCGTGATGGACCTCGCAGCCGAAGGTTTCGAGCACCGCGGTCACGCCGGCCGCGACGTCCTCGTTGTCCTCGACGAGCAGCACGACCCCGGCCGCGGTCGGCTGCGGCTGGCGTGCATCGACGCCGGCCGTTGCCGCGCGCTCGCGATAGCGCGGCAAAAACATCCGTACCGTCGTGCCGCTGCCCAGCACGCTGTCGATCTTCGCGGTGCCGCCGGCCTGCTCGGACATCGACAGCACCTGGGCGAGCCCGAGGCCGGTGCCCGCGCCGCGCAGCTTGGTCGTGAAGAGCGGCTCGAACGCGCGCCGCGCGACCGATTCAGGCATCCCTTCGCCGTCGTCGGAACAGGCGATCAGCACGTACTCGCCGTCCGGCAGCAGCGTGTCGCTGCCGACCAGCCGATTGTTCTGGCAGCGGATCACGAAGCGTCCGCCGCGCGGCATCGCATCGCGCGCGTTCATCGCGATGTTCACGATCGCGAACTCGAGATCGGTCGGATCGACGAGCACCTGCCACAAGCCCTCCGGTATGCGCAGCGCCAGCTCGATCGTGTCGCCGAGCGCCGCGTTGATCAGCGGCACCGCGGCCGGCAGCCAGCGCGCAAGCTCGACGGGCTCCTGCTTCAGCGGCTGTTTGCGCGCGACGGTGAGCAGACGCCGTGTCAGCGCTTGGGCCGTGGCGGTGGCACGCTCGACCGCATGCACTTCCTTCTCGAGATCGTTGTAATGCTTGAGCCGCGCGAGCTCGGTGTTGGCCGACACCACCATCAGCAGGTTGTTGAAATCGTGCGCGACATTGGCGACCAGATTGCCGAGCGCGCCCATGCGCTGCAGTTGCCGGCTCGACGCCTCGGCCGACAGACGCATCGCGACCTCGCCCTGCCAGCGCTCCCACGCGCGCCGCTCCGCTTCGAGCTGGCGCAGCGAATACAGCACGAGCGCCCAGATCGCGATACACGGCACCGCCGTCAGCGCCGCGATCAACAGAAAGTGCGTGCGCCACGCCGCCACGATCGACGACGTCGCGTACGCGCTCATCACATACAACGGGTAGTCGCCGACGCGGCGAAACGCGAGCAGCCGCTCGACGCCGTCGACGGTCGAATTCAGACGCACGTGGCCGAACAGCTGTTTGTCGCGCAACGCGGACATGAACGCGCTGTGCACCGACGGTCGCGCGCCGGCCGGCCATGGCGGATAGCGCACCAGCAGATTGCCGTCCTGCCGGTAGAGTGCGAGCGCGAGCGACGGATCGCCGTTGGTCAGTTCGTGATAGAAGCGCGAAAAATATTCGTTGCGCAGCGCGACCGTGACCGCGCCGAGAAACCGACCGTTCGCGTCCGAGCGGCCGATCGCGGTCGTGAAGACGTCGACCTTCGACAGTGCGCCGAACATCGGCAGCGAGAAATACGGCTGCGGACGCATCGCCTTCGCGGCGAGAAAATCGTCGCGCTGGCCGATCTGCACCGCCGGCGCCGGGTACGCGAGGCTCGACGCGAGCAGCTCGCCGTTCACGCCGAGCAGCGCGATCGATGCCACCTGCGGAAAGTCGCCGCCAATACTCTGCAGACGCGCGTGGAGTTCGCGCTCGCGCGCACGGATCTGCGCATCGTCGGAATCGCCGAGCAGCTCGATCACGCGCGAGGCCATCTGCCGGTTCAGATCCAGCACCTTGACGGCCTGCTCCTGCGCCACGCGCGCGAGGCGGTCGATCATATCGTTCGCATCGGAGATCCTGCGCTGGTAGTCGAAGTAGCCATAGCCCGCGAGGCAGGCCAACGGAAACACGATCGACACGGCCAGCACGATCAGCAACATGCGCCGTGTCGCCGCGAAGTTGCGTGACGGCATCGGCACATCGACTGCGACACGTTCTGCACGCTGCACGCTCACCTGCTCCATCAAAGTTGCATACGGTCAGGGAAGGCATTGCCTGTGAATTCGCACGCCGCTGTTCGCGTGCTAATTCCCCTGCCTCGAAATTTACCGCAACTCGGCCTATCTTCCCAAGCGGGTTCGCTGCATCACTTCGCGAACCCGGACGGGCACAGCGATTGCTGCCTTATCACTGCTTGATGGCAAGCCCACTTCCGTTCCTGCTCGCGACGCGCCTCGCTGCGCTGCGCGAGCCTTTCCATGCGCGAGGCCTCACCATGTCGACGACTGCCCGCCGCGTTGCGCGGCTATCGGAATTGCCGGCTGAGCGCGCGGTGCGCGTCACCGTGGACGACACGCCGATCCTGCTGGTGCGCGATGGCGACACCGTGCACGCGTACTCCCCGGATTGCCCGCATGCGGGGGGCCCGCTCGAAGAGGGCGCGCTGTGCCACGGCCGCATCATCTGTCCGTGGCACAAGGGCACCTTCGATGTCGCGACCGGCAACGTGCTGGAGCCTCCCCCGCTGCTGCCGCTCGATCGCTACCCGGTCACGCTCGATGGCGACGACGTGCTCGTGTCGGCGGAAAAAATCGCCGCGCCGGAAGCTGCGGGGCACACGCCCGCACTCGATACCGCCGCGCAACGCAAGCACTACGTGGTGATCGGCGCGGGCGCGGCCGGCGCTGCCGCCTGTGCCGCGTTGCGCGAGTTCGGCTTCGAAGGCCGCATCACGCTGATCGGCGACGAAGCGCACGCGCCCTACGACCGCACCTCGCTGAGCAAATTCGTCCCCTCGTTCGAGATGCCACCCGCCGACGTGCCACCGCTGTTGCCGCCCGATTGGCTGCACGCGCACGGCATCGAACGGATCGTCGCGAAGGTCGCGCGGCTCGATGTGCCCGCGCGCACGATCCATTTCGAAGCCGGCGCGGGTAATGGCGGGCAGAGCATCGAGCCGCTCAAATACGACACCGCGCTGCTCGCCACCGGCAGCGTGCCGAAAGTGCCCGACATTCCCGGCTGCGAACTGGGCGGCGTGCATGTGCTGCGCCACCTCGACGATGCCGCCGCATTGATCGACGCGCTCGGCGACGATGCATCGCAAACCCGCGTCGCGATTCTGGGCAGCAGCTTCATCGGCCTCGAAGTCGCATCCGCGTTGCGCAAGCACGGTGTGCCCGTCACCGTGATTTCGCACGACAAGGTGCCGTTCGTGAAGCAGTTCGGCGAGCGCGCGGGCCAGATGTTTCGCGCGCTGCACGAAAGCAATGGCGTGAAGTTTTATCTCGACGCCAAGGTCGCGTCGCTCGAGGGCGAGGAAGGCAACGTGCATACGGTAATGCTCGCGGACGGCGAAGCCATTGCCGCGGATGTCGTGCTGCTGGGCACGGGGGTTGCGCCGGCTACAGGGTTCGTCGAAGGACTGCCGTTGCAGAAGGACGGCGGCCTGGTGGTCAATGCCGGCATGAGCGCCGCGTGCGGTCTGTATGCGGCCGGCGATATCGCCGTGTTCTCGCTGCACGAGAACCAGGAGCCGCTGCGTATCGAACATTGGCGCGTCGCGCAGCAGCATGCGCGCATCGCCGCGCAGAACATGTGCGGCGTGCGTACCCGCTATGCGGACGTGCCGTTCTTCTGGACCTATCACTACGGCAAGAACTTCGAATACCTGGGTCACGCTAGCGAGTGGGATGAGATCGTCGTCGATGGCGACTTCGATCATCACCAGTTCATCGCGCTGTACGTGCGCGACGGGAATGTCGACGCGGTGTTCGCCTGCGAGCGCGAAGCGCTGACCGCGCGGCTTTCGGACGCGATGCGCGGCGGACTGTCGCGCGCCGACGCGCTCACGATCATCGGCGCGACGGCCGGCAGCGCGCCGCAAGCGGCGCCGTCGTGATCCATCGTTTTGCCGTTCAACCTGGAGGAAGGAGCCACCATGACGACACACAAGGAACAGCATCCGCACTCGGAAAAGAGCGAACAGCAGATCGACGAACAGGTCGAGGACAGCTTCCCGGCTAGCGACCCGCCTTCGACCGGCGGCACCACGAAGATCGAGCCGGAGCAGGACAAGGCAAAGACCGGGCACGACAAGCCCGCCGGTCAATAGGCGCGTGGCAGCGCGCTACGCGCTGCCCGCGCTTCCCGAGCGCCCGCGGCGTCGCCCATTGCGGTAATCACGGCGGCCGTGGGCGGCATCTATTGCACTCCCCATTCTCAACCCACTGGAACGATGGAAACGACTCACCATGTCAGACGAGACCGGCTCGGCCAGCACCGGGAAGGAAGCATCCGGGCGCGATGCGCCGCACGGCGCTGCGCGCCGCGACGGCAACGACGCACGCGATGACGGGGGCAAACGCGGCAACGAGAAGAACAAGGACAACGGCGACGACGACGGCCAGCAGAAAAAGCCCGGCAAAAAGCCGCTGATCATTCTCGGCGCGGTCGTGATACTGATCGGCATCGTCGGCTTCGTCTGGTGGTTCGCGACCCGCAACGAAGTAACGACCGACGACGCCTACACCGACGGCAACGCAATCACGATGGCGCCGAAAGTCTCCGGCTACGTGGCGACGCTAGCGGTCGACGACAACCTGTTCGTGCACAAGGGCGACCTGCTGCTCGTAATCGACAAGCGAGACTACCAGGCACAGGTCGATCAGGCGAAGGCGCAGCTCGGTCTTGCGAAGGCGCAATTGAACGCCGCGCAGGTGCAGCTCGATATCGCGCGCGTGCAGTATCCCGCGCAGTACCGCCAGGCGAAGGCGCAGACCTCGTCGGCGGAAGCGAATCTGCGCGAGGCGCAAGCCGCCTGGCAGCGGCAGCACTCGGTCGATCCGCGCGCGACCACGCAGCAGAACGTCGATACCGCCGACGCGCAGCGCCAGTCGGCCGGCGCGAGCGTCGAGCAGGCGCGTGCGCAGCAGCGCACCGCGAGCCTCGTGCCGCAGCAGTTGCGGGAGGCCGAGGCCAGCGTCGACGAACGCCGCCAGCAGGTGCATCAGGCCGAGGCGCAGCTCGAACAGGCGCAGCTGAACCTGTCCTACTGCGAGGTGCGCGCGCCGTCGGATGGCTGGATCACGCGGCGCAACGTGCAGCTCGGCAGCTTCCTCACCGCGGGGGTGTCGTTGTTCTCGATCGTCACGCCGCAGGTGTGGATCACCGCGAACTTCAAGGAATCGCAGCTCGAACGCATGCGCCCCGGCGACAAGGTGAAGGTCGACGTCGACGCGTATCCGAAGCTCGAGCTGCGCGGCCATGTCGATAGCGTGCAACTCGGCAGCGGCTCGCGCTTCTCGGCGTTCCCCACCGAAAACGCGACCGGCAACTTCGTGAAGATCGTGCAACGCGTACCGGTCAAGATTGTCATCGACGAAGGTCTGCCGCGCGATCATCCGCTCGGGCTCGGCTTGTCGGTCACGCCGAAGGTGTACCTGAAATGACGGCGTCCGATGCCGCGCCGGGCGACGCATCGTCGAACTGGAAGCCATCCGCGAATCCGTGGCTGATCGCGATCGTCGTGACGCTCGCGGCGTTCATGGAAGTGCTCGACACGACCATCGTCAACGTCGCGCTGCCGCATATCGCGGGCACGATGTCCGCGAGCTACGACGAAGCGACGTGGACGCTGACCTCGTATCTGGTCGCCAACGGCATCGTGCTGCCGCTCTCGGGTTTCTTCGGCCGGTTGCTCGGCCGCAAGCGCTATTTCCTCGTCTGCATCGTTGCGTTTACCGTCTGCTCGTTTCTGTGCGGCATCGCGACCGGTCTATGGCAGCTGATCATCTTCCGCTGTTTGCAGGGCTTTTTCGGCGGCGGACTGCAACCGAACCAGCAGTCGATCATTCTCGACACGTTCCCGCCGCAGCAGCGCGGCCGCGCGTTCTCGATCTCGGCGGTCGCGATCGTCGTCGCGCCGGTGCTGGGGCCGACGCTCGGCGGCTGGATCACCGACAACTTTTCGTGGCGCTGGGTGTTCCTCGTGAACGTGCCGTTCGGCGTGCTGACCTCGCTCGCGGTGATGCAGCTGGTCGAGGACCCGCCGTGGAAACGCAAGGGCGACCTGCGCGTGTCGGTGGATTACGTGGGGATCCTGCTGATCGCGATCGGCCTCGGCTGCCTGCAGGTGATGCTCGATCGCGGCGAGGACGACGACTGGTTTTCATCGAACTTCATTCGCGCGTTCACGGTGCTCGCGGTATCGGGCATCGTCGGCGCGACCTACTGGCTGCTGTACACGAAGAAGCCGGTCGTCGACCTGCGCTGTCTGAAGGACCGCAACTTCGCGCTCGGCTGCGTGACGATCGCCGCGTTCGCGACGATGCTCTATGGCAGCGCGGTGCTCGTGCCGCAGCTCGCGCAGCAGCAGCTCGGCTATACGGCGATGCTCGCGGGCCTCGTGCTATCGCCGGGCGCGGTGCTGATCACGATGGAAATTCCGCTGATCAGCAAAATGATGCCGCACGTGCAGACGCGTTTTCTGGTGGCGACCGGCTTCGGGCTGCTCGCGTGCGCGCTCGCGTATACGCACACGCTGACGCCGGACATCGATTACTTCACGCTGGTGAAGATGCGCAGCGCGCAGTCGCTCGCGATCGGCTTCCTGTTCGTGCCGATCACGACGCTTGCGTATCTGACGGTGCCGCCGCGACTCAACGACGACGCGTCCGCGCTGTTCACGATGTTCCGCAACGTCGCGGGTTCGATCGGCATCTCGCTGTCGACCGCGATGGTTCGCGAGCGCACGCAGGCGCGCATGGCGCATCTGTCGGAGTTCATGTCGCCGCTCTCGCAGAACTACGACGATACCTTGCAACGCAATGCGCAAAGGATCGCGGATATGAATGGCATGCCGCTTTCGCAGGCGCTGCAAACCGCCAACGGCCATCTGTACACCACGTACATCTCGCAGGCGACGTTCCTCGCCTATGTCGACGTGTTCGCGTTCCTCGCGATTTTCTGCACGCTTTGCATCCCGATCACGATTTTCTTTTCACCGGTCAAGGCGTCCGGCGGCGGAGGACATTGAAGTGAAGCTTCGTTCGAAGCGCGGCGTTCTCGATTCCGCTGCGGGTTTCATCGCGTGTTTCGTCATCGGCATGCCCGCGCTGCTGCTCGCGTCCTGCACGGTAGGCCCCGACTTTCATGTGCCGCACGCCGACGTGCCGGCGCAGTGGCACGATACCGAGCGCACCGCTGCGAGCGAGGCGGCCGCAAGCGGCGCATCATCCGCAACGGCGGCCAAAGTCGCTTCCGTGCCGACGCTCGACACCGATCCCGACCCGCGTTGGTGGCGCAGCTTCAACGATCCGACGCTCGACGCGCTGATCGCCCGCGCCGCGCTCGGCAACCTGGACTTGCAGCAGGCTGTGCTGCGCATCGTCGAAGCGCGCACCCAGGTGCAAGCGGCGGCCGCGCAAGGTTTGCCGAATCTGCGCGCGACCGGCAGCTATCAGCGCGAGCAGCTCGGCCTCAAAGGCTTTCTGGAGGAGAACGGCGCGTTCGATAAGGTCGATCAGCTCGGCGCGCCGAATTCGCCGGTCAATGCGATCGCACCGGGCGCGGGGGCCGCGCTGCAAAACGGCGCGAACAACCTGCTCGATCAGCTCACCGCGCCGGTCAATCTGTGGCAGGTCGGCTTCGACGCGACCTGGGAGCTCGATCTGTTCGGCCGCGTGCGTCGCTCGGTCGAGGCCGCGAACGCGCAAACCGAGGCCGCCTACGAAAGCCGCAACGACGCGTTGCTATCGCTCGAAGCCGAGGTCGCGCAGACCTATATGCAGTTGCGCGGCGCGCAGACCTTGCACGACATCGCGGTGAGCCTCGTCGAGCAGCAAGGCGAGACCGTCGCGTTGACGGAGAACCAGGCGAAGGTCGGACTCGCGAGCCAGCTCGATGTGCAAAGCGCCCGCGCCCAGCTCGCGCAAACCAAAACGCAGTTGCCGCAATTCGATCAGCAGATTGCCCAGGCGCTGAACGCGCTCGCGTATCTGATCGGTGAGCCGCCCGGCGCGCTAGAAGCGCAGCTGAGCACGCCGCAGACCGTGCCGCCGGTGCCGCCCGTCGTGCCGGTAGGCTTGCCTTCGACGCTCGCGCGGCGCCGGCCCGACATCCGCCGCGCCGAGGCGAACCTGCATGCGGCGACCGCGAGTGTTGGCGTCGCGGTCGCGCAGTTCTATCCGGACGTATCGCTGACCGGCCAGGCCGGCATGCGCGCGACGAATGCGCGCGATCTCGCGCGCTGGTCGCACCTGTTCTATTCGTTCGGACCCACCGTGTCGCTGCCGATTTTCCAGGGCGGCGCGCTGGTCGCCAATCTGCGCATGTCGAAGGCCCAGCAGGCCGAGGCCGCGCTCGATTACCGCAAAACCGTGCTGACGGCGCTGCGGGACGTCGACAACGCGCTCGTCGTCTATCGCACCGATCAGGCGCGGCGCGATGCGCTCGCCGACAGCGTCAGCGCGCAGCAGACCTCGTTCGATCTGTCGCGCGACAGCTATCGAAAGGGGCTCACGAGTTTCATCAACGTGCTCGACGCGCAGCGGCAGCTCGCGCAGGCACGCGAGCAATACGCTCAAGGCACGACCCAGGTCAGCACCGATCTGGTGGCGCTCTACAAGGCGCTAGGCGGGGGCTGGCAGAGCGATGCGGATGCGGCGGGGGCAACCGGCGCGGCGGCGCCGCCAGGCAGTGGCGGATAAGCGGCCGCGATGCAGCGGTGCCGCAAGGTCGCAAGGCCGCAAGGCTTCAGCCATGCTCGAACTGCGGCTCCGCAATCTCCGTTCGCGTCGCATCGAGATGACGGCATGCGGCTAGCATCTGCTGCAACGACGTCACCGCGCAATCCGCTTCCAGCGACTCTTGCTGTTCCGCGCTCCACTGCTGCGTATCCTCGGGTGCCCAAAGGCCGACCACGATCGACACGTTCGGCAGGCGCGCGCGGATGCGCCGGATCAGATTGCGCAAATGCGACGGAATACCGTCGATCTGCAGATACAGAAGGCAGACGATGCCGATGTCGTCTGCCTCGAGGCGATCGATCGATGCGCGCGACACCGCCTCGTGCGGCAGCGAACGCGCCGCGAAGCCGTGCTTGCCGAGCAACTGCAGCAGGATGACCGTCGCGAGCGCGTCGAGCGGACCACGGCCCGGCAGGCACAACACGCGGCTCGTCGGCGCATGCCACGCGAATACGGGCTCTACGACGGACGGTTCGCCGCCCGGCTCCTGCTGCGGGCCGTGGCTCTGTTCCGGCGCGAGCGTCGCGGTGCTCACGCCACTGTTCGCCGCGTCGACCGATCGTGGCATCGCCCGGGCGGTCTGCGTTTCGTCGGAGGGCGCGAGCGGCCCCGGTGCTCCCCAGTTCGGCTGTGTTGCGAGCGGTGCGGGCTCGCGATCCTCGTAGCCGTCGAGGCCGTCGACCAGCTCGTTGGTCGTCGATTCGATGCGCGCGAGTTGTGCGCTCGTCACGCTGCCGCTCGTTACGTCGCTGGCCGCGAGCCGCAAGCCCTTGATTGCGACTTCGTCGTAATAGGCCGACAACGAGCGATCACGCAGCAGCACTTCGGCCTGCTCGATCGGTTCATCCGGATCGCCAGCGAGCGCGCGTTGATAGAAGTTTTCGACCGGCGTCAGCGGCGGCTGATCGCCGAGCAGCACGTCGAGAAACTCCAGACGCCGCACATGCCGGCCGAGCACCATCAGACACAGCGTCAACGGTGTCGACAGGATCAGGCCGATGGGCCCCCAGATCCAGCTCCAGAAGATCGCCGCGACCACCACCGAAAACGGCGACAGGCCCGTGCTGCGCCCATACAGCAACGGCTCGACCACCTGCCCCACTGCGAGTTCGGCGACCACGAACAGCACCAGCGACCAGATCGCCATCTCCCAGCCGGGACTGACCGCGGCCGCGAGCGCGGTGGGCAGTATCGCGGCGATCCAGATGCCGACGTAGGGCACGAGCCGCAGCAGCGCCGCGAGAATGCCCCACAGGATCGGGCTAGGCACGCCGATCAGAAACAGCCCCGCGCCGATCACGACGCCGACGCCGGTGTTCACGCCGAGCTGAGACACGAAGTAGCGGCTCAGGCGCCGCGCGGTCTCGTCCATCACCGTGGTCGTGCGATGCAGGTCGCGCGAGCCGAACAGCCGGATCGCGCGATCGCGCAGGTCGTCGCGTTGCAGCAGGATCACGATCGTGACGACGAAAACGATGAACGCGGTTTCCAATGGACTGATGGCCGGCGACAGCACGCGTCGCGCGAGCTCGAACGGCGTCGGCACCGGCTCGCGCACTTCGACCGGCACGGCCGTCGATGCCTGCGGGCTCGCCGCGGCCGCCGCGCCGTTCGGCGCTCGTAATTGTGGCGGCTCGATCGTCGTGCGCTGCAACGCCTGCCCTGCCTCGCTCGCGAACCGGTTCAGCTTGCCGATCGTCAGGCTGTGCACGGTATCGAGCTTGTGATGGATGGTCGCCTGATAACGCGGCATGCCGGCGGCGAGATCGGTCAGTTGCGTGGCGATCACCGCGCACAACAGCGCGATGACCGACACCGAGATCAGCACCGCCGCGCACACCGACGCGACATGGCCGAGTTTGAGCCGGGCCAGTGCATCGGCGAGTGGCGCGACGAGAAAGCTCAACAGGATCGCGAGCGTGATCGGAATCATCACCGCGCTCGCGAAGTACAGGCATGCGACCGCGATCACCGCGACGACGAACGTGACGAGGCCCTCGATACCGAATGCGGCGCTCGCCGCCTGAATGCGCGCGGCGGGGCTCGTGGCGCGCGGCTCGGGTGTGTCGTTCATCTCGTTGAAGAAGATCGGGCATGGGAAAGCGGTCCCTGAGCCGCGCCGCGATGCGCCGGCTCAGAGTCTAGTTACTTGTGAAGGCCAAGTAACGCCTATTTCATCGTGTCGCCCGACACCGGCCCGCTCTCGACCGGTGGTGCCTCCTTCTCGATCTCACTGCGCGCCTGCTCCCAGTATTGCTCGGGCCTGCCCTTCGGCTCGGCCGCCTGCTCCCACAGATAGTAGGCGCGCATGCGGATCTGCTCGTCGACGCTCGGTTCCTGTTCCATTTGTTCACCCCAGCCTGGCTGTTTGCGTTCGCGCGTCTATCGTCGCGAAGATCGGAGACGCGTGCGTGTCGTCGACAACAGAGGGAGCAAACCTTGTACCCGGGCTGCGGCCCGCTTGTACCACGGAGTGCGACGGAACTGGCGTCGCTCGCTCACCCGGACTAGCCTGGCGATGAGTCGCCTTCGTCGGAAGTCAACTGCTCTTCGAGACGGTCGAACACGCGCTGCGTCGCGCGGCTCGGCGCTTCGAGCGCGAACAGCAGCAGCGAGCGGCCCGTCACCTGGTAGGCGTCGCCCGCGCTGAATTGCGGCAGCTCGGCGCGCACCGGCATGTTGGTGTCGACGAGGCAGGTCCAGCGCTCGCCCTCGGGAATGTCGGGCAGCGTGAAGTTGACGACGTCGTGATGCGCGTTCAGCACCAGCAGCAAGGTCGCGTCGGACGCGAGACGGCGAATGCCGCTCGCTTGCGCGCGGCCGTCGATCACGAGGCCGAAGCAGCGCATCGCCGGATCGGCCCATTGCTCGTCCGTGATGTCGGTGCCGTCCGGCGATAGCCAGCGCGTGTCGGTTACGTCGAGCGTCTCGTTGTATTCGCCGGTCAGAAACCGGCCGCGCCGCAGCACCGGCAAGCGGTGGCGCAGCGTGGTCAGCTTGCGCACGAACTCGGTCAGCGCGCGGCCGTCGTCATCGATCGCATCCCAATCGACCCAGCTGATCTCGTTGTCCTGGCAATACGCATTGTTGTTGCCCTGCTGCGTGCGGCCGAATTCGTCGCCGGCGAGGATCATCGGCGTGCCCTGCGAGAGCAGCAGCGTCGCGAGCAGATTGCGCTTCTGGCGCTCGCGTTGCTGGCGGATGTCGGGGTCGTCGGTGGGTCCTTCGGCGCCCATGTTCCACGACCGGTTGTCCGCGTGGCCGTCGCGATTGTCCTCGCCGTTTGCGTCGTTGTGCTTGTCGTTGTACGAGACCAGATCGTTCAGCGTGAAGCCGTCGTGCGCGGCGATGAAGTTCACGCTCGCCCACGGCCGCCGGCCGCGGTGATTGAACTTGTCGCCCGACGCGGTGATGCGTGTTGCGAGATCCGCGGCGGTGCTCTCGTCGCCCTTCCAGTACGCGCGCACGGTGTCGCGGAAGCGATCGTTCCATTCGGCCCAGCCCGGCGGAAAACCGCCCACCTGATAGCCGCCGGGGCCGCAATCCCAAGGCTCGGCGATCAGCCGGATGCTGGAGAGCACCGGGTCCTGGCGGCAGCTGTCGAGAAAGCCGCCGCCTTCGTCGAAGCCGTGATCTTCGCGGCCGAGGATCGTCGCGAGATCGAAGCGGAAACCGTCCACTTTCATTTCGGTGACCCAGTAGCGCAGACTGTCGGTCACCATCTGCAGCACGCGCGGATGCGAGAGGTTCAAGGTATTGCCGGTGCCGGTGTCGTTGATGTAGTAGCGGGGCTCGTCGGGCATCAGCCGGTAGTACGACGCGTTGTCGATGCCCTTGAACGAGATCGTCGGGCCGCGTTCGTTGCCTTCGGCCGTGTGGTTGTACACGACGTCGAGTATCACTTCGAGATCGGCCTGGTGAAAGCGGTCGACCATCTCCTTGAACTCGCCGACCGATTCGGTCGACGACGCGAAGAAACGGGGATCGGCCGCGAAAAAGCCGATCGTGTTGTAGCCCCAGTAGTTCGTCAGCCCCTTGTCGAGCAGATGTTTGTCGTTGACGAAGGTCTGGATCGGCATCAGTTCGACCGTGGTCACGCCGAGGCTGCGGATGTGGTCGAGCACCGGCTGCTGCGCGAGACCCGCGAATGTGCCGCGCAAACGCTCGGGCACTTGCGGATGACGTTTCGTATAGCCGCGCACATGCGTCTCGTACAGAATCACGCGCTCCCACGGCAGCGCGTTACGCTCCGGATGACTCCACGAAAAATTCGCGTCGACCACCTTGCATTTCGGCACGAAGGGCGCGCTGTCGCGCTCATCGAATGACAGGTCGAGCTCTTCCGAATCGAGCGTATAGCCGAAAATTTCCGGCGCCCATTTCAGCTCGCCGATGTGCGCCTTCGCATACGGATCGAGCAGCAGCTTGTTCGGATTGAAGCGATGCCCGTTCTGGGGCTCGTAGGGACCATGCACGCGATATCCATAGACGGCACCCGGTTTCAGATTCGGTACGAACACATGCCATACCTCGTCGGTGTACTCGGGCAGCTCGATGCGTTCGAGTTCGTGCTGGCCGGATTCGTCGAACAGACACAGTTCGACTTTCGTCGCGTGCGCGGAGAACAGGGCGAAGTTGACGCCGCTGCCGTTCCATGTCGCGCCGAGCGGAAAAGGCGCGCCTTCGGAAATGCGCGTCGAGTAGCTGGCTGGGAATGACATAGATGGTCTCAGTGGATGCAAGGAAGGTTGGTATCTCGGGGGCATGCATGTGCTTTTTTTCAACTGCCTTTCCACCTGTTCCGGGCTGCTCTCTATTCAAGTGTAGGCATTCGGGGCGAACGCGCCGGACAATGCACAGCGCGCACCCAGCAGGCGAGTTCTGATAGCAACTTATGGGCCTGATTGGCTCCCCTTCCCTCAGATCAAAGTCGCGGCATGAGATTTGCAGCACAGCGGCAAGGCGCACGCGTTCCGCGCCATCGAAAAGCCACGACAGCAATCAGGGAGAACACAGATGATGCGCAACACGCAGATCAAACCGCTGGCCGCTTCCGCATCGCTTCTCGCCGCCATTACGCTGATTTCCGCGTTCGGCACATGCGGCAGCGCGTTCGCGCAAGGCGCGCCGCAGGCGATCACCGAAAAACGCACCGACGTCGTGCAGCTCGCGAGCGGCTATCGCGCGTCGAAGCTGTCGGGCGCGGACGTGTACAACCGCAACAAGGACAACATCGGCACGCTCGACGATCTGATCGTTTCGCCAGGCACCGAGCGCACCACTTACGCGATCCTGTCGGTCGGCGGCTTTCTCGGCCTGGGCAAGCATCTGGTCGCCGTGCCGTTCAACGATCTGCAGATCGACAACCGGCGTGTCGTGCTGCCCGATGGGACGAAGAAATCGCTCGAGGCGTTGCCGGAGTTCAAGTACGCGGATTGAGCGCGGCGTTGCCGCGTCGCATCGATCGACGCGGCAACGGGCCGTCAGCCGAGCAGCTTGTCGGGCGTAATCGGCAAATCGCGGATGCGTTTGCCGGTCGCATGCCAGATCGCGTTGCAGACCGCTGCGGCCACGCCCACCACGCCGATTTCTCCGACGCCTTTGACGCCGAGCGGATTGACGATGTCGTCGCGCTCGTCGACGAACAGCACGTCGATTTCGTGAATGTCGGCGTTCACGGGCATGTGGTATTCGGCGAGGTTGTGATTCATCTGCCGTCCGAGCACGTGATCGAACTGGCCGTGCTCGTGCAGCGCCATGCTGATGCCCCACACGACGCCGCCCGCGACCTGATTGCCCGCCGTCTTCGGATTGACGATGCGCCCCGCCGCGACCGCGCTGACCACGCGCGTCACGCGCACGGTGCCGAGCGCTTCGTCGACGCGCACTTCCGCGAACACCGCCGAATACGTGCCCATCGAATACGCCTGCTGCTTGACGTGCGGCTGCACGCTCGCCTGCTCTTCGAGTTCGTCGAGCCCCGCGCGTTCGAGCAGCGTCGCGATCGCAATCGAGTCGTCCGCGTGCGGGCCGCACACGAGCCGGTTGCGCTCGCGCCGCACTGCTTCGCGCTCCACCGACGCGAAGCGCGCACCGCCATGTTCGCGCGCGAGTTCGACGAGACGATTGTGCAGGCGCGTACAGGCCGCATCGACTGCGCTGCCCACTGACGACACCGTCCACGATCCGCCCTCGATCGGCGCCTTCGGCAACCGCGTATCGCCGAGTTCGAAGCTGACGTCCGCGAGCGGCACGCCGAGCGCATCGGCGGCGATCTGCGTCATCGCGGTGTAGGTGCCGGTGCCGATATCGGAGGTCGAACTCGACACTCTGACGCGGCCATCGGGCGTCAGCACCGCGCGGGCGGCCGCTTTGTTCTGCATCGCGTCCCACGCACCGGTCGCCATCCCCCAGCCGATCAACTCGTTGCCTTCGCGGCGTGCGCGCGGTTCGAGCGGCCGCCCCGCCCAGCCGAAGCGCGCCGCGCCTTCGCGATAGCAGTCGCGCAGCGCCTTGCTCGAAAACGGCAGGTTCTTGTTCGCGTCGCGCTCCGCATAGTTGACGAGCCGCAATTCGAGCGGGTCCATCCGCAATGCCTCGGCGAGCTCGTCCATCGCGACTTCGAGCGGAAAGAGCCCCTGGGTCGCGCCGGGCGCGCGCATGTCGGCCGGCGTCGGCACGTCGAGCTTCGCGACCTTGTATCCCATCGACACGTTGTCGCATCGATACAGCTGCCCGGCCCAGTTGACCACGACGTCGCAGAACTCCTCGTAGCGTGAGGTTTCCGACACCGCCTCGTGAATCACCGCCTGCAGGCGGCCGTCCGCCGACGCGCCGAGCGCGACGCGTTGCACCGATTGCGGCCGATGCGCGAAGGTGAACATCTGTTGCCGGGTCAGCGTGACGCGCACGGGTTTCTTCAGTTCGCGCGCCGCCATCACCGCGAGCGCCAGATGATATTGCGGCCGCAAGCCGGAGCCGAACGCGCCGCCGACGAACGGCGACACCACCTGCACTTCGTCGTCTTGCAAACCGAACACGCGCTTCAGATAGCCCTTCGTATTGACGACGCCCTGAGTCTTCTCATAGACGGTCAAGTGTCCTTGCGCATCGGGCACCACGGTACAGCCGTGCATTTCCATCGGATTGTGGTATTCCGCGGGCGTCGTGTAGAAGGCGTCTACGCGCACCCTGGCGTCGGCCAACGCTTTGCGCGGCTCGCCGCGCTCGGGCGGCGGCGGATCGAAGCCGCCTTTCTCCGCCGACGGCGGCACGGCGCTCATCAACGCCGCTTCGATATCGGTCTGATGAGAAGCGGCCTCGTAGCGCACCCGCACCAGCGACGCCGCATAGCGCGCGAGTTCGAGCGACTGCGCGACCACCAGCGCGACGGGCTGCCCGCTATACCACACGCGCTCGTCCCACAGCGGCCTCAATGGCGTGCCGGCCGGCGCGATCATGTCCTTGAACGCATCGACATCCGACGGCAGCGCCGGGCGCTTGCGATGCGTGAGCACGAGCAGCACACCGGGCAGCGCCTCGGCGGCCGAGGTATCGATCGACACGATCTTGCCCGTCGCGATGGTGCCCGACACGACGGCGCCATACACGAGCCCTTCGGCGCAGAACTCGGCCGCATATTGCGCGGCGCCGGTCACTTTGGCGGGCCCGTCGACACGCGAATGCGGCACGCCGATCGCGGGCTTCGGGCTGCCTGCCGATGGCAAGGTTTCGGCACGGTTCATCGCGCGGCCTCCTCGAACGAACGTTGTGTAGCCTCGCCGAAGGCGCGCACGATCACGCGCGCCGCGAGTTCGATCTTGAACGCGTTGTCGCGCTGAGCGCGCGCATCGCGCAGCAGCGCCGCCGCGAAATCGCGCACGGTCCGCTCGTTCAGCGTCTCGCCGCGCAGTGCAGCTTCGGCGGCGGGATCCCGCCACGGCTTGTGCGCGACGCCGCCGAGCGCGCAACGCGCGTCGACGATACGCGAGTCGTCATCGAGTTCGACACCGACCGCGGCCGACGCCAGCGCGAACGCATACGATGCGCGGTCGCGCACCTTCACGTACGCGTGATGCGTGGCAAAGCCTTGCGCCGGCAGTTCGATCGCGGTCACGAGTTCGTCGTCGCGCAAGTTGGTATCGATGTGCGGCGTGTCGCCGGGCAGCCGGTGAAAATCCGCGAACGGCAGCGTGCGTGCGCCGTCGTTGCCGATCAGATGCACGGTGGCGCCGAGTGCCGCCAACGCCACGCACATATCTGACGGATGCACGGCGATGCAGTGTTCGCTCGCGCCGAGGATCGCGTGAATGCGGTTCACGCCGTGCAGCGCCGGACAGCCGCTGCCCGGTTCGCGTTTGTTGCACGGCGTGCCCACGTCGTAGAAGTAGTAGCAGCGCGTGCGTTGCAGCAGATTGCCGCCGACCGTCGCGACGTTGCGAATCTGCGGCGACGCGCCGGCCAGGATCGCTTTCGCGAGCAGCGGGTAGCGTGTTGCGACGGTATCGTCATACGCGAGCGCGCTGTTCGTTACCAGCGCGCCGATCACCAGGCCGCCTTGCGCCGACGCTTCGATCCGCCTGAGCGGCAAACGGTTGATGTCGACGAGCAAAGCCGGCCGCGCCACATCTTCGCGCAACAGGTCGACGAGATTCGTGCCGCCCGCGATGAACGCGGCGGCCTTGTCCGAACGATGCCGTTCGAGCGCATCCTGCACCGCATCGGCGCGCGTGTATGAGAAGCGGTTCATGGCCGCGCTCCGCGCTGATTGCCGACCGGACTGTCGTGCGGTGCATCCTCGTCGCCGAAATGCGCCACGTCGAGAATCGCGGCGACGATATTCGTGTATGCGCCGCAGCGGCACAGATTGCCGCTCATCTGCTCGCGCACGTCGTCCGCGCAGCGCGCATGGCCTTCTTCGAGCATCGCGTACGCCGAGCAGATTTGCCCCGGCGTACAGTAGCCGCACTGGAACGCGTCATGTTCGATGAACGCCTGCTGCAATGGATGCAACGTATCGCCGTTCGCGAGACCTTCGATCGTCGTGATCGATGCACCGTCGTACACGACCGCGAGCGCGAGGCAGGTATTGATCCGCTGACCATTGACGAGCGCGGTGCACGCGCCGCATTGGCCGTGATCGCAGCCCTTCTTGGTGCCGGTGAGGTGCGCATGCTCGCGCAGCAGATCGAGCAGCGAGGTCCACGCTTGAACGTCGAAGTGCCGCGTCTCGCCGTTGATATCGAACGTCAATGCATGCGACGCGGGCGCGTCGGCCTGCGCGGCTTCAGCATCGGGGGTAGCCATCGGATTTCCTCCTCACAAGGCGTCGCGCAAGCAACGCGGCGCGCGACGAAACTCCATGCAACTCGAACCCATGCAAAACGGCGGCAGCGCGCGAGCGCGATGCCGCCGCGGCCTCCGGCGCGTCGCGACGCAGCCCGACGCGCGCGGCTGAACGCTTATTGCCCCGCCGCGCTACCCGCGCGCGGCGGCGTCGCGCCTTTGAAGCGCTTGTTGGTGGCTCGGCCATTGCCGCCGCCGGCGACACCATTGGTCGCGCCCCCCGACTCGCCCACATTGCCGTTCGCGTCGTTCGTGCTGGTCGTATCCGGCGTGCGCGATTCTTCCAGACTTGCGCCCGGTTTTGCGGCGGACTTGCCGTGTTGCGTAGACGGATTGGAACCGGTCTGCGCGAAGCCCGCCTGCGCAAACCCTAGCGCAAGGCAGCCCGACACGAGCGCGGCACCCAGTTTGACGGATACATCGATCTTCATGTCACTCTCCCTTATGACGTTATGGAAACCACTGCGAGAAGCTGCCGCGCGGTCCATGGCAGCCTCGCCGCCTTCGGTTCGACAACCTAAATAATCGGCGCGCCGCCTGTCACCGCAATCGTCGCGCCCGAGATATAGCTGGCTTCGTCCGACGCGAGCATCACATACGCGGCCGCAAGCTCCGCCGGTTGTCCGGGGCGCTTCATCGGCACCTGCTTGCCGAACTGCTCGACCTTGTCGGGCGGCATCGTCGATGGGATCAACGGCGTCCAGATCGGTCCCGGCGCCACGCAGTTCGCGCGAATACCCTTTTCCGCGAGCAATTGCGCGAGGCCGCCGGTGAAGTTCTGAATCGCGCCCTTTGTGCTCGCATAGGCGATCAGGCCGGGGTTCGGATGATCGGCATTGATCGACGACGTATTGATGATCGCGCCGCCCGGTTTCATATGGCGGACCGCCGCGCGCGTGATCCTGAACATCGCGCCGATGTTGGTATCGAAGGTCTTGTCCCATTCTTCGTCGCTGATCGCGTCGAGCGACGGATAGCTCATCTGATACGCGGCGTTGTTGACCACCACGTCGAGCCGGCCGAAAGCCTCGATCGCCTTGTCGACGATCGCATCGCAATGCTCGCGATCGCGGATATCGCCGCCGACCAGCACCGCTTTGCGACCGGCGTCCTCGACCCAGCGCGCGGTCTCGCGCGCATCGTCTTCTTCGTCGAGATAGGCGATCAGCACATCGGCGCCTTCACGCGCGAACGCGATCGCGACCGCACGGCCAATGCCGCTGTCGCCGCCGGTCACGATTGCTGCCTTGCCGGCGAGACGCCCCGAACCTTCGTAGGTTTTCTCGCCGTGATCCGGTTGCGGGTTCATGCCGGCCGTGCGGCCGGGCGTCTGGTCCTGCTGCTGTTTGGGAAACGGCGGTGCCGGGCGTTGCGTGTCGCTCATGTCTGATCTCCCTCGTTGCAAATCACAAATGACCATGGACGGCGCGCATGAGCGCGCCGCGTCATCGGTCTTTGAGCAACGAGTGGGCCCGCACCGCTAAAGAAGCTGCGGCGGATAGAACGCTGGCAGAAAGATGGCAGACAAATGACAAACCGGTTCGCATCGCGCCAGGTGCGATTTCCGGCCACGACCCTGCATAAATGACAGAACGGTCAGCAAGTTTTCGCTAACAGCCTGATTCAGATGATGGCTTCGCCGCGTGCAACGCGGCCGCCGATTCGAGCACCCGCAGCAGCCGCTCGGGCGTCAATGGTTTCGCGCAATGCGCGTCGAAGCCCGCCGCCTTGGCGAGCGCGCGATCCTCTCGCGACGCGAACGCGGTGCACGCAACCAGCAGCATATGCGCAGTCTGCGGATGCGCGCGCAGACGCCGCGCGAGTTCGAGCCCGTCGAGTCCCGGCATCTTGATGTCGAGCAGTACCGCAAACGGCTGCCACTCGCACGCGGTCTCGCACACCGCATACGGATCGTCGAGCGCACGGCACTCGAAGCCGTCGGCCGTCAGTAGCATTTGCAGCGCGTCGGCTGCTTCCCGGTAATCGTCGACTACCAGCACGCGACGATGCGCGGCCATCGCATAGCGGATCTGCCGCCATACGAGCACGTCGTCGCTGCTGTCCACGTTGTCGTTGAACACAGTCATTTTTTCTCGCCCTTTTACATTCGCCCTGAAGGGCATCCCGCGCCACGCGCGCAAGATTCGATCCCATTGCGTCTGCCGGACTGCGGCCAGGTTTTTGTTATTTCCGCTTCATTCGGACGATGCCGCGGCCAACATGCGTCATCCCGCATTCCAGCGTTGCAATCACCTGGTATGCGGGATTCAGCGTGCCCATACATCACGGCGTTTGAATGACGGCGACGACGATGTGCGTGCTGCGCAACATCGTTTGACGCTCTGTCTTTGTGCGATCCGCCTCGCTAAGGGGCGTCGCACGACATCGGTATTCCAACGGATCGAGGGTCCACGCAATGCATGCCGCGAGCGCTCTCATGGCGCGAATCGATGACGCGGTCATAAACAAAGGATAAGCGACGCTGCCGATAAAAAAATGCTCGACGTGTTAGGGGTTTGTGCTCTGCGGGTTATCCCGCACGATTATCGATAAAGCCTTTCAGCATCGCGAGCGTGTCGGCGTCGTCGATATGTTTGTCGGTACGCCAGCGCAACATGCGTGGAAAACGCACGGCCACGCCTGACTTATGGCGCGAACTCGCTTGTATCCCTTCGAAGCCGATCTCGAACACGAGCGTCGGCGTTACGCTGCGCACCGGGCCGAATTTATCGACTGTGGTCTTGCGCACGATCGCATCGACGCGATGCATCTCTTCGTCGGTGAGCCCTGAATAGGCCTTCGCGAAAGGCACGAGCGTGCGCACGCCGTCGGCTTCGTCCCATACCGCGAACGTGTAGTCGGTGTAAAGACTCGCGCGCCGGCCATGACCGCGCTGCGCGTAAACAAGTACAGCGTCTACCGCATACGGTTCGATCTTCCATTTCCACCACGTGCCCGATGCCTTGGTACGGCCGACGCCATACATCGATTCACGCTCCTTCAGCATCAAGCCTTCGACGCCGCGCGCGCGGCTCTCCTCACGCAAGGCCGCCAGCGCATGCCAGTCCGCGCCACGGACGAGCGGCGATACGCGCAACAGACCGCGCGCGAGCGTGCCATCGACCGACGCGCTCAACGCATCGAGCCGCGCGCGCCGATCGACGAGCGGGCTCATGCGCAGGTCCTGGCCGTTCGCTTCGAGCAGGTCGTAGGCGAGCAGCGCTGCGGGCGAATCCGCAAGGATCTTGCGCGTCAGCGTCTTGCGCGCGATGCGCGGTTGCAGCCGCGCGAACGGCAACGGCGCAGCCGCACCGGGTTCCCACGCGAGAATCTCGCCATCTATCACATAGCCATCGGGTAAGGACTCGCCCAATGCCGCGACCTCCGGAAAACGATCGGTAATCAGATCCTCGCCACGCGACCACAACCACACGCGGCCGCCGCGTTTGACGAGTTGCGCGCGGATGCCGTCCCACTTCCATTCGATCAGCCAGTGCGCGGGATCGCCGAGCGTCGCCGGATCGCTCTGCAACGGATGCGCGAGAAAGAACGGGTACGGCAGGCCCAGGTCACTATCGTGTTGAGGGGCATGCGCTTGCGTATCGTCGTCGGTCTGCGGCGCGATCAGACGCAGATAGCGCGCCGCATCCGGCTTCTGTCGCGAATCGGTCCAGCCGACCATTCGTTGCGCGATCCGCTTGTGATCGACGCCGGCCACTTCGGCGAGCGCGCGCACCACCAGTTGCCGTGCGACGCCGACACGAAAGCCGCCGCCGATCAGCTTGGTCAGCAGGAAGCGGCCGCCCCAGTCGAGTTCGTCCCAGTAACTGAGTAGACGCGTGCGCAACTCGTCGGGCGGCAGGCCGCGCAATGGCAGCATGCGTTGCTCGATCCATTGCGTAAGACCCAGTTCGGAGTCGCGCGACGCGGGCGGCAGAATATGCGCGATGGTTTCGGCCAGATCGCCCACCGCGTGATACGACTCTTCGAACAGCCACTCGGGCAAGCCGGCGCGCTCACGCGCGATGTCGGTCAGCAAACGCGTCGGCACCAGTTGACGCGGTTTGCCGCCCGCGAGGAAATACGACGCCCATGCCGCGTCTTCAGGCTCGGCCACCGAGAAATAACTGGTCAGCGCCGCGAGTTTGTCGTGCGTTGACGTGGTCGCATCGAGCGCGGTGTAGAGGGCCGCGAAGCGTTTCATACGGTGTCCGTCATGTTTCGCTCGCCGCGGGCGCTTCGTCGGCGCCGGCCGCATCGGCTTCGACGGTATCGTCGCCGTATTGCGTGTCGAACGCGCTCGCCTGCAGGCCTTGCTCGTTGAGCCAGCGCACCATCGGTTCGATCGAGCCATGCGTGACGATCACACGCGAGGCGCCGCTCTCGCGGATCGCCGTTTGCAAACCCGGCCAGTCGGCGTGATCGGACAGCACGAAGCCGCGATCGACGCCGCGCCGGCGGCGCGCACCGCGCAGGCGCATCCAGCCCGACGCGAACGCATCGCTGTAATCGCCGAAGCGCTTGAGCCACGCGCTGTTCTGCGCGGACGGCGGCGCGACGATCAGCGCCTGTCTGAACACGGCCTTGTCTTTCGCGGCGATCTCGCTGACGAGATTGACTGGCGGCAGGCGCACGCCCGCGTCGCGATACGCGCGATTGAGCGGCTCGACCGCGCCGTGACAGAAGATCGGTCCGATCGCGGCATCGACGCTCGCGAGCACGCGTTGCGCCTTGCCGAACGAATAGCAGAACACCACCGACGCGCGCCCTTCGGACGCGTTGTGACGCCACCATGAATCGATCGAATCGAACACGCTTTGCGGCGTATCCCAGCGATAGATCGGCAGACCAAAAGTCGATTCAGTGATGAAGGTATCGCAGCGCACCGGTTCGAACGCGGCGCAGGTCGGATCGGCTTCGAGCTTGTAGTCGCCCGATGCGACCCATACGCGGCCCCCGTGCTCGATGCGCACCTGCGCCGAACCGAGCACATGCCCGGCCGGATGCAGCGACACGCGCGCCGCGCCGACCATGAGCGGCTCGCCATAGTCGAGCGTGTGCAGCGCGATGCCGGGCAGCCGCGACAGCAGCACGCTCGCGCCTGCGCGCGTCGCCAGATAGCGCTGATGGCCGAAGCGCGCATGGTCGGAATGCGCATGCGTGATCACCGCCCGCTCCACCGGCCGCCATGGATCGATGTAAAAATCGCCGGCCGGGCAATACAGTCCCTCGGGCCGCGCGACCACCAGATCATTGGCTTGCTGCGCGGCGTTGGTCTGACGGGGCGGCTGATCCATCGGCTGTCCTCGGGATTGGCGGGCGATCTTCCGAACGCGGCCAAGCAAACTGTATGCCGCGCCATTGATGGCCCCGTTTCTGCTTACGGTATATAAAGCACACAGGCGTGTCGAGAGCGGTTGCCATCCGGCAGCGCCCGGCGCGCACCGCGAGGCCTCATGCCGATCCTGCTCGACCAGCATGCGCTGTTTATCGCCAGGCATCCCGGGCGCTTCCTGCTGCAAACGCTGAAGGCGTTTCGCGCGAACCAGGGGCTGCTGCTCGCGGGCGCGGTCGCGTATTACGCGTTGCTGTCCATCGTGCCGCTGCTGATTCTGGTCGTCATCGTGCTGTCGCGCGTGGTGCCGCAGCAGTTGGTGCTAGAGGCGCTGTCGCATTTGCTGCGCTGGCTCGTGCCCGGGCAATCGGCCGCGCTCGTGCGTGAGCTGTCGAACTTTTTGCAGCATCGCGCGGTGATCGGCTGGGTGCTGCTGCTGACGATGCTGTTCTTCAGTTCGCTCGCTTTCACCGTGCTCGAAAACGCGATGTCGCTGATCTTCGTGCACCGCGTCGTCGTGAAGCGGCGCCACTTCCTGGTCTCGGCGTTGCTGCCCTACTGCTACATCATGTTTCTCGGCGTGGGCCTCTTGATCGTCACGTTCGTATCGAGCGCGCTCGACACGATCGGCGCCGAAGGTCTGCAACTGTTCGGCCTGCATGTGTCGTTGCAGGGCTTCACGCGAGTGCTGCTGTATCTGCTCGGGCTCGCCGGCGAAATCTTCGTGCTGACTTCGGTGTATCTGGTGATGCCGGTCGGACGTCCGTCGCTCAAACATGCGCTGATCGGTGGCGTGGTGGCCGGCGTGTTGTGGGAGGTTACGCGGCACGTGCTGGTCTGGTATTTCGCCACGCTGTCGCAGGTCAGCCTCGTCTATGGTTCGCTGACGATGGCGATCGTGATCCTGCTGAGCTTCGAATGGCTCGCCACTCTGCTGCTGTTCGGCGCGCAGGTGATATCGCAGTACGAGCGCTTCGGCACCGAAGCGCTCGACGCGCCGCAGCCGAAGATCAAGACCGGCTAAGCAAGCCAGTCGCAAGGTACAGCCCTTGCTCGTTCGATACCGACCCAAGCCGCCCATGCCACACGGCGGCTTCGACTGGATATCGAGGGAGCAAGGATCATGGCTGAGACGGTTGGCGATTTCATCATCGAGCGGCTGCATGCATGGGGCGTGCGGCGTATCTACGGCTATCCGGGCGACGGCATCAACGGCGTCTTCGGCGCGTTGAACCGCGCGCAGAGCGAAGCGAAGAAACGCCATAAAGGCACGGATCAGCCGGGCCCGATCGAATTCATCCAGGTCCGCCACGAAGAAATGGCCGCGTTCATGGCCGCCGCGCATGCCAAGTTCACCGGCGAACTCGGCGTGTGCATCGCCACCTCGGGGCCCGGCGCTTCGCATCTGCTGACGGGCCTCTACGACGCGCGCATGGATCACATGCCGGTGCTGGCGATCGCCGGTCAGCAGGCGCGCGCGGCGATCGGCGGACACTATCAGCAGGAGCTGGATCTGCCGGCGATGTTCAAGGACGTGGCCGGCTCGTTCGTCGGCTTTGCGACGATGCCCGCGCAGGTGCGTCATCTGGTCGATCGGGCGGTGCGTATCGCGCTTGCCGAGCGCGCGGTGACCGCGCTGATACTGCCGAACGATCTGCAGGACATTCCGTATGAACCGCCGGGGCGCAAGCACGGCACGCTGCATTCGGGCATCGGTTACGCGCGCCCGCGCGTGGTGCCGAGCGACCAGCAGTTGCGCGAGGCCGCCGACGTGCTGAACGCCGGCCGCAAGGTCGCGATCCTGGTCGGCGCGGGCGCGCTGCACGCGACCGACGAAGTGATCGCGGTCGCCGAGAAACTCGGCGCCGGCGTCGCCAAAGCGCTGCTCGGCAAGGCGGCGCTGCCCGACGATCTGCCGTGGGTGACCGGCTCGATCGGCCTGCTCGGCACGAAGCCGAGCTACGACATGATGACCCATTGCGATACGTTGCTGATGATCGGCTCCGGCTTCCCATACTCGGAGTTTCTGCCGAAGGAAGGCGACGCGCGCGGCGTGCAGATCGACATCAAGGCCGACATGCTGAGCCTGCGTTATCCGATGGAAGTGAACCTCGTCGGCGATAGCGTCGAGACGCTGCGCGCGCTGCTGCCGCTCATCGAGCAGAAGGAGGATCGGCTGTGGCGGGAGCGCATCGAAGGCTGGGTGTCGGACTGGTGGAAGACGCTGGAAAAACGCGCGCACGAACCCGCGAAGGCTGGCCTGAATCCGCAGCTGTCGGTATGGGAGCTGTCGAAGCGCATTCCGTCGAACGCGATCGTCACCAGCGATTCGGGTTCGGTCGCGAACTGGTACGCGCGTGATCTGCAGGTGCAGCGCGGCATGATGTGCTCGCTGTCGGGCGGGCTCGCGTCGATGGGCGCGGCCGTGCCGTATGCGATCGCCGCGAAGTTCGCGTATCCCGAGCGGCCCGTGATCGCGCTGGTCGGCGACGGCGCGATGCAGATGAACAACATGGCCGAGCTGATCACGGTCGCGAAGTACTGGCAAGGCTGGAGCGATCCGCGCTGGATCTGCATGGTGCTCAACAATGGCGATCTGAACCAGGTCACGTGGGAGCAACGCGTGATGGAAGGCGATCCGAAGTTCGAGGTGTCGCAGGACATTCCTTCCGTGCCGTATCACCGCTTCGCGGAGCTGATCGGTTTGAAGGGCATCTATGTCGACAATCCCGAGCAGATGGCAACCGCCTGGGACGACGCGCTCGCGTCGAATCGTCCGGTCGTGATCGAGGTGAAGTCCGATCCGAACGTGCCGCCGTTGCCGCCCCACGTTACGCTCGCGCAGGCCAAAGCGTTTGCCGAGACTTTGCTGAAGGGCGATCCCGATCAGGGCAACGTGGTGGTAGAGACGGCCAGGCAGGTGCTCGGTGCGGTGCTGCCGGGACATCACGACAAATGATGCGGTAGCGGCTCGACGACGTGTGCGCGCACCAACGGTTCGACAGAGGACGTGACTGTTAAAATGGCGCGCGCTTCGTGCACGCGCTCATTGGGCCTGCTTCAACGCAGGCCATCACGTCGCCCCTTATCTCATGCTCACACACGTCCTCGCCGTTTTCGCGGCGGCCCAGACTGCGTCATTCGCGCAGGTCGCATCGTTTGCATCACCTGGCATGGACGCCCTCGCCCATGCTTGACGAAACCCGCATCGCACGCGCACTGACCGCGCGCGGCATCACGCCCGATCCGCGCCAGCGTGAGGCCATCAGCGCGCTCGCCGGGTTGCTCGGCGCGCAGCAGCGCGCACGGCATGCATGGTCCACCGCCGCGTTCGGGCCGCAAGGCGTCTACTGTCACGGCTTGCCGGGGCGCGGCAAGAGCCTCGTCGTCGATACGCTGTTCGAGCTCGCGCCGTGCCGCAAACGGCGCCTGCATTTCCACGAGTTCCTGCGCGAGATGAACCGCCGGCTCGTCCAGGCGCCGCGTGGCGACGACCGACTCGGCGACGTCTCGCGGCAATGGCTCGACGGTATCGAGCTGCTGTGCTTCGACGAATTCCATGTGCACGATATCGCCGACGCGTTCCTGATGGGGCGCTTTCTCGATACCGCGATCAACCTCGGCACGCGCATCGTGCTGACGTCGAACTACGCACCGGACGATCTGCTGCCCGACCCCGAGTTCCACGAGCGCTTTATGCCGACCATCGCGCAGATCAAACGTGCCTTCACGGTGATCCATTTCGACGGCGCGCGCGATTACCGCTTCGGCGGCGAAGCGGCCGAAGTGCCGCGCTTTTTCTCGCCGCTCGATGCGTCGAGCGCGGCCGCGTTGCGCGATATCTTCGCGAGCCATGAAAGCGGCGCTGCGATCGAACCGGTCAAGCTGAGCGCGGCGGGCCGCCCGCTCGAAGCGCGCGCTGCCGGCAGCGCGCTGCTGTGGGCGGACTTCGACCAGCTATGCGTCGCCAACCGCTCGCACCTCGACTACCTCGATCTCGCCGAGCAATGGCAAGGCTTGATCGTCGATCGTCTGCATACGCAAGCACTGAGACAGTCGCATACGCTGCAGCGCCTCGTGTGGCTGATCGACATCTTCTACGACCGCAAGCGCGCCCTCTTCATCGCGTCCGATCAGCCGATCGAGACCGCGTTGATCGGTCTCGAAGGCGCGCATGATCTGTCGCGTACGCTGAGCCGGCTCGCCGAGATGCAATCGCGCGCGTATCGCGGCGCGCTCGAGCGAGGCGGCGCGGACGAAGCGCAAGACGGCATCGACGCCGAAGCTTGAAAGCCGGGCATCTGACCCGCGCCCATTTCTGGAATTCTTGCAAGGCAGCGGTAAAGCGTGCCAGCGCCCTCTCGCGTCGACACACGCGCTCCAGCGGCGCGCGCTGCGCCGCAGCGACAACGAAGCGGCCCCGGAGCCGGCCCGCCGCTTGCGCGGGAATGGGTTCTGCTAACGCCGAGCGCAGACTCCATTGTTCAGCGGATTACCGCCGCTCGCGCCCGCCCATGCTCAGAACCGCTTCCGTAGCCGCCGCATTGTGCGCGGCCTGCCTCACGTCCGCCTGCGTGCATATCGGCCCCTCGCGTCTGAAGGCCGATCAGGTCGACTATGCACGCGCGCTCGGCGACGCGAAGAAGCGCGCGATCCTCGCCGCCGTGATCGGTTTGCGCTACGGCGATGCGCCCGCGTTCCTGACCGTGAGCAGCATCATCGCCGCCTACACGTTCGACACCACCGGCGGCGCGACGCTCAACGCGGGCTCGGGCACCATGCCGAACTACGCGCAGGCAACCGGCAGCGTGTCGTACTCGAACCGGCCGACCTTCACGTTCACGCCGACCACCGGTGAAGCGTTCGCGTCCGCCTATATCCGGCCGCTCGCGCCGGCGCTCGTGTTGCCGCTCGCCGAGGGCGGCGTGCCGATCGATCTGCTGTTGCGCATCACCGCGCAGTCGATCGGCGGTCTGCGCAACGGCGACGTGCTCGGCGGCAACAACAGTGCGGGCGCGCCGGGCTTCTTCGAATTGCTGCAGGCGTTGCGCCGTCTGCAACTGGCGGGCGAGCTGAACGTGGAGACGCGTTAGCTCGATGTAAAGGCCGATCTCAAAGGCGGCCAGAGCCCCGCATTGGCGGTGTTTCTGTCGATCGGCGCGACCAGCAGCGGCGAGTCGCCGGGCACGGCCGCCGATGTCGCGCGCGTGCGCAGGCTGCTGCATCTGTCTACGAAGACACGTAGCTATGAGGTCGTGTATGGGCCGTCGTCGACTTCCGCGAAGGGCGAGCGCATTACCATGGTCACGCGCTCGGTGCTCGGCATCCTCAGCGATCTCGGCGCGCAGGTGCAGGTGCCGCAGGAGCGCATCAGCGACGGTTCGACGAAGCCGACGGTCGGATTGGTCGGCGGTGAAACCAGGCCGACGATTATCGTGCACTCGGGCAACGCCGCGCCGGCCGATGCTTATGTGTCGATCGCATATGGGCCTTCGGTATATTGGGTCGAGCGCAATGACTTCGATTCGAAATACGCGTTTACAGTCGTGCAGAATCTGATGGCGCTCGCGGAATCGGATACGAGCAGTAAGGCGCCGGTGGTGACCATTCCGGCGAATTGACGAGTGAATGAAAACCTCTCACCCGCCCCGCCGCTCACCCGCCGCCCTTTCGCGGCAAAGGAGAAGCCATGCAAAAGATCCCCGTTACCACGGCCTTGTTCATCGCAGGCTTTGGCCCGATCGTGACCGACGCCCAGCCAAGCCGCGATCTCTACCGCCGCGCCTTCGGTATCCCCTTCAAGGAAGAGAACGGCGGCTATCTGCATACGGAGAGTTTGAACGGCGCAAACTCTTTCGCGTTGTGGCCGCTCTCTCACGCCTCTCAGTCGTGCTTCGGCACGCAATCGTGGCCTGCCGACGTACCCATTCCGCAAGCCTGGATCGAGTTCGACGTCGACGACGTCGAAGCGGCAACGGCAGAACTTGAATCGCAAGGGTATCGAATGCTGGTCAGGAACCGCACTGAGCCGTGGGGCCAGACTGTCAGCCGCTTTATCGGGCCGGAAGGATTGCTGACCGGCATCACGTTTACGCCATGGATGCGTGACAAGAAATGATCGCCGGCCGCCGTGCCGATTAGGAACGAGCGCGCATCAGATTGCCCGGTTAATTCCGAAAATCGATATTCACCATTGTGAATAATGCGCATAACTATCAGCCTTCGCTTTCCTAAACTTGGAGTTTCGCGACCCTGACGGAAACGTACGAGAGCATCGCGTTTGCGTCGAAATCGCAATCCATCAAAGGAGAAGCGCTTCATGAACAAGGCAACCAGCACATTGATCGCGGCCGTCGCCGCGCTGATGCTGTCGGGCGGCGTATATGCACAAAGCAACAACACGCTGGCGACTCCGTCCACGAAGTCGCCGGCCGCTCCAACGAGTGGCTATGGCACGCCTGGCGCCACCGGCACGGACAGCGGCGCGGCGTCGCCGACCTCGGGCCAGCCGATGAACACGATGAGCACGGACGGTAGCTCGACGTCCCGCCAGCCCGCTTACGGGGTCAACAACTCACTGGCGACCCCATCCACGAAGTCGCCAGTCGGCCAATAAGCGCAAGCTTGGCTGGCAACACCGCGCGGTAAATCGGACGTCGCCTCTGCCGCGGGCATACGGTCGTTCGATCCGCGTATACGTGAACTCGCCGCGCGCGACCTCCGTGGGCGCTGACCTAGAATAAAAGCATGGTCGCGACCCAACGAGGAGGCTGCCATGACACTCACGCTAACGTCGCAAGCCTTCCGACAGAGCGGCGAGATTCCGGTGCAGCATACCTGCGAGGGCGCCAATGTATCCCCGCCGCTCGCGTGGTCCGGCGTACCCGCGAACGCAAAAAGCCTGGCGCTGATCGTCGACGACCCCGACGCGCCGGACCCCGCCGCGCCGAGAATGACCTGGGTGCATTGGGTGCTCTACAACATCCCGCCGACAGCCACCGGGTTAGCCGATGGCGCTGATGCACAGCCTTTGCCGGGCGGCACGCTCGAAGGCACCAATGACTTCAAGCGTGCCGCTTACGGCGGCCCGTGTCCGCCCGTTGGACGTCACCGCTATTTCCACAAGCTGTACGCGCTCGACACCGTATTGCCCGATTTGAAAAGCCCCAGCAAGGCTGCGCTCGAGAAGGCCATGCAAGGGCACGTACTCACGCACGCCGAACTGATCGGCACCTATCAGAAGCGATGAGCGCTGACGAAGAGAATCCAGCAGTGCCGGTGCCCCAGAATCAGTGCGACGACACGTAAGCCGTATCAGCGAATGCCGCCGGGATCGCGAAGCTCTCGCGCATCCGCCTCGCCTCCGCGGCCGGCGTCAAGCCAAACAGACGCCTGAATTCCCTGCTGAACTGGGACGGGCTCGCGTAACCCACAGCGTGTCCCGCCGCCTCCGCCGTCAGGTCGTGGCGCACCATCAACAGGCGGGCCTGATGAAGGCGCGTCGACTTCACGTATTGCATCGGGGATACCTGTGTAATGGCCTTGAAGTGGCTGTGGAAGCTCGGAATGCTCATACCCGCTTCGTCGGCCAGTTGCCTTACGTCGAGGGGCTGCGCATAGCTTGCATGAATCACGCGCAGTGAGCGGCCTATCTGGCCGAACTGTCCTCGCATCGCCAAAGCCTCGCGCAACGAGCTTCCCTGGGCTCCGGTGAGCACGCGGAAATACAGTTCACGCAGCAGCCCGGCACCCAACACAGCCGCTTCGAGTGGCCGATGCATCGCCTCGAGAAATCGCAGCACGGACGCTTGCATCGCATCATCCATCGGCGTCGACATCATGCTCTGAGGTGCTGGTGGGCGCTCAGCCACGCCTTCGCGGTCGATGCGCTCCGCGAGTTCGGCGGCCAATGTGAAATCGAGGTGCAGATACAGCGCGAGCAGTGGATGCTCCTCGGTTGCGTCGGTCTCCATGCTGAATGGCACAGGCACGGATACGGCCAGATAGTGGCTCTCGTCATACAGGTACAGCTGGTCGCCGAAATAACCACGCTTGCGGCCCTGGCAGACGATCACGATACCGGGGTCGTACAGAACGGGCGTGCGCGATAGCGCCCGGTTCGACCGCAAGATGCGGACGCTCGGCAGTGCCGTCAGGTTGTAGCCCTCGTCGGGCGCCAACGCGCGCAGCAACGCAACCATGCGTTTCTGGCTTCGCGAGGATAAAGCTGGGTGCTGGGTCGAAGCGCGGATTGTGCTCATAGTTTTGTGCAAGAAACTCAGCGGAATTCGGCTTATTTTGCCTCGTTTGCCAGATTAGTATGCACTCTCCAATCGACATTCGGGAGAAGCTTCAATGGCATCCAGCAAAACTCTGCTCATCACCGGCGTCAGCAGCGGCTTTGGCCGCGCGCTCGCACAGGAAGCGCTGGCGATGGGTCACAAGGTCGTCGGTACGGTGAGAAGTGCCCAGGCAAAGCGCGAATTCGAGTCCCTGGCCACGAACGCCGCTTGCGCACGCGTGCTCGACGTGACCGACTTCGACGCGATCGACGGCGTCGTGGCGGAAATCGAGGCCAGCGTCGGACCCATCGACGTGCTGGTCAACAATGCCGGCTACGGTCACGAGGGCATCATGGAGGAATCGCCTCTGTCGGAGATGCGCCGACAGTTCGATGTCAACGTTTTCGGTGCGGTCGCCATGATGAAGGCCGTCCTGCCATTCATGCGTGCGCGCCGCCGCGGTCACATTGTGAATATCACATCGATGGGCGGCTACATCACGATGCCCGGAATCACTTATTACTGCGGCAGCAAGTTTGCGTTGGAAGGCATCTCCGAGGCGCTCGGCAAAGAGGTCAAGCCGTTCGGTATTGCCGTGACGGCGGTGGCGCCGGGCTCGTTTCGCACTGACTGGGCGGGTCGCTCGATGACTCGGACGCCCCGCTCGATTCCGGATTACGACGAGATCTTCAATCCCATCCGCCAGGCCCGCGAGGAAAAAAGCGGTAAGCAATTGGGAAATCCTGGGAAAGCGGCGCGGGCAATGCTGGCCGCCATCGCAGCGGAACATCCGCCCGCGCATCTTTTGCTCGGTAGCGACGCACTCGGGCTCGTTCGAGACAAGCTGTCGGCGTTGAACGCGGAAATCGGCGCGTGGGAGGCCACCACCGTTTCAACGGATGGCTAATGACCGAAGTCTTGTTGACGCTGTCGGGCGGCCTCACTGTCAGGCAGCCGAAGCGTTCCGCTCTTGCAAACGCAGACCGCATGACGATGCCCGCGCCGGCCACGGCGGCGGAACATCTGACAACATGCTGCTGGAGTAGATATCGACAGTGGGAGCCTTCATCCGCTAGCCCAACTGCAATGGGTTTTCAACGTTAGCAAACCAGGCCGCCTGATGACGGCATCGTCGACACACGGAGGCAGCACCATGAACGTTCGCAATCTGCCCGCCCATCCCGTCCAGTACAAGACTCGACAGGTCGGTGATGTCGAAGTGTTCTACCGGGAAGCCGGTCCGGCAGACGCGCCCGTCATCCTGCTGCTGCATGGTTTTCCCACGTCGAGCCATATGTTCCGCGATCTGATGCCGCTGCTGGCCGACCGCTACCGGCTCGTCGCACCGGATCTTCCTGGCTTCGGTCAGACCAAGGCGCCGCCGCGCGGCGAATTCGACTACACGTTCGACAATCTCGCCAAGGTCATCGACGCTTTCACCGAGATGCTGCAACTCAGTCGCTACGCGATCTACGCATTCGACGACGGTGCGCCGACCGGTTACCGGCTCGCTGTTGCACATCCCGAACGTGTGACGGCGATCATCAGCCAGAATGGCAATGCCTATGTGGACGCGATATTCCATCGGCGGAAGTCCATTTGCTGGATGCCGGACACTTTGCGCTCGAAACGCACGGCGCGGAAATCGCCGCGTATATCGACGAATTTCTTTCGCGCAAGCTGTCGCATAGTCGTGCGTGATCGGCGATAAACGTGCAAACCTGCACAACGCGTGGAAAGTTTCCTTTGTGTGCGACGCGCGACTTTGCCTACACTTCGTCTCACTCGCTCGAGTGATGTAGATAGAAGCTGTTCTTCGCAAATCGGCACGCGCAGTCTTCACCCTCTGGAGCTCGAATCATGAAATACGATCCCACGGACACCGCCGTTGTGTTTATCGATCCCCAAATCGATGTGCTCAGCCCTTTGGGGAAGAACTGGGGCGCTGTTGGAGCCAGCGTGACGGAAAACCGGACCGTCGAAAACATGCTGCAGATATTCAAGGCGGCAAAAGCGGCGAAATTCAGCGTTTTCATCTCGCCGCATTACTTCTATCCGACCGATCGCACGTGGAAATTCAATGGCCCGCTGGAGACGGACGAGTTTGCAACCGGCACTTTTGCTCGCACAGGCGCACTGAATCTGAGCGGATTCGAGAAATCGGGCGCTGACTGGCTGGAGGAGTTCAAGCCGTTCATCGACGATGGGGAAACCATCGTCGTGAGCCCGCACAAGGTTTTTGGTCCGCAAACGAACGACCTGACGCTGCAGCTTCGCAAGCGCAACGTACAGAAGGTCGTACTGGGCGGCATGCTCGCCAATATGTGTGTCGAGGCTCACCTGCGCGACCTGCTCGAACAGGGCTTCGAAGTATCCGTCGTCGCCGATGCCACAGCGGGACCGCGGCATCCGGTTTGGGGCGACGGTTATAAGGCTGCGTTGACCAACTTTGCGTTTCTTGCGCACGCCGTCGTCAAGACCCGGGACGTGGTTGACGCAATGACTCAACGATAGATCAGCAGACCGGCGCAGGAACACGCTCGATGCTGATCAGGTGAAAGGGCCGCCTCAATTTGAACCCCAGGCGTTCATACAAGCCGATCGCGGCATGATTGTCATTGCGAACATGCGCCGTTCCCGCTGTACCATTGCGGTAAATGTCAACTTTGATAGCGTTTACGCCATGAAGCTGGGCGTCCGCGCCCTCGACGACGTGTTCGATACCGGCCTCACTGCGGTACTGAATGCCATCAACACCGCAAACGATCTGGCGGCGCAGCAGGACCCGCACTCACGGCCCGTCGACCTTCGTGTGGTGGAAATGAAGCGTCAGGTGCGCACGGCGCTCGAAATGCGGATGTCGGTCGAGGCGCCGAGCGCAGCCGACGGGTTCGATCGGGTCATCGTGCCTGCGCTGGGAGGAGTTTTGCCATGACTGAACCTGTCGATCCCGCTGCCGATACCGGAGCAAGCGGGTTTCAGGGTGTCACGCGACGCGTGCTCGAACGTATGCCGATGCCGGGAAGTGGTCAGGAACTCGTTCTGACCGAGGTGACTTACCCACCCGGTGGCGTGGCCCCGCTGCACGCGCATCCGGTTGGTGGAATCGTCTACATACTGGAAGGCGTAGCCGAGTCTGCATACGGCAGCGACGCTCCCCGACGATACTCGGCCGGCGCGTCTTTGCAGGACAGGACGGACGTGCCGCATACGCTTTTTCGCAACTGCGACCCGGAACGCCCACTTCGCTTTCTGACAATTTGTGCACTGGAACCCGGCCAGTCATACGTCATCGAGCTTTGAAGATCAGTTGCGCTGCGGACGCTTCGGTGGCATTGTCACCCTCGACGCTGGCCGAAGTTGCCGCTGAAGCAGGCACGGTGACAAGCATTGGAGGTAATTCGCGACCGCTTTGAATGTGTGCGATAGCGCACCAAATCGTCCCGATGTTGGGGGAGCATTGCGAGGCACTCCCTACCCACCAACCGGCGCTGCCGGTTGTGGGTACCCGCGTGTTGTTGTGGCGTTAGGCTCCTCACATCACCCTGTGCAGGTTGCTACGGAATCGAAATTCAAATGCTGAACATCGATCTGAGGTCACAACTGCAGACGTATCTGCGAAACCTTCGCAGACCCGTCGAATTGATCGTGTCGCCGGGCGGTAGTCAAACATCGCACTTAATGCTGGCGATGCTGAACGAAATTGCGTCGTTGACCGACCTGGTCACGGTCGTCGAGGAGCAGCACGGCGACGAGCGCAAGCCCTCCTTTTCAATCAGGCAGGTGGGAGCAGATGCCTGCATTCAGTTTGCCGCCACCCCAACAGGGCCTGAATTTTCGTCCCTTGTCCTTGCAATCCTCCACGTTGGCGGGCATCCGGTCGTCGCAGACCATACGACCATCGAACGGATTCGAACACTGGAACGTGACTACTATTTCGAAACCTATATTTCGTTATCGTGCGGCAGCTGTGTGGACGTCGTGCAAGCGCTGAACATGATGGCGGTGATCAATCCACGGATTCACAACGTTACGATCGACGGCGGAATTTTTCAGAGTGAGCTGTCCGCGCGTGATATCAGCGTCGTGCCGACGATCTACATGAACGGCGAAGTTTTCGGCGAGGGGCGCAGCAGCTTCGTGGAGCTCGGCGCACGACTTCTCGACATAGAAATGAGCATGCGAGCGGCACTGCGTGCGGCGAGCAAGTCGTAACGCCGCCCCTGCAACCCGCGAACGACACCAGCATCGTCATGCCTTCGCTCGCCAGATCGCGCACGATATTGAGTACCTCGGAGACCAGCTCGGGGTCCAGTGCCGAAGTAATTTCATCGAACAACAGCACCATCGGGTCCATCGCCAACGCGCGCACGATCGCCAAGCGTTGCTGCTGACCACCCGACAAGCGATCCGGATATTCCTTCGCCTTGTGAGCGAGGCCAACACGCTTGAGCAGCGTCATCGCGCGTTCGTCTGCTTCGTCTTTCCTCTGTTTCAGAACGCGAATCGGCGCGAGCGTCACGTTCTCGAGAACGCTCATGTGCGGACACAGGGACAAAGCCCGGCTGGTCTCGCTTCAAGCGTTTCCGGTAAGAATGCGGGCAAACACCTATTTGGCGCCGCCCCACTGTCGATGCAACGGCCCTTAGCTGCCCCAACTCAGCCACGCCTGACTTCCCCTGCTGTAGAGGACATCACCGCATCACCCGGATGCCATTACGCGCAGCACCGGGTGTCCGTCTACGTTCTTCAGCGGGAAATACGAGTGATGGGTGGCAGGGTCGATTGCGACTACATGCGCGTTTGGACCGACCCGACCCTCAGCGATTTTGGCAACGTTAGGGCCTTTGACATTGAAGATCGAGACAACGCCATCTTCGCCAGCGACATAGACCCTCCCCAGGCCGGGATCGAACGCGAGCACGTCGGGGTCCTTGCCGACGGGGAATGACTGGACGACGCGCCGTGCTTCCATATCGAAGACGAGCAGTTTGTCATTGCCCTGACAGGCGACAAAAGCAAGCCGGTCTATCGAATCGATCAACAGTCCATGGTTGTGATCGGCCCCCGGGAGGGCAAACCGGGCGACGATCCTGTCGACTGTCGGGTCAATTTCAACCAGTTCATTGCGCGTCTGCACGTTGACAAAGATGTGATGCGATTGCGCATCGTATTGCGTGTTGCCAACCTCTCCACCAAGCGGAATGGTCGTGACGCGCTGGTTGGTCCGGACGTCAACGACTGTCTCCGTGCTCCCGGTCTCGTCTGACGCGTAAAGCTTATGCACATCCGGCGCATAAGCCATCCCGTCCGGGTAATGTCCGCCCGGCATGCGCGCGACGATCTTGAGTGTTGCTTCATCGATGGCCACAATCTCGTCCGTTCCCGTCGCCGAGGCATACACGCGCGACATCCCGGGAATGGCGAGCACGCCATGCACCGATGAAACATCAGGAATCCGTGCGACCACGCGCGAAGCATTCACATCAACGACAATCACCTCTGCGTCGCCGAGGTGCGCGATGAACAGCAGATGGCGCTCGGGATCGTAGCTTTCGTAGTCAAGCCGCGTGGCGCGACCCGGCAGCGGGATATCAGCGACGTGTGTCAGTGGGAGATTGTTGACCTCCTGCCCGGCAGCGGGCGGAATCATATGCACCAGCACACCCAAGGCTGTACACAGTCCGAGTAGGACGAGGTACAGGAGCACCGCCGGGCGCAAACGCCAAGGTTGAAAGATTTTCATCAAACCCTCCTGCGGCACGACGGCCACCGCTGCGCGCGAATGGCGGCTGCGGTGGCATCGCGCAGAATATGGCCGCGCAGCGTTAGCGCGTGATTGCGGCCTGCGCATCCAGAGCCGCCTTGACACCCCTGGCCAGGTCGGCGGCCTTACCCTTGCCCCAGTAATGCAGGAACATGATGCGGGGCGACTCGCCCGTCATATGCTGATGGATGGCCACGATATTGATCCCCGATGCGCGCATGCTCTTGAGTACCGCCTGCAGCTCGCTTTCACGCATCGCGAAATCGCCATCGACAACCGCTTCGTCGTCTGTGCCGGCGAAGGCGGCCCACGTGTTGACGCCCATCTCGTTGCCAACGGTGACGCCATGCATGGTGGCTGTCCTGCCGACGACCACCTTGAACATGCCGTTGTTCGTCTGGCCCTTCGCGCCGAACACCGCTTCCAGCGGTGCAGGGGTGATGTTGCTCTGCTCCGCAATGTGGCCAGCAAAGGCATTTTCTGGGTCGGTGTGGGCGGCCCGGACTTCAGCGATTCTGTCGTAGACCTCCTTGACGCCCTCCGCGAGCTTTCCAGCATCGCCCGTGCCGCCGATATGCATGAAGTACACCTTGGGCTGGTCAAAGAAGAAATGATTGTGAAGCGCCGTCACTTCCAGGCCGGCGTCGAGCGCTGCACTCATGGCTGGACCGACTTCATCTTCGAACAATACGGTGTCGCCCATCATCATGACCTGCGAACCGTGTGCCGGCTTGAATGCTGCATAGGACGTGAGTCCCATGAACGGTGGCATTGTCCAGCCGTCTAACTGGACCTTTACATCGTTGCGCGGTTTCGTGATCTTGAACACGCCCTCCTGTTTGGAAAGTGTGCCCTTCAGGCCGGTGATCTGTTCAATGCGAGCCGTGTCCATTGACGCAGGCTGCCTTGCATTGGCTGAGCTGGTAAACGCACAGACACTGGTGGCGATCATCAATGCATGCGAGAGGCGTCTTAACGATGACATCAGAAATTCCTCCTTGAACTGGGTGCATCCAGTACGCAGCATTTTTTTGCTCTTCGGGAACTGCGCTCTGTCTGGTTTCCTCCCGCCTGCGTGGTGGAACTAGTCCGGGCCGTTTCGTTCAGCGATCCGGTTTGACGTGACGGAAGACGAAAAGTAGCGAAAGGTCATACGCGATCTTGAGCGCGCCGCAGGCGACAAGCGGCGCGCCAAGCCACCCGATGCCAATCAGGCCGCCCGCCAGAGACGGTGCGAGCGATGCAGCGAGGCTCCGTGGTACCGAAGTGAAGCTTGCCGCGGCGGACCGCTCGGCCGGCGTAACGACGGCCATCACGTAGGCGGTGCGCGTGGGAACATCCATCTGGGACAACGCGCTGCGCGCGAGCAGCAGCGCCAAAGTCACTGGCAACGAAGCAGTAAAGGCCGCGGCGATGAGGCACAGGCTTGCTGGGATGTGCGTGAACACCATCGTATTGAGCAGCCCGATCTTGCTGGCGAGTCGCGGTGCAGCAAGCTGGGAGAGAGCGGTAAGCAGCCCTGCCCAGAAAAAGAACTGGCCCGCCGCGCCCGCGGACAGGCCGAAGCGTTGCATGAGCCACAGCGACATCAGTGAATTGACGACCAGACCGCCGGCAAAGGCATCGACACTGAACAGCAACGCCAGACGTGTCACGATGCGCCGTGACTTGCCGAGCGGTGCGCTCAGGCCAGAAGTGTGTGCGCCAGCAGGCGGCAAGCGACGATAGAGCAACCAGATCGCACCGCCCGTCGCCGCATACACGATGAACATCGTGCGCATGGCCGTGAGTTCCGCCATGTGTGCATGTGCTACCAGCCACGCGGGCACGCCCGCTGCGAGCGAACCGACTGCGGCTGAAACGGCACCGACCAGGCTGTAGCGGGCGAATAGCGCCGTTCGTGCATCGCCCGTCGCCATCCCGGCAAGCTGGGATTGTTCGAGGGGGAGAAAAAGGCTGACGTCGCCAGAGCTCGGGTTGAGCGTACCGACAAAGGCGACGATGAGCAGAGGCAGCAACGACGATAGCCCCGCAAAGCCAAGGCCAGTCGCGACCATCAGTAGAGCGGCGAAAATAAACATCCGGCGTGCCGCAAAGCGATTGGCAAGCACACCGACCGCGATCGTGGCCACTGCGGAACCGACCAGCGTCGCGGTGCTGATCAGCCCGACGTCGACCTTGGCGAACCCAAGCGCAAGCAGATATGCGGGTAACAGCACCGCGATGAAACCGTCACAGAGGCCCCGCAGTCCACGGCTTACCAGCAGCAGTTGCGCCGCGCGGTCGGCTCCTGCTGGCAACACCCGTCTTGACATCCGCGCTGCCAGCGAAACAGTGTGACCTTCCTCACGTGTGTTCATTGCTGCTCTTGCACCAGGCATACAGCGCGTCGTGGACGATCATGCCTTGTCGCAACTGCTCATGATCGTCTGTGAAATTGCGTGACAGGCCAATAGAGATGGCATAGAGCCCGGTCGCCTCAGGAGCCAGATCGAGCCGGCTGGTGTCGGCGCCTCGCACGATGCGCGCGAGCCTGATCAGCGCGGGTTCGTCCAGTTGATATTTCTGCAGGAAGGCATCGAAACTGCAGAGTTCGCCGTGATGACCGAGTTCGACGTCCGGCACATCGAAGGGAATCGCCCCTGTTTGCTGAGCGAGGCGCATGACCTCGTCGCGAGGCACGTAGAGGAACTCCGGTTCCTTGTCGATGAAACGGGCAATCAGCCACGGGCAGGCGATACGGTCGACTTTGGGTCGTTCGCGCGTAATCCATTTCATAACGCTGCTCCTCCTTGAACACAGCTGTGCAAAACGCTTGATCAGTCGTCGTCTTCCTCGGTTCTTTCGCCAGGCCGCTGCTTGCAGCCGGCGGGCGCAAGCATGCAGGCAAGCAACGGACTGGCGATCAAATATCGTCCTTTGGGAATCAACATCGCGTCCGCTTCCATTAGCCGTGCGCATGGATGAGCGGGTACACAGCAAGACCGATTAGGGCCGCGGCGATGACGATGATTGGCTCCTGCAGCTTCTTGAAACGCCACAGCAAGAGCACGGTTGCGAGCGCGAGCAGAACAGTCGGCACGTCGACGATTGAGCGCCGTGCAATCACGATCACCGAGCCGGTAATGGCGCCAACAGCAGCGGCAGTGATACCGTCGACGAACGCCTTGACGGCGGGCAGCTTGCCGTACTTCTTGAAGTACGGTGCCGGCAGCACCGTGAAGAGATAACAAGGCAGGAAGGTGCCGAGAGCCGCCACGCAAGCGCCCGCGAGTCCTGCGACCAGATAGCCGATGAAACCAACCGTGATCACGACCGGTCCCGGCGTAATCATCGCGACGGCCACAGCATCGACAAACTGCTTGTCGTTGAGCCAGTGATGCTCGGTGACCACCCCGCCGTAAAGGAACGGGACGATTGCCAGTCCGGAGCCGAACACGAAAGCGCCCGCCTTCATAAAGAACAGTCCGATCTGGCCGAGCAGCGGCCAGTCAAGACCACTGAGCATGCCGCTCGCAGCCGGCAGCTGGGCGGCTGCGGCTGCGTTCAGTCCGCCCCTGCTCAACCATTTCGGTGGGGCAACGATGAACCAGTTGATGAGGCCGCCCGCAATGAACAGCCACACGATCTCCGATTCGGTGATGACGGTCACCGCCGCGAGCGTCAGGTAGATCGCCCACAGGAGCCTGTTGCTGCCGATGGTCTTCGTGGTGAGCTTGTACGCGCTCATCGCGATGATCCCCACGACTGCGGCACCGACCCCGTAGAAGGCAGCCTGCATCCATGAGAGACCGCCAAAATGAGCGTAGGCCCAGCCTAGGCCAACCACCATCAGGAACGACGGCAGCACGAAGGCGATACCGGCGAGCGTTGCGCCGAGGATGTGATAGTGCACGTGGCCCATATAGATGCCGAGCTGTGCCGCGAGTGGTCCCGGCATCATCTGCGCGAGCGCCAGTCCCTCACGGTAGTCCGACTCGCTGATCCAGCCGCGCCGTTCAACGAGGTCGCGGTGCATGTAGCCGACGAGCGCCACAGGTCCGCCGAATCCGAACGTGCCAAGCTGCAGCATGTACAGGACCAGTTGGCTGAGCGTGTAACCTGGAGCCGTCACCGTCGCGGTGTTCACGATCGTCCTCCAGCGTCCCTGCCTTTCGCGGCCGACGCAAAGTGCGTGTAAAGCGAATCCAGCACGCGGCCCATTTCATCAAGCAACTGGTCATCATTCGGCGCGCGTTCCCTCGCCCCTGCCATCACGGCTTCGAACCCAGTGGCTTCGGGCACGGGGGCGCCACCCACGTCGAGCGCGTGAACCATCTCGCCGAGCCGCAGCAGCGCGGGATCCTTGTCGAGACCGAAGCTGACGACCAGCACTTCGAACGTCACGCGTTCGCCGACGTGGGTGAACGCGGCGCCGTCGAAGTCGAAACCAAGCACATTGGGTGGGCAGGCACTGGGCGATGTGAGCCAGATGAAGTGCGCATCGCGATCGATGAAGCGCCGGATCAACCAGGCGCTTGCTACGCGGTCGACCCACATGTGTTGCCGCGTGGCCCACGTGCGCCCCTTGTAGTCGCTTACTGACAGGCTTCGGATGGGCCGCTCGGCGGAATGGGGTTCACCCGGCGAAAGCACGGTATCGACCAAACCGATGAAGTCCTGCCACGCCGCCTCGGCGCGAGTTGCGGAGTCGCCCGGAAAGAAATCGATCGCGACGATGCTTTCGTAATCCTTTCGCAGACGCCGAAGCAGCTTCGTAAGGTCCGCCGCTGAATGGCCGGAAACTGTCTTGCGTGCGTCCTTCAGCGTGCGCATGAACTCAGCATGGTCGTCACTGCGATCGAAAAGTGCCCGGAATTCCGCTTCCTGCGCGGCGTCGAGGCTCGCCGCGCGTAGCAGGTGCGCGGTGCCGCCACTATCAGCGATGGCTCCTGCGAGTTCGCGCAGCACCTGCTCGCGCTCTTCCGTGTGAGGCAGCAGATAAATGCCGTCCCGAAGCACAGCGCAGCCACGGGCCTTCAGCGCACGCCAGTAACGCATCCGCGCGGTAGCGTTCTCTGTCGGGAGAGTCAGCACCAGTAGCGACCAGGTTGAAAGTGTAGTCATGTAGATTACGTTACATTGCAGTAACGCTCCCTACAAGTTAACTTTTTGCTGCGTACGACGAATTGCATCCGTCACCCCAGCAATGGTCGGTAAACTGTCCCTTCTGCCGCGAACATGAGGTTGAAGTTGTGAGATCAGGATATGGCGCGATATTCACCGCGTTGGCCGCTGCGGCGCTGTTCGGCGCCGCGACACCGCTGGCCAAGGCGCTGCTCGGCTCGGTCAGCCCATTCATGCTCGCAGGCTTGTTTTATCTCGGTAGCGGCCTGGGGCTTGGCGTCGGCATCGCGTGGCGCGCCTTCCGATCGCGCGGGCGTCAGTCCGGCTCGCACCATCGCATCACCAAAGGCGAGCTGCCCTGGCTGATCGGGGCGATAGCGATGGGCGGCGTCGCCGGGCCCGCACTGCTGATGCTGGGCCTGTCCACCACTCCAGCGGCAACCAGCTCGTTATTGCTCAACCTCGAAGGCGTGTTGACCGCAGTGATTGCCTGGGTGGTCTTCCGGGAAAACGTCGACCTTCAGGTTTTTCTCGGGATGGTGGCGATCGTTGCGGGCGGCGTGCTTCTGTCGTGGCATCCGGGACAGACAGGCGTGCCGGTAGGTGCGTTACTGATCGTCGGCGCGTGTCTGTGCTGGGCAATCGACAACAACCTGACGCGCAAGGTCTCGGCGAACGATGCGATGGTGATCGCGTGTCTCAAAGGGTTGGTGGCCGGTCCCGTGAATCTCGGCATCGCGATCGCGGCTGGCGCTGCGCTGCCGTCAGCAGGAACCATGACCGCAGCGATGCTGACCGGGCTCGGCGGTTACGGCATCAGCCTCGTGCTGTTCGTTGTTGCGCTTCGCCATCTTGGTACCGCGCGTACAGGTGCGTACTTTTCCGTTGCGCCGCTGTTCGGTGTGATCCTTTCGCTGATCATCTGGCCCGCCCTGCCCAACCCGTCTTTCTGGAGCGCCGCGGTCCTGATGGCGCTCGGTATCTGGCTACATGTGCGCGAACGGCATGAGCATGAGCACCGTCATGAGTTTCTCGAACACACGCACCGGCATCGCCATGACGAGCATCATCAGCACGAGCATGATTTTCCTTATGCCGGTGACGAGCCGCACACGCACCCTCACGTGCATCTGCCTATCACCCATTCGCACGCGCATTTCCCCGATATTCATCATCGGCATCAGCACTAGTTGTGCGCACGAGGATCGAACTGGTCCAAAGTCGAGAATGCGTCTGGCGTGAAGTCTGCGATTTCATCGAGCAGAACGTCGAGTTCAGGCACGAGGTTTTCCGGGGTCGAGTTGCGAAGGCCGCCGGCTATAACGCGTCTATCCATGCGCTAATCGCGGCGTTAGCGTCGCCACTTCGGTCCTGCATGATCCAATGACCCGTATCGGTCCATACCTCCACTTTCGACTTTGGATGCGAGAGCCAGGGGCGCATGCGATGCGCCTGCTCGGGGTCGCGACACAAGTGATAGATGGGAACGGTAAGGCTTCTGCAGAACGTTGCGCTCGCTTCTCCGATGCCGACCTGATCGCTGCCGAAGAACAGCGGACCGAAGGATTCGCGCACGACATGCGCCGGCATGCCCTGCACGCGCCTCGCGTGCCAACGTTTGAATGCCGGGTCGGTGTTGCGGTCGTAAACATGCTCAAACAACGCTCGAACAACGATGCCGGGATCGCTCGCATTCAGGTCATGCGTGGTTTTCGCAAAGAGCTCGGCAGCAGCGCCGGAAAAGCCGAGCGCGCCATCGACGGACACGACCGCGCTGACCAGATCGGCGCGCTTTGCGGCGAGTCGGGCGGCGATCTGGCCGCCCATCGAATGTCCGACGAGAATGAATTTCTGTCCGGGATGCTGTGTTTCGATAAGCGCCTCGATGTCCGCGACGTAGTCGGCGGGCGCATAACTCCCGGACGGCATCAGTTCCGACCTGCCATGCCCGCGCAGATCGACAGCGACGACACGGAACCTGCTTTCGAAGAACGGCAGTTGCCAGCTCCAGTCGTGGGAATCGCAGGTCCAGCCGTGGATGAACATGACGCTCCTGCCCGTGCCTGCCTCGGTCGCGAACAATGTGGCCAGTGGTTTCGTTGCAGCAAAGGCTTCATGGTTGCCGAGAGTGGCCGCAATCGCTGCCGCACCGGCGACCTTCAGCATGTCACGACGCGAAAGTTCGCGCAGTTTGATTTCCATGTGTCGTCCTAACCTACGCATAAAAAAACATGAACGAACGCGGGCGGCTGTGTGATTTTAATGAGCGCCACGCACGAAGCGATTACCTTGGCGCCATGTTATACAGCGGATATCTATAGTCAATTACGCACCTTCGGGTGCGCAGATATACAGGAGGATACCGGCATGACTTGCGAGGTGGACCAGGTGTTCTTTGCGGACTGCGCGGCGCGATCCTTTTTCGATCAGGTGGCGAACAAATGGTCGGTGATGATTCTTACGCTACTGACGCAGAAGCCAACGCGTTTCAATGAGATCAAGCGTCGGCTGGAAGGGATCACTCACAAGGCACTCACCCAGGCGTTGAGGCGTCTCGAACGCAATGGCCTGATCGCTCGGGAGGTGCTCAACACTTCGCCCGTGGCGGTCGAGTATTCGATCACGGACCTCGGGCGGACGCTCCAGGTCCCGTTTGGCGCAGTGTATGACTGGTCGATCAAGCACCTGCATGTGATCGAGCAGGCGCAAAGAGATTATGACCAACATGCATTGGGGAAGCGATAGGCTTGTCAGATCATTCGGCCAGACTCGACATCGGTCACTCGCAATGAGCGGGACGGCGGTGTCCACGCGTGCCGAACAGCACGGTTTACCGCTGCCCCCGCGAGTCCGGCTGAACGCTATCTTCCGGCGACGTTTCGACGCCATCGTCAGGCGCCGACTGCACGTTTTCTTCCGGAAACGACCCGATACTCTGCACGGCAGGCGGCTGCACGCGTTCGACCACGACGGGCGGACTGGCACTTGCCGCCGGCGCCTTGCGCTGCAGATCGCTCGAAACGCTGCTAAGGCCCGTGCCGACGGTCGAGGTCGTGGTACTCGCGCTCTTGAGAATGCCCTGCGGGCCGAACATGAACACGGCTGCGGAGCTATGTGTGTCGGAGCCGCCAACCAGCGACCCGATGAACGGAAGAAAGCTTTCCGGGTGAGGCCGCGAGGTCACGTAGGTGTAGACGAGTAACGTCGAGCCGTCGTCCAGCGCACTCTCTACCGAAGCGGGACCGAGCGCGGCCACGACTTCTTGCAGCGTAGTCACGCCCGGCTTGAAGTTCGACATCTGTTCCGGGCTCACATCGACACCGGCCGACACGCATCCGGCCAGCACCGCACCGCAAATGAGCCCAACGACCTGACCACGTTTCATGGCCCCTCCTACCAATCATTCTAGGTCGCTGGTTCCATTGCGGGGAGGCGCGAGCCTCCACCGCCGCCGCCTCGCTCAAAACCGATGCCGCAACCCCGCCAGCACCGCGATCTGACTATTGCGCCCCGCCCCAGCCGGTCCGAAGAAGTTGATTGCGACGGTGCTCGCATCGCCGGCCAGACGCTGATAGACCATCGACATATGCAGATCGGTGCGCTTCGACAGCAGGTAACTGATGCCCGCGTCCACCTGGTGCCATTTCGGCCGGTCGCCGGTTGCGAACGACGTCGCGCCGGTGCCGGTATAGCCACCGCCATCGGTGAAGATGTAGCCGAGCCCCGCCATCAGCGCCGGCGTGAAGTAGTAGCGCCCGTTGATCTCGTAGTTGTTGACACGCAGGCTGTGGCCGCCGCGATAGTCGAGCAGCGTGTTGGTGAAGATGAAGTTCACGTTTGCAGCGCCGAACGTATAGCCGGCGCCGAGCGCCGAGATCCGCTGACGCTCGACGAAGCCCGCGTTATAGAAGATGCTGGTCGAGCCGCTGTACTCGTCGCCGATCGCGCCGGTCGGATTGTTCCCCGACGCGAGCCCCGCCGACGGATTGTTCAGTTGCAGGTAGCTCGCAACCACGTGCAGCGGCCCGCGCAGGTAGTCGACCCCGAAGCCGTACGCGCGGTTGTTGGCGAAGCCCTGGCCGGCGTCGCCGCCCGCCTGGTTGCTGAACGCGTAGAGCGCGCCGAGCTTCAGACCCGTAAGCGGACTCACCTCGTACTTGACGCTGTTGTTCAGGCGAAACGTCTGGAAGCTGTCGTCGACGTCGCCGATGTGCGCGCCGTAGATGCTGCCGAACATCAGCCAGGACATCAGCGGCGCGACGTAGTCGAACGTGTAGTCGTACTGGCGGCCGAGCGTCAGCTTGCCGTACTGCGTGCTCGCCAACCCGACGTACGCCTGCCGCCCGAACAGCCGGCCGCCCTGCGACGACGTGCCGTTCAGTCCGCTGAAGCCGGCTTCGAGCTGGAACACGGCGGACAGACCGCCGCCGAGGTCCTCGCGTCCGAGGAAGCCGAAGCGGTCGCCGCTGCCCCAGCCGGTCGCCATCGACCAGCGCGAGGCCCCTTGCGCCTTGATCGACGACGCGACCGTATTCGTCCAGGCAATGCCCGTATCGATGATGCCGTACAGCGTGACCGAGCTTTGCGCGTCGGCCGTGAGCGGCGCCGCGAAGGCGCAAACCACCGCAGCAGTGCAGACTGCTGTTTTCATTGTGCTTCTCCGGTTTCGATTTAATCGGGTGATGCGGATGAAAGGCGCCAGCGAGCCGAGTGCGCGACGGTGCGCCGCGCACAGCCGGCCCTGCCGCCGCTGCGAGTCCTACCGCTCTGCCGCGGACAGCGGCGGCTCGGCGCCGCCCGCCAGATCGTGCTCGGCGAGGCCGTCGTCGTGCGCATCGCCGGGCCGGTACATGCGACCGAGCACGAACATCAGCGCCGCGACGGTGACGACCGGCAGCGCCGCGACCTGAAATAGCTCGCGCACCGGCAGATGTCCGGCGAGCAGCATCCCGCCGATCATCGGGCCCGAGATCGAGCCGATCTTCGCGACGCCGATCGCGGTGCCGGTGCCTTTCGAGCGGAAGCTGGTCGGATAGACGATCGATGCGACCGCATTGAGACCCGCCTGGGTGCCGGCCACGCAGAAGCCGACGCCGAACACGGCTGCGGTCAGCAAAGCCGTATTCAGGTCCATGCCGAGCGCCGCGACGAGCGGAAAGCCAACCAGCGGCAAACAGGTGACGAGCCGCACGCCGTGGCGATCGATGAAGCGCATCAGCACGAGGCCGCCGAGCGTGCCGCCGACCGAGAACAGCGTGGTCATCAGCGCGGCGCGATGCGCGGCGACGCCGGTCGCCTCGATCAGCACGGGCAGCCAGTTCTGCAGGAAGAACAGCGCCATCGAATTCGCGATGTACGCGAGCCACAGCGCGGTCGTCACATAGCGCAGGCGGCCGGCGAACAGCATGCGTGGCGAGAACCTGGCGACGCGGCGCTCGTCGGTGACGACGAACTGCGCGCCGGGCGGCAACGCGAGTTCTGGCCGCACGCGCGCGGCGGTCGCCGCGATGCCGTCGCGGGGCCAGCCTTTGAGCACCTGATAGCGCAGCGACTCCGGCATCACGAACGACAGCCCGGCCGCCACCACGAGCGGCGCGAGCCCGCCGACCACGAATACCGCGGGCCAGCCATAGTGCGGCACGAGCCACACGGCGACGCCGCCGCCGAAGCCCGCGCCGAGCGTGTAGCCGGTGAACATCAGCGTGACCCAGGTCGCGCGCAGCCGCTTCGGCGCGAATTCCGACACCAGCACGAACGCGTTCGGCACCGCGCCGCCGATGCCGATGCCCGCCGCGAAGCGCAGCCACAGCAGCTGGTCGACACTCGCGGCCCATGCGGTCGCGAGCGTGATGAGCCCGTACCAGCACGCGCCGAGCAGGATCGCGCGCTTGCGCCCGATCCGGTCGCCGATATAGCCGAACAGGATCGAGCCGACCATGATGCCGAAGATGTTGGCGCCGAACACCGGACCGAGCACGCTGCGCTCGATGTGCCACGCTCGAATCAGCGAAGGCGCGGCGAACGCCAGCGCACTGAGCTCGTAGCCGTCGGTCAGCATCACGAGCCATGTGGACGCGATCAGCAGGATCGCGAAGCGGCCGATCCTCTGTTCGTCGATCAGGCGCGACACGTCCACCGTGCGCGCATCGGGCAGGGTTTGAATCATCGTCTCCTCCAGAGGTGCCGCGTCGGCGGCCGGGCAACTCCCGGCGCGTCGCGCGGTTCCGTCATATCGTCTCTAGCCGGCGCGGCAGTGGGTGCTCGTCACGAGCCTCCTAGCGGAGCTCGCGCTGCACCTCTTTGGTATTGCCGCGCCGCCGGCGGGTCGTGCGTCAGTTCTTCAGATGCGGCGGATCGATGCGATCGACGTTGTCCGCGAGCCGCTCGCGCAGCCTGCCGCGATCGATGTCGTGGACACTGCCGCCGTCGGCGAGATCGAACGCGTGCGCGGCCGCCGCGCCCATCGCGATGCACGGACCCATCACCCGCACGCTCGACAGCGCGGTCGCATCCGCGTCGATGCAGCGCCCGGCGGCGATCAGGTTGTCCGCGTCCTTCACGACGAGGCTGCCGAACGGCACGGTATGCAGATGGTCGTCGCCGAACGGCTTCCATTCATAGCCTTCGGCGCGATCGTGCAATTCGATCGGCCACGACGTGCGCGCGACCGCGTCGGGAAACTGCCGGGCGGCGATCACGTCTTCGGAACTCAACTGCTGCGCGCCGACGATCCAGCGCGTCTGCCGGATGCCCGGCAGACCGTAGCTGCGGATGTGCGCGTTGCGATAGATATGCGGATACTCGCCGCGCAGAAACTCGAACGCGCGGTCCGCCTGGTCGCGGCCGACTAGCGCCGTATGCGACGCCGCCATCGGTTCGAGCGGCGTCTCGATGTGCGTCATGTTCGCGATGCCGATATTGCGGCCACGGAAATAGAACACGAGCCCGTCCTTGCGCTCCAGCCCGTACGCGTGCGCCTTTTCCTCGACGCGCTCGCGAAACGCGGGCGGCGTCGGCAGATCGGTTTCGTCGAGGTTCTCGAGCACGATCATCTGCGTGCCGCGAATCGGCGTTTCCGGCTCCTGGCAGTCGAAGCCGGCCAGCCACGTGAGCGCCGCGTCGCCGCTCGCATCGACGAAGCCGTTCGCCGCGATGCGCACGTCGCCGTAGCGCGTCGCGACTTCGAGCTCGCGCACCCGCCGCCCTTCGCGCACGACGTCGCGCAACACCGCGCCGAGCACGACCGTGATGCCGGCGTCGAGGATCTTCTGCTCGATCCAGCGCGCGAGCGCGACTTCGTCGTACAGCACGACGGTCGTCAGCGGCCCTTCCTTGTAGTGCAGCGCGCCCTTCTCGCCGAGATCGCGCAGGATGCCGTCCGCGATGCCGTGCGTCACCTGGAAGCGCTGCGGCCCATTCGAGAACAGCCCGCAGAACGTGCCGATGATCGAGTTGACCGCCTGGCCGCCGAGCGCGGGCAGGCTGTCCACCAGCACGACCTTGCGGCCAAGCGCGGCCGCTTCGAGCGCAGCCGAGGTGCCTGCGATGCCCGCGCCGACGATGCACACGTCAGCGTCGAGTTTCCAGCCCGTCGGTTGGCCGCCGCGGCGGACGATACGAGTACCAGTCTTCAAAACATTTCCTCCTTGAAAAACCATCGCGGTTGCGCGCGGCGAGATCAGGCGCGGCTGCGTTTGAGCACTTCGACGACGCCACGCTCGGCATCGACGCGCACCCAGTCGCCGGTTTCGATCACGTCGAGCGGATCGATGTCGAAGTCGGTCAGCGACGGCGCATGGCTCACCACCGCGCCGAGCGCGATCTTCGTGGTCATCTCGTTGAACAGCATCGCGGCCGGCGCGGTGCCGGCGATCCGCGCGATATGGAACTGGCTCGACCAGCCCGACGAGCCCTTCGCGCCGGGAAACACCAGCACCTTGTTCGCGAAGCTCTGGCCGCGCAGTTCGTGACGGGTCTCGATGATCGTGCCGGTGCGCGGGTCGATGCCGCCCCAGCCGGAGATGCGGTCGCGCGTGACGAGCGCCTCGCCCTCGACATAGCCGCCGACCACCTTGCGGCCGCGCAGCACGATCGGTGCGGCCGGCTTAGGTGCGGCCGGCTCAGGTATGGCCAGCTCAGGCGCGGCCGGCTTCTCGTTGTTCATGCTCATGCAGCCAGCCCTCCAGTCCAGCGGCCGCTCACCGCGGCCTCGATGCAATCGGCCGTGGTGCCGAACCAGGCCTGCACGCCCATGATCGCGGGCAGGTAGTGCGCCTGCTTCGCCGAGTCGAGCGCGACGACGCGCGTGCCCTTCGGCATCACGCGGCCGATCGCCGAGCAGGTGTCGGTCATCAGCACGCCGCCCGCGTCCTCGATCAGCTTCGTATAGCCGGCCTGGTCCGCGAGCTGACGGGTCGCGCGCGCGGTGAAGATCCACAGTTCGGTATTCGCGCCGATGCGGCGGCCTTCGAGTAGCTGGCAGACCTCCCAGATCTGCTCGATCGAATAGTGCGGACAACCGAGCATCACGAAGTCGACCTGCGCGTCTTTCGCGGTGGTGTTCACGCGCTCGTACGCGAGGCGCCGCTCGGCCGCGCCGTAGCGAATCGTCTCGAGCGGCTTGCGGCCGCGGAACGCTTCGACGCGCGTGCGCGCCTCCGGTGTCTGGCCGACGATGTGATACATCTCGACACCGCCCGAGGACGCCGCGGCCGCGCCGAAGTGCTTGAGCTTCGGCAGGTTCGGCACGTCGCGCAGCCCGTCGATCACCGGAATGCGGTCCTGCACGAGCTCGCCGACGTAGTAGCCGAGCAGCCCCCAGTCCTGCACCGTTTTCACGTCGATGTCGAGCTCGATCAGATGCGTGCCGCCGCGGTTTTCGTCGAGGTGCAGACCCCAGTACGGAATCTTGCCGGTCAGCATCGCGGCGCCGGTGCTCTCGCGCCCTTCCGCGTTGGTGCGCGCGCCGAGCACCGCGTTGATGTAAATGACGGCCGACGATTCCATCCACGCGCAATGCTCGCCGCGCACCGGCACGTTGCCGGTCAGGTACGGCGCACAGGTGTTCAGCGGCTGGATGCCGAGCCGCCCCGTGAACGCCTCGCCCTGGCGGTACAGCTTCACGACCTCGCTGTCGATGCCCTGACGCTGCGCATGCTGCGGGTCGAGCCCCTGCTGCAGATGGCTGCTGAACACCCTGGCCTTCGGCACCTCGACCACCTCCGGACTATCGAGGTTGAATTCGGAAAACACCGCGTCGAGACCGCCGTGCTTCGCCGCGTAATCGCGCAGGAACGGCATCGTCGCGCCGACCGTGCCGCACACGTTGTTCGTGTCCACCAGCCTCGGCGCGCCGAGCGCCTCGCCGTAGCGCACCAGCAGATCCATCGCGCGCTGCACGGCCGCGCCGTCGCGGCCGTCGAGCATCGCCCGTTCGTCGTCGTTCAGCTGCATTTAGCTCACTCCGTGGGCAGGTTCGAGTTGCTCCGCTTGCGGCGCCGCGTGCCGGTCGATGTCCACCGTCGTCGCGCGCCGCAGCTCGCGGCGCACCGACAGATCGTGACGGCGGCCCCGGTGCAGCGTGCAGCGGTTGTCCCAGATCACGAGGTCGCCGGGCTGCCAGCGATGCGAATACACGAAGCGGCGCGCGGTCGCGTGTTCGAGCAGGTCCATCAGCAGCACGCGTCCTTCGGCAAGCGTGCGATCGGCGATATGCGTCGCGTGCGCGCCGATGAACAGATGCCGGCGTCCCGAACCGGCGTGCTCGCGCACGAGCGGCCAGCGCACCGGCGGCAGCGCGTTGCGCTGCTCTTCGCTGTAGTCGGTGTCGCCGAGCAGGAAGCGCGAGTGCAGCGCGTAGTGCTCCGCTTCGAGCCCTTCGAGTTCGCGCTGCTCGCGCGGCTCGAGCGCATCCCACGCGGCGCGCATGTCCGCGTATTCGGTCTCGCCGCCCGACTCCGGCACGACCACCGCGTGCAGCATCGAATAGCGCGCGGCCGGCTGCTGAAACGAGCTGTCGCTATGCCACAACTGGTTCGCCAGATTGCCGACGATGCGCCGGTGCGCGCGGTCCGCGATCTGTCCGGACTCGTCGACGTTCGAAATATCCGCGAGCTCCTGGTACGCGAGCCGCGCATGCGGACGCGCGACGCGCTTGAAACCGAGATCGAGCGGCCCGAGCGAGCGCGCGAACGCGAGCTGCTGGTCCTGCGTGAGCGGCTGAGCGCGGAACACCAGCACCGCGTAGCGGTTCATCGCGGCGTCGATCGCGCACGCGAGCTGTTCGGAAACCGGCGCCGTCAGATCGATGCCGCTGGCGAGGCCAACGAAATCCGGATGCGCGGCGTCAATGGGCACGACTTCAAGCGACATGGGCTGCTCCTGTTTGAGAGTTGTCCGGCGCGGCATCGTCGCGGCGACGATGCAGACGGCCGAGAGCGAACGCGAGCACCGCGACGAACGCGACCGGCACCGCGCCGAGGAAGAACAGTTGCTCGACCGGCAGATGCGCGGACATCAGCATCCCGCCGATCACCGGCCCGGCGATCGCGCCGATCTTCTGGATGCCGACCGCCGCGCCCGTGCCTTTCGCGCGCAGCGCGGTCGGATAAACGAGCGCCGCGACCGCGTTCAGGCCGAACTGGGTGCCGACCACCGTGAAGCCGGTCAGGAACACCGCCGCGACCAGCATCGGACCCGGCAGCCCGGTGCCGAGCAGCGCGACGAGGGGCGTGCCGACGAGCGGCAGCGCAGTGATGATGATGGCGCCACGTGTGTCGACGAAGCGCATCAGCGCGAGGCCGCCGAGCGTGCCGCCAAGCTGGAACATCGTCGATACGAGCGCCGCCTCGCGCGGTGCAAGGCCGACGCTTTCGATCAGCACCGGCAGCCAGCTGCTGAGGAAAAACAGCGCCATCGAGTTCGCGATGTACACGGCCCACAGCACCGGCGTCAGCGCGCGCAGCCGTCCCGCGAACAGCAGCCGCAGCGAGCCGTCGCGGCCGTCGCCATGTGCGTCACCGCCCGAAGCGCCGCCGGTCACGAAGCGCGCCCCCGGCGCGACGTGGAAACCCGGCGCGATCCGCGCGACGATTCGCGCCACTTCGGCGTGACGCCCCTTGAGCGTCAGAAAGCGGATCGACTCGGGCACCGCGAACCACAACATCGCGCTCGACACGAGCGGCGCGATGCCGCCGATCACGAACACCACCTGCCAGCCGAACTTGGGCACGAGCCAAGCGGACACGAGGCCGCCGACGCTGCTGCCGATCGTGTAGCCGGTGTACATCAGCGTGACCCACGTCGCGCGCCAGCGCTTCGGCGCGAACTCCGTCGTGTACGCGATCGCGTTCGGCACCACGCCGCCGATGCCGATGCCCGCGAGGAAACGCAGCACGAGCAGCTGGTCGAGCGCGGTGGCGCGCGACGCCGCGAGCGTGAACCCCGCAAGCACGACGCTGCCGATCACGATCATGCGCTTGCGGCCGAGCACGTCGCCGAGATAGCCGAGCACGAACGCGCCGATCATCGTGCCGAACACGAATGCGCCGAACACCGGGCCGAGCACGCCGTGCTCGAGATGCCACGCGCGGCTCAGCGCCGGGGCCGCGAAGGCCATCGCAGCAAGGTCGTAGCCCTCGGTCATCATCATCACGCCCATCGCGACAATCAGCAGCATGCCGAAGCGGTTCGTCTGCTGACGCTCGATCACCGTGCCGATGTCGATTACGGTCTGGTCGCCCATCTCAACGCTCCCGCGCCGGGCGGTCCGCGCCGAGCACCGCGCCTTGCGGCATCGTGCCGACCGTCGCGCGATAGATCTTCAGCCAGCCGGTGTCGTTGACCGGCGCGGGACGCTGCCACGCGGCGCGGCGCCGCGCCAGCTCGGCTTCGCCCACCTTCAGATCGCAGACGCGCCGCTCGAGGTCGATCTCGATCGTGTCGCCGTCCTCGACGAACGCGAGCGGTCCGCCGGTCGCCGCCTCCGGCGACACTTCCGCGACCACCAGCCCCTTGCAGACGAGGCCGGACAGATGCCCGTCGGTCAGCATCGCGACCTGCTCGGACAGGCCCGCGCCGTCGATCGCGAACACCACGCGCGACGCACCGCCGCCCATCGCCGGGCCGCCGCACACGCCCGCGCCGCGCATCACGACGACCTTGCCCGGTTGCACGCGGCCATCCTTGATCGCCGCGATCGCATCGTCGGAGGTGGAGAAGCAGATCGCCTCGCCCGTGAAGTGGCGCTGCTTGGTCGGCGAGATGCCGAATTTCACGATGCCGGCTTGCGGCGCCAGGTTGCCGCGCACCAGCACGATGGCGGGATGGTTCGCGAACGCGCGCTCCAGCGGGCGGATAACGTCGTCGTCGGCGATCCGGACATCGGCCAGGTTGTCCTTCACCGTGCGGCCGGTCACCGTCAGCGCGCCGGTGTCGAGCCACGCTTCGAGCCGCTTCATCACGCCGCGCCCGCCGCCCGCCGCCTCCAGTTGCTCGATCGTGTGCGAGCCGACCGGACGCACGCCGGTCAGCACCGGAATCTGCGCGGCGAATTCCTCGAACAGCGCGTACACGTCGACATCGAGCTGGCCTTCGGCCGCGACCGCCTGCAAGTGCTTGACCGTGTTGATCGAGCCGCCGACCGCGAGCACCGTCTTCACCGCATTCGCGAACGCGCCGCGCGTGAGGATGTCGCGCGGCTTCAGGTCGTCGCGCACCATCTCGACGATACGCGCGCCGGCTTCGCGGACGAACGCGAACATCCTGTCGCTATTGGCGGCGACCGGCGTGCTGCCGGGCAACGACATGCCGAGCGCCTCGCTGACCATATGCATCGAGTTCGCGGTGCCGAGACCGGAGCACACGCCCGGCCCGCGAACCGCGTTCTGGCTCATGCCGATCAGGTCTTCGACGGGCAGCTTGCCGGTCAGCGTATGCATCGCGCCGACGAACACGTCCTCGATGTCGACATGCTCGCCGCGGAATTCGCCGCTCGGCTGATAGCCGCACGCGACGACGATGCTCGGGATGTTCAGCCGCGCGGCGGCCATCAACTGGCCCGGCACGGTCTTGTCGCACGACGCGAGGCACACCATGCCGTCGAGCTGCGCGCCTTCGACGGCCACTTCGATGTCGTTCGTGACGAGGTCGCGCCCGGCCAGCATGTACGCGCCGCGCGCGCCCGCGCCGGTGATGAAGTCGCTCGGCGCCGCGGTGCGGATTTCGAACGGCAGCGCGCCCGCCGCGCGGATCGCCTGCTTTAGTTGCGCGGCGATGCCGTCGAGGTGGCTAAAACAGGTAGCGAGTTCGGACGAGGAATTGACGATGGCGATCTTGGGCTTGTCGAGGTCTTCCTCGCTGATGCCAAGATTGCGCCATTGGGCGGCGCGCACCGCGCCGAGATAGGAACCGCGCGGGAAATTGCTGCGCAACGGGCGTTGCGGCTTGCGTCCATCGGACATGGCGTCTCACTCCTTTGTTGTGGAAACGATGTTAGGAAGCACGATAAAATCCGTCAATTATGTGACATCGATAGGCATCATCCAAACCATGGATATTCGTCAGGTCGACCTGAATCTGTTGAAAGTGTTCGATGCGCTGCTGAAAAAGCGGCATGTGACGCAGGCGGGCGTGAGCATCGGGCTCAGCCAGCCGGCAATGAGCTATGCGCTATCGAAGCTGCGTGAGCTGTTCGAGGACCCGCTGTTCGTGCGCACGGGCCGGGGTATGGAGCCGACGCCGCGCGCGCAGGCGCTCGGCGATCCGGTTGCGCGGCTGCTGGATCTCGTGCAGACCGAAATCCTGCCGATGCCCAAATTCCGTCCGGCCGAGTCGTCGCGCAGCTTCGTGCTGTGTATGTCGGACATCGGCGAAATGGTGTTCCTGCCGCGCCTGCAGAACTTTCTCGACAAGACCGCGCCGCACGTGAGCATCAAGACGGTCGCGCTCAGCATGCCGGAGTTGGAAGAAGGTCTGGCGAGCGGCGACGTCGATCTCGCGATCGGCTACTTTCCGGGTTTGAACAGCGAGTCGCTGAAGCGCAAAGCGCTGTACCGGCATTCGTATGTGTGTATCGCGCGCGAAGATCATCCGGAAATCGGCGACACGTTGTCGCTCGATCAGTACCGCGCGGCCGCGCACGTGATGGTGCATCCCGAAGGCCGCGAGCAGGACGTGCTCGCTCGTACGCACGAACGCCTCGGGATTCGCATCAACGTGCGCTTCAGCGTGCCGCGTTTTATCGGCGTGCCGTTCGTCGTCGCCGGCTCGGACATGATTGCAGCGGTGCCTCAGGCGGTCGGGCGGCGCTTCGCGGAGTTCGTGAACGTCAAGCTGCTGCCGCTACCCTTCCCCGCGCCCAAGTACGACTTTTATCTGCACTGGCATCCGCGCTTTCATCACGAGCCGGCCAACCGCTGGATCCGCGATGCGATGAGCGAGCTGATCAAGGGGCCGATGCAGCACGAGCCGTTGCCGAATACGAAACGGACGCGCTTGAACGCGGCGCTGTAGCGCACGCCGTTACGGCGCTACGCGCTCACGATGCGGCAGTGGCGTCGCTCGCGTGGATCAGCAGAATTGGCGTTTGCGTGATTTGCAGGACCCGCCCAGCGACGCTGCCAAGTATCCAGCGTGTGATGCCGCGCCTGCCATGCGTACCCATCACGATCAGTTGCGCCTCCCAGCCGCCCGCCTCGCGCACGATCGCATGCGCAACGTCATCGTCGGTTCGGTTCGTCCTGACGAGCGCCGTCGAGACCCGCGCCGACACGCGCGCCAGAATCGGCTCCGCAGCGGCTATTGCCTCGTTGCCTTCGCCGACGAACGAGTCCTCGAGCGAATCGATGGGGATCCAATCGGAGAGTCGCACCGCGCGATCGATCACATAAACCGCTCGCAATTCGGTGCCGGACGTAGCGAACCGTATGCCGTACTGCAACGCGGACATCGACTGAGAACTTCCATCGACCGCGAACAGGATGCGTTCGGGCAGCTCGCTATGCGTCGTGCTGTAGCTCTGCGGAACGACCAGCATCGGACAGCGCAGACGTCTCGTCAGCCGTTCGGACACCGTACCCTCGGCCCAACGCTGCAAGCCTTGATGTTGACGCGCGCCCACCACCATCAGGTCGGCTCTCCATGTGTCGGCCGCATCGATCAGGGCATCCACGACGTCGTTACCCCGTTTCGCGAGGTCGATGACTTCTGAGTCGATACGTGCATCACACGCGGCTAGCGATCGTGTCGCTCGTTCGAGCGCCTCGACCGCATCGCGGAGCAATTCGTCGCGCGCCAGATCCAGCATGTGGCCGACGCGCCGGCCCGTCGGAAAAAGCGTATGGGGATTCTCGGCCACGCTCACGAGGCGGACGTCGCATCCGGCGGGAAGGAGGTTTCGCGCGTAGTCGAGCGCCTGTCGAGAGGCTTCCGATGAATCGACTGCGATCAACACTCTGCGCGGCAGCGTCGAGATGGCGTCGCGTGAATGGAGAGAATTCATGGTTGGCTCCGTACTCGCAGGTTTGCAGCGTTCCGATCACCATCCTACTGCCGAAGACTCGTGGTTGGTTGATCAGGATCAACGGCTGCGGGTCGATGGTCGATTAGGCGCGGCGTCGATTCCAGGCGGCCAGTTCCTGCAGATGCGACAGGGTTGGACCTGGCCACGAGGACGTTTCTGTCTGCGCGAGATCCCACACAACACACGTCATTTAGCCCGCTGAAATCCCCAATGCCGTCGACCTTGCATTCCGGTCCTGGCAAATTACCCTTCTAAAGCTAGCCGTTCGGGATTGAATGTACTGCTCTGAGGTGCGTTCCGACCACCCACGAGCACAGCTCGTCTGCTGTTATCTCTTCAGGAACTCCGACCATGCCCGACCGGCAAACAATCATCACGCAGCTCAAGGAGCTCGGCCGCGGCCAGCTCGAGAACTTCAATATGTCCGAGCCGCAGCGCAAGGCGAACGCGAAAACCGGTGCGTTGCCAGTCGCGGGCTACTCGCCCGACAATGGCTACTGTCATGGCGTTTGCGTGGACTGGATCCGGCGCGTGTTGCAGGGCGGGCGGCCGCGCTTCGGCCCCAACCCGGAGAACAACGCCAAGGCAAGCTACGACTACCATACGCGGCGGCAGGGGCAGGCGAAGCGGCAGGGGTACGCCTGGGCCAGCTTCGACAAGATCAGCAACCACTACATCGATCTCGCGAATGTGCAGAAGCAGAGCAACAAGGCTGCCTACGATCAGGCCTACGACAAGTACGTCAATGACTATCAATTGATGTCTGACGTGTACCAGCAACTGATTAGCGATTACAACGACCACATGTACCTCGGTGAGGCACACCAGGTGCAGATCGGCTACGGCGCCAAGCTGCAGAAGATTTTTCCGCAGTTGAAAACACCGCCGGCGGTGCTCACAGTGCTTCAGCTCGATCAGCTTTCGGAGAGGGTCCTGGAGAGACACAATGCACTGGAGGCACCGGTGCAGGCAACAGCGCCGTCACTCTCGGACACTCACAAGAGTAGCTTCGCCGCCTTCACGAAAAACATCGACGCGAAATTTCCGAAGAAAAGGAAGTTCGGCGGCATCGCGCTGCTGCAGAAGAGCCCGATGAAGCAGTATGGTTCACTGCTAGCGGCGATCGAGGATGTGACGAACCCCGCGCCGACGGACTTGTCGATCGGCCGCGCAATGACGCTCGGGTTCGGCATGCAGAATGGCAACGAAGACTCTGGACACGCAGTCGCCCTCTACTGGCATCCGGGTGACTTCTTCATCCTGCTGGACCCGAACTACGGCATGTTCATCTACGAACGGCTCGCCGGCGCGAAGTCGGTCGGCTCGGCGCTGAGTTACCTGTTCGGCACCGCTTACCCGGAGCCCGGCGTAGTGGTGACGAATGGCGTCGACTACGAGATCTACGCGAAACGCGACGCCTGAGCGGCCCCTCTGCGATGCCCCGCTCATCGCACAGGGCCGTCCACGATCAAGCCCGGGGCGCTTGCCGTTCCTCCGACGTCATCATTTCCCCCGGGCGGCGCAGCATCTTGTCGACCTCGCCCGCGTGCATCTCTTCTACGTGGATCATCTGACGGGCGAACTCCTCGAGTGCCACCGAGCGGTCTTCCACCAGCGCCAGCAGGTCGCGATACAACTGCAACGCGACATTCTCGGCTTGCAACGACTCGCGAAGGATCGAAGCGATATCGAAGGTATGCGAGTCGAGCAGAGGACCGATCGCCAGCGACGGATAGGCGCCCAGCGTGGTGATCCATTCGCCCGCCTGCTGCGCGTGCAGCAACGATTCATCCGCCTGAGCGCGCAACCACTCCCTGATCGGGATACGTCCGAATCCGAAAACAAGGAACGAATAGTGCGTATATCGGACGACGCCGGCCAACTCGGATTCGAGAATCCGGTTCAGCACCGCAACCACGTCCTCCTTATTGATCTCGGCCATTTGAACTCTCCTTTCACTCAAACCGTCGCCGCACGCTCAAGCACCCTTCCCCTTCTTCACCCGCTCGATCTGCTGCTTCGCCGCCTGATACACCGCATCAGGCGTGAAACCGAACTTCTTCTTCAGATCCGCAATCGGCGCCGACGCGCCGAACGTATGCATGACGACCTGCGCGCCGAGCCGCCCCGTATACCGATCCCAACCGAGCGACGCAGCCTGCTCGACCGCGACGCGCGCCTCGACGTCCGCCGGCAGCACCGACTCCTGATACGCGCCGTCCTGGCGCTCGAAGATGTCCCACGACGGCATCGACACGACGCGCGCCGCGATGCCCTCGCTCTTCAGCTTCTCGTACACGTCGGCGCAGATCGACAGCTCGCTGCCGGTCGCCATCAGGATCACCTCGGGCTTCTTGCCATCGGGCGCATCGGCAAGCACGTACGCGCCGCGCTTGACGCCGCTCGCTGACGCATAGCGGCTGCGGTCGAGCGTCGGCAGCGGCTGGCGCGACACGACGATGCACGCCGGCCGATGCGGCTGCGTCAGCGCGACCCGCCATGCTTCGGCCGCTTCGTTCGCATCGCCGGGACGCAGCACCGTGAGGCCGGGCACGCCGCGCAACGATGCGAGCTGCTCGATCGGCTGATGCGTCGGACCGTCTTCGCCGACGCCGATCGAATCGTGCGTGAACACATAGATGGCCGGCACTTCCATGATCGCGGACAGGCGGATCGGCGGCTTCATGTAGTCGCTGAAGATCAGGAACGTCGAGCCGTACGCGCGCAGATTCGAAAGCGCAAGCCCGTTGACCACCGCGCCCATCACATGTTCGCGAATGCCGAAGTGCAGATTGCGGCCGCCATAGCTATCCGCCTGGAAGCTGCCGGCGCCTTCGAATTTCAGGTTGGTTTTCGTCGACGGCGACAGGTCCGCCGCGCCGCCGATCATCCACGGCACGCGCGCGGCAATCGCATTGAGCACCTTGCCCGACGATTCGCGCGTCGCGATGCCCTTCGGGTCCGCGTCGAAGCTCGGGATGTCGTTGTCCCAGACCTGCGGCAATTCGTGCGCCTGCATCTGCGCGAATTCGCGCGCGAGATCCGCGTACTGCTTCTTGTAGCTGTCGAACTTCGCCTGCCATTGTTCGCGCGCCGCCTTGCCGCGCGCGCCGATGCCTTGCGCGAAACGTTCGTGCACGCCCTCGGGCACGTAGAAGAACTTGTCCTCGGGCCAGCCGTAGAACTTCTTGGCCAGCGCGACTTCGTCGACCCCGAGCGCTTCGCCGTGCGCGGACGCGGTGTCCTGCTTGTGCGGCGCGCCCCAGCCGATGATGCTGTGGACCACGATCAAAGTCGGCCGGTCGGTCACGCTCTTCGCCTCGATCAGCGCCTTTTCGAACGCGGCGGTGTCGTTCGCGTCGCCGACGTTCAGTGTGTGCCAGTTATAGCCGTGAAAGCGGCTCGCTACGTCGTCGCTGTACGCGAGGTCGGTATGGCCTTCGATCGTCACGCGGTTGCTGTCGTAAATCCAGATCAGGTTCGACAGCTTCAGATGCCCCGCCAGCGAGGCCGCCTCGTGCGAGATGCCTTCCATCATGTCGCCGTCGCCGCACAGCGCGTACACGCGGTAATCGAACAGCGGCGCGTCCGCGCGGTTGAAGTGGTTCTCGTACCAGCGCGCGGCCATCGCCATGCCGACGCTATTGCCGAGCCCCTGGCCAAGCGGTCCCGTGGTGGTCTCGACGCCGGTTGTCATCCGGTACTCGGGGTGGCCCGGCGTATTGCTGTCGATCTGGCGGAAATGCTGGATGTCGTCGAGCGACACGGCCGGCGCGCCGGTCGGCTTGCCGTGCTCGTCGACGGCTTTCACGTTGGCCAGATGCAGCAGCGAATACAGCAGCATCGATGCATGCCCGACCGACAGCACGAAGCGGTCGCGATTCGGCCACAGCGGCTCGTCAGGGTCGTAACGCAGATGGTGTTGCCACAGGTGATAGGCGATCGGCGCGAGCGCCATCGGCGTGCCGGGGTGGCCGGAATTGGCCTTCTGCACGGCGTCCATCGACAGCGTGCGGATCGTGTTGATGCACAACTGGTCGAGGGAGGGATCGTTTTGCATGGGACGCTCCTTGTTCGGCAATTCGGGAGACGGCCGACGCACACCGCTGAGCGCGCGGACGGATCGGCGCATCGTGTCGACATGGAAAACGCGCGCGTCCGGGCGTGTCCCCAGGGACGCGAAGCCGCACGTGGAACCGCACACGTGCCGAAGTTACTGCCGAAAGCGCGCGGGAAAATCGCGGCGAAGCCCACAGATGATGCGCCTAACCGCGCAACTCTGCACGCCACCCCGCAACAGACCGGCTGCTTCGCGAACGACGAAGTTCACGCCGCCTGCAGCCAAAGCTCGACCACCGGACCATGCTTGCCGTCGATCGGATCGAGCGGCGGAAACGGCAGCGCCAGCATGTCGGTGAGTTCCTGCGGCGTCAGCGCTTCGCGGCGGATGTCCCACTGCTGCCCCAACGGATAGCCCGCCACCACCTGAAAATGCGGCTCGAACGATTGCAGACAATGACCGGTGCCAGCCGGCAGCAGCAGCACGTCGCCCGCATGCAGCCTCACCACCCGTCCGCCCGGTCCGCCGACGATCACTTCGGCGCTCGCGTCGGTCACGCCGAGCACCTCGTGCGCGGTCGCGTGAAAGTGATGGAAGTCGAAGATGCTGTTGCGCCACTGCGCGGGCCATGCATTGCGCTCGAACAGGATTTCGAACGCGGCGGGCAGATTGCCGCTGCCGGGCGACAGCGCGCGCCGGTACAGCACGACCGGCAGCTTGCTGTTGTTCGGCACCCAGTCGTGCGGTTCCAGCATGAAAGCTTCGTATTCGGTCTGCGCGGCGTCGAAGCCGTGCTTTGACTCGTTGAACATGTTTGCTCCTGGCTTGTGATGCGGTTGCCGCGAACCGGCGGTCCAGCGTCGGCTAGCCGCCGCCGATCCCCTGCAGCACCTTGCCCGTGCCGCCGCACACGGTGCAGCGAGCACCGTCGACCTTGCCGGTGCCGTGGCAGGCGCGGCAAATGTCTTCGCCCGCGCCTGGTGTGTTGGGCGGCGCTTCGTCGCCGGGGTTCATCGATTCGGTTGAATTGTCCGGTTGCATGCGCTTTCTCCGGTTGAAGGTTGAAGGATTGGATGCTCGGGCTGGCTCGCAACGCACCGCGTCATTGCTCAACCCGGCTGCTTGCGATGCGATTCGCGCCCGCCGCCGCCCGGCGGTTCGGCGTGCTCGCCGGTGCCGAGCGGCACTTCGGCGCCGTGCCGCGGGCTCTCGCTCGAGCGTGGCGGATTGGTCGCTTTATCCACGCCGGTCTGCACGACCGGTTCGATGCCGAGCGGACTCGGCTCGACGTAGTGGGTGCCGCTCGGTTTGTTGCGGGCCTTGACTTCGTCGGACACCGCGGGCGCGGCGCGCTGATCTGGCCGCGCGGACTGCTCGCCGCCTGGTGTCGCGCCCGGCTGCTGGGTGTCGGTGTTGGTCGATTGGGGATCTGGCATCACGCCCTCCTCGTGGGTTCTGCCGTCGATTCGCGTTGTGACGCGGCATCTCGAACGGGCACCTGGTTAATGCAGCAACATTCGAGCCTTGCCGCCGAAGTCCGAGTGCAGCGCGACAGGCACGGCCATTGCGATTTCGATGGCGGTAGCGCGGCACGTTCGCTTTGTAAAAAGTAGAACCCAAAGGAGAACCCCATGAGCATCACGACTATTCGCGTATCCGACACCGAGGTGCAAGTCGAGCGCACGCTGTACACGTTCGCGCAAAAGAGCGACGCCGATGCGTTCCAGAACTGCCTCGTCGAGGGTCCGGTCGACACCTGCTATCGCGATCATCCGCCGCTGTCGACGCGCCCCACCGTGCCCGACGAACATCCGGACGATCCCGCGCGTGGCAGCACGATTTCGCCGTCGCTCGGCGGGATGCCTTGATCGCGTCTGCGCGTGTTGCGGGACAAGCACCACACCGGCTGCGCGCGCTCAGCCTTCGGGTGCGGCGCGATCGGCCGCGACGATCTCGCGGCCATACGCAATCGCGGCGCGGCGAGCTTCGTCGGCGGTCGCATAGGGGCCGATCTGCGGTGCGCCGTCGAACGGAAACAGAATTCGCCTGTCCGCTTTCCTCACGACCCTCAGTCCACCTATGTATCGGCCGTCGCCTGTTCCGTGATAGCTGGCGAAAATCTCGAACTCGTCGTCAGCAACGTCGGCCTTGTGTCGCGCCATGTGCGTTCCTCTGCCTGTGTTTTGCGGGGGGATGTCCGATGCGAGCCGGGCGCGCGCGGTCATCGCGATGCGGCGTGTGCGAAGTTTCAGCAAGTGGTGTTCCACATAACGGCACCCGTCGCCATGCGGCACGAGCATTGCGCGTCTGAACGAAGACTTTGTGGAGACCCTGATGGATTTACCTGACACGAGCCGGCAAGCGCCCCGTGCAATCGGGACATTCGACCTGGACGCACGACCCCTGACGCGGATTTCGATGCAGTCGCCGCATCTGCATCTGCATGTGCCGACGCCGCCCGAGGTCGACCCCGAGATCCCGCCTAAGACGCCGCCGCCGAACATCGACCCCGATCCGGTCCCGGACGACCCGCTCGGCGACCCCCACGAACCACCGGAAGGCGACCCGCCCGCGGCACCGCCGCCGTTGCACGCATGGCGCCGGCGTCTGCACGGAGATCGAAGCTTGCCATGAGCGCGCCCGACCTGGACGACAACCTCACTGTCTATCGGCGCGCGACACAGAGCGGGACCACCGAATGGTGGCGCGTGACGATGCGAAGAATCTTCGCGCGACGCGGCGTTACGGGGTGGCCGCCCGCATCGTCGCGATCGGAGTCAGGAATTCGGACACGCCGGTCAGGATGATCTGCACGCCGATGCACAGCAGCAGGAACGCCGACACCCGCAATGCGACCTTGGTGCCCTCGACGCCGAGATAGCGCGCCAACACGGTCGCGCGGCTATAGATCAGATAGACGCAGACGGCCACCGCGAACGTGATCGCGACCGACGCGATGCCCGAGATCACGAACGCCGACAGCTTGTGCGTGCGATTCGCGGACAGCGCGATCGCGGTCGCGATCGAGCCGGGCCCAGTGGTCAGCGGCACGGTGAGCGGAAAGAACGCACGGGCCTTCGCGGTCTCGGCATCGACGCGCTTGACGTCCGTCTGCTCGGCCGGCGTGTCCGGTGCATTGAGCATCTGCCAGCCGCCCACGGCGAGCGCGAGCCCCCCGCCGATGCGCAACGCCTCCATCGAAATACCGAAGAAATGCAGGATCGGCGTGCCGATGAAGAACGCCACCAGCAGCACGCAGGCGGCGTTGATCGCGACCTTGCGGGCAAGCGCGTCGCGCTCGTCGAGCGTCAACGATGCGGTCCGATCCAAAAAAACGAACGCGCCTCCGAACGGATTGATGATGCTGATCACGCCAATGAAACCGAACATAATGTCCGAGATCAGACTTTCGACCATGTGCTTGTCCGTGTGTCTACGTGTGCCTGCATGTTCTCGCGCGGGTTCGCGCCTGGGCGCGGCGCCGGTCATGAATCCAGCCCGCCTCGCGCGGTCCGGAAAATGCTGCAATGCTCGCAGATCCTATCGCGGCGCGCCAGTCGCCCCAGTAAAAAAGCCGCGCGATACCTGGCGCGTCACGTCGCGTCCCGCTTTGCACCGCAGCATTCCGCGCGGGAAAGATGCAATTGCAACGGTCGCAACCTCACATTTATTTTGACCGACTTTACGGGAGCGAAGCATCCGGCATACAGTCATCAGCGAAGCCGGAATTTCAACGACACATAACTACTGGTTCGAGGAGTTGCCCGCATGCTTCTTCGTGTACTTGCCGCGTTGCCGTTCATCGGCATTCTGGTCGGCGTTACGTTTGTCAATCGGGTCGAGCCCATCGTGCTCGGCATGCCGTTCGTGCTGGCCTGGATCGTCATGTGGGTGGTGTTGAGCGCGATCATCATGGCGATCGTCTACAACCTCGATCCGTCCAACCGGCGCGTCGCCGCCAATGGCGAGGAGGTTCGCCCATGAGCGCACTCGTCATCATCGCTGCCGTTACGCTGTTCGCGCTGTTCCTCGGCGTGCGCGCGAGGCGCGGCCACGACATGAGCCTCGAGCAATGGAGCGTGGGCGGCCGCAGCTTCGGCACCGCGTTCGTGTTCCTGCTGATGGCCGGCGAAATCTATACGACCTTCACGTTCCTCGGCGGCAGCGGCTTTGCGTACGGCAAGGGCGCACCGGTCTACTACATCCTCGCGTACGGCACGCTCGCGTACATCCTGTCGTACTGGATGCTGCCGCCGATCTGGCGCTACGCGAAAGCGCACCGCCTCGTGTCGCAGCCGCACTTCTTCTCGCGCAAATACGAAAGCCCGGCGCTCGGCACGCTGGTCGCGCTGGTCGGCGTTGCCGCGCTGATTCCATATCTGGTGCTGCAATTGAAGGGCCTCGGCATCATCGTCGCGACCGCGTCGTATGGCGTGATCTCGTCGACGGCGGCGATCTGGATCGGCGCGATCGTCGTGACCTCTTACGTGATCGTGTCGGGCGTGCGCGGCTCCGCATGGAACTCGGTGGTCAAGGACCTGCTGATTCTCGCGATCGTGCTGTTCCTCGGCATCTATCTGCCGCTGCATTACTACGGCGGCTTCGGCGCGATGTTCCGCACCATCGACGCCGCCCGTCCCGGCTTCCTGACCTTCCCGGCGCACGGTTCGAGCGTCGTGTGGTTCCAGTCGACGGTGCTGCTGACCGCGCTCGGCTTCTTCATGTGGCCGCATACGTTCGGTTCGATCTTCACGGCGAAGGACGAGCGGATCTTCCGCCGCAACGCCGCGATCCTGCCGCTCTATCAGCTGATCCTGCTGTTCGTGTTCTTCGTCGGCTTCGCGGCGACGCTGCGCGTGCCGGGCCTGAAGGGCGCCGACATCGACCTGTCGCTGTTCCGCCTGTCGCTGCAGACGTTCGATCCGTGGTTCGTCGGCGTGATCGGCGCGGCCGGTATCCTGACCGCGCTGGTGCCGGGATCGATGATTCTGACCTCGGCCTCGACGCTGCTCGCCAACGACGTCTATCGCGGCATGGTGAACCGCAAAGCGTCGGATGCATCGGTCGCGATGATCGCGCGCGTCCTCGTGCCTATCGTGGCGCTGGTCGCGGTCTTCTTCACGCTGAACGGCGGCGAAACCATCGTCGCGCTGCTGCTGATGGGCTACAGCTTCGTCACGCAACTGTTCCCGGCCGTGATCTGCAGCCTGTTCCCGCACAACCGCGCGACGAAGCAAGGCGCGTTCTGCGGGATCATCGCGGGTGTCGCGGTGGTCACGCTGACCACGACGCTGCACTGGAGCGTCGGTCAACTGATGCCGTTCCTGCCCGAGGCGCTGAAGGACGTCAACATCGGCTTTCTCGCGCTCGCGGTGAACGTGATCGTGTTCGTGATCGTCAGCGCGGTGACGCAGCCGAGCGCGGCCGAGCAGGAGAAGCACGCGTCGGTGCATTGAAAGACAGCTACGGCTGATGCATCTGAAGGGGCTGTTCGCTTCGGCGACAGCCCCTTATTCTTCCGGTTCACGGTTCGACCGCTCATCCCTCGATCCACGGAGCCCCGACATGTCCTACGTTCTCTACTACTCGCCCGGCGCGGCCAGCATGCCCGTGCACTGGATGCTGCTCGAAATGGGCGTGCCGTTCGAAGCGCGCCTCGTCGATATCGACGCGGGCCAGCAGCATGATCCCGACTATCTGCGTTTGAATCCGGCCGGACGCGTGCCGACGCTGGTCGTCGATGGCGTGCCCCGGCATGAATCGGCCGCGCTGCTGATGCTGCTCGCCGAGCGCCACGCCGACGCCGGGCTCGCGCCCGCGCCCGGTTCGGCCGCGCGCGGCGAATGGTTCGAGTGGATGATCTACCTCGCGAACACGCTGCTGCCCGCAATGCGCGACTGGTTCTACGCCGGCAGCGACGGCGACCCGGCCGGCGCCGACGCGGTGCGCGCGCTCGCGCAACGCCGCATCGAAACAGCGTGCGAGCGGCTCGACGCGCATTTCGCGAGCGGCCACGCGTACCTCGCGGGCGATATGCTCAGCACCGCCGATCTGCTCGCGCTCGTACTGATGCGCTGGACCCGCAACATGCCGCACCCGGCGACGGTGGGCTGGCCGCATCTCGCGGGCTATATCCGCAGGCTGCGCGCACGGCCGGCGTTCATCGAACTCAATGAGCGCGAGAAGCTGACCGAGTGGCGCAACGAAGCTCAGTAACGCCCGGCAGCTTCACATCGTCGCTTCCCTGCCCGTCTGCGCCGCGAACGCGAAGCCGTTCTTGCCGTCGCGCTTGACCTGATACATCGCGGCATCGGCGGCGGCGATCAGACGGCGGTGATCGTCGACGTCGTCGGGGTAGCTCGCGATGCCCACGCTCGCGCGCACGCGGCCGATTCCCATCTGCTCGTCGGTCTCGACCACGCAGGCCATCAGCCGGCGCGCGATCTCGGCGAGCTCGTCATCGCCGGCGAAGGTGCGCACCAGCACCGCGAACTCGTCGCCGCCGATGCGCGCGACCAGATCGCCTTTGCGCACCGACGCGCGAAACCGCTCGGACACCGCGGCGAGGAACTCGTCGCCGGTGCGATGCCCGAACGAATCGTTGACCTGCTTGAAGCCGTCGAGGTCGATATACAGCACGGCGAGGCGCGGCTCGACGGCCGCGGTCCGCGCATTCCTGGCGGCGGCGTCGAGCGCGCCCAGCAGCTTGCGGCGGTTCGACAGGCCGGTCAGCGAATCGTGCAGCGACGCCAGTTCGAACTCGTGCGACTGCCCCGCGAGCTGGCGGTTGCGCTTCGCGTACATGCCGAGCGCGGTGATCAGCATGCAGAACAGTAACGCGGCGAGCGCGATCAGCGTGCGCGCGACGTGCGCGACGCGCAGCCGCACGTCGGCGCTCGACGCATCGCGTTGCGCGCGCCAGTAGGCCGAGACGCTGCCGAGCACCGCCGCGACGGCTTCGGGCGTCGCCTGGGTCGGTGACATCGACGGAATGGGCGGCGCCGGCGACGGACTCGCGTTGACGAGCGCCGCGAGCGACGCGAAACGCCGCGCGAGTTCCGCGCGCGCCGCGTCATAGGCCGGCACGAACGACGCGTCGTGGCTCGCCGGAGTGTCGGCCATGCGCTTCCACGCGGCCAACTGTTCGCGCGCGCTGTCGACGCGCTCGACGGCTTCGAGCACGAGGCCCGCGTACTCCTGCTTCAGCTGATCGGAAAACACCGTGCGCATCTGCGTCGCCACATACAGCAGGCCGAACAGCAGACACAACAGCGCGGCCACGGCGACGCTCGCGGGCCCCGGCCGGAAGCGCCACACCGGCGCGCGCGCGCGCGCGGCGCCGCGCAGCCCCGCTTGCCCCGCTGACCCGGCGAGCGCGTGCTCAGGGGTGGGAGTAGGGATCTCGTTGCTGTCGGCCGTTGTCATGTTGACGATAGCTCACGCGTCGAAAGAACTGTCCGATCCGCGCAAACAGACCGCCGTTGTGCTGCGACGACGCGCGCCGCTCCTGCTGCGCGACGCGCGTTTCTTTCGCATGTTGACCGCCCGCGGGCTTCGCGGTCGAATTCGCGACGTGCCGCACGGAGCGCGGCGGTGGCGTCGGAACAATCGGGGCGGTGGGCGGGTCGTCCGACAGACCGGCCGACAGATCCGCCGAGGCATCGACCGGCGTATCGGCCAGCGCGGCGGTGAGATTCGGGTCAGGCGTACTCGGGTGGATCTGACCGGACCACACGGCCGGGTTGGTGTCCTCGAAGCCGCCGTTCGCGCCGGCCGTTGCGAGCGCGACATCCGACGCGGTGGGCTGCGCGGCTGATTGCGCGGTGGCGGGCGTGGCGGCCTCCTGCGGCGCGTGCGCGACGGCCACCGTCGGCACCGCGGGCGCCGACGAACCGAGCGCCTGGCGTGCGCCCGCGATGGCATCCGCGTAGGTCTGCTGATCCTGGTTGAACCAGACACCGTAGGCGACGGTGCCCATCACGCCGAAGGTCAGCGCGCCGGCTGCCGCGAGGCACAGCGCGAGGCGGCCGAAGCGCGGCGGCGGTACGCCCGATTCGTCCGTGCCGTCGGGTTCGAAAGAGGAACGGCTGTCCGTGGTGGAATGACGCAAGTCGGTATCGTCGGGATCGGTAGCCATCGCAATACGCTCCGGGTATGCCACTTCCTGCTGACAAGCTGGCGCACTGGCGAGCCGCCGCGTAAGCCGCGCTCGCGGGCTGCCGCCGCACGCAATGCTCAATGAATGTAACCCTGTCGCGAACGGCCGACAACACAGCAGCGTTGCGTTTCCGCCTCGCTTCCAGGTGCTTCAAACGACGCCGTCAGACACCGCGTGAGTTGGCAAAAAAGTGCGCAAAGCTGGTAAAAACTCCAACTCCGCTAATCGCTCGACAGCCAGCCCCCCGCCCGCCGTCACCGCGACGCCCGATGCGACGCGGGTTCCGCGAAACGCGCCATCGCGGTCGCCGTTTCGCATGCAACAAGCGGGCCTGAAGGCGCACTCATGCGCGACCCCGATAGCGCCGCTTGAAACCCTCGTGAGACAGAGCGCCGCGCGCCCTTAAGCAGCATCGCGCGAACCTGCTACCGTGCGAATTCCCAAAGCCGTTCGCGCCCGGTGGTAAGGTCACCTGCCGCATGTCGCGAACGCGCGCCATGCCTCACCCGGCCCGGCCTGACGCGGCCCCGGCCCACCTCATCGGTCAGCATGAGAATCATGTCGAACAGGTATCAGCACAAACCACTCACGCCGTTGCGCCGCGCGCTCGCGCGCTTTTCTCTTTCAGAAACCGCCAAGTACACGAAGCTGACGCTCGGCCTGTGGATCGGTTTCGGCATCCCGTACCTGCTCGGCTTTCCCGACGCGGCCGTGCCGCTCGCCGGTTCGACGATGCTGACGCTGGCGCTCGGTAGCTCGATTTCGGCGGCGCGAAGCTACTTCTACAAACGGGTGTTGTCCAACGTGGTGGCGATGCCGATCGGCACGCTGCTGATCTGGCTGACCGCGCCGCACCTGTGGATGGCTGCGGCGCTGCTGCCGCTGGTGATCTTCAGCATCGTCGCGCTGCGGCCGTCGCTGTTCCAGATGACCAGCATCACGGTGCCGATCACGCTGGTGCTCTATACCGGCGAACATCTGCCGCTGCTCGAACAGCGCCTGATTGGCGTGGTACTCGGCATGTTCCTCGGCTTCGTGATCCAGCAGATCGCGTTTCCGCCCGATCACGGCTATTGGGCGAACACGCTCGTCAACGACGGCAACGAACTGGCCACCGATGTCGTCGCGCAACTAGCCGCGGGTCAGCTCGACAAAGCGCAGATCAAGCCGGCAGCCTCGAAGCTGCGCACGCTGAGCACGAACCTGAAGCAGGCGCACCTGCTGCTGAAGACCGACCTCGAGCAGGCGTGGGTGTCGCCGCATCTGAAGCGCAACGCGGCGCGGCTGCCGGTGTTCGCGTGCTATCAGGAGACTTTCGATTCGCTGGTCAACTTTCTCGAAACGATGGACACGTTTCACGATCAGTTCGCCGCGCTCGACGCCGGCTGGCGCGAAATGTTTCTCGCGCGGCTCGCGCGGCTCGTCAGCGCCCACCGGCAACTGGCCGAGGCGGCGGACCTGCGCGTCGAGCCTGCGCCGCTCGACGCGCCGCCTCTGCATATGGAGGACCTGCGTCAGCTGACCGAGGACCTGCCCGCGTCGAACGTGTTTACGAGCGTGTACCTCGGGCATCTGACCGGCTACGGGATTCTGCTGTGCCGGTTGAGCGAGCTGCATACCGCGTGAGCGGCGCGGGTCGTCCGGTTCACCGCTCATTGCACGGTGATGGTCGCCCTCATGTTCGGATGGATGCCGCAGAAGATCTTGTACACGCCCGGTTTATCGAATTTGAATTGATAGGTGTCGTCCTGATCGAGCGCGGCCGAGCGGAACAGCCCCGCGTCGTTGACCACGGTGTGCGGCTCGCCGTCGAGATTTTTCCATGTGACCGTCGTGCCCGCCTTGACGGTCAAATCCGTCGGCGTGAAATTAAAGTTTTTCATGAACATCGCGTTAGGCGTCGATGCGACGGTCTGCTGCTGCGCCGCCTTCATCGGCATCGGCATCTGCATCGGCATGGTGGTTTGCGCGAAGCCGAGCCCCGGCGACATCGCCAGGAGCGCGGCACTGCCGAGCGCAACTGCGAGTACTCGGCCCATCAGCTTGGTAGGCATCATTGATCTCCTCGAGCGTAAAAGTAGCGGGTGCGGTCAGGCGAGCGTCGTGTCGTCGAGCGTCGCCTTCAGCGGATGACGCGCGATACTGACGCTCGTCACGCCGAGCATCTTCGGCAACTGGTCGCTCGCGACCTTCAGCGGCCCCGGGCCATCGCCCTGGCCGGCGGTCGGTTGCGGATAGGCGGTCGAGCGCGCGGTATGGAACGTCACATTGCCTTCGACCTTCGTCACGATCTGGTGAATGTGACCGTTCAGCACCGTCACCGAACCGAAGCGCTTCAGATAGTCCATCGCCTGTCCGGCGTCACCGGTGCCCCAGCCCCACGGCTCGTAGATCGTCCACATCGGCATGTGCGCGAACACGACCACCGGGGTGCTCGACGAGCGGCCTTTCAGATCGTTTTCGAGCCATTCGAGCTGCTCGCTGCCGAGACCGCCGAGGCCGTTCGGCTTGAAATGCATCACGTTGACGAGACCGACGAAATGCACGCCCTGGTGATCGAAGCTGTAATAGCCGCGGTTATCCGACGCCTTGCCGAAACGGCTGAAGTACTCGGTGCCGGGGCCGTCGGTGACGTCATGCTCGCCGGGGACCGTGTGCAGCTCGGTGATCTTCAGGCCCGACATCAGCTGCGCGGCCAGATCGAATTCAGAGGGCTTCGACAGGTGCGTGATGTCGCCGGTGTGAATCGCGAGCGGCGGCCGCGACGGCATCGCGTTGACGTAATCGATCGTCTGTTTCAGCGTGCCCGCGACGTCGGGATTCGCTTCCTTGTTGAAGCCGATATGCGTGTCGCTGATCTGCAGGAAAAGCGGCGTGCCCGCTGCTGGCGTCGCGGTTTTGGCGTCGGCCGCGAGCGCGAGTTCGACCGGCGTCAGCACGCCGCCCGACAGCATGAACACCGTGCCCAGACCACCGAACGCAAGACACTTCAGCGCGCCGCGACGCGCCGGATCGAATGAATGTTGTGACGACATGATGACCTCACGATAGGGATTCGCCGAACCACCCGGTTCGTGAGGCATGACTGTCGTGTCGCGGGTTTTATTCCCGTGTTGTGTGGCGTTTGCGGGACGCGGCGAGTGTATGCAAATGGAAAGCAGCCAGTAAACGCCGTGACGGATTGCACACTGGATTGCGCATCGCGTCAGCCGCTGACCGCCGCGACGATCCGCGCGCGCATCGCGGCGTCGGGCAGCGGACCCGATCCCGCGCGCACGTTGTCCGCCATGTATTGCGGCCGCCCGGTGCCCGGAATCACGACGGTCACCGCCGGCTGCGCGAGCACGAACTTCAACAGAATCTGCGCCCAGCTCGTGCAGCCGATTTCGGCGGCCCATGCGGGCAGCGGCGTTTTTATCACGCGCGCGAGCAGACCACCACCGCCGAACGGCTGATTGATCACGACGCCGATGCCGAGTTCGGCCGCGAGCGGCAGGATGCGTTGCTCAGCCGCGCGATCGTCGGCGGCGTAGTTGATCTGCACGAAGTCGGGCTTCTCGCTTCGCATCACCGCCGCGACGTCGTCGAACGCGCTCGACGTGTAATGCGTGATGCCGAGATAGCGAATCCGGCCGCGCGCTTTCCAGTCGCGCAAGGTCGCGAGCTGTGTGCGCCAGTCGAGCAGATTGTGGATCTGCATCAGATCGACATGCGGCTGCTGAAAACGCCGCAGCGATTCCTCCATCTGCGCGATGCCGGCTGCGCGTCCCTCGGTCCAGACCTTGGTGGCGACGAAGGCCTTGCGATGCGCGTCGAGCTGAGTGAGCAGCGCGCCCGCGACCGCTTCCGACGAACCGTACATCGGCGAAGAATCGATCACCGAGCCGCCCGCTTCGAACAGGATGCGCAGCACCTCGGCGAGTTGGGCGCGCGCGGCGGCATCGTCGCCGACGTCGAAGGTGCGCCACGTGCCGCAGCCGATCACGGGCAGCGCTTCGCCGGTGGACGGGATCGCGCGGCGGTTCATGCGCGGTAAGGTGGTATCGGCTTGCGCGGGTGTTTCAGTCTGCGCGGAGGTGACGCGCGATAACGCGAGTGTTGCCGGTAACCCGAGCGCCGCGCGCAGAAAGCGGCGGCGGCGAGCGTGGTTCGACGAAAGTGCCATAGCGGGTAGCTGCCCTCGTGCATGGAAGTTCGACCGTCATCGCAGCGGCTAAAGCACACCCCGCCGCGCGAATTCGACCGCGAGGCCATCCGCGTCGACGAACCGGTAGCCCTGCAAACCAGCCGCGAGCGCGCCGTCCACGTTGGCCTCGCTGTCGTCGATGAAGAGCGTCTGCGTTGCGGCCGCGCCGAGCCGTTCAACGCAGCGCAGATAGGTTTGCGTGGCGGGCTTCGCCGCGCCGAACGCCGCCGACGAATAGACGTGCGGTCCAAAGAGCCGCGCCACGGGCGGATTCAGATAAGCGATGTGATCGGTCAGCAGGCGGCAGTTATTCGTCAGTATCGCGATGCGGCAACGCTGCGCCGCGCGCGACGCCAGCGCGAGCACCGCTTCGTTTGGCCTGATGGACGCGAGTCGCGCGTCGAGCCATTCGGCGCGGCTCACCGGATAACCGAGCAGCGCGCCGAGTTCGCGCAGATATTCGTCGTCGCTGATTTCGCCGCCGTCGGCGCGCGCCTCGAGTCCCGAGCCCCAGATCGCATGACGCACGGTCTCTTCCCTGCAGCCCGCGATCGCCGCGAGACGCTCGACACGCGCGGCGCGGTCGTAGTGCGACAGCACACCTTCCAGGTCGAACAGAAGCAGCGTGACGGGTGCGCTCATGCCGTCGATCTCCCGGGTTGAAGTTTGCGCGGTGCGCGATGCGCTTTTTGCGCGCTGCGCTGCGGCCTAACGTGTTTTCTGCCGCAACGGCCTGAAGAACTTGCGAAGCTCGGCCGCCAGCAACTCGGGCTTTTCCATCGCCGCGAAGTGCCCGCCGGCAGGCATTTCGCTCCACTGCACGACGTTGAAGGTCCGTTCGAGCCAGCTGCGCGGCGGATGATTGATCTCCTTCGGAAACAGCGCGAAGCCGACTGGCGTGTCGATGCGCTCGCCGTCGGAGAAACGCATCGGCTGCAGGCGGTTTTCCCAATACATCTGCATCGCCGGACCGATGCACTGCGTGAACCAGTACAGCGAGATATTGGTCAGCAGCTCGTCGATCGAGAACACGCTTTCGACGTCGCCGCCGCAATCGCTCCACGCGCGAAACTTCTCGCCGATCCATGCGGCGAGTCCCACCGGCGAGTCGTTCAGCGATGCGGCGACGGTCAGCGGCTTGGTGCTGTGCTGATGCGCATAGCCGCCTTCGAGTGCGGCCCAGTCGTTCTTCTCGCGCAGATAGTCCTGCTCGGCCGGCGTCAGCTCCCGCTGCGCCGCGCCGATCGCGGGCTCATAGGAACTCGGCAGGAAGTTCAGGTGAATGCCGTCGACCACCCGCGGATGATGCGCGGCCAACGCGATCGACACGCCCGCGCCAAGATCGCCGCCCTGCGCGCCGAAGCGCTCGTAGCCGAGCCCGCGCATCAGCGACACCCACAGGTCCGCGACCTGGAACGCGGACATGCCGGCTTGCGCGGGCGCAGGCGAAAACGCGAACCCCGGCAGCGACGGCGTGACCACGTCGAACGCGTCGGCGGGATCGGCGCCGAACGCGGCCGGGTCGCACAACTGATCGAGCAGCGCGTGAAACTCGAAGAACGAACCGGGCCAGCCGTGCGTGATCACGAGCGGATAAGCCTGGAAGCCCGGCGTCACACTCGCGGCACGCCGATGCGCGAAGTGCACGGTCTGGCCGTTCACGTCGGCGAGAAATTGCGGCAGCCGGTTCAACTTGCGTTCGGCCGCGCGCCAGTCGAATTGCCCAGCCCAATAGCTCGCGAGTTCGCGCAGCCAGGCTGGGTCGGCGCCCTGCTGCCATGCGGGCGCGGGCGTCGCGGGCGCCCAGCGGGTCGCGCGGATGCGGTGGCGCAGATCGTCGATGTCCTGATCGGCGATCGCAATCTCAAACGGGTCGATCTGCATGGGGTCGTCCTGGGTCGGTTGGCGGCTCAACGTCATCGTACGCGCGTCGAATGAAAGCCGGATAATGGGCGTCCCTTCCGTACGATTCATTGACCGACCCACAGGAGATTGACGCGATGTCCGCTTACGAATCCAAGGTGCCGCGAGTGCTGCTGACGAACGACGACGGGATCGACGCGCCCGGCCTCGCCGTGCTCGAAGCGGTGGCCGCCGAGCTCGCGCACGAAGTCTGGGTGGTCGCGCCCGAGCACGACCAGAGCGGTACCTCGCATTCGATCAGCCTGCATTCGCCGCTGCGCGTGAGCCGCCAGGGCGAACGCCGTTTCGGCGTGACCGGCACGCCCGGCGATTGCGTCGTGATGGGGGTGCGTCATCTGATGCGCGAGGCGCCGTCGCTGGTGCTGTCCGGCGTCAATCGCGGCGGCAACCTCGGCATCGAAACGATGTTCTCCGGCACGGTCGGCGCGGCGATGACGGGTCTGCTGCTCGGGCTGCCGTCGTTCGCGCTGAGCCAGGTATTCACCGATCGCGAGCGCGTGCGCTGGGACACCGCGCGCACGCTCGCGCCCGGCGTGATCCGCCAGTTGCTCGCGATCGAGCATGCGGCGCCGACCTGCCTGAACATCAACTTCCCGGACGTCGATGCCGCCGATGCGGGTCCTCTGACGCCGACTCGCCAGGGCGTCGGGCTCGTCAGGGACATCGAGGTATTGCCGGAAGTCGATCCGCGCGGCATCGCGTATCACTGGCTGCGCTTCGATCGCGGCCCGCGCGAGAACGAGGCCGACAGCGAAACGGCGACGGTCGCGGCGGGTCGCGTCTCGGTCACACCGCTCGCGTTCGATCGCACCGACGAAGCCACCTTCGCGCGGCTCGCCGCGTCGTTGATCTGACGGTTGCACGGAACGCGGCGCAATACCCCGCTTCAGTGCGCTCCAGGTCCCGACGGTGCGGGTCTGCCGAACGCGGGCATCGTGCCGTTCTCTCTCGCGCGCGCGAGTTCGGCCTGTACCTCGGCGCGGGTTTTGGGGCCGCTGTTGACAATCGCTTCAGTCGTGGCCTGGCTGCTTTGCCCCGAGCGCGGCATCGACCATGCCGATTCGACGCCTTGCGTTGCATGTTGCGGCGACTGCCGTACCTCCGGCGCGACGCCAGCCGCTTTCTTCCCGGAGCGCTCCGCAGTAGAACTTTTCCGGTGGCTGCTGCCCCGCGCATGATTACCCGATGTCGTCGCAGCGCTTTGCGCTGAACGCGGTTTCGTCGTGGTGCCCGATGCAACCTGGCTATGGTGTGAGCGCACCGTCTTTGCCGCAGGCGGCGCCTGGGTCCGGTTCGAACTGACCGCGGGCTGTGGCGGCAGATTCGCCGGCTGCGGCTGTGGTTGCACCTGCGGTTGCGGCTTGTTCGACTCCCGCGCGAACTGGAGCGCCGCGATGGCCAGTGCGTCGCCTGCCTGCGCTCCGATCGATGGCGCCGGCTGAGACCGCAACGCAGTCACGTCGTCGGGCAGCGCATGGTGCCGCGCCGCCGCCGCGCCCGTCGCGCCGACACTCCGTTCGCCATCGGCGACGAGGCTCACGTCCCGGCCGGACGACCAGTCGTTGTCCAGCTGCGACACGTAGGCCCCAATCGTCACCGCGCCGAAGACGAGACCCGTCAACACGATCATTCTCGGTTCGCTATACAAGGCACGCTCCCCCTTTCGACAGAACGACGACCCATTAGTCAAAGTGTCGGCGATCCGAAGAACAGTGTTTCGCTTTTAGACCCAACAACTGACGAATCGGCGGATCTGGTCGTGGATGTGTCCGAAACCGACGGGCATTCTTCTGTCCAAACGGGCCCTTTAACCGGAGTGCCAGGAGGGCTCAAACGAGCGGTCCTTCCTCGGTCTTGCCGCGCATCGCGACGGCAACCGAACTGCCGACGATCAACGCGATACCCAGCATCGAGATCCCGCCGATCGTCTCGCCCCACACCAGATAGCCGAACAGCGCGGCCCACACGATGCTCGTGTAGTTGTACGGCGCGAGCGCGCCGGCGTCGGCATCGCGGAACGCCATCGTCATCAGCAACTGTCCCGCCGTCGCGAGCGCGCCGAGCAGCGCCATGATCGCGAGCGCATCGAACGACGGTGTGCGCCACGCGAAGATCAGCGACGCGCCCATCACCGCGGTGCCGACCAGCGTGAAGTACAGCACGGTCGTGCCCGAATCGTCGCTCGCGTTGATGCGCTTGATCTGGATGATCGACAGCGCACCGCACAACGCGCTCGCGATCAGCAGCGCCGGGCCGAGCCAACTCGAATGCGAGCCGTCCGGACGCACCACCAGCAGCATGCCGGCGAAACCGACCGCCGCGGCCAGCGCGTCGCGCGGCTTCAGCGTTTCGTGCAACAGCAGCGGCGCCAGCACGATCACGAGCAAGGTCTCCGAATAGACGATCGCGACCGCCTCGCTGAGCGGCATGTACGGCAACCCCGCAAAGAACAGGCCCGATGATCCGAGCAGCGTCAGCGCGCGCAGGGTCTGCCCGCGCACGTCGAGTTGCCGCAAGCGCGTGACGAGCGGCTTGCCGCGCAGACACATCGCGACGGCCGGGAACAGACCGAACAGCATGCGGAAGAACGTGACCTCGTTGGCCGGATAGGCGAGCGCGAGCGATTTCGCCAACGCGTCGACGAGCGCGAAGCAAAGCATCGACACGAGGATCAGCGCGACGCTGCGCAACGGTACGGCGCTCGGGCGGACGGCGACGACGGGCGGCATGGACGGTTCGGGTTGAACGTGGGTCATGGGGAAACAGGATTATGCCCGCGCTCGCGCGCGCCCTCGCGCGTACGCCGCGCACCCGCTTTGGCAAATCAGGGAATCCACCGATACTGGTCAGACGAACTAATAATATTATTCATAGCGATTTTTGCGCCGTTACACCGACGCTTCAAGTGCCTTCGTCGTATGCATTTTTAATAATAATTATGACCATCGATCAAGCGGGGACCTCTGGAGATACAGGTGCGCAATTTCTATGTACTGGCCGCGCTCGCGATGCTGAGCGCCTGCGGCGGTAATGACGGATCGCCCAACGTGTCCGCTACGGCGGACAAGCAGGTGAAAGCAATCGATGCGACAGCGGCTGCGGCCGCCACAGCCGACGTGCAGAACGAGTTCAAGGCTGCCAAAGCCATCCCGGTGGGCATGAAAACGACCACCCCGCCGCTCGTGATCGCCGACCCGACGCTGAATCTGGCGCCGTACACGCCCCCGGCGCCGCCCGCCCCGACCGCGACGACGACGTTGTCGTTCGGCGATTTCACGAGCTACCTCGCACCCGGTTCGGCGAGCGCCTGGCACCCAGGCGCGAGTGCGTCGACGCTCGCGATCGACGCGCCGCCCGCCAACGGCACCGGCGCCGGCGACAAGGCGGTCGCGCTCGGCACGACCTACGCGAGCGCTTCGTACGAAGCGGACGTGACCGTCACCGCGCCGGTCGGCACGGGCCCCGCGAACGCCGGTTTCGTCGTGCGCACGACGAAGCCGACCGCGGGCGGCCCGGACAGCCTGACCGGCTATTTCATCGGTCTCGACACCGGCTCGCATGCGCTCGTAGTGGGTCGCGAGAACAACAACTGGACCAATTTCATCCAGTATCCGGTCGCCTCGATCGTCGGCGGCAGCACGCATCACCTGAAGGTGACGACGAGCGGCAACGCGATCCTCGTCGACCTCGACGGCCAGCGCGTGGTGAGCGCCAACGACGCGACCAACGCGCTGCCGGCGGTCTTCCAGTCGGGCAGCTTCGGCGTGCGGCGCTTCGGTGTCGGCGTGTCGTTCAGCAACATCACGATCCATACGTATCCGGCCGTGACCTCGCCCGTCTACGATTTCTCGAAGGTGGTCGGCGCGGTCTACACGCCGTCCAATGCGGTCAACGCGATCGACTTCTGGGAGAACTACGACCCCGAGATCGTCAACCGCGAGCTCACCTATGCGCAGACCTACGGCATGAACACGGTCGCCGTGTATTTGCACTATCTGGTGTGGGCCAACGATCGCGTGGCCTTCCTGAGCAAGTTCGAAAACCTGCTGACGATCGCCGCGCGGCACGGCATCAAGGTCTCGCCGATCTTCTACGACGACTGCTGGAACCCCAACCCGCAATACGGCCCGCAGCCCGCGCCGGTGTGGGGCGTGCATAACAGCCAGTGGGTGCAGTCGCCGGGCACGCCGGTCGAGCAGGCGTATTTCCAGGCAAGCGCGTCGAACCCGGCGATTACGTACAAGCAGAGCCTCGCGAACTACATCACCGACTTCGTCGCGCCGCATCGCAACGACCCGCGCATCATCTTCTGGGAGCCGATGAACGAGCCGGGCTGCAGCGGCAATGGTTCATTGCGGAACACGCGCGCGGTGATGATGAACGATGCGCGCATCGCGATCCTGAACGCAGGCGCAACGCAGCCGATCAACTCGCCGCAGGTGCAGGAAGACGAAGGCACCTACTTCTCGGATTTCTACGGGTTCCATCCGTACAACAACCCGTACACGGGTCCGGTGAATGGCAGCAACATCAACGCGATGAACTCGGAGACGCTGCAACGCGGCTTCACGGGCACGACCGGTCAGACGATGCCGGGTATCGTCGCGAACTACGGCGGCACCACCGGCTTCATCGTGTGGGAGCTGATGATCGGCCGCACCAATACGCGCTTTCACTGGGGCCAGACGCCGAGCGCACCCGCGACAGTCGAACCGGCGACGCCGTTCCAGGGGACCTTCTACCCGGACGGCCATCCGTGGCAGACGTCGGAAACGCAGGCGCTGACGGGTGGGTTCGACGTCAAGCTGCCGGTGCTGCAGGTCGCGTACTACAACGATCCGACCTTCAGCGCGGCGCCGGTGAAGACGTCGATCACGCCGCTGATCGACTTCGATCTGAACACCGAGCGCGGCACCGATTCGCCTGATGCATCGGCCGGCGTCAACGCGACCAACTACGGCGTGCGCTGGACCGGCGCGCTCAAGGCGGCGCAGGACGGCGAATACACGTTCACGATCAACAGCGACAACGTCGCGCGTCTGTGGATCAACGGCGTGAAGGTGATCGACAAAACGGGCACGACGCCGGGCAGCGCTTCGGGCAAAGTCCATTTCGCCGCGAACCAGAGTGCGTCGATCAAGGTCGAGTACGTGCACGGCAGCGGGGCGGCAAGCATGCATCTGCTGTGGTCGAACCCGGCTGCGAAGAGCCCTGATGTGTTGAAGATCGTGCCATCGGATTCGCTGGTGACGTCGAGCTGATAGAGATGGTTGTGCCGGGCGGCGCGGTGGCATCGACGCCGCGCCACCGCGCCGGCCAACCCAAAAAACAACGCGGCGCACCGGAAAAATCCGCTGCGCCGCGTTCTTTTTAGGCAATGCTTTTAGCAAGCTCGATCAGTTAATTTCTCAAAGCAAAAGCCCGTTCCAAATGCCACTTCAAACTGCATAAATTTCCGGATTATCCGCAAGCGACAAAAAGTTACCGGTATTCCCATCGAGTGCGAGCATTTCGCCGCTTTCGATATTGAAGATCCAGCCATGGAGCCGCAGCGTCTTGTTCACGAGCCCGACCGCCACCGACGGATGCGTGCGGATATTGGCGAGTTGCGCGATCACGTTGTCCTTGACCAGCGCCGCGAGACGCTCCGCATCCGAGTGATAGTGACGCGACGCGTTGATCGCTTTCGCCGCATCCGCGTGACGCAGCCAGCTCGCGACCGCCGGCATGTGCTCCAGATTCGTGCAGGACGAGATCGCCGTCATCGCGCCGCAGTTCGAATGGCCGCAGATCACGATGTCGGTCACGCCGAGCACGGCGATCGCATATTCGACGGTCGCCGACACGCCGCCCGGCTCCGGGCCGTACGACGGCACGATGTTGCCCGCGTTGCGGATCACGAACAGCGACCCCGGCTCGGTCTGCGTCAGCAGCTCCGGCACCACGCGGCTGTCCGAACAGGTCACGAAGAGCGTGCTGGGATTCTGCGCAGTCGATAAACGCTTGAAGAGCGCGCTTTGCTGTGGAAAGACCTCGCGTTGAAAGCGGATCAGACCTTCGATGATTTCCTGCACGATTTTCTCCAGAGAATCGAAGAGACAGATTTAAAGTTTGCCGCGACTATACCGCAGCCTTTCACTCGTCGCGCGAATCACCGTGCTAATCGTCGGACGCTCCAGCGGAAAATTGCCAGCGAAATAATGGTGTGCCTGGACGCGCCAAAAAAAAGACCCGGCTGCCGGCAGCCGGGTCCAACTCTCTCGCTCACACGCATGAAGCAATGTGTGCGTCGATACTGTAGCCGCGCCGGCGTCGCGGATATAGCCGCCGCGGTGGAAGAGTCCTTTCCACCGCGGCGCGAATCAATTGACCCGCTACGCGCTAAGCGGGTCGCTCAGTCGAAATCGCGCGTCTCGAGTTCCACGGACCGTCCCCCGTTGCGTTCGAGCACCCGCCGCGTAGCATTTTCAATGCGGGCGCGGTTCGCCTCGAACGTCCCCACCAGATCGTGAGCGGACGGGGCGCCGTTGCCGAGGCTGCCGTTGCCGAAATGGTCGTTGAGCGCGTCGAGCGACACGCTGCACCATACGTCCTTCCCGTCCACATTGGCCTCGTAGGCGACGCGCGCAGCAGCCACCACTTCCCGCCGTCCGGTGAATTCGATCCTCATGATTGTCCTCCGTGTGTCAAAGGGAAATCCGAATACGCAACGCTCATGCCCAAACCGGCCGGCTGCCCGGCTGCCCTGGCGCGAGCACGCATTCTGCGCAAGGTGCATACTCCTGAGCGGCCGTCATGCGCGGCCGCGCCGATGCGCCGCAGCAAGGCCTCCTCCGGGCCGTCGACGCACTCAACATACCGATACTACGCCCTTCATGTCCCGCAACACTCAATCTTCACGCCCGCTCGTGATCGCCGCCGTGATGGCCTCGATGGCGATGGTCGCGATCGAAGCGACCATCGTGTCGACCGCGATGCCGCAGATCGTCTCGCAACTCGGTGACCTGCATTTATACAGCTTGGTGTTCTCGTCGTTCCTGCTCACGCAGACCGCGATGACCGTGGTGTTCGGCAAGCTCGCCGATCTCTACGGACGCAAGCCGGTGATCCTCGCGGGCATCGCGATCTTCCTCGTCGGCTCGGTGCTCGCCGGCTTCGCATGGTCGATGCCGGCGATGATCGTGTTCCGGCTGATCCAGGGCATCGGCGCGGGAGCGATCCAGCCGGTCACGCTGACCATCGTCGCCGATCTGTACCCGGCGCGCGAACGCGGCAAGGTGCAGGGCTATCTGGCGAGCGTGTGGGCGATCTCGGCGGTCGTGGGTCCGATGGTCGGCGGCTTCATCATTCACAACCTGTCGTGGGCGTGGATCTTCTGGATGAATGTGCCGATCGGGCTGGCGTCGGCGGCGGGCTTCATCGCGTTCCTGCGCGAATCGGAGCGGCACGCGCGGCCGTCCATCGATCTCGCCGGCGCGGCGCTGTTCATGGCCGCGATCGCCGCGCTGATGATGACGCTGACCTACGCCGGCGACGATGCATTCGCGCCCGCCTCGCTCGCGGGCGGCGTGTTCGTGCTGTGCGTGCTGCTATTCGTGCTGCAGGAGCGTCGCGCGGCCGAACCGATGATCTCGTTCGCGCTATGGAGCCGCCGCCCGATCGCCGCATGCAACAGCGCGACGGTGCTGGCCGGCATGATCCTGATGGGCGCGACCACGTTCCTGCCGATGTACGTGCAGGGCGTGCTGCATCGTTCGCCCGTGGTGGCCGGCCTCGCGCTGACGATGATGATGGTGGGCTGGCCCACCGGCGCGACCTTCGCGGCGAAGTCGTTTCACCGGCTCGGCTTGCGGCGCATCCTGATCTGCGGCAGCGCGTTCGTGCCGCTCGGCGCGGTGCTGCTGCTGTTCCTGTCGCCGGGCGCGTCGCCGCTCGTCGCCGGATTCGCGTCGCTGATCATGGGCTTCGGCATGGGGACGTCGAGCGTCAGTTCGCTCGTGCTGATCCAGGAGATCGTCCGGATGGACGAACGCGGCAGCGCGACCGCGTCGAACCTGTTCTCGCGCAATCTCGGCAGCACGCTCGGCGCGACGCTGTTCGGCGCGGTGCTGAACTTCGGGCTCCGTCATTCGCAAGGCACCGCGACGGTCACGTCGGACCAGCTGAAGGCGCTGCTGCAGAACCGCGCCGCCGATCTCGGCGACAGCGATCTGGTCAGGCTGGTGCTGCACCAGTCGCTGCATCTGACCTTCGTGTCGATGTTCGTGATCGGGCTGTTCGTGGTTGCGCTGCTTTCGCTGGTGCCGATGATCCGATTCGGCGAGGACAAGCCGGCACCGCTCAAGACCCTGGCGCCGCTCGAGGATTGAGTCGCGCGGCGGCGCGAATCACTTGCGTTCGCGAGCGCTACGAGCCGCGCGCCGGCAGCGTCGCCGCGAAGAAATCACGCACCTGTGCCGCGGTTCGCGCATGAATCACGGCGCGGTCGACACCCGGTCCGTCCTTGCAGATGGGCGCCAGACGCTCCATCACCTCGGGCTCGCACACATCCATGAAGGTATAGTGCGAGGCGCCCGGGAGCATCGTCACCGTCGCTTGCGGCATGAAGCCCGCGATGCGGTGAATATTGGTGTTGACGGGCGCGGTCGTATCCGCCTCGCCCGCGAGCAGCGCGACCGGAATCGTCACTTCCTTGAACGACGAACTGTCGAACGCCTCGCCGAGCGCGGGTGCGATCGCGAATGCCGCCTTGACGCGCGGATCGCGATACGAGTCGCCCGAACGCGCGCGCGATGCATTCGTTTCGGCCGATAGCCCGTCGACCGTCAACGCCGGCGCGCCCGGCGCGTGCGCGAGACTCGCGGCTTCGGGCGGCGTGCAGATCGCATCGGCTTCGGGCGACGTGCAAAAGCGCTCGAACGCCGCGCTGTCGGTACGTGCGCCCGCGACTTCGAGCACCGTGTATCCGCCGAGCGAAAAGCCCAGCGCGCCGATCCTCGTCGTGTCGACGCGCGGACCGAAACGCGGGTCCGCGAGCACGCCGTCGAGCACTTCGCTCAAGTCGGTCGCGCGCTCCCACCAGAGGATGAAGCCGTCGCGCGTGCGCGGCTCCAGCGCGTTGTTGCCCGGATGATTGACGCCCGCGACGATATAGCCCTGCGCGGCCAGCGACGCCGCGAGCCAGTCGAGACTGTCCGCGCTGCCGCCGGTGCCGTGCGACAACAGCAGCAACGGGTATTTGCGCTGCGCGTCGGACAGCGGCGCATCGTCGGCGGCGGCGTGGCCGATGAACATCGGATGGCCTGGCGCGCCGATATCGTGACGCGTCTCGGCTTGCGTCGCATCGGCCGGATACCAGATGCGCGTGATCAACGCCTGTGTTTGCGCGCCACGCCAGTTGCGGGCCACGGCGGGATGAAACACGCGGCTCGTCTCGCCGACATGCCAGTCGGCGGAAGCGGTTTGCGCGTTGGCGTGCGCCGGCGACGCAGCCCACAGCGCGCCGCACAGCGCCCCCGACAATGCCACGCTCAACGACACCACCACCGCGCTCGACAGCGCGGCACAGCCTCGACGCATCATGGTTAGTCCTCGCGAATGGGGATCAGCAGATCGGTGATGCAGGGGTCCAGCGCGCCGCGATCGGGCGCGCTTCGATACAGTTCGAGCCCGGGCCGTTGATCGCGCCGGTAGCCACTGCGCGGCAACCAGCCGCTGTACAGTGCCCTGAAAGTGGGCGAGATCAGCGCATAAGGACCGATGAGGCGGTGCACCGCGTATAGCCCGCCTTCGAGCCGCAGCGGCTCGATGCCCGGCGGCGGCTTGGCCACACGCGAGCGTTGCGCGGCTTCGTCGAGCCGCTGCATCGCATCGCTGAACGCCGCCTGCGACCCCGCGACGACTCCCGCGTGATAGCAAAACCCGCCAGCGATCGACGGATCGCGCGCGCAGATGCCGACGCGCTGCTGCAACAGCGGGTTCTCGTCGCAGCGCAACGTCGTCATCAGCGTGTGGAAGGTCTGGCCGATCGTCGCGACCGGGCCGTCATGGCGAAGGCATAGCACGTCGAGCGGTGCGATCTCGATCACTTCGACGGATGGTGATGCGGGGGTGTTCTGGTTTTCAGCGTACTCGTCGCGGCGGCCGTCAGCGCCTATGCCATCGCCGTCGCCGCGCGGCTCGATGCGCGCATGCCCCGTTCGCCGTGTCCGCGCGGATGCCGCCGAAGCCGCCGGATTCGCCACCAGATGCCGCTGCCGCGTCCTGAACTCGCTCGGCGATACACCAGTGAAATCGCGAAACGCACGTGCGAACGCTTGGGGACTGTCGTAGCCAGCGTCGTGCGCGACCGCGGTGACCTGCGCGGCGTCGGTCAGCCGTTGCGCTGCCTCGGCGAGCCGCAGACGCTTGACGGTATCGGCGACGCTCTCGCCCATCAACGCGCGATAAATCCGATGGAAGTGATATGGCGACATATGCGCGACGGCCGCGAGGCTGCTGAGCGTGTGCCGCGCGCCGGGCTCGACCAGAATGGCCTCGACCACGCGAGCGATCCGTCGACGGTAATCACGTTCGGTGCTGGGCTTCATCATGGCGCCACGATAGCGGTCTGCGCGCCGGGTGGCGGTGCAGAACTTGCGGATTTTCGCGCTTTCGCGTTTTGGCGTTTTGCCAGGAAACGGGTCAGGCTCTCGCGCTGCGTCACATTATGATCGACAACGCACGCCGCTTTCCGACACCAGACAGGCTCTCACGGCGCCATCAATTGCCGCTCCCATACAGCGTCGAATCGGCGAAGCCTTCGGCGGCCAGCACCTGCCCGACCAGAATCAGCGCGGTCCGCTCGATCGCGCTGCCCTGCACTTTCGCGACGATATCGTCGAGCGTGCCGGTGATCTTTTCTTCGTCGGGCCAGCTCGCGCGATAGATCACCGCGATCGGACACGCGCCGCCGTAATGCGGCCGCAATTCATCGACGATGCGCGCGAGATGCCGCACGCCGAGGTGAATCGCCAGCGTCGCGCGATGCCGCGCGAGATCGGCCAACTGCTCGCCTTCGGGCATCGATGTTTTGCTCGCATAGCGCGTGAGGATCAGTGTCTGCGACACGCCGGGCAGCGTCAGCTCGCAGCCGAGCGCCGCCGCGCATGCGGCCGTCGCGGTCACGCCGGGTACGATTTCGTAAGGAATGTCCAACTCGCGCAAGCGGCGGATCTGCTCGCCGATCGCACCGTACAGCGACGGATCGCCCGAATGCACGCGCGCGACATGCTGGCCCTTCGCGTGCGCCGCCGCGAGCAGCGCGACGATCTGGTCGAGATCGAGTTCCGCGGTGTTGACGACCTGTTCGGCGCTGTGACCTTCGAGCACCGCCGCCGGCACCAGCGACCCCGCATACAGGATCACCGGACAACTGCGCACGAGACGCTGCCCTTTCACCGTGATCAGTTCCGGGTCGCCCGGACCCGCGCCGATAAAAAACACTGTCATTCAGTACTCCAGTTATTTGCTCACTGATCCGAAGCCGCTTGCGCGTGCGCGGGCAACGCATCGAGAAGATCGGCAATGGTGGCGAACTCGCGATCGACGTCGGGCAACACCGGCCGTCGCAGCATGATCACCGGCAAGCCGCGTTCGCGCGCAACTTCGAGCTTGGCCTCGGTCGCGCCGCCGCCGCTGTTCTTGCTGACGACGACGTCGAACGCCTGCAGCGCGAACAGCGCGCGTTCGCCGTCGAGCGTGAACGGTCCGCGCGCGGCGAGGATGCGCGAGCGCGCGGTGTCCGGATGCGAATCGAGCACGCGCACGGTCCAGAATTGATACGGCGGAATCTCGTCGAGATGCGCGAGCGGTTCGCGTCCGAGCGTGAATAGCGGCCTTCTGAAAGGCGCGAGCGCGTCGATCAGTGCGTTCCAGTCATCGACGATGCGCCAGTCATCGCCGGCTTGCGGCTGCCACGCCGGACGCCGCAGCGCCCAGCACGGCACCTTCGCGACGCGACACGCCGCTACGGCATTCGCGCTGATCCGCGCCGCGTACGGATGCGTCGCGTCGATCACGAGGCCGATCGCTTCGCTCGCGAGATAACGCGCCAGCCCCTCGCTGCCGCCGAAGCCGCCGACGCGCACCGCGCACTTCAGGTCGTCGGGCACCTTGCCGAGCCCCGCGAGACTGTACACATGCGCGGGACCGAGTTGGCGCGCGATCTTCAGCGCATCGCCGGTGCCGCCGAGCAACAGGATGCGCGTCATCGGGCGACTCCGACGAACTTGCCCTGCCGGTCGATCGCGAAGATTTCGACGCTGACCTGCGGCGGCACGATATCGCGTGCAACGGCCAACGCGTGCTGACAGACGATATCGCCGAGCGGCACCTGTTGCGCGTGCGCGAGCGCGAGCGCCTGCTGGCTCGTGTTGGCCGCGCGCATCGCCGCTTGCAGCGCGGCGTCGGCGCCATGCCCGGCGGCCCAGCCGGCGAGTTGTTCGAGATCGATGCTGGAGTTGCGGCTATGCAGATCGAGATGGCCGGCCGCGAGCTTGCTGAGCTTGCCGAAGCCGCCGCAAATGCTCAGACGCTCGACCGGCGCGCGCTTCACATGCTTGAGCACCGCGCCGACAAAATCGCCCATTTCGATCAGCGCGATATCGGGCAGGCCGTAGTGCGCGCGCATCGCGTCCTCGCTCGCGTTGCCGGTGCAGGCGGCCACATGCATATAGCCGTTCGCGCGCGCAACGTCGATGCCCTGATGGATCGACGCGATATAGGCGGAACACGAAAACGGCCGCACGATACCGGTAGTGCCGAGTATCGACAGTCCACCGACGATACCGAGACGCGGGTTCATCGTTTTCAGCGCGAGCGCTTCGCCGTTTTCCACGCAGAGCGTCACTTCGAAGCCGCCTTGATACGCATGATGCGAGGCGAGTTCGTCGAGGTGCTGCGTGATCATCTGGCGCGGGACCGGATTGATCGCCGGTTCGCCAACCGCCAGCGTGAGCCCCGCGCGCGTGACCGTGCCGACGCCCGGCCCCGCGCGAAAAATCACACCGGGCTCGGGCACGAGGCGCACGCGCGCGAACACCAGCGCGCCGTGCGTCACGTCGGGATCGTCACCGGCATCCTTGATCGTGCCGGCTTCGGCGATCCGCTCGCCGTCCATCTCCACGAGACGGCAGAACGTGAGCCGCATCGGCACATGCTGGCCCTTCGGCAACACGATCTCGGCGACCTCGCTGACCTCGCCCGCCAGCAGCAAACGCGCGGCCGCCAGCGACGTCGCGGTCGCGCAGCTGCCGGTCGTATAGCCGCTGCGCAGCGGCGCCGGCTGTTCGGGGGTTTCGTCGCGCATCACGAATCGGCTGACGGATTGGCGGGCTTGGTCACGTCGAGCAGCGTGATCGGCAACGCCTGGCGCCATGTATCGAAGCCGCCGAGCGGTTGCGCGTGCGCGAGCGCGATGCGTGTCAGCGTGCCGCCATGCTGCTCGCGCCACGCGGCGAGCACCGCCTCGCCTTGCAGCGTGACCGCGTTCGCGACGAGCCGGCCGCCGTCGCGCAGTTGCGCCCAGCAGGTGTCCAGCACGTCCGGCACCGTCACCCCTCCGCCGATAAACACCGCGTGCGGCGCGGGTAGCCCCCGCAACGCGTCCGGCGCGCGGCCGGCCACCAGTTGCAGACCAGGCACACCCAGCGTATCGCGATTCTGTTCGATGAAGCGCTGCCGCGCGTCGTTCGCCTCGATCGCGATCGCACGACAGGTGGGATGCGCGCGCATCCATTCGATACCGATCGAACCGCTGCCCGCGCCGACGTCCCACAGCAACTCACCAGGCGCGGGCGCGAGGCGCGCGAGCGTGATGGCGCGCACGTCGCGCTTGGTCAACTGGCCGTCGTGGATAAAGGCGTCGTCGGGTAAGCCGCAGGTCAGCGGCAGACGCGCTGCTTGCGCGGACGCGCGGCAGTCGAGCGCGATCAGATTGAGCGCGGCCATCTCGCCGCCCGGCCATTGATCGGCGCGGCCATCGACACGCCGTTCGCGTTCACCGCCCAGATGTTCGAGCACGGTCATCTGAGTTGCGCCGTAACCGCGCGCATCGAGCGAGGCCGCCAGCGCCGCCGGGGTGTGGCCGTCCGCGCTCAGCACGAACAGGCGCGCGCCGTCGTGCAGATGCGCATTCAGCGTGGCAAGCGGCCGGCCGACCAGCGACACGGTCGCGACATCCTGCAACGGCCAGCCGAGCCGCGCGGCCGCGAGCGACAGCGACGACGGCGCGGGCAGCACGCGCAATTCCCCGGCCGGCAACTGCCGCGCGAGCGTCGCGCCGACGCCGAACAGCATCGGGTCGCCGCTCGCGAGCACGCACACCGCGTGCGGACGCTCGGCTAGCAACGGCGCGAGATCGAACGGACGCGGCCACGCGGCGCGGCGGGCGGCGATCCGCGCGGGCAGCATCGCCAGATGGCGCTCGCCGCCGTACACGACCGACGCGCCCAGCAACGCACGCCGCGCGGGCCGCCCCAAACCGGCGAAGCCGTCGTCGCCAATGCCCACTACGGTCAGCCATGCCGGCATGCATCCATCCTCATCAGTTGCGTCGATTCCTGAGCGATTGCACCGCGCCGCGTCGTGCATGCGGCTGCGCGCAGGCTCGGACGGCGGGTTTGGAAAGTCCGCATGATACCGCCGCCATGCGGCCCGCGGGTCCGCGGCAAGGCGCCATGCGTCGCGACCGGCGGCATCGCGCGATGGCCGGCAAACAGGCGCTGCGGCCATTGCGTAAAGATATAATGGCCGCTTTCATCGCCCACGGTCAGCCCGAAGCGCTTTTCGGCCGCATGGTTCACGCCGGCCTTCATCGGGCAGCATGCAGCGAGGCCGCCACCATGCCGTCGCGCGACGCTAAACCCGGTGCCCCATTGAATCGAGCTTCGCCTCCCCCCGTTTCGTCCCACGCGGTCACGTCACCGCGGTCCTCGGCATGTCCGGGGTTGCTGCGCATCGTCTCCGCGCGCGACGGCGGCATCTGCCGCATCAAACTGCCCGGCGGCGTGCTGAGCGCGGCGCAGGCACACGCGATCGCCGATGCGAGCACACGGCACGCGAACGGCGTCGCCGAGTTGACCAATCGCGCGAATCTGCAACTGCGCGGCGTGCGTCGCGGACACGAAGCTGCGTTGAGCGCAGCGCTGATTGGCGCGGGACTTGGACCGGCCGCCGCGAACGACCCGCACATCGCCACCCCCAACGCGCTCAGCTACGCCGACGACGTCCGCAACGTGATGATCAGCCCCGCCGCCGGCCGCGATCCGCACGCGCTGATCGACACGACGCCGTTGTGCGCGGAACTGCTCACGCTGCTGCAAAGCGATGTGCGCTTCGCCGCGTTGTCGCCGAAATTCGCGCTGCTGCTCGACGGCGGCGAACGACTCGCGCGAATCGATCATCCGCATGACGTGTGGCTCGCGGCGTCGGCTGACGAAGAAGGCGTGCGCTTCGTGTTCGGCCTCGCGGGGTGCCCCGGCTCGACAGGCGACAACGCGAACGCCGGCGACCATCCCGATGCCAACGGCACGAGTGCGCTCGCGGCCGCACCACCGTCGCGCGTGCCAGTGCTCGTGCGCGCGTTGCTGCACACGTTCCTCGACCTCGCCTCAGCCGACGCGACCCGCATGCGCGACCTGCTCGCCACGCACTCCGCCGATGCGCTTCTGCAGCACGCGCAACGCTACGTCGACTTCCCGCTCGCGCGCGACGCATCGCTGCGCGACTGGCAACGCCACATTCCCGCCGACGCGTCATTGCGGCTCGGCGCGCACGCACAGCACGGCGGCGGCATGTGGCACGTCGGCGGCCAACCGCCGCTCGGCCGGATCGACGCGGCCACGCTGCGCGACGTCGCCGCGCTCGCGCAACAACACGGCAACGGCATGCTGCACGCAACGCCATGGCAAAGCGTGCTGCTGCCCGACATCGCGACCAACGCCGTGCCCGCCGTACTCGCGAAGCTGAGCGCACTCGGCCTCGCCTGCGATCCCGCGCAGGCCATCACACATGTGATCGCCTGCGCCGGTTCGGCCGGTTGCGCGAAGGGCCTCGCCGACACCAAGACCGACGCGCTGCAACTCGCCGAACGCTTGCCCGCCGGCGTCGACGTGCATCTGACCGGCTGCCCGCGCTCGTGCGCGGCCGCGCATCGCGCGCCGTACACGCTGCTCGCCGCCGCGCCCGGCCGCTACGACCTTTATCGACGCGACGACCATCACCCCGGATTCGGCCAATGTGTCGCGCCCCAACTGACGATCGACGAGGCCGCCGCGCTGCTCGCGCGCCTCGCCCGGAGTACTTCCCATGCTTGATTACATTCGCGACGGTCAGGAGATCTATCGCCAATCGTTCGCGACGATCCGCGCGGAGGCCGACCTCGCGCGCATCCCCGCCGACCTCGAAAAACTCGCGGTGCGCGTGATCCACGCGTGCGGCATGGTCGACGTGATCGACGACCTCGCGTTCTCCGACGGCGCCGGCAGCGCGGGCCGCCGTGCGCTCGCGCAAGGCGCGCCGATCCTGTGCGACGCGGGCATGGTCGCGCAAGGCATTACGCGCGCGCGGCTCGCCGCGAACAACGAAGTGATCTGCACGCTGACGCACCCGGATGTGCCAGCGATGGCGCGCGAGATCGGCAACACGCGCTCGGCCGCCGCGCTCGAATTGTGGCGTCCGCATCTGGCGGGCAGCGTCGTCGTGATCGGCAATGCGCCGACCGCGCTGTTTCATCTGCTCGACATGCTCGATGCCGGCGCGCCGAAGCCCGCGCTGATTCTCGGCTTTCCGGTCGGCTTCGTCGGCGCGGCGGAATCGAAAGCGGCACTCGCGCAAAACAGCCGCGGCGTCCCCTATGTGGTGGTGCATGGACGGCGCGGCGGCAGCGCGATGGCCGCCGCCGCGGTCAACGCGCTTGCGACGGAGGTCGAATAAATGACGAGCCAGCTAACGAGCCGCGGAAGGCTATACGGCATCGGCGTCGGTCCCGGTGACCCGGAATTGCTGACCTTGAAGGCGCTGCGGCTGCTTAAAGCGGCGCCGGTGGTCGCGTATTTCGTCGCGAAGGGCAAGAAGGGCAACGCGTTCGGCATCATCGAGGCGCATCTGCACGACGCGCAGCAGCATCTGCCGCTCGTCTATCCGGTCACGACCGAAGCGCTCGAGCCGCCGCTGTCGTACGAAGCGATCATCGCGGACTTCTACGACACCGCCGCCGAAGTCGTCGCCGGCCATCTCGACGCGGGCCGTGACGTCGCCGTGGTCTGCGAAGGCGATCCGTTCTTCTACGGCTCGTACATGTATCTGCACGACCGGCTCGCGGCGCGCTACGACAGTGAAGTAGTGCCCGGCGTGTGCTCGATGCTCGGCGGTGCGGCGGTGCTCGGCGCGCCGCTCGTGTATCGCAATCAGAGCTTGTCGGTGCTGTCGGGCGTGTTGCCCGAAGACGAATTGCGCCGCCGTCTGGCCGATGCCGACGCGGCGGTCATCATGAAACTAGGCCGCAATTTCGACAAGGTGCGGCGCGTGCTCGACGAACTCGGACTCGCGCAGCGCGCGCTGTACGTCGAGCGCGCGACGATGCGCAATCAGCGCATCGTGCCGCTCGCCGAAGTCGATCCGATGGCATCGCCGTATTTTTCGCTGCTGGTCGTGCCGGGGCAGAAATGGCAAGGATGAACGCGCCCGCGATCGTGATTCTCGGTACGGGCGCGCTCGCGACGGCGCGGCGGATTCAGGCGCTGTATGTCGAGCGTGGCGCGCATATCGCAGCGGGCGTTGCTCCTGATTGCCAGGTCCACGCGCTGCAAGGCCGCGTCGAGGCCGACGTCTCGTACAGCGAACTCGGCACGCATCTGCGCGAGCTGTATGCGCGCGGCACGCCGATCGTCGCGTTGTGCGCGGCCGGCATCGTAATTCGCTGCCTCGCGCCGCTGCTGTCGAACAAAGGCGCCGAGCCGCCGGTGCTCGCGCTCGCCGAGGACGGCAGCGCGGTCGTGCCGCTGCTCGGCGGCCTCGCGGGCGTCAACCTGATGGCGCGCGACATCGCCGCCGCGTTGGCGGTGCAGCCCGCGATCACGACGAGCGGTGAATTGCGTTTCGGCACCTGCGTGCTCAATCCGCCCGATGGCTATGCGCTCGCCGATCTCGGCCAGGGCAAGCGCTTCGTGTCGGATCTGCTGGCGGGCGAAAGCACGCGCATCGAAGGCGACGCGCCGTGGCTCGACGACGCGCAACTGCCGCGCTCGGAGTCGGCACGTCTCGCGATTCGCGTGACGCCGCGCGCGTGGGAGGGGCGCGAAGACGAGCTCGTGATTCATCCGCGCAGCGTGGTGGCGGCTGTCGTCAGCGACGATGCCGAGTCCGCCGATGCGATCGTCGCACGCGTGCGCGCGGCACTGAAAGGGCACGGTCTCGCGATGCTTTCGCTCGCGGCCTTGCTCGCGCCATCGACGGGCATGGCCGACCCGGCGCTTGCGCAAGCGGCACGGCTTCTCGATGTGCCGCTACGCTTCTCCGATACCAGCGCCGAACCGGGCGAATCGAGTGCCGCACGCTTGCTGCAGACCGCGCTACGTGTCCCCCACGAAACGCTGCACGACGACGCTCATCCGAACGTCGCGCTCGCTCTCTCCCCGCTCGCCATCGACCCAGTGACGCTCGGCCGTGCCCGCGGCCGCCTGACCGTGATCGGCCTCGGCCCCGGTTGCGCCGAACTGATGGTCCCGGCCGCGCGCACCGCGTTGAACGAAGCGACCGACATCCTCGGCTACGACACCTACGTGAAAATGGCCGGCCCGCTGCGCGCCGATCAGCGCGTGCACGGCACCGACAATCGCGAGGAAATGCAGCGCGCGCGACACGCGTTCGAGCTCGCGAGCGAAGGCCGCTCGGTCGTGATGGTGTCGTCGGGCGACCCCGGCGTGTTCGCGATGGCGGCCGCCGTGCTCGAAGCGCTCGAAGCTTCTGGCAACGACGCATGGGCGGCCGTCGAACTATCGATCGTGCCGGGCGTGTCGGCCGCGCTCGCGACCGCGGCGCAGGCCGGCGCCCCGCTCGGCCACGACTTCTGCATGCTGTCGCTGTCGGACAACCTGAAGCCGTGGACGATCATCGAAACCCGCCTGCGCCATGCGGCGCAAGCCGATCTGGTGATGGCGTTCTACAACCCGATTTCGCGCGCGCGTCCGTGGCAACTCGACAAGGCGCTCGATATCGTGCGGGAATATCGCGCGCCATCGACGCAGGTGGTGCTCGGACGCGATATCGGCCGGCCTGGCGGCACGTTGCGCACAGTGACGCTCGGCGAGCTTCGCTCGGCCGACGTGGATATGCGCACGATGGTGATCGTCGGGTCGTCGCTGACGAGAAAATTCGCTTGTGGCGATAACGGCGCGCAGTGGGTGTACACGCCGCGGTGGTACGAGTAAGCGGGCCGTACCGGGTGGTGCCGGCCCGTCCCGCTCACGCCACCTTCAAATCCTGCACCGCCCGCTGCCTGACGCCCAGGTCGTCCCACAACTCCGGATGACACGTGAACACCAGAATCTGATGCCGCGTCGCCGCGTCGATCAATACGCGCTTGAGCGCGTCGCGGCGCGCCGCATCGGTGTGGACCGCGGCATCGTCGAGCATCAGCAGAGTGGGCCGGCCTGAGGCCTGCAACAGGTCCGCGTACGCGAGCCGCGTCAGGATGCCGAGCTGCTCGCGCGTGCCGAAGCTCAGCGCGTCGAGCAGTTCCGCGCGGCCGTCGCGATCGAGCATCGCCGGAATCAGATCGTCGCCGAGCGCGAGGCTCGACTGCGGAAAAATCCGCTTCAGATAATGACCGAGCCGCTCGGTCAACGGCGCGCGCAGTTGTGCCAGCGCGGCGTCGCGTTCGTCGACCAGCACCTCGTCGAGCAGACTCAGCGCGCTCGCGCGCAGGCTCAGTTCGTCCTTGCGGCGCGTGGCCTGCTCGACCTGCGCTTCGAGCGCGGCAAGCCGTTCGCCAAGGCCCGATGCGCCCATCGTTTCGAGCTGGCTACGCAGTTCCGCGATGCGCAGTTGACGCTCATGCTGCTCGTTGCGCGCGAGTTCCGCCGATGCGCGATAGCGCTTCGCCTCCGCCACGGGGTCGTCCAGACGCGCCGCATCGAGTTCGCGTTCGCGCTCGCCGCGCTGGTTCTTCAGCGCATCGACCTTCACGCGCTGCTCGACGATATGCGCCTGCCACTGCGCGCGATTGCGCCGGAACGCTTCGTCGTTCAGCTGCGCTTCTTTGCGCTGCAGTTGCGCCGTCAGCGAATCGGCCTTCGCGACGCCGGTGGATTGCGCGCCCGCCGCTTGCGCGAGCACCTTGCGCGCGGCCTCCAACGCGTCGCGCGCGATGTCGGCATTGCGGCGCGCGTCCTCGAGCGGCGGCGCCGCCGACACGTCGGGCAGACCGGCCAGGCGCTCGCTCGACGCCTGCAAGCGCGCCGCCGTCGATGCCAGCGCCGCGCGCAACGCATCGATGCCTTGCGGCGCATGGACCTCGAGTATCCTCGCCTGGCTCTTCTGTTGCGCGACCAGCGTTTTCCATTGCTCGTGACGCGCCTGCGCATCGGCCACCGACGCAACGCCGAGCGTGAGCAGCAACTGCGCGTGCTTCGCTTCGAGCGATGCCAGTTCCGACAATCGCGCGGACAGATCGGACACACCCGGAATCACGCGCAATTCGCCAAGCTCGCCGAGGCCGATGCGCTTTTCTTCATCGACACGCAGCACGCCCGTGCCGCTGATCGTCTCACCGCCGACGCGCAACTCGCCGTTCAAGCTGTATTCGATGCGCGTCATCGCCGCCTCGGTCCGCGCGCGCAGCACGGTCAACTCGCCATCGAGCGCGACGAGGCGCTTGAACTGCGCGTCGTCGAGTTCGAGCGCTGCCGCGTCGCGCGCGGCCTGCAGCACCGCCATGTTTGCCTTGTCCGCCTCGCCGATCGACGCTTCGAGCCGCTGGCTCTCCGCCCGATAGAAATCGACCTGGCTGCGCAGATCGGCGGCGGTCACGGCCGCGTTCGAGAGTTCGAGCGCACGGTTCGCCTCGGCGGCTGCCTGCTCGAATTGCGCCACGCGGCTTTGCGCCTGCGCATGCGCGGTTTGCGCGGCCGCGACCTCGGCGCGCGCCGCGTCGAGTTGCTCTCGTTCGCGCGCGATGGCCGCTTCGAGTTCGAGCGCGCCCCGCTCCTGCTGCACCGACAACGCGAGCTCGGCCTCGCCGATCTTCAGCGACTGCGCGAGCCCTTCGAGACCGCGTTCGAGTTGCTCGACCGCCACGGCGCGTTGCTGCGCGAGCGCGGCCTTCTGCTCGTGAAGCTCCCACGGACGCCGGCGCTCGGCGTCGTCGAACGCCTGCTGTTGTGAGGCGAGCCGCGCGATGTTGTCGTCGAACTGCTGGCGCTGCTGTCGCAACTCGTCGCGGCTCGCGATCAGCGCGGCGAGCTTCTGCTCCGCCTCGGCGAGCGGCCCGGTGGACTTCTGCGTGCGCGCGGTCAGCAGTTGCCGCAGCTCGCGCTGCACGGCCGCGATCAGCGCGTCCTCGCCGCCCGCTTCGCGGCCGCCCGACAGTTGCGTGAGCGCGTCGCGCAGATACTGCGCCGCGTGCCCGGTCGAATCGCGCATCTCCTGCGTGCCGCCTTGCTGCACCCACAACAGACCCGGCACGCCGGCGTTCTCGGCTTTCATCGGACCGCGCGCCGCGCGCGAGAAGCCGAGCAGCGCGGCGAGCTTGTCTTCGGCTTCGTCCTCGCTATACACGGCCTGACCGATCCTCAGCTCGCAGCGCTGACGCGACACGAACTGCTTCGACAGACGGCACGCTACCCCATCGAGCTCGAAGCTGACCTCGACCGACGGCTGCCCGTTCGCGAGTCCCCACGGCAACAGGTCCTTCAGATGCGAGGCCTTGTAGCGTTCGAGGAACACCGTGCGCACCGCTTCGGCAATCGTGCTTTTGCCGGCCTCGTTCGGGCCGACGAACAGGTTGAGACCGGGCTGCAGATCGTCGATCACGAGCTGCCCGCCGAACTGCCTGAATTCCTGAATCGCGATACGTTGCAGCTTCATGCACAGGCTCCTTCACGCGGCGCTTCAGGTTGCCGATCGCGCGCCTGCGCGGGTGGTGCGGCATGGGAATCGCGGTGCCACTGTTCGCGCTGAAAGCGCGCCAGCAGCAGCAACGCTTCCGCCGCGCGCCGCGCCTGTTGCGGATCGGCCTGTGCGTCTTCCTGCAAGGCGCGCAGCCGCGCGACCACCTTCGCGAGATAGCCGCTTTGCGCGCCGAGTTCGGCGAGATCGTCGGCGGTGGGCAGCACGTGCAGGCTGCTCAGATCGGCACGCAACGCGCGCACGCACGCGCGAGCCTCTTCGACCGCGACATGCAGCGCCTCGGCATCGGCAAGCGCCGCGGTGCCGCCGACCTCGATGCGCAGCACGTCATTCGCGCCGAGCTCGGCGAGGCGGGCTTTCAGTGCGTCGATGTCGGTCGGCACCGAAATCGTCTCATCCCAGCGATGCCAGCGGTATTGCCCGACTCGCACCGCCTCGACCTGCGGCGACGCTCCCGGCTCGCTTATCGTGACGTCGAGCACGAAGCCCGGTTCGTTCGAGCGGAAACGGTCCTGTTCGTGCGTGCCCGCGTACCAGGTGCGTTCGTCGACGCGCAGATGGCCGTGCCAGTCGCCGAGCGCCAGATAGTCGAGCCGCGCGCTCACGGCGCGCGTCGGCGCGATCGGGTTCGACGAATCGATGCCCTCCTGCAGGATGCCGCCGACGCTGCCATGCGCAAGCCCCACGCGGTGATAGCCGGGCGGCGTCTCGGTGGAATCGAAGAATGCGGTGGTGTCGTCGTAGGTGATGCGCTGCGTGAGCGGCGCGCACAGCAGCGCGCAACGGCACGCATCGAGCAGCACGACGCCGGTTTCGAGCACGACGCGCACGTTCGGCGGCACGCAATTGAGCCGCTGCGCGCGGGTCCAAACGCTTTCGACGAGCGCCGCGTCGTGATTGCCCGGCAGCATGATCCAGGTTCCGGAAAACGCTTGCAGTGCGCCGAACAAACGACGGATCACGGTGTCCGACACCGTCTGCAGGTCGAACACGTCGCCCGCGACGAGCACCGCGTCGACGTTGCGCGCGGCCGCTTCTTCGGCGATGCGGCGCACGGTGTCGAAGCGAGCTTGAGCGAGATGCGCGGCCTCGTCCGGTTCGAACTGACCGAACTGCGTGCCGATCTGCCAATCCGCGGTGTGCAGAAACCTGATCACTGTGCCTCCATTGCGATTGCGTTGCGCCGTCTTGCGTGAGGTTCGACGACGAGCCCAACCGCGAATGTTACCTTGCCGAAGCCCCGGCGCGTATTGCATGCGCGTATCCAGGCTGGACGCGTGCGCGGGCCGTACCGCATCATTGCAACCGAACCGGCTGCCCCGCCCACCTTTCAGCCGCCCGCCGCCCGACACGATCAACCGCGCCCGATGGACAAGACCACCGAACTGAAGAAGGCCAAGCGCACGCCTTTACTGCTGCTGCTTGCGGCCGCCTGCGTTTTCGTCGTCACCGCGTTCCTGCCGCGCGGCCTGTGGGTCGACGGCATCAAGGCCGTCGCCGAGGCCGCGATGGTCGGCGCGCTCGCCGACTGGTTCGCGGTCGCGGCGCTGTTTCGGCGCGTGCCGATTCCGGTCGTGTCCGCGCACACCGCGATCATCCCGCGCAACAAGCACAAGATCGCCGACAACCTCGCGCACTTCGTGCAGGACAAGTTTCTCGACGTGCCGTCGCTGGTCGGTCTGATCCGCCGGCACGATCCGGCGCAGACCATCACCACGTGGCTCGGCGAATCGGCCAACACCGCGCGTCTCGGCGACTACGTGGTGCGCCTCACCGGCGGCATCCTCGAGGTGGCCGACGACGCGCGCATCCAGAACTTCATCAAGGACGGCCTGCGCGACGTTCTCGCGAAGGTCGATCTGTCGCAGTCGCTCGGCGCGGTCCTCGACACGCTGACGCGCGACGGCCGTCATCAGGAACTGCTCGACACCGCGATCGATCAGGTGATCGCGGTGCTGCGCGAGGCGCCGGCGCGCGAGTTCATTGCCGCGCGCATCGTCGATTGGGTGAAAAGCGAGTATCCGACGGTCGAGAAGTTTCTGCCGTCGGCGTGGATCGGCGACAAGGGCGCCGAAGCGATCGCGAGCGCCGCGAACCGTATGCTCGAACAGATCGCCGAGAACCCCACGCACGAGTTGCGCGACAGGTTCGACCGGGTGGTGCAGAAGCTGATCGTGCGGCTGAAGACCGATCCGGTTTTCCTGCAACAGGGCGAAGCGCTGAAGCGCTATCTGGTCGAAGGGGAGGCTTTCAGCAGCTACGTGAAGGACATGTGGGGCGAACTGCGCGCGTGGCTCAAGCGCGACCTGCAAAGCACCGACTCGGCACTGCATGCGCGTGTCGCCGCGATGGGCGCGTGGGTCGGTCGCGAACTCGCGCGCGATCCAGCGCTGCGGCAATCGCTGAACGATCACCTCGAAGAAGCCGCGCGCGCGATGGCGCCCGACTTCGCGCAGTTCCTCACGCGCCATATCAGCGATACCGTGAAGAACTGGGACGCCCATGAGATGTCACGCCAGGTCGAGATGAATATCGGCAAGGATCTGCAGTACATCCGCATCAATGGGACGATCGTCGGAGGATTTATCGGCTTGCTGCTGTACGTGAGCTCGCAGTTGCTGGAGATGTTGCGGGTGCATGTAGGCTGACGATTCGCGCTCATCGAGCCACCCGACACGTAGCCGCGCGTGAGCCCTGCTCGCACCAAACCGCCTACAATTCGGGCATATGTCTTGCGGACGACCAGTGCTCCGCTCGGTCGTCAACGCGTCCCAACCGGAATTGTGTTTACATGAAAATATCGCTGCCGCCGCCGCATGGGCGCCCCAATCGCGTTTATCCGCCGGGCACGCCGGGCCTGCATGGCCTCGTGTCGCTGATCACCGGCGTGGTGGTGGTGTGCGCGCTGTACTTCGGCCGGGAGGTGCTGATTCCGATCACGTTGTCGGTGCTGCTGAGCTTCCTGCTCGCGCCGCTCGTGCAGATGCTGCGGCGTCTGCACATGGGCCAGTTGCCGTCCATCTTCATCGCGGTGCTGTTCGCTCTCGCGTCGCTGCTCGCGGTCGGTGCGCTGATCGGCGCGCAGCTGGTGCAGCTCGCGAACGCGCTGCCGCAGTACCAGGAAGCGATCGAGCAGAAGATCGAAACGGTGCAGGAAAAAACCGTGGGCCGCGCCGATTCGCTGATGAGCAGCGCCGCCAGCGCGCTGCAGCGCATGGCGCCGTCGCGTCCCGCGCCGCCGCGCCCGACCGGCCGCGCCGCGCGCAACGCGCCGCAGGTGCCGCAACAGGTTGAGGTGCACGAGCCCGCGCCGACGCCGGTGCAGCTCGCGCAGCGCGCGCTGACCCCGGCCATCGCGCCGATCGAGACGACCTTCATCGTGCTCGTCGTGACGATCTTCATCCTGTTGCAGCGCGAGGATTTGCGCGACCGTCTGATCAGCCTGTTCGGCTCTCGCGATCTGCACCGCACGACCACCGCGATCAACGACGCCGCCGGGCGCCTGTCACGCTATTTCGTCGCGCAGCTCGGCGTGAATCTGAGCGCGGGCGGCATCATCGCGATCGGGCTCGCGATCATCGGCGTACCGGGTGCGCTGCTGTTCGGCGTGATCGCCGCTTTGCTGCGCTTCGTGCCATACATCGGCATCTGGATCGCGGCGATCCTCGCGGTGTTTCTCGCGGCCGCGATCCAGCCGCAATGGACGATGGCGGTCCTCACGCTGATCCTGTTCATCGTCGTCGACGTGGTCGCCGGGCAGATCGCCGAGCCGCTGCTGTACGGTCATCGCTCGGGCCTGTCGCCGCTCGCGGTGGTGGTCGCGGCGATTTTCTGGAGCTGGCTATGGGGGCCGATCGGCCTCGTGCTGTCGACCCCGCTCACGCTGTGCGTCGTCACGCTCGGGCGCTACGCGGACCGCTTGAACTTCCTGACCGTGCTGCTCGGCGATCAGCCCGCGCTGACGCCCGCGCAGAACTTCTATCAGCGCCTGCTCGCCGACGATCCGCACGAGGCGATCGTGCAGGCCGAACGGCTGCTGCGCGAGATGTCGCTGATCGACTACTACGACAAGGTCGCGCTCGAAGGCCTGCGGCTCGCGCGCAACGACGCGCAGCGCGGCGTGCTGATGCCCGAGCAGTTGCAGCGGATCAATGACGCGCTCGCCGATATCGTCGAGAACCTCGAAATCGCCGACGGGCTGCGCGACACGCTGTCACCAGTCGAACCGGCTGACACGGGCAATGCGCTGCTTGCCGGGGCGCCGGACCTCGCGTCGCCGGGCGCGGGCGCCTCGGAGCGCTACGGCAGCGATCTGCGGTCGCGCTCGCCACAGTCGGACGAAGCGAGCAAGGTCGCAGTGTTGTGCGTGCCCGGCCGCGGCGCATTCGACGAAGTGACGACGGCCATCGCCGTGCAACTCTTGAACCGCCAGGGTTTCGCGCCGCTGATGGCGACGCACTCGGGCTATCGCAGCGCGCGCGCCGATGAGCCGAGCTTCAAGGACACCTCGATCATCTGCATCGTGTCGCTCGACGCGCCCGAGTCGCCGCCGTATCTGCGCAACATGCTGCGGCGCACGCGCGAATGGCGGCCGCGCGCGACGCTGGTGGTCGGCGTCGGCGACGCGCCGGACGACAGCGCCGAACTCGATGCGGGCGGCGAGCTGCATGCGTCGCCGACGTTCCGCGCGATGATCCAGGCATGTCACGCGGCGACGAGCGGGCAGCCCATGCGACAGCAATCGCAGGCGGCCAGCGCGGGCTGAGGCCGCGCTGGATCAACGCGTCTGCTCGCTGCTCAGCAATCGCTCCAGCGGCTCGGGCAGACCCCGATTCGGCTTGACTGGCGGCTGGGCGAAACTGCCCTTCGTCGCCTTTTTCGGACCTAACCGGATAAGGCCCTCGAGCTGCGTAATCGAACTCGACACACCATCGACCACCGGCACCGGCAATTCGTCACGTATCTCACGTGCGAGACCCGCTAGCGGCGCCCCAGCGATGATGATGACGTCGGCGCCGTCATCGTCGACGACCTGATTGCACAGCGCCTTCAGTCTCGCTGCGTGATCCTGCTGCACGCTGCCGATATCGCGCAACGGCTCGTCGAGCGCGCGGATGCTGGCGAGCCGGCTCGCCAGATGACTGCGCTCGACAGTCTCGCGGTACCACGCCTTGATTCGCGGCGAGATCGCGATGATCGAGAAGCGCTGCCCGAGCGCTGCCGCAGTCAGCAATGCCGACTCGGTCAGCCCGACTACCGGCACGTCGAGCAGTTCCTTGATGCCCTGCAGGCCCGGATCGCCGAACGCCGCGACCACCACACCATCGTAGCTGCCATGGCGTTCGGCCGCCACGCACGCGCTCGCGTACGCGCCGACCAGCGCTTCGAAGCGGGTCTCGATGTAGGCAACGCCGAACGGCGCGGTCGCAACCTCGATCTCGGTATCAGGTGAAGCACTGCGTTGCGCCTCCGTCCGGATCAGCGCCGATACACTTTCGGAGATATTCGGATTGATCACCAGGATCTTCATACTGCTCTCCACTTCAGAGGTCGACGTACTGGGGCTTGCCAGCGGCCAGAAAGCGGCCCCGGCCCGCTTCCGGCTCGAGATAGCGCCCGCTCTCGACCAGCAGTTCGCCGCGTGACAGACAGTGCTTCGGCCAACCCTGGACGGTGCGTCCCTCGTACGGCGTGTAGTCGACGTTGTGATGCAGCGCGTCGTTCGCAATGGTGATCTGCTTGAGCGGGTCCCAAAGCACGATGTCGGCGTCGGCGCCGACGGCGATCGTCCCCTTGCGCGGATAGAGGCCGTACAGCTTCGCGGGATTCAGCGACGTCAGTTCGACGAACTTGTGCAACGACAGCTTCCCGCGGTTCACGCCATCGAACAGTAGCGCCAGGCGGGTTTCGATGCCGGGGATGCCGTTCGGGATGTGCTCGAACGACACTTCCTCGCCACCGGGCTTTTTGCCCTGCGGATCGTCGTATGAGAACGGCGCGTGGTCGGACGAGAAGACGCTGAATACGCCGCGCTTTAATGCGCTCCACACGGCCTTCTGGCTGGACGAGTCGCGTGGCGGCGGACTGCAAACGCACCTGGCGCCGTGATAGCCGTCCTCGTGGCCGAGATCTTCGGCCGTCAGGTAAAGGTATTGCGGGCAGGTCTCGGCGTAGATGTTCAGGCCGCGCTGCTGCGCCCATTCGATCTGTTCGATCGCGTCCTGGCCCGACACATGCACGATCAGAATCGGCACGACGACCAGTTCGGAGAACGCGATCGCCCGATGCGTCGCTTCCCGCTCGACCACCGCCGGGCGCGACAGCGCGTGATACTTCGGCGCGTGCTTGCCGGCTTCGGTGAGCCGGTCGGTCAGCCACGCGATGCAATCCGAATTCTCGGCATGCACCATGACCAGCGCCTGGTTGCGGCGCGCCACATCCATCACCTCGAGGATCTCGCGGTCGCTGAGCTTGAGATCGTCGTAGGTCATATAGATCTTGAACGACGTGTAACCAGCGGCGATCAATTCCGGGAGCTCGCGTTCCAGCACCTCGGGCGTCGGATCGGAGACGATCAGGTGGAACGCGTAGTCGGTGACCGCGCGGCCTTCGGCGCGGCGATGGTAGTCGGCCACCGCGGCTTTCAGCGATTGCCCTTTTGCCTGCGCGGCGAACGGGATCACGGTCGTGGTCCCGCCGCACACGGCAGCACGGGTGCCGCTGTTGAAGTCGTCCGCCATCTTCAGCCCGTCCGGCATGGGTTGATCGAGATGGCAGTGCGCGTCGATGCCGCCGGGCAACGCCAGCAGGCCGGTCGCGTCGATCTCGCGCCTGCCCGCGTCGAGATTACGGCCCAGCGCGACGACGATGCCGTCCTTCACGCCAATATCGCAATTGAAGCGCTCGGACGCGGTTACCACGTCAGCGTTGCGGATTACCAGGTCGTACATGGTTGTCATGACGGTCCTCTCAAAGGACTTCGGAGAACAGGCGGCCCCAGCTTGCAAGCCGGGTCGTATCGTAGCCAGCGAGCTTCAACGATTTCCACACCACGGTGGAGATCGTGTCGTAGAGCGGGACACCGTGGTGCCGCTCCACTTCCGAGGCCAGATGCGCTGCGTGCAGGTTGGTGCAGAAAGTGACGATCGCTTCCGGCCGGTGCTCGGCGACATCGCGGATCTGTGCGCGCAGCGTCTCTTCGCTTACCTCGGAGAACTCGAAGTTCACCTTCAGGCCGAGGTGGTTTTCGGATGAGCAGTCGATGCCGCTGTCGCGGTAATTGGCGACGATCTTCTGCTGGACATCCTTCAGATACGGACTGACCAGGCCGAATTTCTTCACGCCGGTCTTGTCCAGAATCTCGTTCAGCGCCAGTACCGACGTGGTTGCGGGAATGCCGGTCGCTTCCTGGATTTCGCGGCACAGGCGGCGGTCGGTCTCGAAACCGAGCCAGCCGGACGAGGTGCCGTTCCATGCGATCACGTCGACCTTGGCGTCGGCCAGCAGCCGCGCGGCCTGAATGATGTTGGTGGTGTCGAACTGCCCGAGCGCCTGCCCGGATAGCGAGATTTCGGTGACCTTGAAGCGGGAAAAATGGGCACTGACACCTGGCAACTGGGCCATCATCGCGCTTGTGATCGGTTCGAGCGCGGTGTTGGACGACGGGGTAAGCATGCCGAGCATGACGCGTTTGCTCATGATGAAGTCAGCAATCAAGTGTTAAGGGTGAAGAAAGTCCGGCTTAGACGGGCAATTTGCGTTCGTAGTCGATCAGCGTCGAACAGACGAGGAGCCCTCCGCCTGCTGCGGCGAAAAACATCAGCGCCAGAAAATACGAACCGGTGGCCTGCACGATCAGGCCGACGATGATCGGAACCAGAACGCCGCCGATATTGCCGCCCAGGTTCATGAAACCGCCGAGAAAGCCGACCTTGTCGCGTGTCCCGAGGATGGACGGCAGGCACCAGTAAAGACCGCACCAGCGCAGGAAGAACAACGTGGACGCCAGCAATACCACCACCGCCGCGGCATTCCCGACATAGGCGACCGAGAAGATCGACACGGTTGCCGCCACCGCGGCGATTCCGAACAGCGTGCGCATCACGCGGTTGGGCGAACCGCCCGCCGCCTTCCACTTGTCGGCGATCCAGCCGCCGATCAGTTCGCCGACGAAGCCGCTGAAGAAGATCGCGAAACTGGCTCCGCCCATCTGCTGGATGTTGAAGCCGTGAACCTTGTTCAGATAGTTCGGCATCCAGGTGAGCAGGCCGTAAAACAGCGAGTTGAAGCACATCCAGCCAAAGAACATACCCCACACCGAGCGATACCGGAAAAAATCCAGGCTGCGGCCGCTGGCATGAACCGGCTCGCTGAGGTGCTCTTCCTGCAGCGCCGCTTCGAGATACTCGGCTTCGGCCTGATTCACGGCCGGATGCTCACGCGGGTTGTTGCGGATGTAGTACCAGGCAAACAGGCCGGCGAGCATGGTTCCGATACCGGCCACCACGAAGGAAGTGCGCCACGATCCGAATTCGCTGATCAGCCCGGAGATGATCACCGCGCCGAGTGCCGCTCCCAACGGCGCGCCGCCGTCGAGCAGCGTCGCCCCGCGGCCGCGTTCGTGCCGCGTCATCCACATCGCGTTGAGCTTGCCGCCCGCCGGATAGATCGGTGCTTCGGCAGCGCCCAGCCCCAGCCGCGTGAAGATCAGCGCGGTCGCCGACGTGCAGACCGCGGCAATGCCCTGGAAGAAGCCCCAGAACAACGTCGCACAGGCGATCACGATGCGCGGTTTGAAACGGTCAGCCAGCATGCCCCCTGGAATCTGCATGAACGCGTAGGTCCAGAAGAACGAACTGAGGATCAGTCCCTGCACTGCCGGGGCGATATGAAACTCCTTGGCGATGAGGGGCATCGCGACGGACAGCGAGGCCCGGTCCACATAGTTGATCGAAATCAGCATCAGCATGATCAGGAAGATTTTCCAGCGTACGCCGGTCCTGACCTCGGCCTGCACGGCCGCATTTACGGTTTGCATCTGTGTCTCCTCCGTTCGCCTGATCATGGCTTTGGGGTCTCATGTCTGTGTCCGGGATCGCTCCGGGACCAGTGCGCTGCATGCGCAAGCGCAGTATATGATGCCTAATTATGGATTACAAGCGCTGTATTTCTTTGATTTCAATACTTTTTTTATTTTCTGTAGATAGTCGGCCGAAGCTGTAAGACAATTAAGCGAAGACCGAAGATGCAAAAACGGAAACAGGCGACATGGACATGAATTCACTACCGGCTGATACACGCAAGCGCGTCAGCCTGCGCGGCACGGGTATGTACGCGGCAATCGCCGAGCGGTTGCGCGAGATGATTCTCGAAGGTGAATTGGCGCCCGGCGAGCATATCGACGAGAAAGCGCTGTGCGAGCGGTTCGACATCTCGAGAACGCCGGTACGCGAGGCGCTCAAAACGCTCGTGACCGAGGGGTATGTGACCCACCGGCAGCACATGGGCTTTCAGGTCGCACCGATCAACAAGGCCGAGATTGCCGCCATCTTCGAAGTGCTGCATGGACTGGAGGAAACGGCCGGACGGCTCGCGGCGCAGCGCATCGACGACAAGCAGATGAAGGTGCTGATGGAGCGCCATCGCACCATGGAGACGTACCACCGCGAAGGCAAGCGTACGGCCTACTACCGCGCGAACCAGAAAGTGCATCAGCACATCGTCGACGTCGCCGGCAATCCGGTGTTATCTGACATGTACGCATCGTTGATGAGCAAGATTCACCGCGCGAGAGGTGCGGCTAATGCCGATGTGCTGCGTTGGGCCGAGTCCCTCGGCGAACACAGTGAAATACTGGACGCGCTATCCAGACGCGATGGAGCATGCCTCGCCCGCTTACTGCGCGAGCATTCGGAACACACCGCCGCGGAAGTGATGAAAGTGCTCGAAACCGCAAAAGGGAACGAGTAATGAAGGTCTGTGAAACCCGCATTGGCTTGAACGCCGTGGGTGCAGACATTGGACGTGGGCACCGCCTCACGGTGCCCGCGCAAGGCTAGCGACCGGCGCTCTGACCGCCGTCGACGTGCAGAATTTCTCCCGTGATGAACGGTGCGGAATCAAGGAAGAGAATCGCGTCGGCGATATCGCTCATCTCGCCCATGCGTCCCAGCGGGTGAAAGGCGCCCAGCGCCTGATGGGTTTCCGGCCCGTGCATGGGTGACTTGATGATCCCCGGCGCGACGGCATTCACGCGAATCCCTTGGCTCGCGTACTCGATCGCCAGCGACTTCGTGACAGCGTTCAGACCGCACTTCGTCAGGGCCGCGAGTGTCGAATACACACCACTGCTCGCAGCGTCGACGGCACTGGTGACGCTCATCACGTGGCCGCTCGAATACCTTTCCATTTCGGCGATCGCGAGTTGCGGTTTCACATAAACCTGACATCACCCCTTTTTGGATTGCGCCAGCCACTGGTCCAGACTCACGCGGCCAATCCGCGCATCGCCGAGCGGCACCAGCGACTGTTCCTCGACGTGGCCGCCGAAGTAGCGCGCATCCTGATCCGTCACAACAGCGCGCGGGTCGCCGACAGACTTCAAATAACGGCTGACGATCGCGGCAAACGGTTCACGGTCCGGGCCCGCGATATCCACGGTGCCGTTCAGTGGCGTGGCTAGAGCGACCTGCGCGAGGATCGCTGCGACGTCATCCGCGGCTATCGGCTGGAAGAGTCCGTCCCCAACGCGCACCGTCCCGCCTTCGGTGCCGGCATCGGCAATCGCGCCGATGAATTCCATGAACTGGGTCGCGCGCACGATCGTGTAGGGCACGCCCGCCGCCTCGATCGCCTCTTCCTGCGCGACCTTGGCAACGAAATAGGCGTTTTCCGGCGTGCGCTCGCAGCCGACGATCGAAAGCGCGACGTGATGGCGTACCCCTGCCGCGACTTCGGCTTTGCCGAGGTTGCGCGTCGAGGTGCGGAAAAAGTCGAGCACCGCCTGAGGCTCCCAGGAAGGCGCGTTCGCCACATCCACTACGACGTCCGCGCCCGCGAGCGCGTTGCTCAGCCCTTCGCCCGTTACCGCGTTCACACCGGTACGCGGCGACGCAGCAATTGCCTCGTGACCCGCCTCGCCGAGCAGCGTGACGACGCGCGAGCCGATCAGCCCGGAACCACCGATTACGACGATTTTCATGGGACATCCTCCAGATATGAGTCAGTTGGCACGGGCAGACGGCTGGCGGCTGTTTCATCGAGGGAAAGCGCTCGCCGCCGTCGCATCGTGTGAGGCTATTGTGGGAAGATCATGAACCATCGAAAAGTGCCAAGAATTGTCGAATGGACCAGGACATCCAGATTCTGGTCCACTTGCTGACCAGACAGTCATGACCGTGCCGCCTACTGCATTCACCGTCGATATCGATCGGCAACTCGAGTTACCGATCTACCAGCAGATCTGCGCGCGCTTCAGAACCGCGATCGCCGCAGGGCATCTGCGTTCGGGCGATCGTGTGCCCGCGCTGCGCAGCCTCGCTACGCAACTGAACACGGCGCGCGGAACGGTTGAACTGGCCTATACGATCCTCGTCGACGAAGGTTATCTGCAGATGCGCGGTGCGGCTGGCACGTTCGTGTCGCCTTCGCTGCCAGCTACCGTGACGCGCACGCGTACGCAAAGCACAAAAGATTCGAACGGCAAGCCAAGCGCTAAAACGGCTACCGCGCCTCGGACGCCGGGCGAATCCCACGGCGCGCAACCGGCGCCGCGCCAGCTTGCCATCGCGGCCGCCATGAGCGGCGAGCCCCGGCCGTTGCAACCCGGCCTGCCCGCGCTCGACGCATTTCCGGTCAAGGTTTGGAATCGCCTCGTTTCGCATCGCGCACGCAGCGGCGAGCGCGCAATGCTCGCGTACCCGGACCCTGCCGGCTACCGGCCGCTGCGCGAGCACATCGCCACGTATCTTGGGCTGTCGCGCGGCGTGACCTGCCTGCCGGACCAGGTGTTCGTGACGGGCGGCTACCGTGCGACGCTCGAACTCGTATTGCGCAGTCTCGCCCGCCCGAACGACAGCGTGTGGTACGAAGATCCGGGCTATCTGCTCGCGCGCGGTTTTCTCGCCGAAACCGGCGTAAAGCTCATCGCAGTGCCGGTGGACGATGAAGGGATCGACGTGGAACACGGCACACGGCTGGATGCGCAGGCGCGCTTCGCGCTGGTCACGCCGTCGCATCAGAGCCCGCTCGGGCACACGTTATCGCTCTCCCGGCGCATCGCGTTGCTGGACTGGGCAGAGCAAGCGTCCAGCTGGATCGTCGAAGACGATTACGACAGCGAGTTCCGCTATCTGGGCCGGCCGTTGCCGGCATTGAAGAGCCTCGACCGTCACGATCACGTGATCTATTGCGGCACCTTCAGCAAGGTGATGTTTCCCGGCCTGCGGCTCGCGTATGCGGTGGTGCCGGAGCGGGCCGTCGAGCGTGTCGGGCGGGTCGCGCGCAGCATGAACGCCGGATCGCCAACCCTGTTGCAGGCCGCTTTGGCCGACTTTCTCGAACGGGGGCATTTTGCGCGACATCTGAAGCGCATGCGTGCGCTATACGCGGAGCGGCGCGTGTTGATCGTGCGCGCGCTGGAGCAGGCGTTCGGCGAAAGGCTGATCGTCGAATTGCCGCCAGGGGGAATCCAGTTCGCCGCACAGTTCGCCGAGGGCCCTGATGGCCCGGTCGACGACGTCGCGTTTGCGGCGCGCGCCCGCGAAGCCGGCTTGGCCGTACTGCCGCTTTCGATTTGGTACGCGAATGGCCGCACACCTCGCACGCCGCGTGGCCTGGTGATGGGCTTCGCAAACATCGCCAATGCAGCCGAAGCGGGCCGCCTCGCGCGGACCTTGCGCGCGTGTCTGGACCGCTGACGACGGGCGAAGGTTCGGGTCTTTATCAGTCGTCACACGTCGCGCCGTCGTACCCAAAATGAGGACAGCCGCGCACGCACGCTGCCGCATACTGCACCGATAACGCAAGCAAACTGGAGACACGCATGACCCGTCCGTTCAAGCCCTATCCGTTCGCGCCGCGCCGTTATCCGGCCGCGCTGCCGCCGCTCGTCGACGGACGCGATCCACAAACGCGCGCCGTCGCGATCGTCGGCGGTGGTCCCGTCGGCATGACGCTCGCGCTTGCGCTCGCGCGCCAGGGCGTGCGCTCGGTGCTGATCGAGGCCGACGACAGCGTCTGCACCGGCAGCCGCGCGATCTGCATCTCGCGACGCAGCCTCGAAATCTTCAAGCGGCTCGGCGTCGTCGATGGGTTTCTGCAAAAGGGGCTGGCGTGGACCGGCGGGCGCAGCTTCTATCGCGACACCGAGGTGTTCCGCTTCGCGATGCATCAGGACGACGAGCAGTCGCTGCCGCCGATGATCAATATCGCGCAGTATCAGATCGAACAGCTGCTGCTCGACCAGATCGAACGGCACGGCGATCTGATCGACGTGCGTTGGCAAACGCGTGTGACGGGCCTCGTGCAACGGCCGCAAGGCGGCGCGACGTTGACGCTGCGCAGCGCCGAATCTGCCGATTCGAAAGGCACGAGCTGGCAGATGGACGCCGCGTGGGTCGTCGCCTGCGACGGCGGACGCAGCACGATCCGCGACCTGCTCGGGCTGAAGCTCACCGGCACGACCTACGAAGGCCGCTACGTGATCGTCGATATCGAACTCGACAGCACGCGCGCGACCGAACGTCTCGCTTATTTCGATCCGCCGTCGAATCCGGGCTCGACGGTGCTGGTGCACAAGCAGCCCGACAACGTGTGGCGCATCGACTATCAGTTGCGCGACGACGAAGACCCCGACGCCGCCGTGCTGCCCGAGAACGTGATGCCGCGCGTGCAAAACCTGCTCGACTCGATGGGCGAAACCGGCGCGTGGTCGCCGATCTGGATCACGATCTACAAGGCCAATGCGCTAACGCTCGAACGCTACCGGCACGGCAGCGTGCTGTTCGCGGGCGACGCCGCGCATCTGGTGCCGATCTTCGGCGTGCGCGGCGCGAACTCCGGCATCGACGACGCCGACAATCTCGGCTGGAAGCTCGGCTGCGTGATCAATGGGAACGCGTCGCCAGCGCTGCTCGATAGCTATAGCGACGAACGTGTGTACGCGGCGCGCGAGAATCTTAGCTACGGCATGAAAAGCACCGAATTCATGGCGCCGCCGACCTTCGCGTTCGATCTGCTGCGCACGGCCGTGCTCGGACTCGCCGAGCATCATGCGGCGGTGCGGCCGCTGATCAATCCGCGCCAGACGCATGCGATCGCGTACCGGCAATCGCCGCTGAACTTCGTGGGCGACAAGGCCGATGCATTCGATCGCGGTCCCGCGCCCGGCACCGTGCTGCCCGAGTGCAGGCTGGTCAAACAATCGCAGGATGGCGCACGGATCGGCATTCATCTAACCGACCTGCTCGGGCCGTGCTTCACCGCGCTGCGCTTCGACGCAGACCACGCGAACGACGCTGAGTCGTGGCAGCAACTGCAAAGCACGCTCGCCAGCCAGGGCATTCCGTTCAACCTGATCGACATCGTCACCGCCGAAGCGCGATCGACGAACGATCCTCGAGCGATCGACCCGACCGGCCGCCTGCACGACATGCTCGGCGCACAGCCCGGCACTGTCTATCTGATCCGCCCCGACGGCCACGTGCTGGCGCGCTGGCGCAACGGCAGCCCGGCCGCCGTGCGGCACGCGCTCGATGCCACGCTGACGCTGCAGAACTAACGCGCAAGGACCTTCGACACCATGACCGATTCCGATCTCGACCTCGTCTATACGACGCTGTGCAACACGCTGACGCACGAAGGCGAAGCGCAGGCGTCGCTGTATCTGGCGCGCCTCGCGCTGTTGTGCCTGACCGAACTCGACGACCCGCGGCGGGCGTTGTCGTTGATCGAAGCGGCGAAACTGCCGGCCGCCGCCGCGGCCTAGCGTCGGAAAAAGAAACCGCCTCCCCGGAGGCGGTGGCGAGCCGATTATTTTTCCGCGAGCCGATGACTGCCGCCATGCGGCTCAATGCGATAGCGCTGGCGAATCTCCTTCAAATGATCGAGATCGCCGGGATGCTTGCCGTCGGGAAAATCGACTTCGGCGATGCTGTGGCCAGCGCTCGCCTTGAGCATCCCACGCTTTTGGCCGCCGCTGGCCAGCACGGCGACTGCTTTGATATTGCCTTGCTGATCGTATTCGATATGGACCTTCATGGGGGACTCCTCGTCATGTTCGATGGAATTGAGCGAATGCACAGCGGCCAGGTTCAAATTGCGTCGGTCCATGCAATGAAGAGTCCGTAGGAAGCAAAGTCGGTTGCGCTCGTGTTATGCACCTCCAGCAGCACGACACGATTGCCCTCGGCATCGCAATCGTTGGAAAGGCTGCGGACTTCGATGTTCTTGTCCCACGGCAGTCCCGACAGGGGGATGGCTGCCGCCCACAGGATTTCGCCGTAGTTCATCGGACCCACCCACCAGAACGCGGAGTCGCCCGCATTCAGATCGACTCCGCTGCCGACCAATTGGCCATTCACATTGATACCCATCGCTGTCTCCCAGTTGCAAACGGCCACAGCGACGCGTAATTGCCCGTGTGCCCGTGGCGGTCGTTACACCGCTGACTAGAGGACGGCAACGTTGGATGCGTTTTGAACGAAGTCCGGTATTCCGCGAGTGCCAAAAAAAACCGCGCGATCAACGCGCGGCTTTTCTTCCTTCCCAGACCCGAAGGCGCTACGACGACAACCTCACTGCTTCGGATACAAGCCCAACGTACTCGCATGCAGCCGCGCGATCCCGAGCAACGCGTCCGTATAAGGCGTCGGCACGTGCGTCAGCTGCCCAAGCTCGCGCACCGCGCCGACCAGCGCATCGAGTTCGACCGCCTTGCCGGCCTGCACGTCCTGCAGCATCGACGTCTTCATCGCGCCGAGCTTAAGCGTGTCCGCGTGACGGTCATCGGGCGCCTGGTCGATCGGGATGCCGAAGCGCGCGCCGATTTCCTTCGCCTCCAGCATGATGTGTGTGACGAAGCCGCGCACGAGTTCGTCGCCGAGAATCCGGTCGGTCGTTGCGCCGGTGATCGCGCTGACCGGGTTCATCGTCATGTTGCCCCATAGCTTGAACCAGACGTCGCGCTGGATCTGCGCGGAGGCCGTGGCATGGAAGCCCGCCGCCTGCAACAGCGCGGCGAGCAGTTCGATACGCTCGCTCGGCTTGCCCGACGCCTCGCCAACGATCAGCCCATTGCCCTGGTGATGCCGGATCACGCCGGGTGCGTCGATCAGGCAACTGGCATGCACGACACAGCCGACCGTCTGCGCGGTCGGGATCGCGGCGGCGATCGCGCCGTCGGGGTCGATCGTCTTCAGGCGCTGGCCGGCGAGCTCGCCGCCGAGGCCGTCGCAGAACCACCACGGCACGCCGTTCATCGCCGTCAGCACGATCGTCTCGGGGCCGAGCAGCGGTTTGATATGCGCGGCCACCGCCGCCATCGCCGGGCCCTTGACCGCGATCACGACGAGCTCCTGCACGCCGAGGTCGGCCGGCTTGTCGCTCGCCTTCACCTGCTCGGCGTAGATCACGCCGCCTTCGATCAGCCGCAGACCGTGCTGGCGCACCGCGTCGAGCGTCGCGCCGCGCGCGACCACGCTGACCTGATGCCCCGCCTGCGCGAGCTTCACTCCCATCCAGCCGCCGATCGCGCCGGCGCCGTAGATCGCTACTTTCATCGCCTGAATCCTTGCCTGTTACTGTGTTTATCGCAGCGTTGATTGTCGCGCTCTTTTACGGGTGGCTTCAATCATTGCCGGTAGCTCGCATCGATCCGGTCGACCCGCCGCACCAGCGCATCGAACACGTCTTGCCCGGCGCCGTGGCGCGGGTCGAACTGCAGCGCGTCGCGCGAACAGCGCATCGCGACCTCCTCCGGCACCGGCCGCGCGCGGCCCATCGAAAACGTCGCCATCTGGATTTCGCACGCGCGATTCAGCGTCCACAGAATCGCGAAGGTCTGCGGCAACGTCCGGCCCCACGATAGCAGACCGTGGTTGCGCAGGATCACCGCCTGTTTGTCGCCGATATGCGCGAGCAGCCGCGGGCCCTCTTCCGCATGAATCGTGATGCCTTCGAAGTCGTGATACGCGATCCGGTCGTGCAACTGCGCGCTATAGAAGTTGGTTTGCTGCAGGCCCTCTTCGAGACAGGCCACCGCGACGCCCGCTGTGGTGTGCGTGTGCATCACGCAGTGCGCGTCGGGCAAGCCCTCGTGAATCGCCGCATGCACGACGAAGCCGGCCGGATTCACCGGATACGGCGAGCCGTCGAGCACCCGCCCGTGTGCATCGATCTTCACCAGATTGCTCGCGGTGACTTCGCTGTAGTGGAGCCCGAACGGGTTGATCAGGAAGTGGCGCTCGGCGCCGCTGACGGTTTCGGGCACGCGCAGCGTGATGTGGTTGTAGATCATCTCGGTCCAGCCGAGCAGATCGAAGATCCGGTAGCACGCGGCGAGCTGCACGCGCGCCTGCCATTCGTCCGGATGCATCGCGGCGGGTCTGGACGAGCTCGCCGGTTGCGCTTCGAGGGTCGTGGCCATCGTCAGTGTCTCCATGATTGTGGTTGTGACGGCGCGGCCATGCGCGCCGCCACCCTATTCACTCGTGCTGCAACGGCGGCTGAACCGCCGGACGGCTTCAGGCGCCCGACACCACCGCCGCGATCGACGACGCGACATAGTCCGCGTTACGCGCGTTCAGCCCGGCGACGCACATGCGGCCCGAGCGCAGCACGTACACCGCGTATTCGTTGCGCAGACGCTCGACCTGGCTTTCGGACAGGCCCGTGTACGTGAACATGCCGCGCTGCGCGACATAGCGCGCGCGCATCACTTCGTCGACGCGTCCGTCGAGCCCCGCGTGGATCACGTTGCGCATCGCCAGAATGCGCTCGCGCATCGTGCCGAGCTCGGCTTCCCACGACGCGCGCAGCGTCGCATCGGCGAGCACGTTGGCGACGAGGCGCGCGCCGTGCGTCGGCGGATTGCTGTAGTTCGCGCGCACCGCCGACATCAGTTGGCCCGCCACGCGCGCCGCTTCGTCGGCGCTCTTGCAGACCACGCTCAACGCGCCGACACGCTCGCCGTACAGCGAGAAATTCTTCGAGAACGAGTTCGCGACGATCAGCGGCACGTTCGCGTCGGCTAGCAGGCGCACGGGTGCGGCGTCTTCTTCGAGGCCCGCGCCGAAACCCTGGTAGGCCATGTCGACGAACGCGATCAGCTTGCGGCGCTGCAAAACCGGCGCCAGTTCCGCCCATTGCGCCGGGCTCAGATCCACGCCGGTCGGGTTATGGCAGCACGCGTGCAGCAGCACGACGCTCTTTTCCGGCAATGCGTCGATCGCGGCGAGCATCTCGGCGAAACGCAGGCCACCCGTTTGCGGGTCGTAGTACGGGTAGGTGTTGACCGTCAGGCCCGCGCCTTCGAATATCACGCGATGGTTTTCCCAGCTCGGGTCGCTGATCCACACCTGCGAGCCGGCGAAATAGCGCTTCAGGAAATCGGCGCCTACCTTCAGCGCGCCCGAGCCGCCGAGCGTTTGCAGCGTCGCGATCCGGCCTTCGGCGCGCGCCGCGCTGTCGGTGCCGAACACCAGCGCCTGCGCGGTGTCGCGATAGAGCGGCAGACCCGCCATCGGCAGATACGAGCGCGGGCCGATCGCGTCGAGCAGCGCGGTTTCGGCGCGGCGCACCGCGTCGATCACCGGCAGCTTGCCGGCGTCGTCGAAGTAGATGCCGATGCTGAGGTTGACCTTGTTCGGCCGGGGGTCCAGCTGAAAGTCTTCGTTCAGGCTCAGAATCGGGTCGCCCGGATAGGCGGGAATATGGTCGAACATGACGGGTCCTTGAAGGCGGCCTGTGCAGGCCTGTTGTAGCGGTCGTCCGCGCGCCGCGCGATGACAGGGCAAACCTTAAGTCTAAGCGGGTTTGCCGGGCTAAGTCGACCCGCACGAGTGTCGGTCGCCGGCGCGCCGCGCACAATCAATCGTTTTTTCACGATTCGTAAGTTTTTCTTTAGAATCGATCGTATGCCTCTTACCCGCGTCACGATCCGCCAATTCGAAGCGTTCCTCGCCATCGTCGATCTGCACAGCATCGGCGCGGCGGCAGAGCGGCTCGGGCTGACTTCGTCGGCGGTCAGCCAATTGCTTGCCGAGCTCGAAACGGAGCTCGGCTTCCGGCTGTTCGATCGCACCACGCGGCGTGTCACGCTGTCCAGCGCGGGGCAGGACTTTCTGGCGTCGGCCGAATCGGTGCTGCGCCACGTGCGCGCGGCCGCCCAGTCCGCCGACGACATCCGCAATCGCGCGGCCGGCATCGTGCGGGTCGGCGCGCCGCTCGTGATCGCATCGACGGCGCTGCCCGCGGCGATCGCCGAGTACGCGCGCGACAAGCCGAAGGTGGTCGTGCGGGTCTGCGATACCGTGGTTGAGCAACTGGTGGAGCGGGTGGAGAGCGGCGATATCGATCTCGCGATCGGCCCCGACCGGCAAAGCGGGCCGCGCGTGCGCGCCGAGGCCGCGTTCGCGAGTCCGTGGGTCATGTGGTGCGCGGCCGCGCATCCGCTCGCCGCTCGCCGCCGCGTGCAGTGGCAGCATCTGCGCGACGTGCCGATCGTCGCGACCGGCCGCGACCATGAGCGCGCGGTCGATCAGATGCGCGCCAATCTGCCGGTCGAGGCGCGCATCATTCCGGTCGATGTCGTCGATAACGTGACTACCGCGTTCGGCCTCGCCGCGCAAGGGCTGGCGGTCACGCTCGCGCCGGCCTATGTGGCGCCGCTCGCGCGCACGTTCGGGCTCGTGATGAAGCGCATCGTCGATCCGGAAACGATTCGCGAGGTGTGCGTGTATCGCTCGACCGAACGGGCGCTGTCGCCATCGGCCGATGGTTTCGCGGATTTCGTGATGCCGTGGTTGAAACGCTGGGATCGGGAGACGCAGGCCGAGGCGCGGGGTAAGCGGAGTTGATGCGCGATGCGACGCGTCGCGCATCTAGGGCTGCATACACAGCGCGAACAGTTGCCGCTGATTCGAAATCCCCAGCCGCGCATACGCGCGCTTCTGATACGTGACGACGCTCGCCGGCTTCACACCCATCTTGCCGGCAATCTCGGCGGCGCTCGCGCCTTCGAGCGTGCCACGCAACGCGTCGAGCTCGCGCGGCGTCAGCGTCGGACATGCGCGCCGCACGCGCGCGAGCATCGCCGCTCCGGTGCCCTGCTGATGCTGCCCGTTCAGCGCGTAATGGCCCTTCGCCGCATGCGCGAACAGCGGCGCGACGCTTTCGACCCGCTCCAGATCGCCCGGCGTGAACACGCCGTACGCGCGGTCGCGATACAGGTTGATCGACAGCCATACGCTATCCGCGGGCTGAACCAACAACGACAGCCGGTCCGATACGTTCGGCTGCGCGTAGCAGGCCGCGCGATACGCTTCGTTTTCGATTTCGTCGCCGCGCTGCTGATGCAGCACCAGCCCATCCCGTGAAGCACTGCGCCGCCTGTCATGGGTCTGGCCGATGATCGCGCGATTGCCGTCGAGCGCATAAAAATGCGCGGCGTAGCGTTCGGCGACGTCGCGCAGAAAATGCCCGCCGCGATGATCGGCCGCCGACACCGTACGCGGCCGCGCATCGAACTCATACGCGAAGATCGTGCACTGCGAGACGGACAGCGACAACGATTCCCCAACCGTCTGCAGAATGCTCGCGGCGAGCGCGTCGGCATCCGGGTGGGAGATCGCGATGACGAGGTCGGTGGCGCGCGCGGTGCTGATCTGACCGCTGCGCTGCGGTGATGCGAGGCGCCAGGAACGCATGATGGGGATTGGTGCTTGCGCTGCGTGGATTGGGTTGCGGCAAGCGTAGCACAGCCGGTGCGCGGCGCAGGTCCGCCGGCGTGATCCAGTCGTCAGCGATGCCTTATCGCCCGGTAAACGACCCCCGCTGCAACGCCACCACCCTCGGCAATTCAATCGTAAAGGTCGTGCCGGCCTCGTCGCTGGATACGACGCTGACGTCGCCGCCATGCATCCGCGCGATCTCCTGCACGATGTGCAGACCGAGCCCGAGCCCTTCGCGCGAGCGCGCGCCGTTGCCGTTCGACCCGAACGCCTTGAACAGATGCGGAAACACCTCGGCCGGAATCGTGCCGCGATTGGACACCTTCAGCCGCACGCAATCCTCGGCGTCGCCATCGACCTCGACGCCGATATCCCCCTCCGGCGCGCCATGATGCAGCGCATTGCTGACGAGATTCGACACCGCCTGCCACACGAGATCGGTATCCCACGCGCCGGCCGTATTGCCGGTGCAGGTGAACACGATCTGCTTGCCGCTGTCCTGCGACGCGAATTCGTCGATCACCGCGCGGCACAGCGTCGCCAGTTCGATCGAGCGCGGCTGCAACGGCAGACGTCCGCCTTGCAGGCGCGCGAGGTTCAGCAGCTGATCGACCATCCGCGCCATGCGCAGCGAGCTGTTCTTCACGCGCGCGGCGACGGTCGCGGCCTGCTCGTCGGCGGCCGTGCGCATCAGGTATTCCGCGGACGCGAGCACCGCGCCGAGCGGCGTGCGCAGATCGTGACTGAGCACCGCCATCAGCATTTCGTTCGCTTCGAGCATCTGGCGCGTCGTCACCAGTTGCGCGGCGAGCTGGCGCTTCTGCTGCTCCAGCTGCACGAACACGTCGACCTTCGACTGCAGGATGCGCGGATCGAACGGCTTGTACAGGAAGTCGACCGCGCCCGCCTCGTAGCCGCGGAACGTGCGCGACGCGTCCTGCGCGGTCGCGGTCAGAAAGATGATCGGAACGTGCGAGGTGCGCGGGCTGCCGCGCATCAGCGCGGCCAGCTCGAAGCCGTTCATGCCGGGCATGTTGACGTCGAGAATCGCCAGCGCGACTTCGTGCTTGAGCAGCAGATCGAGCGCGGCGGTGCCGGAGTCGGCGACCAGCACCGCGACGTCGGGCCGCGCGAGCAATGCTTCGAGCGCGGTGATGTTGTGGGCGATGTCGTCGACGATCAGGATGTTCACAGGTGAGTTCGTCATGGCATCGGATCAAAGGGAAGTCGGCAGCGCGGCAAGGCGCCTGGCCAGGGTTTCGGGATTGAAAATCGCATCGGCGGCGCCACGCGCGATCGCCGCGCGCGGCATTTCCGCCGAACCGGCGCTGGCGGGGTCCTGCACCCATGCGGTGCCGTCGAGCGCGCGCACGCGTTCGAGGCCGAGCGCGCCGTCGTCGTTGGCGCCGGACAGCAGGATCGCGAGCAGCCGCTCGCCGTACACCGCGGCGGCCGATTCGAACAGCACGTCGATCGACGGCCGCGAGAAGCGCACCGCCGCATCGGTCGACAGCGCGACCGTGCGGTCCACTTCGACGAGCATGTGGTAACCGGGCGGCGCGACGTGCACGCGGCCCGGCAGGATCAGCTCGCCGGCATCGGGTTCGAGCACCGGCAGCGCGCAGCGATGCGCGAGCGCCGGCACCAGATAGCTCGGCGAATCGGGCGGCAGATGCATGACGACCATCACGGCCGCCGCGAAGCGCGCGGGCAACGCGGCGAGCAGCACGTTGAGCACCTCGATGCCGCCCGCCGACCCGCCGATCACGACAAGCTCGTAACCGCGCGGCTCGCGCGCGCGCGCGGCGCCACCAGCATCGGCGGTATGAGTCATGGCAGGTTCCACGTTCGAAGATGGCATCGCGACCTCGCTAACGCTTCTGATAAATGCGCTCGGCCGCGCGGAACTCGTCGAACGCCGGATAGTGACGCGAAAACCGCAGGCTTTCCTTGCTGCCCAGGCCGAGAAAGCCGCGCCGCACCAGCGCGTTCTCGAACAGCCCCAACGCGCGATCCTGCAGGCCGCGATCAAAATAGATCAGCACGTTGCGGCACGACACCAGATGCGCTTCGAGGAACACTTCGTCGGTGGACAGGCTGTGATCGGCGAACACGACCCGCTCTTTCAGCGAGCCGGCAAAGCGCGCGCCGCCATACGCTGCATGATAGTAGTCCGACAGCGAACGCGTGCCGCCCGCCGCCAGATAGTTCTGCGTGAAGCCCTGGATGCGTTCGAGCGCATAGATGCCCGCCTCCGCGCGCGCGAGCGCGTCGGGGTTGATGTCGGTCGCATAGAACAGCGTGCGCTCGGTGAGGCCTTCCTCGTCGAACAGGATCTTCAGCGACCACAGCTCCTCGCCGGTGCTGCATCCCGCGACCCACACCTTGACCGACGGATAGGTGCGCAGACGCGGCAGCACATGTTGGCGCAGCGCGAGGAAATACGACGGATCGCGAAACATGTCGCTGACCTGCACGGTCAGGTACCGGAACAGCCGCGAAAACTCGTTGCCGTCGCGCATGATGCGGTCCTGCAGCTGCGACAGCGTCTCCACGTTGAATTCATCGAGCGCCTGCGCGAGGCGGCGGCGCAGCGACGACATCGCGTAGTGGCGAAAGTCGTGCTGATACTTCAGATAGATCGCCTCGAGCAGCAGCTTCAGCTCGATGTCGAAATCGCTGAGACGCTGCGGTACGTCAGATGCGGACGGTTTCATCGCGTTTCTCGTTTGCGTGCTTGCGCTCGCGCTCTCAGCGCTGCCGCAGCCACACGCGGCACAGCGCGACGAGCTTGTCGACGTCGATCGGTTTCGACACGTAGTCGTCGGCGCCGGCTTCGAGGCAGCGCGTGCGATCGTTCGCCATCGCCTTGGCGGTCAGCGCGATAATCGGCAGATGCGCGAAGCGCGGATTGCGGCGAATCTCGCCCATCGCGGTCAGGCCGTCCATCTCGGGCATCATGACGTCCATCAGCACCAGATGCACTTCCGGTCCGTTCTCCAGTTCGTCGAGCGCCTCGCGGCCATTGCGCGCGATCAGCAGCTTCGCGCCGAGCGGTTCGAGCACGTGCGACAGCGCAAAGATGTTGCGCACGTCGTCTTCGGCGAGCAGGATCGTGCGGCCCTCGAACGCATTGTCACGTTGCCGCACGGTGCGCAGCATGCGCTGCTGCTCCGGCGCGAGCGACGACTCGACGCTGTGCAGGAACAGCGTGACTTCGTCGAGCAGACGCTCCGGCGATTTCGCGCCCTTGATGATGATCGACTTCGAATAGCGGCGCAGCCGGTGTTCCTCTTCGTCGGACAGCATGCGGCCCGTGTAGACGATCACCGGCAGCGATGGGTGTGCGGTGTTGGCGGCGAGGCGTTCGAGCAGATCGTAGCCGGTGCCGTCGGGCAGCGCGAGATCGGTGACGACGCAGTCGAACGCCAGCGCCCCCAATTGCTCGAACGCCTCGGCGAGTGTCGCGACCGCGACGATCTCGGTGTTCTCACTTTGCAGCAGCGCGCGGATGCTTTCGCGCATCGGCGCGTCGTCCTCGATCACCAGCACGCGCTTCAGGCGCTGTTGCAGCCGCGCTTCGAGGCGGCGGATCGCAGCCTCCATCGTCGAGCGCGCAGTCGGCTTCAGCGTGTAGCCGATCGCGCCGAGGTGCAGAGCCTTATCGGCGTGATCGGTAGCCGACACGATATGAATCGGAATGTGGCGCGTCAGCGGATCGTTTTTCAGCCATTCGAGCACCGTGAGGCCCGAGCGGTCCGGCAGACCCACGTCGAGCAGCACCGCCGCCGGCCGCATGTCGCGCACCAGCGCGAGACCGCTGGCGGCGTCGCTCGCGTGCACGAAGTCGAAGTCGAGTTCGTGCACGAGATCGCGCAAAATCGCCGCGAACGGCGGATCGTCTTCGACCGCGACGATCAGACGGCCGGCGCGCGTGCGGTTGTCGCGATCGTCCGCGATCGGCGCGGCGGCGGCGGGCGCGGCCGTGCCGGGCAGCAACGCGTCGCGCAACGCGATCGGCGACGCCCGGTTTGCTAGGCCATTCGCCGGCGAGATCACCGCGGCGGGCGCGGCGTCGAGCGGCGTATGCAGCAACGGCGCTTCCGCCGTCGCCTGCGCGCCAATGCCCGTGCCGGCGTTGATCGCGCTGCCCGCGGCCTCGCGCGCATCGAGCGGCAGCCACAGCGAAAACACGCTGCCCTTGCCCACTTCGCTCGCGACCGTGATGCGCCCGCCCAGCAGCCGCGAGAATTCACGCGAAATCGACAGCCCGAGGCCGCTGCCGCCGTATTGACGGCTCGTCGAACCATCGGCCTGCTGGAATGCCTCGAAGATCATGTCGAGCTTGTCGGCCGGAATGCCGATGCCCGAATCGCGCACGTCGAAGCGCAGCACGTTGTCCTCGACCTTGGCGACATCGAGCGTGACCTCGCCGCGCTCGGTGAACTTAACCGCGTTCGACAGCAGGTTGCGCAGAATCTGCGTGAGCCGCTGACCGTCGGTGACGAACGTATCCGGGGTACCCGGCAATTTGTCGAAGGCGACCCGCAAGTGCTTGGTCGCCGCGATCGGCCGGAACATTTCGTCGAGCGATTGCAGCGTCGCGTCGATCGACACCGTTTCGGGTTCGACCGTCAACTGCCCCGCCTCGACCTTCGACAGGTCGAGAATATCGTTGATCAGCACGAGCAGATCGCTGTTCGACGCGTGGATCGTCTCCGCGTAGCGCACCTGCTCTTCGGTCAGATTGCCGCTGCGATTTTGCTGCAGCAGCTTCGCGAGAATCAGCGAGCTGTTCAGCGGCGTGCGCAATTCGTGCGACATATTCGCGAGGAATTCGGACTTGTAGCGGCTCGACTGTTCGAGGCGCTCCGCGTTGGCCGCCAGATCGTTCTGCGCGCGCAGCAGATCCGATTTCTGGCGCTCCAGCCGCTGCGCATATTCCTCGAGTTGCACGTTGGTCTGTTCGAGTTCGGACTGCTGCGCTTCGAGGCGCCGTTGCGAGTCCATCAGCGCGCGGCCGCGTTCCTCGAGACCTTCGTTGGAGACCCGCAACTCCTCCTGCTGGACCTGCAACTCCTCGTTCAGCTGCTGCGTCTCGGCGAGCGCATCCTGCAGGCGCTCGCGATACAGCGCCGCTTCGAGAAAATCGCCCATGCTGTGGCGGATCAGCTCCATGAACTCTTCGTCGCGCGGCCTCACTTCGCGCAGGAAGCCCATTTCGATGACGCCGTTGACCTGGCCGTCGTTGTCGATCGGCAGGATCAGCAGATTGCGCGGCGCGCCGCTGCCCGTCGCCGACATGACCCGCACATAATCGGCGGGCACGTCGCGCAAAACCAGTGTGCGGTGCGAGCGCGCGGCCTGGCCAACCAGCGTTTCGCCTTCCTCGAAACTCGGTGCGGCGGTCTGTTCGCTGTCGCGGCTGTATCCATACGCGGCGATGCGGCGCAGCGTGCCGCTTTGCCGGTCGCGCACGTAGAGCGCGGCGACGACCGCATCGAGATATTGGGCGAGAAACTCGAGCATTGCGCGGCCGACGAGCGGCGCGCTGGTCTGACCGACCACCTTGTCCGCGAGCAGGCGCTGGCCCGAGCGCAACCAGACCTGCTGCTCGAGCAGCGTGGTCTGCTCGGCCTGCTGACGCAGCACGTTGTCGTAGGTCTCCGACAGGTCCAGCAGTTCACGACGCCCCCGCCATGCGAGCAGGCCGCTGACGACGAGGCTGAACAGCAGGAACAGGCCGACCAGCGTCCCCGTCACATTGCGCGTCGCTTCGGCGCGCTGCTGGCGCAGGCGCAATTCGACATCGAGAAAATCGCCGAATTCGCGGCGTATTTCGTCGAATTCGACCTTGCCGCGCCCCGCTGCGATCGCGCTCTCATAGTCCAGGTTGCGGCGGCGCGCGTCGATGGTCTCTTCGGCGAAGCGCGTCCAACGCTGCTGCAACGCCTCGATCTGCTTGAGCCGCGCGATCTGCAGCGGGTTGTCGGCGAGCTGCTTTTGCAAGCTTTCGAGCTGCGCCTTGAATTTCGGGCCGCCGTTTTCATACGGCGTGAGGAAGCTCTCGTCACCGGTGATCAGAAAGCCGCGCATCGACGATTCGCGATCGACCGCGAGCCGCAGCATTTCGTTGGCGTCGCCGATCACGCGCTCGGAGTGCTCGGCCCAACTCATCGTCGACACGAGATAAACGATCAGGCCGACGAACAGCGCCATCGTGACGAGGCCGACGCCCAAAGGCAGCGCGATATTGCGGCGAAGGATGCGGCGGAAACGGAGTTGATCGACGGCCTGCGATGCGGTCATTTTTTCTGTAGGTGGCATGGCGAATCGGGTCGATGCGGAATATTTTGCGGGTCTGTGCACGGTGGTGAGTACCGCGAAACGACCGCCGTCATCATACAAGGACGACACTCATCCTGTATCGGAAGGCGGCAGGTCGAGCCTTGCTGGCAGGACGCGGTTCGCTCGCGCGGTCGGTCGCGTGCGGCGAGCAATGCAAAAAGAAACCTGGCCGGCTCGCACCGGCCAGGTCCCTGCATCGAACACACGTCATCGACACGCCGCATTGCGGCTACGCCCAGCGTCTTTAGCGGCTCACGCGGCAGCGCAACCTCCCCGGCCCGCTCAGGCCGGCACCAATTCCGCCTGCGCCGCGCGCGACCAGACGCGATGCTGCCCGGCAGCCTTGATGAACGCCTTCAACACATCGGCCGATTGCGAATCCTCACCGGTCGCGACGCCGTCCGACTGCGCGGGCAACTGCGCGGCCGTGAGCAGATCGCGGCCCGCGCCGAGCGCCGCGATCGCCTTCAGATGCTTGAACGCTTCGAGCACGAAGTGCCGCGCATCGCCCGACTGCGACAGCGCCTTCGCCCCCTTCTCGCCGCCGACGACGATCACCGCGTCGAACATCACCGACGGAAGCCCGGCGATCGTCGCGTCGGGTGTGAGGCCATCGATCCCGGCGAGCGTCGGCGCGATCAGCATCGGCGTCGCGCCTTCACTCTTGAGCGCCTGCTGCATCTGTTTGATCGCAGCCCCATCTGAGCCGGGCGCAGCGAGCAGCGCGATCTTGCGGGTCTTGATGCCCGGCTTCACGCGATTGAGCAGACTCAACGCCGGCGACGCCTTCGGCCCCACCGGCTTCGCCGTGCCCTGCTTCGGCGCCGGCAGACCGAGTCCTTCGGCCACCTTCGCGGCGAGACCGGCGTCGAAGTTCGCGAGGATCTCGTTGACCTGGCGCGCGCGAATCTCGGGCTTCGTCACCTTACCGAGTTCGAACTGATAGGCCGCCGCGATATGGTCTTTCTCCGGCTGCGACATGCTGTTGTAGAACAGCGCGGCCTGCGAGAAATGATCGGCGAACGACTCGCTGCGCACGCGAATCTTCGTGCTCTCGACGCGTTCCTGATAGCTGTCGAAGCCGCCATCTTCGGCGGCCGGATCGGTTTCCTTCGGCCAGCCGTCGTTCAGCGAGTTCGGCTCGTACGACGCCTGGCCGACGTGAATCGCCTGCCGATGCATCGCATCGCGCTGATTGTTGACGGACGGACAGACCGGCCGGTTGATCGGAATCTCGTGAAAGTTCGGGCCGCCGAGACGGCTGATCTGCGTGTCCGTGTAGGAGAACAGACGTCCTTGCAGCAGCGGGTCGTTGGTGAAATCGATGCCCGGCACGATATGCCCCGGATGGAACGCGGCCTGTTCGGTCTCCGCGAAGAAGTTGTCCGGATTGCGATTGAGCGTCATCTTGCCGATGATCTGCACCGGCACCAGCTCTTCAGGAATCAGCTTGGTCGGGTCGAGCAGATCGAAATCGAACTTGTGCTCGTCGGCTTCCTCGACGATCTGCACGCCCAGTTCGTACTCGGGATAATCGCCGCGCTCGATCGCTTCCCACAGGTCGCGCCGGTGAAAGTCCGGGTCCTTGCCGGCGAGCTTCTGCGCTTCGTCCCACAGCAGCGAATACGAGCCTAATACCGGACGCCAGTGGAACTTGACGAAGCGCGCCTTGCCCTCTGCATTGACGAAGCGGAACGTGTGGACGCCAAAGCCTTCCATCGTCCTCAAGCTGCGCGGGATCGCGCGGTCCGACATCGTCCACAGCACCATGTGCGCCGATTCGGGCACGAGCGAAACGAAGTCCCAGAAGGTGTCGTGCGCGGAGCCGCCGGTCGGCATTTCGTTCGGTGCTTCCGGCTTCACCGCGTGCACGAAATCGGGAAACTTGATCGCGTCCTGGATGAAGAACACCGGCATGTTGTTGCCGACCAGATCGAAATTGCCTTCCTGCGTGTAGAACTTCGTCGCGAAGCCGCGCACGTCGCGCACCGTGTCGGCCGAGCCGCGCGGTCCTTGCACGGTCGAGAAACGCACATAGACCGGCGTTTCGGCGGCCGGGTCCTGCAGAAACGCGGCCTTGGTGTACTCGCGCATCGATTCGTAGACCTTGAAGACGCCATGCGCGGCCGAGCCGCGCGCGTGTACGATCCGCTCTGGAATGCGCTCGTGATCGAAATGCGTGATCTTCTCGCGCATGATGAAGTCTTCAAGCAGCGACGGACCGCGTGGCCCCGCGCGCAACGTGTTCTGGTTGTCGGCGATCTTGACGCCCTGATTGGTTCGCAGCGCCTCGCCTTGCGGCTTCACGCGATTGCGTTCGAGATCGTTCGATTTCGCGTCGTTCGACTGCGCCGCCCCGTTTGCGTGGGCCGCGGGCTTCTGGGTATTCGCTTTACCTGCCATGGGAATCGACTCCTTGTGTTCGGGCGCGCGGCGACGAAGGCGTCGCGGCGCGCGATTACGGAGTCAGCAAGGGCCATACCTACGAAGTCGCAGCGCAATGGCGGCGCGGCGGCGCAAGATCAGAACCGGTAGTTGATCGATACGTCGGCGACGCCCGTCGCGCGGCTGCGCGTGATCGGACTGTTGCCCGCGCTGCCGACGAGCTGCTCGAACGCGCCGTCGGCGGTCGCGAACCAGTGCTTGCTGAACAGCCAGATCGCGCTGACACCGAAACCCACCGACTTGAAGCCCGCGCTCGCGTGATACTGCGGATACTGCGAGTGAGCGGCCTGCTCCTGATTGACGCCGAACCAGCTGTTCATGTACTTGGAGTCCGCGAGCACCACGTTCGGGCCGGCGAACCAGAAGAACTGCCTGGTGCTGCCGGGCATCGGCATATAGGCACCGAGATCGCCGATCCAGCCGTTCGATCCGCCGAAATAGCGGCGGATATCGGCGCGCAGCACGAGCGGAAAATCCTTCGAAATGACGTACTCGCCCGAGAGCTTCAGACCCACCGCCGGGTTGATGTTGCCGAGCCCGTTGAGTTCCTGCGGATCGTCCTGGGCGCGCCGGCCGAGATCGTAGACTGCGGCGAGACTCATGCGCCAGTTCTCGCCCTGCGCGAAATTCACGCCGAAGCCTTCGCCGCTCGACAGAAAGAGCAGATCCTTGTAACGCACGTCGATGCTCGGACCGGCCACCAGGTGATAGCGGTCCGATCCCTCGAAGCGCGGCTGGAACGACGTAGCCACGCCGAAGCGCAGTTGCCAGTCGGGAATGTTCGGCTGCCACATCTTCTGCAGCGGAACGCCCACCGAGTATTGCCATTCGCCGAGCGGCGACGGCGTCTGCGCGAAGGCCACACCCGGCCCGCAGGCCATCGCACTCAAGGTCGCGGCGACGAAGAAGCTCGCCGCGATGCCGGTTTGTTTATGGCGGGGCGAGGCGCCCCGCTTCTTTCTGCGGCTGTTCACCACCGGAAGCCTCCGATCCGCTCGTCGCGATGAGGTTAGGTTTTCGCCCGGGGTCCAGCGCGGACCCAAAAAGCACGGACGACCGCCGCACCGCTACTTACGGCGTGTAATTTTTCCAATCGATGACGCGGGCGGCGCGATGCGCACGAGGCGTGGCGAGCCCGCGTGACCCACGCGGTCGTGTGGCCACTGCGCATGATCCTTGCGCGCCGCGCTGACCCGGACAATGGCCCACGGAACATGGCTTCGCAAGATATGCGCCAAGTCTGTGGAAGATTGATGACGAGCGCGGCGCAACCGTTCGGCCGGGTCATTGCCCTGCTTGAACGAGCACCGGCTTGTCGCGATACAGGCTGGGGAACAGGCGCTTCAGGTTGGCGATTTTCGGCATGTCATTGAACACGATATAGGCCGAATCGGGATGCAAGGTCAGATAGTTCTGGTGATACGACTCGGCCGGATAGAAGCCTTTGTACGGCTCCGTCTTCGTGACGATCGGCGCGGGGAACACGTGCGACTTGTCGAGCTGCGCGATGTAGCTTTGCGCGACGCGCCGCTGCGCATCGTTCAGCGGAAAGATCGCGGAGCGGTATTGCGTGCCGCTGTCGGGCCCCTGACGATTCAGCTCGGTCGGGTCCTGAACCACCGAGAAATACACCTGCAGCAACTGGCCGTAGGTGACCTTGCCGGGGTCGAAGGTGACCTGCACCGATTCGGCGTGCCCGGTGTCGCCGCCGCTGACGGTCTCGTACTGCGCGGTGTCGCGTGAGCCGCCCGAGTAGCCGGACACCGCCCTCGTCACACCACGCACGTGCTGGAACACGCCCTGGACGCCCCAGAAGCAGCCACCCGCGAGCACCGCGGTTTCCTCGTGCGCGGTGCTGGCCGGGAGCGGTTCGTCGAGCGCGGGCGGTGCGATCACGACGGCGTTCTCGGCCGGGAACGCGACGCGCTGCGCGAGCGGCGACGCAAAGGCGGCGGCGCCGAGCAGCAACGACAACGCGGCCGCACGTGAGCGTTTCGAGTTGCCGCCGAGCGATGTAAGGGATTGCGGTCTGTTGCCAGTCATGGTGGTCGCTCCGAAAAAGTGCCGACGCGCGCCCGCCTTGCCACCGTGCTGCCAGGCCGCACGCGGGTGCGCCGAAGCTTGGTCGCGCGGGCGCGGCGTTTATGACAGCATGCGCGTTTTTGCGGCCGGCTGCGCGGCGTGGTGACCGAGCGGATTACAGCGGAAATTTCGTGGTCGAGAGGATTTCCTTCAGCACCATGAACGAGCGGATCTGCCGCACGCCGGGCAGATACAGCAACTGCTCCGCGTGCAGGCGATTGAAGCTGTCGCTGTCGTGCGTGCGGATCACCATGAAATAGTCGAACTCGCCGGTCACCACGTGGCACTCCATGCAGCCGGCCACCTTCTGCGCGGCCTTTTCGAATTCGGCGAACGACTCTGGCGTCGAGCGATCGAGCACCACGCCGATGATCACCAGCATGCCCGCGCCCGCCGCCTTGGGGTCGAGCAGCGCGACCACGCCTCGAATCAGCCCCGATTCCTTCAAGCGCTCGACGCGCCGCAAACACGCCGGCGCGCTCAGCTTCACTTTCGCCGCGAGCGCCACGTTCGAAATGGACGCGTCGGTCTGCAACTGCCGCAGGATCGCGCGATCGATGCGATCGAGCGCGTGTTGCCGATCGGAAGGTTTCGATCCAGCACGAACTTTTGTTGCGCTAGTGGCCATCTTTACGAAGTTTTGTGAGGAAGCGGAGATTCGCTGATTTTTAAAAATAGGTCTGGCCGATTTTTTTCGCAAGCTCATTTCCGACGGTTTTTTCTAACATGAACTCTCGGAAATCACCCACCACGGAGCCCCGATGAACCTGCAACGATTCCCCCGCTATTCGCTCACCTTCGGGCCGACGCCGATCCAGCCGCTCAACCGTCTGAGCGAGCATCTCGGCGACAAGGTCAAGCTCTATGCCAAGCGCGAAGACTGCAATAGCGGCCTCGCGTTCGGCGGCAACAAGACCCGCAAGCTCGAATATCTGATCCCCGACGCACTCGCCCAAGGCTGCGACACGCTGGTATCGATCGGCGGCATCCAGTCGAACCAGACGCGCCAGGTCGCGGCGGTTGCCGCGCATCTGGGTCTGAAGTGCGTGCTCGTGCAGGAGAACTGGGTCAACTACTCGGATGCGGTCTACGACCGTGTCGGCAACATCCAGATGTCGCGCATGATGGGCGCCGACGTGCGGCTCGTGCCGGACGGCTTCGACATCGGCTTTCGCAAGAGCTGGGAAGACGCGCTCGACAGTGTGCGCGCCGCCGGCGGCAAGCCGTACGCGATTCCGGCCGGCTGCTCGGATCATCCGCTGGGCGCGCTCGGCTTCGTCGGCTTCGCCGAAGAGGTTCGCCAGCAGGAAGCCGAATTGGGTTTCAAATTCGACTACATCGTCGTGTGCTCGGTGACGGGCAGCACCCAGGCGGGCATGGTGGTCGGTTTCGCCGCCGACGGCCGCGCCGAGCGGGTAATTGGCATCGACGCCTCGGCGAAACCGGCGCAGACGCGCGAGCAGATCACGCGCATCGCGAAGCGGACCGCCGAGAGCGTCGAGCTGGGCCGCGACATCACCGCGAAGGACATCGTGCTCGACGAGCGCTACGGCGGCCCGGAATACGGTCTGCCCAACGACGGCACGCTCGAGGCGATCCGATTGTGCGCGCGGCTCGAAGGCATGCTGACCGATCCGGTGTACGAGGGAAAATCGATGCACGGCATGATCGACAAGGTCCGTAACGGCGAATTTCCGGCCGGCTCGCGCGTGCTGTATGCGCACCTGGGCGGCGTGCCGGCGTTGAGCGCGTACAGCTTCATCTTCCGCGACGGTTGATGGGGTTTAGAAGATTTAGCCGACGGGCGTCCGCGGTTCGGCCGCGAGCTTTTTCCTCAGATGCGTGCGCAGAAACTCGACGAATGCCCGGATCGTGACCGAGCTTTGCCGATGCTGCGGATACACCGCATAGACGCCCGTCGCCGACGGCAGGAATGCTTCTAGCACGGGCACGAGCTGTCCGCTGGCGAGCGCATCGGCGATGATGAAATCGGGCAGCCGGACGATTCCCAGTCCCGCGACGGCCGAATCGCGAATCAGCTCGCCGTTATTGGCCCGCAACGGCCCGCGCACCTCGACGCTCTTCGCCGCGCCGTCGACGCGAAACTCCCAGCTCACCGCGCCGCCATGGCCGTACAGCAGACAATCGTGATTCGCGAGATCTGCCGGCACGGCCGGGCTGCCACGCCGCCGCAAATAACCGGGGCTGCAGCACGCGATCATCCTCACGTCGATCAGCTTCTGCGCGATCAGCGACGAATCCGCCAGCGTGCCGATGCGGATCGCCATGTCGAAGCCCTCGCCGACCACGTCGACAGCGCGGTCGCTCAGTTCCATATCGAAGCGCACGTCGCGATGCTCGCGCAGAAACGCGGCGACGAGCGGCGACAGATGCGTCATGCCGAACGACATCGGCGCGCTCACGCGTAGCAGCCCGCGCGGCCCGGCACGGCGCAGCGACATCGCCTGCTCGGCGTCCTCGACCTCGCCGAGGATGCGCTTGGCCCGCTCGTAGAACTCCTGGCCCAGATCGGTCACCGCCAGCTTGCGCGTATTGCGAATCAGCAGTTGCACGCCGAGCGCCTCTTCGAGCGCCATCACACGGCGGCTCACGAACTGTTTCGACAGCGACAGCCGGTTTGCCGCGGCGGTGAAATTGTGGGCGTCGACGGTCGCGACGAAGATCCGCATGTCATCGAGCTGCATCTTATTGTCCACTCCAATGCGACAGTGTTTCCGGTTTTACCATGATTATAACGATCTGGATTGACCTACACTGTCATTCATCGATCGCAGCCAAACATCTGGCCCGGATCACACGACAAAACTCAAGGAGAAAACAGCATGCTCGAAATCAGACACGCCAACCAACGTGGCCGCGCGGAACACGGCTGGCTCAGCTCGCGCCATACGTTTTCATTCGCGCACTATCATGATCCGAAGCAGAACGGCTTCTCCGACCTGCTCGTGATCAACGACGACCGTGTGGCACCGGCGCAAGGCTTCGGCAAGCATCCGCATCGCGACATGGAGATCTTTTCGTACGTGCTCGAAGGCGCGCTCGAACACAAGGACACGATGGGCACGGGCTCGGTGATCGTGCCGGGCGACATCCAGTTGATGAGCGCAGGCACCGGCGTGGCGCACAGCGAATACAACCATTCGAAGAGCGAGCCGGTGCACTTCCTGCAGATCTGGATCGCACCGGCGCAGCAAGGCACGCAGCCGCGCTATCAGCAACAGCATTTCGGCGCGGCCGACAAGCGCGGCGTGCTGCGGCTGGTGCTGTCGCCGGATGGTGCGGACGGTTCGCTGCAGTTGCAACAGGACGCACGTGTGTATGCGGGTCTTTTCAACGGCGACGAAACCGCGCGGCTCGAACTCGCGAAGGACCGTTATGCGTATGTTCATGTGGCGCGCGGCAGCGTCACGGTGAATGGCGTCGAGCTTGGCGAGGGTGATGGCGCACGGGTGCGTGGCGAAGAAGCGCTGACGTTCACGCAGGGCCGCGACGCGGAAGTGCTCGTGTTCGACCTGCGCAACATCGAGACCTCGGCGTTGTGGGCATAAGCGCTCCGCTTGCGCCGCTAATGACTCAATCTTGATCTGGCTCGTTGGACGACAAGGTCCAGCGAGCTTCAACTCTCTACCCTAACGGGAAAAATCATGCGCTATACGCTGTTTGAAAACCAGAAAGACGCTGTGGTTCTCGTCGCCCGAATCCTGCTGATGGTGCTGTTCGTGATGTTCGGCTGGTCGAAGCTGACCGGCTTTTCCGGCACCGTCGCCTATATGACGTCGACCGGCGCGCCTGTGCCGGAGTTGTCCGCCGTTATCGCGGTGGTGATGGAACTGGTCGTGGGCGTCGCGCTGCTAGTGGGTTTCTTCACGCGACCGCTGGCGCTGCTGCTTGCGCTGTATACGCTCGGCACCGCGATCATCGGCCACCACTACTGGAATATGACGGGCGCGATGCAATACGACAACATGATCCATTTCTACAAGAACATCGGCATCATCGGCGGCTTGCTGTTGTTGTGCGTGACCGGCCCCGGCAAGTATTCGTTCGACCGTCGTTGATACCGATTGCCGCGCTTTAACGAAAAAGGCCCGCATGCCGCGGGCCTTTTTTCGTGCGCAAACTGAAACGGCGGCCCGCGGGCCGCCGTTTGCGTCTCTGATCTACCGGATCAAACTGCTGCTTCGGCTTCCGCTTCGCTGACCGCCGCGACTTCTTCGCTGTGGCGGATCAGGTGATCGAACGCGGACAGCGATGCCTTCGCGCCTTCGCCTACCGCGATCACGATCTGCTTGAACGGCACCGTGGTCACGTCGCCGGCGGCGAACACGCCCGGCACCGACGTCGCGCCGCGCGCATCGACGACGATCTCGCCGTGCTTCGACAGTTCGACCGTGCCCTTCAGCCATTCGGTGTTCGGCACGAGACCGATCTGCACGAACACGCCTTCGAGTTCGACCTTCTTCACGTCGCCCGAAGCGAGGTCCTTATAGACCAGACCGTCGACCTTCTTGCCGTCGCCGGTGATTTCCGTGGTCTGCGCCTGGGTGACGATCTTCACGTTCGGCAGGCTGCGCAGCTTGCGTTGCAGCACTTCGTCGGCCCGCAGCGTCGCGCCGAATTCGAGCAGCGTCACTTCGCGCACGAGACCCGCGAGGTCGATCGCCGCTTCGACGCCCGAGTTGCCGCCGCCGATCACCGCGACGCGCTTGCCCTTGAACAGCGGGCCATCGCAGTGCGGGCAGTAGGCGACGCCGTGATTGCGGTACTCGCGCTCGCCCGGCACGTTGATTTCGCGCCAGCGTGCGCCGGTTGCGAGGATGATCGTCTTCGCCTTCAGCACCGCGCCGTTCGCGAGACGCACTTCGTTGATGCGCCCCGGAATCAGCGCTTCGGCACGCTGCACGTCCATGATGTCGACGTCATAGGCCTTCACGTGCTGTTCGAGCGCGGTCGCGAACTTCGGGCCTTCGGTTTCGGTCACCGACACGAAGTTTTCGATCGCCAGCGTATCGAGCACCTGGCCGCCGAAACGCTCCGCCACGACGCCAGTCGCGATGCCCTTGCGCGCCGAGTAGATCGCCGCCGCAGCGCCCGCAGGGCCGCCGCCGACGATCAGCGTATCGAACACCGGCTTCTTTGCCAGTTCCTTCGCGGCGCGCGCACCGGCGTTGGTGTCGAGCTTCGCGAGGATTTCCTTCACGCCGCTGCGGCCCTGGCCGAAGGTTTCGCCGTTCAGGAACATCGTCGGTACCGCCATGACCTGGCGCGCTTCGACTTCGTTCTGGAACAGCGCGCCGTCGATCGCGACGTGACGGATGCGCGGATTGATCAGTGCCATCACGTTCAGCGCCTGCACGACTTCCGGGCAGTTCTGGCACGACAGCGAGAAATACGTTTCGAATTGATAGTCGCCGTCGAGGCTGCGGATCTGTTCGATCACCGCATCGTCGAGTTTGACTGGATGGCCGCCGACCTGCAGCAGTGCGAGGACGAGCGACGTGAATTCATGACCCATCGGAATGCCGGCGAAACGAATGCCCGCTTCCTTGCCCGCTTCGCCGATCGAAAACGACGGCTTGCGCTCATCGTCACCGCGACGCTCGATCACCGTCACGCGCTCCGACAGAGTCGCGATGTCGTTCAGCAGGGCCAGCAGCTCCTGCGACTTCGCGCTGTCGTCGACCGATGCGACGAGCTCGATAGGCCTGCTAACTTTTTCGAGGTACGACTTCAGTTGAGTCTTGAGATTGGCGTCAAGCATGGCGTTGCGATTCCGTGACGAGGGGTGTTGGTGTCCCGGCGCCGCACACATCCGGATAGGACATGCTGGGCCCGGGGAACGCGCGAAACGCCGTAGCATGCGATTCGCGCGGTGATGCGCCGGGAAGATCCCGGCAGATGCAGACTGCGAGTGCAGCGTGAGCTGCGCGGACCTTAGATCTTGCCGACCAGGTCGAGCGACGGGGTCAGCGTTTCTGCGCCCGGCGTCCACTTGGCGGGGCACACTTCACCCGGGTGAGCCGCGATGTATTGCGCAGCCTGAACCTTGCGCAGCAGTTCGCCAGCGTCACGGCCGATGCCGTTGTCGTGGATTTCGCACAGCTTGATCTCGCCTTCCGGGTTGATCACGAACGTGCCGCGCAGCGCGAGGCCTTCTTCTTCGATCAGCACGTCGAAGTTGCGCGAGATAGCGAGCGTCGGGTCAGCCAGCATCGGGTACTTGATCTTCTGGATCGTGTCCGACGTGTCGTGCCAGGCCTTGTGCGTGAAGTGCGTATCGGTCGACACGCTGTAGATTTCAACGCCAATCTTCTTGAACTCTTCGTAACGATCGGCCAGGTCGCCCAGTTCGGTCGGGCACACGAAGGTGAAGTCTGCCGGGTAGAACACGAAAACCGACCACTTGCCCTTCAGGTCTTCTTCAGTGACGGTCTTGAAATCGCCGTTGTGGTAAGCCTGTGCTTTGAACGGTTTGACTTGACTGTTGATGATCGGCATTTGCTGAATCCTCTTTGGAGGGTGGTTGGAAAGTAGAGCCAGTATGTCAGACTACACTTAATAGGTAAAGTGGATTGTATTAATGACTTCGATAGTCCATCCCTATTAATTTTGGCGGTTCAGACTATCGGTCGAATGGCCGGGCGATTCAGCCCTTCAGAAGCCGCCACAGCGTGGTTCGGCCGATGCCGAGCGCGCGGCTGGCGGCGGCGCGATTGCCGCCGGATTGTTCCAGGGCACGCAGCGCATCCTCGCGGGTGGGGCTGGCGCGGGGCGCCGTGTTGCCAGGGCCAGCGTCCTGAGACGCTTCCGTGATTCGCTCGTCCCCAGCCGGCCTGATCCGGCTGAACTCGGGAAATACCGCCAACCAGTCTGGCAAGGCGTCGGCGGTCGAGTTCCCGGACAACTCGCCGGTCACGTCGCCGATATAAATTGCCGCGCGCGCCAGCAGATTTTCCAGTTCGCGGACGTTGCCGGGCCACGCGTAATTCGCGAAAAGCGGGTCGAGAAACGCGAGCACCCGCTCGAGCGCCGCCGCCGACAAGCCGTATTGCAGCGCGCCGCGCTCCAGCAGATGCCGCGCCAGCGGCGCGATGTCGGCGCGGCGTTCGCGCAGCGGCGGCAATTTTATCTGAAGCAGATTTAATCTGAAATACAGATCCGCGCGAAACGCGCCCTGCTCGACGAGCGCGTGCAGATCGCGGTGCGTCGCGGCGATCACACGCACGTCGACCGGGGTCGCGCGGCCCGCGCCGAGCTTCATCACCTCGCGTTCCTGCAGCACGCGTAAGAGCCGGCTTTGCAGCGCGGCCGGCATTTCGCCGATTTCATCGAGAAAGATGGTGCCGGTGTGCGCGATTTCAAATAGTCCCGGCTTGCCGCCGCGCCGCGCGCCCGTGAACGCCCCTTCCTCGTGCCCGAACAGCTCGCTTTCGATCAGCCCCTCGGGCAGCGCCGCGCAGTTGAACGCGACGAACGGATTGCCGCGCCGCCGGCTCGCGTTATGGATGCCCTGCGCGACCAGTTCCTTGCCGGTGCCGCTTTCGCCGCTCAGCAGCACGGTCGCGTCGTGCGCGGCGCCGGCGCGCGCGAGCCGGCGCACGCGTTCGAGCGCCACCGACTCGCCGATCAGATCGTCGAGCCGATGCCGCGCGACCAGATGCCGTGGGCGCTGGCTGGTGCGCAGCGAACGGTCGATCCGCTGCGCAACCAGCGCGTCCTGCGCGGTCACGACAAAACCTGCCCGCTCGCCCTGCTCGACGATCGGCACACAGTTGACGATCAGCGCGCGCCCCCCGATCTGCTCGATGCGTTCGTCGACCGGCTCATCGGCGACCCGCGTCTCGCGCAACAGCGGCGCGAGCGCGCGTCCGACCCGCGCGGGGGTGTCCTCGTCGTCCTTCGGCGCCTCCTGCGCCGGGCCTAAACCGAGCAGGTCGAGCATCGCCGGGTTGACGGCTTCGAGCTGGCCGGCTTCGTCGAACGCGGCGACGCCGTCGCGCAGGTGCGCGACGATCGTATTCAGGCGCACCCGCTTCGATTCCTTCTGGCGGCTCACGCGCGCCAGTTCGACCGAGCGCTCGAACGCTTCCTCGACCGCGGCGAGCGAGTACAGGAACACGCTTTCCATGCCGGCCTGCTGCGCCAGATCGCAGGCCATGCCCGCGCCGACCACCACGCGGCAGCCCTGCGCGGCGAGTTCATCGACCGCGTGCCGCACTTCGTCGATCGACCGGTACGCGCGCTGCCGCAAATCGACGTTCAGCAGCGGGCTCAGGTCGGCCAGTTCCTGCGCGATCGCTTCATGCAGCACCAGCCCGATGCGCGCCTGCGGCCACGTGGCGGTGGCGCGCGTGATCGCGCTCAACACGTCGAAGCCATTCACCTTGACCATCACGACCGGCACGCTGAGATTTTCGCGCAGATACGCGCCGTTCGAGCCGGCGGACAGTACGACATCGACGGAACCTGCGTCCACGTATGCCTGCAACGCGGCGACGGCAGCGCCATAGCCCTCCCGCACCGTGAAGAATTTCGCGCGGCCGGCATAGCGCGGCGCTACCGCCTCGCAAAGCGATTGCAGTCGGCTGATACTGACGAGTGCGACGCCGGGGCGCCCGACATCGACGGCGGGACTCGGGTTCGCGACGAATGGGCTAAACGTGGACACCGTGTTCTCCTTGATTGAAACGTTCCGCGAAACGTTTCATGAAACGTTCCACCGATTTTGCCACGAACCTCCGAGCCGAGCCCGCAGCGCGCAAACCCTTGTTCCATCGGCACAACGCGCGGAACATCGGCCAATGGCACGTTTCCTGCAGAATGTCACCCGCGTTCCACTACCGATTTCCCTTCTGGAGACCCGCATCATGACCACCACTTCCGCCACCCGCCGCGCCGCGTTCCGCGCCAAGGTCAATCAGCGTCAGGGCCTCCTCGTGCCCGGCGCGTTCAACGCGATGAGCGCGCGCGTGATCGAGGACGCCGGCTTCGAGGCGGTCTACATCACCGGCGCGGGCGTCACCAACATGTCGCTCGGTCTGCCCGATCTCGGCTTCATCGGCCTTGCCGAAGTCGCCGAGCACACCGCGCGCATCCGCGACGCGGTCGCGCTGCCGCTGATCGTCGATGCCGACACCGGCTTCGGCAACGCGCTGAACGTGCGCCAGACCGTGCGCGTGCTCGAGCGCAGCGGCGCCGACGTGATCCAGTTCGAAGACCAGGTGATGCCGAAGAAATGCGGCCACTTCTCGGGTAAGGAAGTCGTCGCGACGAGCGAGATGGTCGGCAAGATCCGCGCGGCCGTCGACGCGCGCGAGGACGCGAACCTGCAGATCATGGCGCGCACCGATGCGGCCGCGGTCCACGGCATCGAGGACGCGATCGAACGCGGTCATCGCTTCATCGAGGCGGGCGCCGACATCCTGTTCATCGAGGCAACCGAATCGCTCGCCGACATCGAGCGTCTGCCGGGGTTATTCGACGTGCCGCAGCTGATCAACATCGTGATCGGCGGCAAGACGCCGGTGCAGTCGCGCGACGCGCTCGCGAAGCTCGGCTACGGCATCGTGCTGTACGCGAACGCGGCGCTGCAGGGCGCGGTGCTCGGCATGCAGCGCGCGCTCGGCACGCTGCAAAGCAATGGCCGCCTCGACGAGGACGCGACGATCGTCGCGCCGTTCAGCGAGCGCCAGCGGCTCGTCAACAAGCCGCTGTATGACCGGCTGGACAAGGAGTACGCGGCGAAGGACTGACGCAACGGCGGCGGCGCGGCGGCGCGCTGCACGCCTGCATGAAAGGGGACCTTTCTTGCGTTAGGATTCAGGGCTGGAAAGCGGGGCTGAAACTCAGCCAAGCTGATGTTCCCGCCAGCCCGAAGCATAAAAACGCACACGAAAGGTCATCTCAAGCACCATGAAGTCACACGCTTCGCGCGCCGCGCGCCGGCCCGTCAATGGTCTTTGCGCGCGCCTCAGCGCGCCGCGGGAGCTCGCGCGATGAGCAGCAGCGGCACCCGCACCGCGCACGTCGGCTGGCTGCCTTACATCGTCGCGGCCACCTTCTTCATGGAGTACCTCGACACCACGGTGATCGCCACGGCGCTGCCGCAGATGGCGCGTTCGTTCGGCGTCGGCCCGAACAGCCTGAGCCTCGGCATGACCGCCTACATGCTCGCGCTCGCGATCTTCATCCCCGCGAGCGGCTGGGTCGCCGACCGCTGCGGCGCGCGCACCGTGTTCGTCAGCGCGATCGGCGTGTTCACGGTCGCGTCGGTGCTGTGCGGGCTGTCGCAGAACGTGCCCGAGTTCACGGCCGCGCGGCTGCTGCAAGGCATCGGCGGCGCGATGATGGTGCCGGTCGGCCGTCTGATCGTGGTCCGCAGCACCGAGAAAGCCCGCATGATGCAGGCGATCTCGACGATCACCTGGCCGGCCATCGCGGCACCGGTGGTCGGCCCGCCGATCGGCGGCTTCATCACGACCTACGCGTCGTGGCGCTGGATCTTCCTGCTGAACGTGCCGTTCGGCCTCGCGGCGATCGCCGTCGCGCTCGCCATCGTGCCGAACCTGCGCGGCTCCGAACGCAAGCCGCTCGACGTCGTCGGCCTGCTGCTGAGCGGCGTCGCGCTGACCGCGATCCTGTACGGTGCGGAGCTCGCGAGCCAGCCGGCCACCAATGCGTGGCTCGCGATCGCAGTCGTGGCGGGCGGTCTGCTGGTCGGCGCGAGCGCGTTCCTGCACGCGAAGCGTCATCCGCATCCGCTCGTCGACGTGTCGACGCTGAAGGTGCCGACGTTCTCGGTGACGGTCATCACCGGTTCGTTCACGCGCATCGGCATCGGCGCGGTGCCCTATCTGATGCCGCTGCTGTTCCAGGTCGGCTTCGGGCTGTCGGCGTTCCGCTCGGGTCTGCTGCTGCTCGCGAGCGCGGTCGGCAACCTCGGCATGAAGGCGCTGACCACGCGCATCCTGCAGCGCTACGGCTTCCGGACGGTGGCGATCGTCGACGTCGTCGTGGCGGGCATTTTCATCACCTTGTGCGGACTGCTGACGCCGGACGTACCGCTGGTGTTGGTGCTGATCGTGGTGTTCGTGTACGGCGTCACGCGCTCGATGCAGTTCTCGACGCTGGCGACGCTCGCCTACGCCGATATCCAGCAGACGCAGATGAGTGCGGCGAGCACGCTATGGAGCGCGGCCATGCAAATGACGATCGGTCTGGGCATCGCGTTCGGCGCGGTGTCGCTGCGCGTCGCGGCGCTGTTCAACGGCGAGACGACCGGCCACGTGTTCACGCTCGACGATTTCCGCCTCGCGTTCCTGTTCGCCGGCGTGCTGACGCTGCTGTCGGTGATCGGTTATATGGGGCTCGCGCGCAATGCCGGCCAGAGCATTGGCGGGGGTTCGCGCGGTGGCGAGACTACCGCGAAGGGCTAAGGGCACACGCTGCCGCTACGCGAAACAGGAGACACCCCATGCAAGCCAGCGAACTGAAGATATCCAGCCGCATCGCCGATCTCGACCTCGACATGGTCTACGCGTTCCTGTCGCAGGAAACGCCGTGGGCCAAGGGCATGCCGCGCGCGACCTTCGAGCGGGCCGTCGCCGGTTCGCTGTGCTTCGGCGGATTTGTCGACGGCGAGCAGATCGCGTTCGGACGTCTGATCACCGACGAGGCGACCTTCGCTTACCTGTGCGACGTGTTCGTGCTGCCGGCGCATCGCGGCCACGGCTATGCGTCGGCGTTGATGAAACATATCTTTGCGAGCCCGTCGCTCGCCAGTCTGCGCAGAGTCGTGCTAGTCACGACCGACGCGCATCACGTCTATGCGCCGCATGGGTTCACGTCGCTCGCGAACCCCGAGCGGTATATGGAGCTGCATCGGCCGGATGTTTATAAAGCGGCCGAATAGGCGCCGCGTCAGCCATACGCGCGCTCGCGCATCCACTTCGTCATGATCCATTTGTCGCCGGCCAGCACCGGCGCGCCGCCGTGCAGCGTCGACGGGTCGAGCTGACGCTCACCATTCATGTAGCGGAAATACACCGCGCCGCCCGCCCGCGCCGCGACCGACAGGCCTGCTGAGGGGAACACCGTCTCTCCGCCGTCGGCGACGTCGTTCAGATAGATAATCAGTGTCGCGACGCGTTGGCCGCCCTGCGCGGTGTGCACCGCGCTGCCGGGCTGATCGGGCGCGAAGAAGTCGAAATGCGGGCTGTACTCGCCGCTCGTGCCGTAATGAAGCACCTGCAGGCCTTCCCCGTTTTCGAGCGGCCAGTTCGTCAGGCTCGCGATGCGTTGTTCGATTCGCGCGATCAACCGGTCCTCGCCGCGCCGATACCACACGCCTTCGCTGGTCCGGCTGCGGATCACGTCTTCGTGGCCGGTGAGTGGATTGACCGTCGTCGAGCGTTTCAACCGATGCCGCGAGCGTTCGATCAGCTCCGCGCATTCCACGGCCGACAGCACGTCGGCGAACACGACCAGCTGCGGGCGCTCGCAGCGGAGTAACACGCGTACCTCGCGGTCAGCGGCGCGGATCAGGTTGCCGCGTGCAACCGGCGCAGCGTCGTAGCGATAAGGATTGGTGGCGGGATCGGCGAGTGTGGCGGGCGCCGCGGGGCGGCACGCGCGCCGGTCGAACGCATGGTGGACCGCGACGCGGGCCTCGCCGTCGGCAAAGCCGGCCTGCACCATCGCGTCGATCATCGAGCCCGGCGTGCAGCCGCGCGCGACATTGCTGCTCAGCCATTCTTGCCAGGCGGCATCGACGACTCGCATAGCGTTTCCTGTGCGGCGGCCCGGCAAGGAGTGCGGGCGCGCGCGTGCTTCGATCATAGCAAGCGCGATGCGCGCGCCGCACGCACGCGGCTAGCCGCGCTCGCGATTCAATTGCCCGCGATAGTGCAGCAGCCCCCGGCGCGCCTGCTGCCTGAGCATCCGCTGCACGAACGGCGACCAGCCGAGCAGCGTGCCGCGCATGCCCATCGCCTGGCGCATCCACAGCCACAGATCGAAGCGGTCGCGATGCTCGACGATGAGCCCGTCGCGGAACACGAAACGCGCTTCGATCCGGTTGACGACGTCGCGCCCGGTCTGGACGAAACGGTAGCGCGCCACCCACTGCGCGCGGCCGGTACGGTCGTCGGCCTCGATGTCGCTGAAGGTCAGCGTGAAGTCCTGCGCGTGCTTGACGAGCATGCGCCACATGTCGCGCACTTCGTCGTCGACCAGTTCGCCGAAGGCGGGGTCGCTGAAGACGGCGTCGTCGGCATAACAGGCGACCATGGTCTCGGCGTCGCGTTGCTGGAAGGCGGTGTAGAAGCGTTCGATCAGCTCGGTGTTCGGATGGCTCATTGATGTCGTGTGGTGTATTGCGGGAGCGCATCACGTGTCATGCGCGCGCAGAGGCGCGCCGCGCTCCGAAAAGACAGCCCGCGCGCGGTAGGCGGCGGACCTGGCGCACACGATATAGGAAAACGGCGCGAATGGGGGACCGGCGCGAGCCGACGACGGCTTTCCCCTTCCGATACCGCCGCCTGGAAACGCGCCACCTCCGCCCGCCCGGCGAGCCCCCACACCACCGCCGCCACCGACGCCGCGACGAGCGCCGCCACTCCCAGCGCCGCCGCAAAACCCGCGGCGAAGAACCCACACGTAGCGCGCGCCGCCGGCCGCGAGCGCGGTCAGCAGATTGCCGAGCGCGATCAGCAGTATCCGTGGGTGGCCGGCCCGGCTCCGATGCCGCGCTCAAGGATCGCGCACGACGGCGGTGTCGAGGATCGCAAGGGGCTGCTGGTCGCCGCGCTACCGGGCGCGGATATCGTCGTGTTTCCAGTCGATTGCATCGATCACGGTTCGATGAATACGCTGAAGCGGATCTGCGAGCGTCGCGAGTTTCGTCGAGTTGATCGCGCGGCTGCATCCCGAGCACGTCGCGCAGCTTCGCCATCCGCCGCCTTCGGTGTTCTGTTTGCGGCACGGCTGAGCGCACCGATAGCGCCGACGCGATCGTGGCCTTCACGAGCGGATCAGTTTCGCCAGTTCGGCGATCTGCTTCGCGCAGCTTCGCCGCGCCTCTTCCTCGACGTCACGATACAGCCGGATGATGGTTTCGCCGACCGGCGTCAGCGTGCAGCCGCCGCCGCTCTGACCGCCCTGCTCCGATTGCGTGGCCGGCGACTTCAGCGAGCGATTCAGCTTGTCGATCAACAGCCACGCGCGCCGATACGACATATCGAGACTCCGCCCCGCCGCCGAGATCGATCCATAGTCGCGCACCGCCTCGAGCAGATCGACCTTGCCTGGCCCGAGTGCAACCGCATCGCCGCTACGGATGCGCATTCTGAAGCGCACTTCGGGACGCGCCCTGGTGGACTTCGTCGCCGGAGCGGCTCTGCTTTTAGCGGCTTTTGCGGTGTCGGCCGTGCGCGCAAGCATACACGAACGGTTTCGCGCCGACCCCTCAGTGGCGCGCTTCAAGGCTGCCGTGGAAAGCAGTACCCGTAGTCCTGCAGCCCGGGCAACCCGGCGCGGGTCCCGGCTCCAGACCCAACGGGAGCGCGCATTGCGATGCGAGGAATTTCTTCCAGCGCAGGTTATCGATGTTGCGCTCGACCAGCGTCGGGAAGTAGCGCGTGAACATCCACGTCACGTCATCGCGGCCTGCGAGACCAAGGTCGCGCCATAGATGATCCGGACGCAAACACGCATGGGCGATGCAGTCGTTCATCAACGGATCGTCAGGCATGGCTGATCAAACTTCGTCCGCATACGCGCGGCCTCGAATCTCGGCCAACGACGTATCGACCAGCAAGCGGCCCGTATCGAACACCGTCTCGAGCACTTCGTCCCACTCGCCCGCCACCGTGCGCTCGTCCCACACGGTCGGCAACGTGACCGTCCGGTACTCGCCGCTGGCGCGATGGCGCAGCAAAGTGAGCCGGCCTTTCTTCGAGCGCTTGGCGTGATCGGTGACCGGGTCCTTCGACACATCGTGCCACGTGTCGCCGAGCCGGATCGCGGAGCACTTCATCGCGAAGCGCTGCGTATCGCGGTTGATCTTCTGCAACAGCGCGCCGCCCATGCCGAACACGATGTTGTCGGCGGCGAAGCCGGCCTCGTCCATCGCGGCGAGAATCGCGGGGATCGAATCGGGGTTCACCTCGTCACCCTGGATCACGCGTACGTGGTTGAGCACGCGCCGCCCTTTGCTGTTCGTCTGCGAGCCGAACGACGCCTCGAGCGAGCGCAGCGTGTACAGCACGATCGTGCACGGATCGCCGGAGTCCGGGCGAATCACCAGCGTGCCGCCGGAATCGAGCACGGCCTGCTTCAGCTCGCCGCCCCATGCGTTCAGCGCGGCGAACAGGTCGTAAGAGTCGGACACCACCGAAACGATCGCGCCCGGCTTGCCGAAGCGGTCAATCATGTTGCGATACGCGTCGACTTCGCGCTCGCGGCCCCACGCCGTGATCGTGCTGTGCTCGGCCGCGGGCACCGAGAACGCGGCCATGCTGTCGTGGTAGTAGTGATTCGCCGCAACCACCCCGAGCACCGTATCCGAGCCCATGAAGCTGACGAGGTGCGCCGCGCCGCCGATCGCCGCCGACTCCGCGCTCGACACGCCACGCGCACCGAAATCGTGCAGCTTGAACGGCAACTGCGAAAGATCGTCGCTGCTTTTCAGCAGAGCTGCGCGGATCGTCTGGCGCAGATGCCAGCTTTGCGTCGCGACCGTGATCGGATACCACACGCGCATCAGCATCGTCTCCAGATACGACCCGAGCCAGAATACGTGGGGATCGTCGCATTCGACGGTGACCAGCACGTTGTGCGTCGGCACGACCGAGCCTTCGGGCACCGCGCGAATCCGCACCGGCAGATGGCCGCCGTATTGCTGCACGACGTAGCGCCAGCCCGCTTCGTTGAACGGCTCGCCGTGCACGCTGAAGAACGCGCGCGCCTGGTCGATCATCGCGCCGGTGACGGGCCGGCACAGGTATTCCTTCAGCAGCATCTGCAAGCCGAAAAACAGCGTGCGCTCGTAACGTCCGCCGCGCGATTCGATATACGAGAACATTGCCGTCGCATCGGGCGGATATTGCAGAAAGTGCGATGCCTTGTACGAATCCGTATTCAGAATCGGATTGGACAGGATCGACGCGAGGTCGCTGAAACCCTGCGCGTTTTGCATGGACGGTGCTGCGCTCACGTGATTTTCTCGCTGGAATGACCGGACGGCGCGAGCCTGCTCGCGGCTTTCGAAACTCTGACGCCGCCGCTCTACCTGTTCAAAAAGGCCGGGGGAGGACCCTGTATCTCACCTTACTACGGTATGCGCGATAGCGCTCGTCGTCGGACTAGATGCCCGGCTTCAATTGCGGCGGCAGATTCGGCCACGTCGCGAGCAGCCGGCCGAGCATGCTTTTGCGGCGCTCGGCACCGGCCGGCCACAGCATGTTCGCGAGCAGGACGATGCCTTGCGCAAGCCCGCTGTCGCGCGCGCACGCGACGAGCGGCACACCGAGGCTCAGCGCGTCGTCGACGTGCTGATCGTCGCGCGGCAGTTGATGCGCGACCCTCGCGCCGAGCGTGCGTTCGAGCATCGGCAGATTGATCTGCGCGTCCTTGTCGTATTGATTGACGACGACTCGCACCTTGCTGGCCGGATGCCCCAGCTCGCGAAAGATATCGAGCATGCGGCGCGCGCCATGCAGGTACAGCGGGTTCTGCCGCACCACCATGCAGATCGCGTCGCTGTGCGCGAGCGCGCGGATCGTCAACGGATTCAGGCTCGGGCCGACGTCGATCAGCACCGCGTCGTAGCGCGGGCGCACCAGCGTCAGAATCCGCTCGAGTTGGCCGGGCAGCAGTTCGGCGGCCTTCAGCGGATCGCCGGCGCCGGCGAGCAGGTCGAGGTTCGGACGCACGTGCATCGCGCACGCGTCGAACAGCGCCGCGTCGAGTTGCTCATCGCGCGAGCACAGATCGGCGAGCGTCATCGGCGGCGGGCGATTTGCCATCAGCAGGCTCGCGTCGGCGAATTGCTGGCTCAGGTCGATCAGCAGCACGCGCCGCTCACGCTGCGCGGCGAGCGCGCACGCGAGGTTGACCGCGATCAGCGTGGTGCCGCTGCCGCCCTTGCTCGACGCCAGCGTGACCACGCGCGCGCGACGCCGCTGAGGCGCGCGACGCCGCGCTTCGATCTGCGCGAGCGCATCGGCGACGGCCTGCGCGTCGAGCGGCCACGACAGCACCTGCCGCACGCCGATGCGCAGCGCCGCGCCGATCAGCGCGCTGGACGGCGCCGGCGTCACCAGCATGCAATGGAGCGTCGGCGCGCAGGCAAGCGCTTCCTCGACGCCGCGAAGTCCGCGGACGTTCAGATGGGCGTCGTCGACGATCAGCAGGTCGGCTGTGCGGAGCATGCGCGCGTGGATTGGCAGTTGCCGGGCCGAACCGTACGCGGTGTGCAGCCGATAACGCACGCCGCTCTGTTCGAGCCGCATGACGATGCGCTGCGCGTTTTCAATGCTCGCGGCAATCAGGAAGATGTCGATCATGGCAGCTCTGCGGCGCTTGGCGCGTCATGCGCGGTTTTTATTCAAGTCGTCTGTTCACGATTGACGACGCAGGCTTCGGCGCGAACTCCTTACCGCGGCGCTCCTCCGTGAAAACCATGAGCCGGCAAACGGTGTTATCGAATTCCCGTACGGCCGTCGCGAGCCGGTATCGAGCAGCAGGCGTCAAACGTCGTTTTCATCGTCGTCGCGCCGATGCGCCGCGCTGCGTTCAGCGCGCACCGGCCTCTCGTACAGCGCGTCGCGCAGCACACCCCGGCGGATCTCCGCCTGCGCGCGGCGCTCGAGCGCCTCGGCGACGACGAGCGTCAGCAGATCAACGGACGCCCCCGCCGCCTGCGCGAAAAAGCGCGCGCGCGACGCCGCGACGTACCGCCGGTAAGTGCGCCCCGTTCCCTCCGAAGCGGCCGGCCTTCGAATCAGTTGTGGTTTCATGACAGCCCCCGATGTCGATCGGATTTGCGCCAGGTGACGCCGCTTCGTTGCAGCGCCCCGGCCGTCGGGCCAGGTCGCCGTGCCCGTGCCAACTCACGGACACGGCCCCTGGTTCACCTCGTACATTCGTCTCTCTGTGGAGACGATGGCCTCTCTCCCCGCTTCATCGCGCCGGCCGGTCCTGATCCGGCGCTGCCCCTTCCCTTTGCGGCGCGTCGCTCGCGAACGTTGCCAGCGCGTTGCCTGTCGTTATCGCCATCCTTTTCGCGTCGTCAGGACAAAAAGTCGAAAAGGAAAAACGGCGAAGTCGATGCCCTTTTTGTGGTCCGGTTTTGAATGGCCGTCACACCGGTCCGCCACTCAACCGTTTTTCTCACGTATTTAATAAGGCCCCGCCGCGCTCCCGCAGACACTTGATGGCTTCCCCGACCATGCCTGCGAGTGAGCTTTTTACCGCCGGTCTTTTTTAATCCGGTTTTCCCCGTACCGTCGACCTGGCTGCAAACATTTTTCTGTGCAGACCTTATTGCAACGCTTATGCCAACCCGCTTAACAATCGGTAAGGCGCCCGTCAAAGCTTCACGCTGCGGGGAAATCGGTTTGCTTTCGACGCGCCGCGAGCCCGCCCGATTTTTTTGCGCAGCGGGCATTGATTCGTTTCTGACACGCCAATTCGCCGCGCGCTGGCGGCAAAGCGCGCCCCCCGCTGTGTCTCGCCAGCCTGCAGGGTGGCCGCGGGGCCGGCCACACGTGGCTTCGCCGTTCCGCAGGGCCGGAGAAGCGTCCTGCCGGGCACGGCAAAGCGCAGTCGACTCGTGCTGTCCAATCTGTCGCAACTGTGAAACACGACTGCTTACGCCTCGTCAGTTATAGCCACTCCTTAATACCAGAGCAATTGCTATGCAATGTGCGATTCCTCGCATATCCGGCCTTGACCGTTTATTCATTAGTGATCCGTGTTAATCGGAAAACCAACACGCATTGCTTATCCATGTTTCTTTATCTGGCGCTTTCAGGCGCTTTCGCTTATCGTTAGGCCATGCGCCAATCAGAGCGCTTGTATCAGGTCAACGAGGCAAGCCACGGTTCAAGTGGTTTTCACGATTCGGGGATAAAGTCGCCGGGCAGTTTCAGCAATGAACGACAAGGTCGCCGCCATTGCATGAATCGGTCCGCCATGCAGCGCGTTCCGGTTCGCGCCGCGCTTGCAGTGTCCCTTGTTCGTGATCGCTGCTGCCGTGAATGCGTCGCAGCCGGACTGCAGTAACTGGCCGCCTGAATCTCACAACGCCGCACAGCAGTCCTGAGGATCGAACGGGGGGAATCATGACTACGACTTGCACGCCGGCCGAGATGGAACGCACGGTTCTGTACGTGGCGAACGCGCCCGACCAGAAACTCGTCGAGTTTCTGGCCGCGTCGGGATGGCAAGCCGTGCACGCAAAAAGCACGGCTGTGGCCGAACGCATGATCGAACGCGGCAACATCAAGGTCGGTCTCGTTCAGCTGCCCGAAGATTGCACGTCCCAGCAGCTATCCGCGTTCGCGCTGTGCATGCGCCGCGTCGAGACCAACTGGGTCGCGCAGATCGTGCCGGGCCAGGCCGACAACGAACTGGTCAGCCGTTTCATCCTCGATTACTGCTTCGACTTCGTCACGCAGCCGTGGCTCAACGAGCGGCTCGTGTTCGCGCTCGGCCATGCGCATGGGCTGTCGAACCTGCGTCAGCCGCGCGTCGCGCCCGAGCCGTCGGTCGGCCGTCACGGCATGGTCGGTCAATGCGAGCCGATGCAGCAGCTCTACCGGCGCATCGACAAGTGCGGCGTGACCGACGCACCCGTGTTCATCGCAGGCGAATCCGGCACCGGCAAGGAGCTGACCGCTCGCGCTATTCATGATCGCTCGCCGCGCGCGGGCCGCACGTTCGTCGCGATCAATTGCGCGGCGATTCCGCCGAGCCTGTTGCAGGCCGAACTGTTCGGCCACGAGCGCGGCGCATTTACCGGCGCGCTGCAACGCAAGATCGGCCGCATCGAGAGCGCACATGAAGGCACGCTGTTTCTCGACGAAATCGGCGACATGCCGCACGAATGCCAGGCGGTGCTGCTGCGCTTCCTGCAGGAAGGCACGATCGAGCGGCTTGGCGGCAACGGTCCGATCAGCGTCGACGTGCGCGTGATCTCGGCCACCCACGTCGACCTGGAGCGCGCCGTCGAAGATGGCCGTTTCCGCTCCGACCTCTATCACCGGCTGTGTGTGCTGCGCCTCATCGAACCGCCGCTGCGCGAGCGCGGCGGCGACATCAAGCTGCTCGCCAATTACGCGCTCAGCATGTACAAGCAGGACGGTGCGCGCAAGCTGCGCGGGCTGTCGAGCGACGCGATCGTCGCCATGTCGAACTATCCTTGGCCCGGCAACGTGCGCGAGCTGATCAACTGCGTGCGCCGCGCGGTCGTGATGAGCGACGGCCGCTTCATCACGGCGAGCGACCTCGGCCTGCCCGAGGCCGACAACGGCCCCGCGGTCACGCTCGCGGAAATCCGCAGCAAGGCCGAAAAGGATGCAATCGAGAACGCGCTGCTGCGACACGGCTACAAGCTGTCCGATGCGGCCGCCGAACTCGGCATTTCGCGCGCGACGCTGTACCGGCTGATGCACGCGAACCGGCTGCATCAGGAGCCAGCCGGGCGCGGCGCGAGCAGCGGTCCCGATGCCGGCGACGAAGCCGAGCGCCAGTCCTCGTCGGTGGCATGTGCGCGGATTTAAGCGTTTTTTGTAGTGAACGCTTAGCAGCGCATGCTGACGGCGATTGATCAATGAAAACTCACAAGCGCTCTGCTTACAGCTAGCGCAATCATCCAGCGCGTCCTCGCGCCACCGCCAGCATTGCCACCCGGCAAGCGGCCCCTCGCCCGTTGCGCCGCCCCGCCCACGGGGCCTTCCGGGCAGGCTTTCTGCTGACTTCGCCAGGCCTGCCGGCGATCATCGGCTATGCTATCGGCTCAACGCCCCATCCGGCGAGCGCCGCCCTCGCGGCCCTTTCGCCCGTCCGGCGGGCCTCCGCCGCAGGAACTTCGGCGCCCGAGCCCGTGTCCGTCCGGGGTCGCCCCGCTGAAACCGCCCTACGTTCCAGCACAATCGTCCGCCCTGGCTTCATCCCGCTCTACACCCCATGCAAAAATTTCTCCGTATCTGTTTTTTCATTTTTCTGGTCGCCGGCGCGGCGCCCGTGTTTGCCGCCGCGCCTGAGCCCGCCCATCCCACGTCCGCTTCCGCCGCCGTCACGCTGACACCTCAGCAGGCCCGCGACGCGCTCTCCGTCCTGAACGACCCCAAGCGCCGCGCGCAGGTCGCCGATACGCTGCAGGCGATCGCCGCGGCTGGCGCATTGAGCGCGCCGCCCGCTTCCGCGCCGGCAGCGGCGTCGGCACCGGCCGCCGCCAGCGGCGCAGCGTCGCTCGTGCCGGCCGCGTTCAAAAGCAATGGCCTCGCGTCGCAGATCGCGCGTCAGGGCGCGCATTACGCGAGCTATCTCGCGACCTCGCTGCGCGGCTCGGTCGCCGCGCTGCTCGATGTCGCGTCGGTGCGCGCCTGGTGGAACTGGCAGTTCGCCAACCCGCACGCGCGCGTGGTGCTGTTCAAGGTGCTGTCGTCGCTGCTCGCCGCGCTGATTCCCGCACTGTTGCTCGAATGGCTGACGCGCCGGCTGCTGCGGCGCATCTACCGGGCGATCGCTGCGCGCCGCGAAGCCGCGCAGCAGGATGACAACGACAGCGCGCCGCCGTCCACGCGTGCCGCCGGCGCCGCGCCGGCCGGTCATACGCCGACGAACACGCCGCCGCTGCCCGCGATGTCGTCGGTGCCGCCGGTGCTCGAGGCAGAGGCGCAAGCGGTCGCCACGGGCCCCGCCGCGCCGTACGCGACGCCATCCGAGAAAGGCCGCGCGATCGAAGCCGAAGGCAAGCGCAACGCGACGCACCACTGGACGCTGCTGCAACGTCTGCCGCGCGCGTTGCTCATTACGCTGGTTCGCCTGATCCCGCTGGTGGTATTCGTCGCCGCCGCAAGCGCGGTGATTTCGATCATCACCGACAACGGCACGCCGCAGGACCGCGCGCTCGATTCGCTGATCGACGTCTATGTGGTGTGCCGCTGCGTCGTGATCGTCGGCGCGTTCTTTCTGCAGCCGAGCGCGCCGCGTCTGCGGCTGCTGCGCATGGGCGATGCGTGGGCCGCGTTCATCCTCGGCTGGATCGTGCGGATCGTCAGCGTGGTGGGCGCCGGCGTCGCGCTAGCCGAAGTCGCGCAGGCGCTCGGCATGAACGACGCCGCGCATCTCGCGCTGCTGAAAGTGGTCGCGCTGGTCGGTCACGTGATGATCTCGATCCTCGTGCTGCGCTGTGCAAAGCCGGTCGCCAGCCGGATCCGCGATCGCTTCACCGCGCACGAGTCGTTGCAGATGTTGGGCAACGCGCTCGCGGACGCGTGGGCCTGGGTTGCCGTGGTCATCGTGATGGGCCTGTGGTTCGTGTGGGCCTTCGACGTACGGAACGGCTATCACGCGCTCGTGAATATCGGCGGCATGACGCTCGCGATACTGATCGGCGCGCGGGTCGTGTCGATCGTGATCTTCGGTGCGCTCGCGCGCATCTTCCACGTGCAGGACGAAGCGTCGCGCTCGCTCGTGCATCAGCACGCGTACCGTTACTATCCGGCGCTGCGGCGCGTGATCAGCTGGGTCATCGGCGTCGTCACCGCGTTCGTGCTCTTGCAGGCGTGGGGCGTCGACGTCGTCGATCTGTTCCGCAGCGGCACGATCGGCCACCGCCTCGCCTCGGCGCTCGCGACGATTGCCGTGGCCGCGATCATCGCGCTGGTGGTGTGGGAGGTGGTCAACGTGTCGGCCGAACGCCGCCTCGACAACTGGACGAGCAGCGGCGATCTGGTGCGCGCCGCGCGCCTGCGCACGCTGATGCCGATGCTGCGTAGCGCGCTGTTCTGCGTGATCGCGCTCGTCGTCGTGCTGACGGGGCTGAGCGAACTCGGTGTAAACATCGGGCCGCTGCTCGCGGGCGCGAGCATCTTCGGCGTCGCGCTCGGCTTCGGCTCGCAGAAGCTGGTGCAGGATTTCATCACCGGCATCTTCCTGCTGATGGAAAACGCGATGCAGGTCGGCGACTGGGTCACGCTTGCGGGCGTGTCGGGCACCGTCGAATATCTGTCGATTCGCACCGTGCGCCTGCGCGGCAGCGACGGCTCGCTGTTTACGGTGCCGTTCAGTTCGGTGTCGACCGTGAACAACACGAATCGCGGCATCGGCAACGCGGCGGTGCGCGTGAATATCGTGTTCGGCCAGGACGTCGAGCGCGCGATCGACACGCTGAAGGAAATCGGCGCATCGCTGCGCGCGGATGACAAGTTCAAGGACGGCATCCTCGCGGACTTCTCGTTCTGGGGTGTCGATGCGGTCGACGGTTCGGCGATCACGCTGGCCGGCCAGATGCAATGCCGCGATACGTCGCGCTGGGGCGTGCAACGCGAGTTCAACCGGCGCATCCTCGAACGCTTCAGCGAGCTCGGCATCGAGATCGCGAATCCGCAGCGTCATCTGCTCACGTGGGACCCGGCGAGCAAGGCCAAGGTCGATGCGGGCGTGCCGCGCATCCACCACGTTGGACAGCCTGATGGCGGCGACCACACTCCGCACAAGGGCGACGCGCCGCTCGACGATCAGATCCCAGTCGATCCGAGCCCGGCCGGTGGACCCGGTACACCCGCCAACCCTGGCTCGACCTCGCCGCACGCATGACGTGACGCGTCGCGCCTCGAGCGCGTAACGGTTCGCTAGCGCGGCGCAGCGCTAGCGAACCTGCCACCAGCGCGGCAGCAGGCGCCGCACTTCCGGCCTGCGAAAGCGGTCGTCGATCAGATGCACGACGCCGCGATCCTGTTCGGTGCGGATCACGCGCCCCGCCGCCTGCACGACTTTCTGCAATCCCGGGTACAGGTACGTGTAGTCGTAGCCATTGCCGAAGCGCGCATCGAGCGCGCGGCGCATCTGCTCGTTGACGTCGTTGACCTGCGGCAGACCGAGCGTCGCGACGAACGCGCCGATCAGTTGCTGTCCGGTGAGATCGACACCTTCCGAAAACGCGCCGCCGAGCACCGCGAAGCCGATTCCCTGATTCATCGTCCTGAAGCGCGCGAGAAACGCATCGCGCGCGGCTTCGTCCATGCCGGGCTCCTGCGTCCACACCGGCAAACCGGGATGCCGCTCGCGCAGCAGCGCGACTACGCGTTGCAGATAATCGAAACTGCTCAGGAACCCGAGATAATTGCCGGGCTGCGTGTCGTACTGCTTCGCGATCAGCTCGACGATCGGCGCGAGCGATCGCTCGCGGTCACGCCAGCGCGTCGATACATGAGCGGCCACGTGCACCTGCAACTGCTCCGCGCGAAACGGACCTTCGACGTCGAGCCATTGCGTGTCGTCGGCGAGCCCAAGCGTGTCCCGATAGAAATGCTGCGGATTCAGCGTGCCGGAGAACATCACCGTGGTACGTGCGGCCGCATAGCGCGGTGCGAGAAACGGCGCGGGAATCACGTTGCGCACGCATAGCGTCGCACTGGTTTTGTCGCGCGGCGCGTAACGGTCGGCGCTCAATGTCACATCGAACATCGAGTGCTCGCCGAACTGCTCGGCGAGCGCGACGAAGTGCATCGCATCGAAGAAAAAGCGCAGCGCGTGTTCGTCGATCGACAACGGCGCGTCGGCGAGCTGATCGGTCACTGCGCCAATCAGATTCTGCGCGGCGGACAACAATTTGCCGGGTATCTCCGCATACAGCTGGTAGCTCGCCGTCTGCGCGCGCTTGAGCGCATTCCACTCGCGCTGCAAGCGTTCGAGCGGCTTCTTCAGCGCTGCCGGCGCGCTGTTGCGCGCGAGCCGGAACGCGCCTTGATCGAGCGACGCGGTATACATGCGCCGCGCGCGTTCGAGCAGGTTATGCGCTTCATCGACCAGCACGCCGACGCGCCACTGGTTGATCTGCGTGAGCGCATGCAGCATCGCGCTCGCGTCGTAGTAGTAGTTGTAGTCGCCGACGATCACATCGGCCCAGCGCGCGAGCTCCTGCGCCAGATAATACGGACAGACGTCGTGCGCGAGCGCGGCCTCGCGCACCGCCGCGCGATCGAGCCGCGGCGTCGCCAGCGCGGCGGCGCGCGCCGCATCGAGACGATCGTAAAAGCCGCGCGCGAGCGGACATGACTCGCCGTTGCAGGCTTTGTCCGGATGCTCGCAGGCTTTGTCGCGCGCGACGAGTTCGAGCGTTCTGAGCGGCAGCGGCGCGCTCTGGTGCAGCGAGTCGATCGCATCGAGCGCAAGCGCACGGCCCGGCGTCTTCGCGGTCAGAAAGAACACGCGATCGAGCCGGTCTTCGCCGCAGGCTCTCAGCAACGGAAAAATCGTCGCCAGCGTTTTGCCGATGCCGGTCGGCGCCTGCGCCATCAACGGCTTGCCGTCGCGCGCCGCACGATACACGGCCACCGCGAGCTCGCGCTGCCCACGGCGAAACTGCCCATACGGAAACTGCACCTTGACGAGCGCCGCATTGCGCGCAGCGCGATGCGCGTCTTCCTGCACGGCCCAATCGAGAAATCGTTCGCACTGGTCGACGAAGAAGATTTCGAGTTCGCGCGCGCTGTGCTGCTGCGTCAGCACGGTTTCCTTCTGACTGCCGATATCGAAGTACACCAGCGCGACCGTCAGCTCGCCGAGCCCGCGCGCCCGGCACAGCAGATGCCCATAGACGAGCGCCTGCGCCCAGTGCAGCACCCGATGATTGGCAGGCATGCGCGCGAGATCGCCGCGATAGGTCTTCACTTCTTCGAGCCGGTTCGCGATTGGATCGTAGCCGTCCGCGCGGCCACGCACGGTCAGACTGCGATGCGTGCCCGTCAGCGTGAGTTCGGTTTCGTAGCCGCTCGCGCGACGGCCGGCGACCATCTGATGACCGGCAATGCCTTCGAGCGAAGTCGGCGCGGGCGTGAAGCGCAGGTCGAGATCGCCGCGCCGCGCGGTGAATTCGCACATCGCGCGGACAGCCACCACATAGCTCATACGACGCGCTCCGCCGCGGCTCGCGTCGCGACGTCCGCTTCGCCCTGTGCCTCTTGCCCGGCCCAGCGCACGTCGACGACGCGCACCGGCATGCCGTGCTGCACGCAGTACGCGAGCCAGCGGATCTGGTTGTCCTGCAGACGATCGCCGGGGCCTTTCACCTCGATCAATTCATAGCGACGCTCGGCCGGCCAGAACCGGATCAGGTCGGGCAAGCCGGAACGATTGCCGCGAATGTCGCGCAGCAGCCGCTCGAACCATAGCTTCAGATGCGCGGCGGGCAGACAGTCGAGCGCGAGCGCGACGAGTTCGGGCGTCAACAGTCCCCAGAATACGAACGGCGACTGCATACCGGTCTTCTGATGCAGATGCCGCAAAATCGTCTCGCGATAGACGCCGCTATCGAGTTGCGCGAAGCACGCCGCGAACTGGGTGGCGCGGCGCGCGTGAAAATCGGGCGCGTGCAGATCGGCCGGTTCGCGCTGGAATGGATGAAAAAACGCGCCGGGCAGCGCCGCGAACACCGGTTCCCAGCACAGCAGGCCGAACAGCGAGTTGATCAGCGCGTTCTCGACATAGTGCACCGGCGCGGCGTCGCTGCTCAGATGATCGCGCACCACGTATTCGACGGGCACCGGCGTGTCAGGCTTCAGCAGCACCAGCGTGCCGCGCTCTACAGGCCGTGCCGCCGCCGCGCGCGGCACGGGCACGCCGCATTTGCGCCGCAAGCGCGGCAACATCCGGGCGACACGCTGCGCCTCCTCTTCGCTCTCGGGCGCGGCATCGGCCTGCAAGGCCAGTGCGAGCGCTTCGCCGTAACGCTCGCTGCGCTCGAACACGCGCATGCGTCGATGACGCGCACCCGGCCACGCGCATGCGCCGTACACCTCGAGTGCGGTGTCCCACTGCTCGCGCCGCTCGCAATCCTGGCCGATCCGGAACAGCAGTTTCGCGCGACGCGTTTCAAGCCACGGATTCGCGGTATCGATCGAGCGGACGGTCGTGATCAGTTCTTCAAGCGTGGCGGCGCCGGTGTCGACCGGCAGCCATTCGAGCGCTTCGCGGCACGCGTGCAGCGCGAGATAGACGTCGATGTCCGCGCGTTGCTGGAACGCCCGCGACGACGGTCCGAACGCGACCTTCTCGTACTGGAACACGCCAAGATCGGCGAGCACGAACTCCGACCAGTCCTGATATAGATTGCCGAAGAACATTAGCCGCAAGCGATCGCACAACGGCGCGATAGCGACGTGCAGCACCCGGTCCGTTGTAGCGCCGTGCCACGCGGCAAGCGGACGTGATGGGCATGCTTGCGCGTCGCCGCTTTCAGTTTCGTAAAACGCGCGCAGCGTTTCGAGCAGATCCGGTTTGCGCAATGCCTTTGCGCCGGGAATTCGCGCGATCGCGTCCGCGAACATCTCCAGCAATTGCGCACGTGTACTGAGGGCAAACAGATCGTCGAGTGACAGAGCCGGTTCGATGTCGATCCAGCGATGCACCGTCATCGGCATCGCCGCCTGCAACGGGCAGCCGATTTCCTCATAAACAAGGCGGCTCGCGCGAAACAGCATGCCCTTGCGCATCAGCATGCGCACCAGCAACGCACGCGAGGCCTGCGGCAATGTCGCGAAAGTGCTCAGAAAAGCGTGCTCTTCGTCGTCGAGCAGGTCGTCGTAACGCGCGGCGAGCCACGCCAGCGCGCGCTCGAAATTCAGCAGGTAGTAAGGGGCGTCAGAGCGGATCTCTGAGCGAGCATCGGTTGCCACGGACTTTGTGCAGGACCTGTATGTTTATACAGTGATGATAGCAAAGTCCGGCGCGGCAACCGCCGTGCATCAGCCCGCGAGCCACACGACCGTCAACGAACGCACGCCCTGCGCGCCGCGAATCAGTACGCCCTCGATATCGGCGGTGGCCGAGGGGCCGGTAACCAGCGCCGCGTAGCGAGCGCTGCGGAAATCGTCGCGACGATAGACGTCTTGCAGTCCATCGAGCAATTGCGCCGGATCGAGCAACACGACCAGATGCTGGACGATGTAGCCTAAGGCATTGACCACATATTCGCGCTCGCTGAACCACACCGAGCCGGTTTCGGCGACGCCAAAGCGCGCGCGCACCACACCGACGTCGACATCCTGCAGCGACGCGGGGTCCGTATCGGCGCGGATCACGCGCGTGCCAGGCACTTCGGCGCTCGCCGATGCGATCGATGCAGCCGCGCCAAAGCGCTCGCGAATCAGACCGCTGACGTCGTTCGCGCTCGCTGCTTCGACGCAAGTACCGCCCATCGTTTGCAACGCCGCTGCGAAACGCGCCCGCAGATCGCCGCCAACCGCATCGAACAGCGGCACGTCGGGACGCGGCCGCGCGGTCGGTTGCGCGGCGCGTACTTTGGCAAGAAAAGCCTCACGCGTTGTCATTGCCGCCTCCGCGATTCTTCTTGTACCAGGCATGAAAAGTCATCTTCGGCGCTTCCGGCAATTCGCGCTGCCGGCCCCAGATATTCAGAGGGTTGTACAGCACGAAATTCGGCAGCCGCCGCAACGCGCTGCCCATCGACGCCACCGTCGCGCGATACAAGGTCGGACTCGATAGCAGACGCCCCGCCATCTTCAGCACTTCCTGCTTCACGAACGGCACTTCGTGCTGCTCGGCGATCACCGCGCGCCATTTATAGATCTGCTCGTGAATGTTGATCTTCACCGGACACACGTTCGTGCAACTGCCGTTGAGTGTCGATGCGAACGGCAATGCGCTATAGCGTTTCAGATCGAAAGTCGGATTGATGATCGCGCCGATCGGCCCCGAATAGGTGCCGCCATACGACAGGCCGCCGCTGCGTCGATACACCGGACACGTATTCATGCACGCGCCGCAGCGTATGCATTTGAGCGAGTACCAGAAGTCCTCCATCGCGAGCCGTTCGGAACGGCCATGATCGACGAGAATGAAATGCATCTCGGTGGCCGGCCGCGGCGCACGAAAATGCGATGTGTACTGCGTGATCGGCGAACCCAACGCACTGCGCGACAGCATGCGCACGAACACGCCGAGGTCCGACACCTTCGGTATCAGCTTCTCGATTCCGATCGATGCGATATGCAACGGCGGCACGTTCGCCGAAAGATCGGCATTGCCTTCGTTCGTGCAGACGACGACCGTGCCCGTTTCCGCCACCGCGAAATTGCAGCCGGTCATGCCAGCCGTTTTCTCGCGCACGAAATAAGGCCGCGTATTCATTCGCTGGCTTTCGGCCAGATAATGGATGTCGCTATTCTTCGGATCGGTGCCGATGGTACGGCCGAACAACTCGGCCACGTCCGCGCGCAGCTTGTGGACGGCCGGCACGACCATATGACTCGGGTCCTGATGATCGAGTTGCTGGATGCGCTCGCCGAGGTCCGTCTCCATCACCGTAATGCCGCGCGGTTCGAGGTACTCGCGCATCCGGCATTCGTCGGTCAGCATCGACTTGCTCTTCACGAGCGTCGTCATGCCGCGCTCGGACATCAGCTGGTGGACGATCGCGTTGTGCTCTTCCGCGTTCGCCGCCCAATGCACGACCACGCCATTGGCCTCGGCGGCCGCCGCGAACTGCTCCAGATAGTCGGCCAGATGCGACAGCGTGTGTTCCTTGATGCCCGACGCCAGCGAGCGCAACGTTTCCCATTCGGCAATGCCGTGCGCCTGCGCGTCGCGCTTCTCGCGCAGGTCCCACAGACGCTTGTCGTGAAACGCGACATGCTCGGTTTTGCCGATAAAAGAACCCGCGGCTTTGGCGTGATCGACGCAGTGATGGTCGCCGCTCATGCGCGTGCTCCATTGAGAACCTGCGCGATATGAATGAAGCGCGCGTCGGCCTTCATGCGTTCGGCGCAACCCTGTTGGTGCATCAGGCAGGACATATCGCCCGAAACGATGTACTCGGCGCCCGCATTCAGATGGTCGCGCACCTTGTCCTGCCCCATGCGCACCGACACCGCTTCTTCGGTGACCGAGAACGTGCCGCCAAAACCGCAGCATTCGTCGGGCCTCGCCGGCTTCACGAACTCGATGCCTTTCACGCCTTCGAGCAGTGCACGCGGCTTTGAAAACGGCGTGCCGGCAATTTCCGACGCCGACGCCTGCTTCAGATGACGCAGCGCGCTGCAACTGGTGTGCAGACCAACGCGATGCGGAAACTCGGCCCACGGAAATTCGCGCGCGCCGATCACGTCGTGCAGAAACTCGACCAACTCGTAAGCGCTTGCGCGCACCTTCTTCACTTCATCGGTCTGCTCGAGCGCGGTCAGATGTTCGCGCACGTGATGAATGCAACTCGCGGACGGCCCGACGATGTAGTCGTAACCGGCGAAGTTGCGCGCGAAGAGTCGCTCGGTGGCGGCGGCGTCCGTATGCGCGCCGCTATTGGCCATCGGCTGGCCGCAGCAGGTCTGCTGTTGCGGATAGTCGACCTCGATGCCGAAACGTTCGAGCAGTTCGAGCGTCGCGATACCGACCTCGGGATAGAACGCGTCGATAAAGCACGGGATAAACAGCGCGACTTTCATAGGGCCTTCAGGAAATGCGGCGGGATGATGCCGGTTGACCGGTGCGGCCCGTTTGGCCGGTCTTGGTCATGTTGGTCTGACCAAGACTATAAGAAAGTCGGTTGACGGTGTCAATTCGAGCGGCCCGATCACTACCCCCCGAGTAAGCGCGACCCTCCGCCAGCGGAAGCGAGCCGCCGCGTTTGTTCTCCACCACAACCGCTCAAACCGACTCCCGCAGCACCAGCCGGTGCTGCAAGATACGCGGCGCAGGGCGTCGACCGTCCAGCAGCGCCAGCAGCATTTCTGCGGCCGCGGCGCCCAGTTCGACCATCGGCTGGGCCACGGTCGTCAGCCCCGGCTCGAAGATGTCGGCGATGGGCACATCGTCGAAGCCCATTACCGCGACGTCGTGCGGCACCCGCCGGCCGGCCTTGCTAAAGCACTTGATCGCGCCGATCGCCAACGTGTCCGACACGGCGAACACCGCGCTCGGCGGGTCCACCACCGCCAGCAGACTTGCCGCCGCCTGGCTGCCGGCGGCGTAGCTATTGTCGCCAGTCACACAGACAAGCTCGGGCGCAGGCGCGAGCCCCGCGCGCAGTAGCGCTGCGTCATAGCCCTCGCGGCGCTGACGCGCATACAGGAAGCGCTCATCACTGGTGATGAAGCCGATGCGCCGGTGGCCCTTGTTGATCAGGTACTGCACGGCGTCCGTAGCGGCCTGGCGGTGATCGATGCTGACATAAGGCACATCACTACCTGGCATGAACTCCGAGCAATTGACCCACGGCTTGCCATTCGCCGCCTCGCGCCGGGCTGCCTGGTCGGACATCGGCACGAGGTTGATGACGCCGTCGCTCAGACTGCCGAGCAGCGTCGGCAGCGACGCGTCCGCCGTGCCCGTCCAGGCTTCCAGGTCCGCCGGAAGCAGCGTGTAACCGGCCTGGCGACTGACCGCGGCGGCCCCGCGCACGATCTCGGCGTAATAAGGGTTGGCGAAATCCGGCATCAGCATCAGCAGAATGCGGCTCTGCCCGGTGCTCAGGCTGCGGCCGAACGGATTGACGCGGTAGTCCAGTGCGCTCACTGCCGCCTCGACCCGCTCACGCGTGGCCGCCGACACGGGCTTCGTCCCGTTGAGCACACGCGAGACCGTGGCAATAGATACGCCAGCCTCGCGGGCAACGGCTTCGATAGAGGGTTTGCTTCGCATAGGCAATGATTGTAGCACCGCCGGGAAAATTTTTTCCCAACGCGCGTTATTCAGAAACGAAAACGCTCAGAGATTAAGACGCGGATTGGCGGAGATGTGGGTCTCCCAGCCTGCATAGGGTAAAGCCCATGTTCCGGAGAAACGGGAAAGCGCTTACCCTCTGACCTGCACCGCTTCACAGCAATCGCTGCTCCCATCCGCACCGCATCCCCTTGACTCCTTGGACTGACGACCATGAATCAAGCCTTGCCCATTTCCATCCAGATTTACAGCCTGCGTAATGCGGGCGATCTCGACCGGCAGTTCGACATTGCAGCCCAAGCCGGATTTCGCCACGTCGAGCTGATCGGGTCCTTGCTGGAAGATGCGGCCGACACCCGGAACAAGCTTCAGGCGCGCGGCCTGAGCGCCTCGTCCAGCCACCTCAGCATGGCCATGCTGCGTGAGCGTTTGCAAGAAGTTGTCGCGGCGTGCGAGACCATCGGTTTCACGCAGTTGGTCATGCCCGCAGTGCCGCCAGCCGAGCGCGACAGCGACGCCGCATATTGGCGGGCGCTCGGCAGCGAGTTGGGCGAGTTCGCTCATCGGCTCGCCGATCAGGGCATCGGTCTCGCTTACCACAACCATGATTGGGAACTCAGAGCGAAAGAGAACGGCACAACGGCGCTGGAACTGTTGTTCGAGTCCGCCGGGGCCAGCCCGCTCGGCTGGCAGGTGGATGTTGCCTGGCTCGTGCGCGGCGGCGCCGATCCGCTGCCATGGCTGCGTCGTTATACGGGCCGCGTGGTCTCGGCTCATGCGAAAGACCTCGCGCCGGCGGGTGAAAAACTCGACGAAGACGGCTGGGCCGACGTGGGTCACGGCGTGATGGACTGGCCCACGCTGTCCGCGGCCTGCCGCGAAGCGGGTGCGCGTTTCCTCGCCGCCGAGCACGACAATCCCAGCGACGGCGAACGCTTCGCCCGCAATGCCTTTGCCTATCTGCACCAGCTCGGAGCCTGATCCATGAAACCTGTCCTCATCGGCATCATCGGTTGCGGCAACATCAGCGATGCGTATTTTACCGGCGCGGCGAATTCGGAGTTCGCCCGCGTCAAGGCTTGCGCCGACCTGCGTCCGGAGGCCGCCCAGGCCAAGGCCGCGCAGCACGGTGTGGCCGCGATGTCGGTGGACGCGCTGCTGGCCGACCCCGACATCGAAATCGTCATCAACCTGACGGTGCCGCACGCGCATGTGCCGGTGAGCCTGCAGATTCTCGAGGCCGGCAAGCACGTCTACCTCGAAAAGCCTTTGGCTACCGATTTCGCGTCCGCACGCGCGATGCTGGCGCGAGCCGAGGCGTCAGGGTTACGCGTGGGCTGCGCACCGGACACTTTCTTCGGCGCGGCCCATCAGGCCTGCCGCGCGGCGCTCGATGCCGGCCGCATTGGGCGCGCCATAGGCGGGGCCGTGGCGGTGTTGTCCCGCGGCATGGAATCCTGGCACCCCAATCCAGAGTTTTTTTTCAAGCCGGGCGGCGGTCCCATTCACGACTTGGGCCCGTATTACGTGACCCAACTGGTCAACCTGCTGGGACCGGTAGCACGCGTGAGCGGGTGCACGACCATCGGTTTTCCACAGCGCATCATCTCGAGTGAACCGCTCCGCGGTCAGATCATCGAAGTCGAGGTGCCCACGACGGTCAACGGCATCCTGCATTTTGCAAGCGGAGCCAACGTGTCGATGAGCGCCTCGTGGGACGTGTGGGCCCATCAGCGTGCGCCCATCGAGATCTATGGCACCGAAGGCACCCTGCTGGGCGTCGACCCGAATTTCTTTGGCGGAAGTCCGCGCGTGGCTGAACGTGATAGTGGCTTCAAGCCGCTCGACACACAGCATCATGCCTTTGGCGTCGACAACTTCACGTTGAGGAGTGGCGCGCGCGTGGCCAACTACCGCGCCGTGGGCGTGCTGGACATGGCGCTGGCGTTGCGTCGGGATCGGCCGCATCGCGCGAGCGGCGAACTGGCTTTACACGTGCTGGAGGTGCTGGATGCCTTCGAACGCTCTTCGCGCGAGGGGCGGCACATCGATATCGAGACCCCCGTGCAACGGCCCGTCGTCGTGCCATTGGGGCGAGGCGAAGAGGTGTTTCTCGGCGACTGACTCGCCTAGCCCCGGTCGCCCGAAGTTTCGCGTGGCCGGGCAACTCAGGAAATCACCGCAGCCGACGGCTTCGTCGCATCGTCGTTGTAAATCTCGCGCACGAAGGCCAGATGCCGCTCGGCTGCCTTGCGTGCTTTGGGCGCATCGCGTGCGACGACCGCGTCGTAAATCGCCTGGTGCTGGCTCATCAACTGCTTTTCCATCGCATCGTCGTAATCGATCAAGCGATGATACTGGCGCATGCCCTCGCGAATCAGCGTGTGAATGCCGTGCATCACATGCGCCAGCGCGACGTTGTGCGTGGAGTCGGCGATCGCGAGATGAAACGCGGCATCGAGTTCGGCGAGATTCGCGCGATCCCGCGACAACGACGCAGCCTTCAACGCCTCGAACGCCGCGCGGATTTTCTTCAGGTCGGCGGCGGTTGCGCGCTGCGCGGCATAGACCGTCGAAATCGCTTCGAGCCCCTGGCGCAACTCCAGAATGTCGGCACTGGTACGCGGATTCTGCAGCAGCAGTTCGGCAAGCGGCTTCGAGATGATCGGCGCGGTCACGTCGACCACCGTGAAACCGCCGCGCCCCGACGTTTCGATGTACCCGTCCGCCTCCAGCCTGATCAGCGCCTCGCGCAGCGACGGCCGCGACACGCCGAGTTGCGCCGCGAGATCGCGCTCGGCCGGCAGCCGGTCACCGGGCATCAGCGAGCCCTCCGAGATCAGTTGCTTGATCTGGTCGGACACCACGTCGGAAATGCGCTTGCGCGCGAAGGACGGAATCGGGGTGAATGGCATAAGCGGCAAACGGTGAAGCGCGGTTGACGAAGCGCGCGGCTACTGCACGGTGCGTGGAATTATACCGTTCGATATCGTGCGCCGATGCGCCGATCTCAACGCGGCTGTGCCGTATAAAAGCTCACGAGATCACGCTTCATCGCGTGCATCGCGGCATCGTCGAGGTACACCATGTGGCCGGTCGGATAGTAGGCGATGCGCACGTTCTCGCGCAGCGACCGGTCGAGGCCGAGATGCGCGAGCGCGTATTCGGTCGCGTAGAACGGCGTGGCGAGATCGAAGTAGCCGTTCAGCGATAGCACCCGCAACTGCGGATTCTGCCGCATCGCTTCGGCCAGATCGCCGCCCGCGTACGGCAGTTCCAGCCGTTCGCCCCACCATTCGCGATGTTTCCAGTCCCACTGCTTCAACGCGTCGTCGCTGAACACCAGATAACGGTCGGTCGGCGTGTAGTGCAGGTCTTCCGACAGATGCTGATGGAGCGCCGCATTGAACGCATTCGACACGCTGCTCACCGACGCATCGAAATCGGGATCTTCCGCTGCATCGTCGTAATTCCGGCCTTCGACACGCGCATCGTAGCGCCCTACGCTGCGCGACTCGTTGCGCAGCAACTCGTTTCGAAAACGCGTCGGATAAAGACGCAGACGGTTGCGCTTCACGAAGCCCACGTCGAGACCGGTGAAGTACGCGACGCGCGCGGCGATCGCGTCGCGCTGATCGTCGGGCAGCGCATCACCCTGATCGAGCGCCTGCGCATACGGTCCGCGTGCGAACGCGCGCACTTCGTCGAGAAAGGCCGGTAAGCTCGCGGGCTTCGGCGTGACCTTGTCGTGATACCACGCGATCGCCGCGAAACTCGGCAGATAACTCACGCTCTTGAAATCGGTGCCGGGCGTGAACGCCGCGGAATTGAGCACCGACGACAGCAGGATCACGCCGTTCAGCGCGATATTGTTCTGCCCCAGATGATAAGCGAGCATCGCGGCGCGCGCGGTGCCATAAGATTCGCCGAACAGGTACTTCGGCGAATTCCAGCGCTGATTCACCGTCAGATAACGGTCGATGAATTGCGCAAACGCACTGACGTCCTGATCGACGCCCCAGAAGTCCTTGCCCGTGCCATGCCCGACCGGTCTCGACAGGCCCGCGCCGACCGCGTCGATGAACACGAGGTCCGAGACATCGAGCAGGCTGTCGGGGTTGTCTTCGAGCGTGTACGGCGCGGGCGGCGTGCTCGCGGGGCTCGCGGTGCGCACGCGTTTCGGGCCGACCGAGCCCATCATCAGGAATACGCTGCCAGCGCCGGGACCGCCGTTGAACAGAAAGGTGATCGGACGCGTCGCCGGCGCTTTGGTCGGCACCGTGTACGCGACATAGAACACGCTCGCGGTGGGCGCGCCGGACTTATCGTGCAGCAACAGATTGCCGGCGCTCGCCGTGTAGTCGAGCTTGCGACCGTTCAAGCGAAGCGAATGCGTGGTCACGCTGGTAGTCTCGGGCGGCACCGGAACCGCGGGCGCCGACGTCCTGTCGTTGCGAGGCTTCGCCGTCGCGTCGCCCGAATCCGGTGCATTCGATGCGGCAGTCCGCTTGTGCGGCTCGTTCGATTCGCCGACCTGCTGCGCGGGCGGCGCCGATGCGGCGGCGTCCGTGCCTGCCCTCGCATTGGCCTGTTCGGCTGCCATGCACGGTTCGCCGAACGACACTACAGCGGCGACCGAAAACGTCACCGTCAGCGCGGCGGCCAGCAATCCCGCTGTCAGCAAGCGGCGCAATGAGGAAGAGAAGCGAAGAATCATGAAGTCGTCCGCGACGAGTCGAAATGCGCTGGAATCCGTCTAGCCTGATTCCGGGGCAAACCCGGCGTTCGATTCTTGACGCAAGTTTGCGCGGCGTCAACCGCCGGTGTCACGGCACGCTCCAACATTTCATAGCGCTTTTTCCTCCACATGGCGCACACCTGCGCAGTCATGGCAGAATCGACAACGCCTTCGTCGCCTCGCCGAGAATACCCAATGGATCAACTGGTACTGGACACATTCGACGCTGCCGCGCTGATCCCCGGCTTTCGCGCGCCGCACCTGCCGCAGGAGCAGCCGGACCCCTCGACCCTCGACGCCGCCGAGCACGCGATGCGGCACTGGACGAGCGCCGTCAACGGCCCGCTGACGCCCGGCTCCGACGTGCACCGGCACGAAATGTGCCGCATGTTTCGCGAAACCTTCAATCCGTATCGCCCGTCCGTGCTCGCATGGCCGCCGCTCGAAGCCGCGACGCTCAAGCGCATCGTCGAGCTGCCGATCTGGGACATCGCCGTGCAAACCGAAGGCAGAGCGCGCCTGCGCATGGCCGCCTACGCGGCGACGCTCGACACCCCGGACCTGCGCGACGCGCTCGCGCTGAATGCGTGGGAAGAAAACCGCCATAAGGAAGTGCTGTCGCGCATGGTGCATGCATACGGCATTGAACTCGCGAGCGAGCCGCCGTACGTCTATCCGAAAGACACGGAACGGGCTTACCTCGTGACCGGCTATAGCGAATGTATCGACAGCTTCTTCGCGTTCGGCCTGTTCGAGGTGGCGCGGCGCTCGGGTCTGTTTCCGCCGGAACTGACCGAGACGTTCGAGCCGGTGATGCAGGAAGAGTGCCGCCATATTCTGCTGTTCGCGAACTGGGTCGCCTGGCATCGCGCGCAGCTTTCGTGGTGGCAGCGCATCCGCTTCGAGCTCAAGGTGGCGGGCGTGTGGGCGTTTCTGATCTGGGAGCGTATCGGACTCGCGCGTGCGATGGATGCCGATGGCAACGTCCACGAGCACGACAACAACTTCACGGTCAACGGCGCGCAGTCGGTAACGGATGTCGATATCAGCGTGCCCGAGTTGATGCAACTGTGTCTTCAGGAAAACGAACGTCGCTTCGCGGGGTATGACCCACGGCTGTTGCGGCCCGAAACGATGCCGCGGCTGGTGCGCTTCGGCTTGAAGTTCGTGCGCAAGAAAAAGTAAACCGCGAGTAAGCCGCGCCGAGCGCGCCAGCGTTCAGCCGGCGCGCGCCCCACGTTCGAGAACTGCGAATCGCCGCTTGACGGTCGAAGTCACGCGCCATCGAAGCGAATGGCGCGGCAGTCATGCCCGCGTCAGGCTGGCGCCATGCTGCTTGCGTAAGCTGGGAACCCAGGCAAACGACAAGGAGCGCGCAATGGAGTCCTTCCCGCTGTTCATCGTCGGCTCGCCCCGGTCCGGCACGACCTTTCTTTGTTCCGTGCTCAACGCGCATCCTCTGATCCAGCTGACCAACGAATGCCGGGTCTTTGCATTGCTGAAGGACTTCCTCGAAGTCGGCTGCCATCGCGCCGACCTGCTCGGCGAGACTTCACGCGACCGCCTGCTCGGATTCGGCCGTCGTACGCTGGGCGGGTGGGTCGAGCGCTTCTATCGCGAAGAGTTGAAGTTCGGCGCGCCGATCTGGGGCGATAAGCATCCGTCGTACGCCGACCCTACGATCCTGTCGGGCCGAACGGGTTCGATCGAGCGCGTGCCGCGCTCCGGTTCCTGCTTGCGTCTGATACGCGAACTGCTGCCGCAGGCGCGCTTCATTCATATCCACCGCGATCCTCGCCACGTGGCCAATTCGCTCGTGCACAAGCATTGGACCGGATCGATCGAAGACGGCATCCGCGTGTGGGGGCAATACGTCGGCGAGATCAACGCATTCTTCGAAGAGATACCAGCGGCTCACGCGCTGACCGTGTCGTACCGGAAGGTTATCGAAGAACCGCGTGAGACGGCGGCCAGCATCGGGCAGTTTCTCGGCCTCGCGGATGCATCGCCGATCAGCGACTTCCTGATCTCGCAACGCCGTTCGCCGACGCCGTTCAGCGATCCGGTGACCGATATCGGCGATCTATATCTGATTCCCGATACGGCCGCGAGCGACGACGCGCTGCTCGCTCTCGCGGGTAGCCAGGCGCGACGGCTGGGTTATGCGGCGGCCTGAGGTTGCCTGAGGTGCCCGCTCAGCCCCGCACCCCTTCCACGAACCGCGCGATCCTGTCGCACGCCTCGATCAATCGATCCTCGCCTACCACCAGCCCCAACCTGACGAAGCCGTTCGCCGTTTCCCCGAACGCACTCGCGTCGAGCACGGCCACGCCTTGCGCGCGAAACAGCTGCCAGGTGAACTCGGTCGTATCGAGCCCGGTTCCGCTGACGTCGACCATCACGAACATGCCGGCTTCGGGCAACAGGCATCGCAAGCGCGGCACGCGATGCAAGCGCTCGAACACGACGTCGCGCCGCCGCCGGTAGATCTCGCGAATATCGGCGACGAACTCCGCCCTGTTCTCCAATGCCGTCAACGCGGCCTGCTGGATGAAGCCCGGCAGGCCGTACAGCATCGCGAGCGCGAGCCGCGCCATGTGCTCGATCAGCGTCGCGGGCCCGATTGCCCAGCCGACGCGCCATCCCGCCATCGCGTGCGACTTCGACAGGCTGCCGATCGTGACCGTGCGCTCCGCCATGCCGGGCAGCGACGCAATGCTCACATGGTCGCGTTCGAACGTCAGTTCCGCATAGACCTCGTCGGACAGCACCCACAGGTCGTGCTCGCACGCGAGCCGCGCGATGCGCTCGAGATCCGCGCGCTGCATCACGACGCCGGTCGGATTGCACGGCGTCGCGAAGAAGATCGCCTTCGTGCGCGGCGTGATCGCCGCTGCGAGCGCGTCGCAATCGACGTGAAACGCGCGCGCCGGATCGACCGGCACCGCGACCAGCGTCGCGCCCGCCGCGCGCACGCAGGCCTCGTAGGTCAGATACATCGGCTCGGGAACGATCACTTCGTCGCCGGCTTCGAGCAGGCACAGCGACACCGCGAACACGCCGTTTTGCGCGCCGGCGGTCAGCACTACGTTGGCCGCGCTCACGTCACGGCCAGAGGTACGCGCGTGCTCGGCGGCGATCGCGGCGCGCAGCGGCTCGCGACCGGCCATCGCCGTATAGTGCGTATCGCCGGCGCGCAGCGCATCGATCGCGCGCTCGACGATCGGCGCGGGCGTCGAGAACTCGGGGTCTCCTACGCTCAGCACGATCACGTCTTCGCCCCTCGCAGCCGCCTGCTGCGCGACCCGATGAATTTCCCACGCCGACGTGCGGCGCCCTTGCAGCCGCTCGACCAGATTCGAATACTTCATTGCGCTCACCCGTTCCATTCGACCCGCCAATGTAAAGGCACGCCGGCGAAACGTCCAGATACGAAAAAGGGTCATGCGAGCGGACAACCTCGCATGACCCTGTGCGCAATGTACTGCTGTTTGAACGACTGCCTTGCTTTGCTTCAAACCCCCGTTAAAACTTCGGTGCGTTAAAGCTGCCGGCGCAGTTCCGCCGGCGGCACCTTCATCAGATGCCGGTATTTCGCCACCGTGCGCCGCGCGACCAGCACGCCCTGATCCGCGAGCATCTTCGCGAGCGTCACGTCCGACAGCGGATCGCGCGTGTTCTCCGCGGCGATCATCTCCTTGAGGAGCGCGCGCACCGCGGCGGCCGAACAGGTGCCGCCGCTTTCGGTGCCCAGCTCGCGCGGGAAGAAATGCTTGAATTCGAAGATGCCGCGCGGCGTCGCCATATATTTGTTGCCCGTCGCCCGCGAGATCGTCGATTCGTGCAGGCCCAGCTCGTCAGCGACGTCGCGCAGCACCATCGGCTTCAGCGCGATCTCGCCGTACTGGAAGAAGGCCTTCTGATGCGCGACGATGCATTCGGCCACCCGCTGGATCGTATCGAAGCGCTGCTGCGCGTTGCGGATCAGCCAGCGCGCTTCCTGCAGCTGCTGTGCGAGCGGCGAGCGGCTCGCGCCGGCCGACTGCGCGAATAGCTGTGCATACATGCGATGGATTCGCGCGCGCGGCTGCACTGCCGGATTGATCGACACGACCCACTTGTTGCGCGCCTGACGCACGATCACGTCGGGGACCACATAGTTATCCTCGGCGCGGCCGTAGCAATTGCCCGGCTTCGGATCGAGCTTGCGCACCAGCGCGCAGGCCACGCGCAGTTCCTCGGCGCTGCAGCCGATCTGCTTTTGCAACTCTGCCTGTTCGCGGCGCGCGAGACGTTCCAGATGATGCTCGGCGATTTGCCGCGCGACGTCGCGCCCCGGTGTACTGGCGGGCAGCGCATTGATCTGCAGCGTCAGGCATTCCGATAGCGATCGCGCGCCGAGCCCCGGACGATCGAGCGATTGCACGAGGCGCAACGCCACCAGCAGTTCTTCCTCGGTCAGCGTGGGCTCGAGATCGACGCTGTCGGCCAGGTCGGCGAGCGACTGCCGCATATACCCGTCTTCGTCGAGTGCCTCGATGATGAAACGCGCCACCGCGCGATCGCGGTCGTCGAGCCGGTAGAGGCGCAACGCGTCGTGCAACTGCTCGCGCAGCGTGGGTTGCGAGCGAGCCCATTCGGCCGGGTCGCTGCCGTCCGCGTCGCCGTTCTGGCGCGCCGAACTGCGCGAACCGTAGTCGCCGGAAAAATCGGCGGGCATGTCGTCCTGGCCCGCGCTTTCGAGCGTATCGCTAGCGGAGTTTTCCGCCGCCAGTCCGTCCGGTTCGGCGGCGGCTAGCGTATCGGCGGCGGGCACGGTGGCGTCTTCGCCATCAGCTGGCGTCGTGCCGGCGAGCGCGACGTCCTCTGCTTCGGATGAGTCGTATTCGAGGAACGGATTGGTGTCGAGCGCCGTGCGCAATTCCTGCTGGAACTCGAGAGCCGACAATTGCAGGAGACGCACCGACTGCTGAAGACGAGGCGTCAGTGCAAGCGACTGCCTTGTGCGTAGTTCGATTGAAGGCATTGGAGTAGATCCCGTTCGTTGGTAGTCAAAGACTCAATGAGCCGAGTGCACTCTTCAATGCAACGTCCGTACCAGGTCGCGCAAGACGCTGTTTTGATTACGCTTTGTTTATTCAGGCGGGTGAATTGACCGGACCGCGAGAGCCGGTTTTTACAAACGGCAGGCAATTTCCGGTCCCTTTCTTCACACCTCGGGCGGCCTCGCGCACGGTCGCGCCGCGGGCCTATTCGTCAGTCGAAAAACCCCGATGGATGCGGCTTTCGCGAGCGGCATCACCGGGATCGCAGCGGCCGGGCACGATGCATGCGGGGCAGCGTTGTGTGGACGGACGCCGCCTTTTGCAAACACGCCAGTCATGCGGAGGCGAGGACGGCGCCCGGTGTCGAGAAACGGGCCCCTGACGGTACCGTAGCGGCCACGACCCACGTGTGTCATCAGCGGCTTACGCCGCGATCGGCCACCGGCAACAAGACCGCCATTTTCATCACCACCTGAAGGAGAAAACCATGAAGACGATCCAGCTTCTGAAGACCGCAGGCAGTATCGCTGTCGTCGCGTTCGCGCTGAACGCGAACGCCCAGACCAGCACTTCGGCTCCGCCCGCGGCGTCGGAAAGCGTCGGCCAGCATATCGACGACGGCACCATTACGACCAAGGTCAAGGCCGATCTGCTTGCCGCGAAGAACGTCAAATCGACGCATATCCACGTGAAGACCCGCAAGGGCGTCGTGTGGCTCACGGGTTCGGTGCCATCGGCCGAAGACAAGACCGCCGCCGAGGATGTCGTGCAGAACGTGAAGGGTGTCGAGAGCGTGAAGAACCATCTGAAGGTGGCCGCCGACTGATATCCGCATGATCGGTTCACGCCGATTCGACTGAGCGGAACGAAAAAGAGCCGGCTGCGGAGCCGGCTCTTTCTATTGCATCGACGCGTCGATCAACGCTTCATCGCCGCATACCGGTCGCGCAGATCGCGCACGCGATCATGATTCTGCAGTACGCCCTGGTATTGCCGCTCGACGATCGCACGTACATCGGCCGGCAAATCCTTTTCGAGCGCATCGTGATAGCGCTTCTTCGCGACGTCCTCGCCCTTTTCGCACTCGGCGAGAATCGCATGGTCGCTGCGATCCGAAACCGCCGATCTGACGTCGACCCAGCCGCGATGCAGGGCACCGGTCATGCTGCCGCCGGTTTCCGGCTTGCCGCCGAGGGTCTGAACGACATCCTGCAACTCACGCGCGCCGCGCGAGCACTCGTCTGCTGTCGAGCGAAACAGCATCTTCAGCTCTTCGTCGTGCGCATCCTCGGCTGCCTTCATAAAGCCCTTTTCGCCATCCTTCGACGTTTCGACCAGGTCATTCAATACGGAAACAACGTTGGTAGCCATTCAATACCTCCAAGGGTTTCGTTCATCGCGGAATCCGCCGCGCGGAGCTTTTTATGCGCGTCGCGATGAATCGGTTCGACGCGCGGCGGGCTGCATTGAATGGCACGCATCACACGTGCCCGGCATGCACGCTTGGCGCCGCGTCTCGATCTTCGCCGGAGTGGCACAGCCGTTGCTAATCCAATCGATTCGGCAATCTATAAAGACAGGGGAATCGCGATGAAAAAATCCGGCAGCATCAAATTCCTGGCGGCGGTCGCAATCGTCACTTCGGCTACCGTGATGCAGATTCGCGCGCACATTGCGTCGCCGGACGCGGCGGCGCCTGAGCCGCATGCAACGATATCGACGTGCGGTCGCTCGCATGACGGCATCACGCCGGCCTCATGCTGGCCGACGAATAGCGAAAGGCAGCTCGAACGATTTCAGCCGCCGCACGACACGCGGCAACCATGGGTGTAGCGAGACGTCGACATCGCGCGGTAAACCGAAAACGGCCCGATCATCGTCATCGGGCCGTTTTCCGTTGGCATACCGCATCGCTTACATCACTCGCGCTTCTCCGCGAATTCCTTGATCGGTTCGGGCGTCTTCAGCGGATCGAAATCGGCCCAGTGTCCCTGCTGCCAGCGGCCGGTCGCCTTCTCGATCGACACGCCGCCCGCTTCACGCAGCACGCGTGCGGCATCGAGCTGATTGTCGGGCGACACGTGCACGGCGACGAGCACGCCCGATTTGCGGGCCTCCTCGTGATACGGCACGCGATAGTCCGATTTGCCATGCTCCTTGGTGCGCGACATCGCGCCGATCAGCGAGCCGACATACGCACCGACGCCCGCCGCGATCGGCGACACCAGCAGCGGTGCAGAAAACGCCGCGAAAATCGCGACGCCGATCACCGCGCCGATGACCGCACCGATCGTCACGCCCATGCCTCCGCCTTTAGGCGCCTCTCGCGCCCCGGGGTCGGTATCCGTGTCGCCTCCGATCGGGAAACGTGCGTGCTGGCCGCGCGGATTGACGAAAAACAGCGTGACGTCCTCTTCGACGAAACCCGCCTCGAAAAGCTTTTGCGCCGCGCCTTCCGCTGCCGGAAACGTCGTGAAGCGTGCTGCGACGATGAGTGACATTACGCCTCCTTTATCGTTGATTAGCGTTCGCGGACCATACCGTCGCCGGGGGTGGCGCGCGTGACGAGCAGCGCGCCCAGTCGGTGCGACACGCGGCAGCCCTACGACGCCGCGCTGCCGCGATCCGGTTCCATGCCTTCCACTCTGAACAGTCCGCTATGCAACACCACGCTTTCTCCGTTGTTCTGGTCGAGCGCTTCCGCGCACACCGAGCGGATGCGCTGTCGGCCTCTGTCGAAAGCGGCCATGACCGCCGGTTCGAGCGCGGATTCAGCGCCGAAATGATCTTCCAGCGCCTCGGCGGTGATCGCGCAGACCACCGGCTCGCCATCTACACGCGCGAGAAAGCGCACTGTCAGATTGGCGCCGTCGAAGACCGGGTCGTCGTCGGGGAAAGTGATCTGCATCAGAGAGTCCTCATAAGCAGGCCGTGGCAGGATCGCGTTCATGACGCGCCCTTCAATTTGCCGGCCAGTTGCTGCGCCATCTCGAGGTGATGCTTGATGGTCGGCAGCGCTTGCGTGGCCGCGGCCTTCAGTTGCGCGTCGGTGCCGCTTTCGCTTTGCTGCTGGAACAGGTCCACCGCACGCTGATGCGCTTCCACGCCGACCTGCTCGACGTAGGCCGCATCGAACTCGGAGCCCTTCAACGTCTGCAGTTTGCCGACCAGCGCGGAATCCGCGGATGGGGTCGGCTTGAAGCCCTTCTTCGCGACCAGCGCGGCCATTGTGTGCGACAGCTTCGTGTGGTCGGTCATCATCTGTTGCGCGAACTTCCTGACCTGCGGATCGTTCGAGTTCTTCAGCGCGATCTTGCTGGCGGCGATTTCGGTGGCGTCCGACTTCGACGCTTCGAGGACGAACTGCTGATCCGCGGGCGACAGCGTCGTTTTACCGGCCGGCGCAGCACTCGCGGGCGCATCGCTCGCCTGCGCGCTGGCCGTGTCGATCGTTGCCGCGCTCGCGCCCAACGCGGCTAGCGCGGCACTCAGCACTTGTAGGGAATACCGGAATTTCATGCACTTTCTCCCTGTCGAATCGGCGATGCGCAGTGTCGAATCGGCAATGCGCTGGCGTCGAAGCCAGCGCGCCGCCTTCGATCAAGCCGCCTTGCGCTTCGTCAGTTGCCCGATCAGCGTCCTGTTGAATGCGGGCAGGTCGGCGGGTTTGCGGCTCGAAATCAGATTGCCGTCCTCGACCACTTCCTGATCGACCCACGTGCCGCCCGCGTTACGAATATCGTCCTGCAGGCTAGGCCAGCTCGTCACCGTGCGCCCCTTGATGATGCCCGCCGATACCGGCAGCCACGTGCCGTGGCAGATCACCGCGATCGGCTTCTTCGCGCTGTCGACCGCTTTGACGAAGGCCTGCGCCTGCGGCACCAGTCGCAACGCGTCGCCGTTCACGACGCCGCCCGGCAACACCAGCGCGTCGTAGTCCTCGGGACGGGCTTTGTCGAACGTCGCATCGACATCGACGGTGTCGCCCTTGTCGACGTGCCTGAAGCCCTGGATCTTGCCCGGCTTCTCCGAAATCACGTGGACCGTCGCGCCCGCCTCGGTGAGCGCGCGTTTCGGCTCCACGAGTTCCGCCTGTTCGAAACCGTCTACGGCGAGTACCGCTACCTTGTAGCCATTCAGTGCATCAGTCATGCGTCTTCTCCTTGCTGTGGCGCCGCGGTCATGCGCTTGCTCGTTATGCATGTGCATAGCGCGGCGCCTTTACTAAAGCGTTGTCACGCAAAACACGTGCCCGGCTGCGCCGACTGGCGCAAGCCGTGTAGTGTGCGAAACGCAAGCTGGTCAGGCGTCGGTTCCCTCTTCACCTGATCCCTCCGCGCCCGGAGGCACCCGTGGATCGACGATGTGGTCGGTGTCGATATCGCGATCCGCTTCCAACGTCGAATCGCCGTCGGCCGACGCACGCTCGCCGGTACCTGCTCGATCGGTATCGCTGGCGAGTTCCGCGTCGCCGGTTTCGAGCGCGTGATTGTCGAGCTCCGTATCGACGTCGAAATCGTGACGCTTCGCACCCGCGACGTCGCTGCCGCTGTCGGACGAGTCGCTGGGACCCAGCGCGCCCGTCGTGTCGGAGGTTGGCTTGACAGTCCGCTGCGGTTCTTCATCGGGATTGAGTGTGCTGCTCATGAAAGCCCCCTTTCAGTTGATTACGCCAACCATTTCGCAAGGACCGTTCCGCTCGAGCGCCCCGGTGCTGTGTCAATGGCATCCCCCTTGCTTCAGCCGCTTGAAACTTCTACTTGCGACCATGGCTACCGCGACTCATTCAACGACAGCATCACGCAACCCGGCGACCGCGAACGGCAACACCGCACCGCAGCCGATGCCACCGGGCCTGCGCCACGCCGACGACACCAAGCCCGGCTACACCCGCAAGCGGGAGCGGAACGGCTTTATCTATTTCGACGTGAACGGCAAGCGCATCGTCGATGAGGACGAGATCCAACGCATCAACTCGCTCGCGATTCCCCCCGCCTACGAAAACGTGTGGATCTGCCCCGATCCGCGAGGTCACCTTCAAGCGACCGGCCGCGACGCGCGTGGCCGTAAGCAGTACCGCTACCATCCGCGCTGGCGCGAAACGCGCGACGCCGACAAGTACGAACGGATGGCCGAGTTCGGCCGGGCATTGCCGAAAATCCGTGCGCGTGTCGCGCGTGACCTGAAGCTGACCGGCATGCCGCTCGACAAGGTCGTCGCGGCCATCGTGCACCTGCTGGACACGACGCTGATTCGCGTCGGCAGCGCCGAATACGCGCGCGAAAATCATTCATTCGGATTGACGACGTTGCGCAAGAGGCACGTGAAGATAAAGGCGGGTCAATTGCGCTTCCAGTTTCGCGGTAAGAGCGGCATCGAGCACGACGTGACTGTGGACAATCCAACCGTCAAGCGCATCGTGCGGCGTTGCGCGGAGCTGCCCGGCCACGACCTGTTCCAGTATCTCGACGAAGACGGCACGCGCCACAGCGTCGGCTCGAGCGATATCAACGACTACCTGCGCCGCGTGAGCGGCGCGGACTTCACCGCGAAGGACTACCGCACCTGGGCCGGCAGCGTATACGCGCTGGCGGCATTGCGCCGATTGATGTGCAGCAGCGCAGCCGAAGCGCGCGGCCATATCGTCGCCACCGTCAAAGAGGTGGCGACGCTGCTGCGCAATACGCCCGCTGTCTGCCGGCGCTGTTATATCCACCCGGCGATCATCAGCGCGTTCGAGGCCGACGAGTTGCGCAGCCTCGCGTCAGGGCAAGCGCGCCGCGGACTCAAGGTGGATGAAGTGGCCTTCGCGGTGCTGCTCGCGCAGGCGGAAAAGCGCGCGGCGAAACTCGCGCGCGCAACCGGTGCCAAAGGACGCAAGGCGCGGGAGTCGTCGGCCGACGACAGCATCAACGGTTCGCTGACGAGTCTGCTGAAAAAATCGCGCGTGGCGCGCAAGAAAACCCCCGACGCGAAACGCGAAAGCGGCGCGGCCCCTTTGCACACCGGGCTGGAATTGCCATCTGAATCGAAACCGGCGGCCCAGTGACGGGCTCGGCGATGAATCGGCGAAGGCTCAAGCCTCTTCCTCGAATGCCGCCATCACGAGCCAGACATCGCGCTCGCCGTCGCGTATTTCGGCCGCCAGCGCATACTCATCGCCTGGCGAACAAACCCGCGCGAGCGTGTTATGCGCGACTTCACCGTTCTCGAACACACGCTCCGACAACGGCCGCACTTCCTGCTTGCCTTCGAACATCGGCTGTTGCCGACGATACACGAGCGTCTCGGATTTCCAGTTGCTGAAGCACTCGCGAACGTGCGCGAAGTCCCCGCCGCAGATGTTCGCCTGATAATGAATCTTCCTGATCACGATATTCTCCCCCCGATGCGAAGCGGCATCGTCCGGCGTCACAACGACCGCAACGGTTCATTGCCGCTTCCGCATCGATCCAGCGTTACTGTCCCTTTGTATCGCTGCTGGCATCGGCGCCGGGCATGTTCGTCGTGTCGTTCATCGGCTTCTTTGCGTTCGACTTCTTGTGATGGTGTTTCATCGACGAAGTCGAGCCCCCGGTGCTGCCCATTGCATTCGATGCGGGCTCGTTGCCCGCCGTCGGCGCAGCGGTCGCCGCGCCATGCGCATTGCCGCCGCCGGCGCCGCCATTGCCGTTGCCGCCGCCCGTCTGCGCGAACGCGGCGCCCGACGCCAGGGCGCCCGACGCGGCCACACATGCCGCTACCAGCCATGCCTTCGGATACTTGCTCATCTGGCTTCTCTCCATCAAGTAAAAAGGACGGTTGTGATCCTTCAGTTCCTGCCGCAATCACTGAAAGTCGAGCAAGGCCTATGCCGCGCGATGCATGCGTCGTATGCGCTCATCGCGCTTCGCTGGGCAGCGCTTGCGTCGGCATGGACGCAATAATTGCAAACGGGCTCGCATCCTTTACGCGCGCGGCGCCTCGTCGGGAGATGCGGCGCCGGGTGGTATCGAGCAAATTGCGGAGCAACGGCGGAGTAACTGCGCCGCACGGCTCGATGGAACGGCCGTTGCTAAATGCCTCGGTACATTCCCCCCATCAAAGGAGCCCATCATGGTGATGCAGACCCAGACGCAAGGCGCGAACATCGTCGGTAAAGGCGCCGCGACCGCGGAAGGCCCAGGCCCGGACGTAATGGCCGCGGCCACGCTTGACGGCAACAAGGTCATCAGCAGCGACGGCGAGCACATCGGCAAGATCAAGGACATCATGCTCGACGTGCGTTCAGGCCGCATCGCGTATGCGGTGCTGTCGAGCGGCGGTTTTCTCGGCATCGGCGACAAGCTGCTGGCGATTCCGTGGAGCGCGCTGACGCTCGATACGCAGGAGAAATGCTTCGTGTTGAACATGGTGGCCGAGCGCGTGAAAAACGCACCGGGATTCGATAAGGATCACTGGCCATCGATGGCGGACCAGACGTGGGCCACCACCGTGCATCAGTACTACGGCAGCGAACCGTACTGGGGTGGCGACGTCTATACGAACCGCAACGACGTGGGTGTCGGCGACATTCCCCCGGGTTCGTCGGATGCACCCGAGTCCGGTGGCGTGAAGCTCTGATCGCCGAATCGACCACTTCCGATGCGTGGCCAGTGCGGCGTTCCGCTTCAGGAGAGAACACAATGGCGACCCGAAAGAGCAGCAGCAGATCGAAACGCCCTGTGTCGCGTGGCAAGTCGGGACGGCCGCCGCGCCAGCGCCATGCGCAGGCGCAGGCCGCGCATCGCGCCAAAACCGCGAAGTCGAGCGGCGCATCCGGCGCAAAGAAATGGTCGCATCACGTGATGGAAACGAGCGACGCGATGGACATCGAGAAGGATATTTTCAAAACCGGCAGCGCGGAGTCCATCGCGCGATCGTTGAAGCACTCGTCGACGGCGAGCCGTCGACGCAAGGGCACGCCGTTTCAATCGGCGATGTCGATGCTCAATTTCTACATTAATCGAGCGGGTCGAAACCTGCCGAAGGAGCGGCGCGATACCTTGCAACAAGCCAAGCGCAAGCTGCGCGAAGCGTTTGGACGCGAGCCGCGCTGAACTGCCGGGATCGCGGCGGCATTACGCGGCCAGACGCTTCAGTCGGTGCCCGGCTGAATGCCGAAGGCACTCTGCACGGCCTCGAATCGCGAATTGACGTTCAGTTTCTCGAACACATTCTTCATATGCCATTTGACCGTCTCGGGCGCCAGGTTCAGCGAACGCCCGATTTCCTTGTTGGACAGCCCGCGAGCGACGTAGCCCAGTATTTCGAGTTCGCGCGCGCTCAGTGTGCCCGGCGTGACCTTGTTGCCGGCATAGCCCGGAGAAGATGATGGCGTGTCATCCGCTTCGTCGAAAGCCGACAGCACCGTGCCGATATACGTCGCGTGCCCGCTCGCGATTTCCGATGGCGTGCGGCGAAACCGGTCCAGCAATGCACGCATCGGCGCTCCCTCGTCCACGAAGCTATTGATCATGCCCATCGCGCCGCCGATCCGCAGCGCGTTTCCCAGCGCCGCGAACGCCTGGTCCGAAGCACCGTTCTGCTCGTGCGCGAGAGCAAGCAGCAACGAAACCACGGCCTCGGCATAGCGCCAGCCCAGTGCAACCAGATTGTCGAGTAAGCGCGAAAGAAAACCGACGGCGTCCGCGGCGGCATTTTCGGCGAGCAGAACACGGGCTTGCAGCACACAGTAGCTTGACCACGTTTCCATCGCCGAGCCCCGTCGCCCTTCGCATATCATCGGTACGCTCGCGCTCAGTTCGTCGGCGACCTGTCGCGCCTCGATCACCCTACCGTCGGCAAGCAGCTGCCGAACGGATTCCGCATCGCACGCGAGCTTCAGACGCAACCATCGACGGGTAATCGCGAGCTGTCGACCGTCCTCGAGTACGGCCAGCGCCGGCCCCTTTTTGCCATCGCGCCACAGCAGGCGCGACGAGGTGAGCATATAGCGCATCAACGCGGCGAGCGGCGAGCTCTCCAGCGCGATGGTCATGCGACCGTCGATCAACTTCCGCGCCTTGGACAGCTCGTTGCACTCGTAGTAAATCGACGCAAGGCAACCGGAAACCGCGGCCGCGGCCGCCGACCACTCCCCCAGCTTGTCTTCGGAGTAGCGCATTGCGATCTCCATCACGCGCCTCGCATCGGGAAGATCGCCGTGTATCAGCGCGGCGACGCCGTACACCGCGTCGCGCAGCATATCCGCGCTGTTCGGCTTCCGGCTGAGCCCAACCTGATCGACCCGCGCTCTCCACACGCGCGAGATATAGGCGAACTGCCCTCTATACATCAAGCCGAAAATCTCCGCGCTTTGCCCGTATTGGCGAACCCAAGGTTCCGCAGGCGCCGTCGATGCCTCGACGGCACGCCCGAGTTCCAGCGCATGCTCGCTGTCGTCGTTCACACAAGCGATCACCGCGCGGATCGCGTTGATCTCCGCCCACGCGATCTCGTCGGCTACCGTCCGATCATCACGGGCCATACGCTCGAACTCGTCGGCAATCTCGCTGATCTCCTTCGACGCGCGCGCGGTTTCGAGCGACATCGCGAGTGCCCACGCTTTCGCCAGACGCAAGCGCAGTCGACCCACGATCACGTCCGGCGGAAGTTTGCGAATCCAGCCCGGCAGCATGAACGGGTCGCCGCGTTGAAGCATCTCCATCGCACAGTTTTCGGCCCACTGCGCCGCCTGCCCGATGTCGCCCGCGGCCAGCGCATGTCGCACCGCTTCGGGCCACAGGCGCGCCCGTGCGAACCAGAGGCTGGCCCGGCGATGCAGTAACGGAACCTGTCGTGGCGTCTGACGCATCAGACGGCGGCGCAGCGCATCGCTCAGCAGCGCGTGATAGCGATACCAGCTTTGCGTTTCATCGAGCGGCCGGATGAACACGTTATGACGCTCGAGCCAGTCGAGCTTCTCTCCGCTGTCGCCTTCTCCCCCCATGACGTCGTCGCAGAGCGTCGCGGTAAGCCGTTCGAGAATCGACGTGTACAGCAGAAACGTCAGCATATGCGGCGGCAAATGACCAAACACCGTATCGTTCAGATAGCGATCGATGCCGAACCGGGAACCGGCGAGATGACTGGCGAGCGCGGCCACGTCATCGACCCGGTTCAGTCCGAGCGAAGCCAGTTGTAAGCCGGCAACCCATCCCTCGGTCGCGCTGTTCAACAGTTCGACGCTGTTGCGGTTGAGCAGCGCATTACCGGTGTGCTGGAAAAACGCTTGAGCATCGTCGAGCGAAAAGCGCAGATCGTCGACGGTCACACGTGAAAGTTTGTCGGGCGAGCGCAGCGCGCTCAGCGACAACGCCGGTTCGCCGCGCGCGCCGAGCAGCACGTGCAGGTTGTCGGGCGCGTAGCGCAGCAGGCGCGACACGATCGCGAGAACGGGTTTCGCGCTGAGGCGGTCGACGTCGTCGAGCACGAGGAAAACCCCGCGGCCGTATGCGGCGATGCCATTGAGCAGCACTGAAATGAGCGTTCTGACCGGCGTGTGCGCATCGTTATCGAGGAGTTGCTGCGCCTGCCACGCGATCTCCTTCGACGCCCGACAAAGCGTCGCCACCAGATAGGCGCCGAGTTGCTGCGGATCGTCGTCTTCTGCATCGAGACTGAGCCACGCAACGGGACGCTTCTTTCTCGCTTGCGCTTCGCTCCACGCGGCAAGCAAAGTCGTTTTGCCGAAACCCGCGGGCGCGGTCACGACCGTAATGTGACGCGGACGTCGTTCATCGAGTCGCCGGAGCAAGGCCGGCCGTTGCACGCAACCCGCGGGAAGACGCGGCGGCATCATCTTGGTCTGGATCAGCGACACGATCCATTCACGCTCGAAACTATCAGCGGGTGTATTCATGAGTGGTCCTCTCACCGGCTATCCGTGAGAGGCATGGAGGGGTCATTGTGAATTTGTCTTGAAGATACGCCGAACCGTGTGACGACTCACTGCAGAACCGCGCAACGAGCCGCGAGGACCGGTATCCGCTTCGGGTCGCACAGGGTCCGGTCGAATCGCTAGCGCAGATTGCTTCGCGCGCGCTGCGCGGGCGTGTCGATCTCCGCGACGGGATCGTCCGGTTCGCAGACCTCCGGGGCCTGCGCAACCGCACTGCCGGCATCGACCTCGTCGAGCCGGTAACCGTGCGTATAGACGGTCGTCAATCGCACGCCGTTGTCCGGCCGCAGCGCCAGCTTGCGTCGAAGCCGGTAGATGTGCGTGTCGATCGTGCGCGAGGTACTGTCCAGTTCGCGGCCCCACGCAAGCTTTGCCAGAAGCCGTTTGGAAACGACCCGGCCGACGTTCGCGAAGAAATAGGCGGCCACGTCGAATTCCTTTTCCGTCAACAGAATCGATTCGCCGTGCAGAAAAACGCTGCGCTGCGTGACGTCGAAGATATATGGCCCAACCGCGATGGCGCTTTCCACTTTTATGCTGCGCCGTGTGCGACGCAATAGTGCGCCGACCCTTGCCCCCAGCTCTTTGGCCCGGAACGGCTTGACGACGTAGTCATCCGCGCCGGCGTCCAGCGCCTGCACGATGTCGACTTCCAGAAGCCGGCTGGTCACGAACAGCACCGCGGGTTCGCGGCCCAGATGACGGCGTATCCAGTACAGCACCTCGAAGCCGCTCATGCCCGGTAATTCCCAGTCGAGCACAACCAGATCGACCTCGTTGGTCTGCAGAAAACTGATTGCGTCCTTGCCCCGTTCGACCTTGCTGATTCGATGTCCGGACTGTCCGATTTCCCTTTCGACCGAATCAGCTTGTACGGGATCGTCTTCCACCAACAGGATATTCATCTATCACCTTTTTTCCTTCTCGCTGCCGACTGGAAGACCGGCCCCCCACAAACGCGGCGAAAGACATTTGTATCGGGAATTCCACTCACACGAGCAACCAGTTCAAACAGGACGAAAAAGCCAACCTACAAATCGCATACGGCACCGGGTAAGCGCGAGCGGCCAGTTGAGCCGGTCCCGTAGGCCTTGTGAATTTCGAGAAGAACGATAGAGCCAGTCGCTTTTCAAATCCCCCCCTTCGCGGAGGGGGGATGGCGTTTTCGAAGGGGGGGTCATCTAGCGTGGTCGGCCCCCCGACTATGTTCGAACGGTCCGTGTCACCACTGATATCCGACACCGGCGCCCACCACACTGCCCGAAGCGCTCGTACTGACGCCGCCCTTGACCTTCAGGTTGTCGGTCACGCGCGCAGGGAAGCCGATCGCAACCGGGCTGTGTAGCCCTTGTAGTTGCCCGAGCCGATTCCGACCGCGAGGGTCCTGCCGGGGTCGACGTCAGGGATCATCGTCAACGCGGTCGCGCCGGCGATGCCGGCGAGAATGCGGTGTAAGCGTCGCGATCGACGACTTGGGCGCGGGGTGCTGGTCTCTCGGCATTCTTCACCATCCCGGCATCGACACGTTGAAGCTGGACCGCAGGTTCATGCGCGATGTTCGGGACGATGCGAATTCGAGAGTCGTGGTCGAATCGCTGATCGAGCTTGGAAGACGACTTGGGAAGCGGGTCGTCGTAGAGGGTGTCGGAACGGCCGTCGATCGCAGCCGAACAGATAGACAAGCTGGTTGCGCGGCTTGGCCTCGTTCTTTGACCAGATGCGCGTTCCAGCCCCGAGGTTTTGACGGCGAAATGATCGCGGCCGAGGCCCGCGGCGGCACGCCACAAATGCACCGTCGCCACCACCGGCCCGGCCGGGATTAGCCTTACACTCCGCTCCCGCCCACGGTCCGCTGACTCTTCCACTGCCCCTGCTGCACCTCGAACAGCGTATAAGGCGGCTTGATCAGATCTCCATGCGGATCGAACGCGATTTTCCCCGTCACCCCCGTTATGTTCACTTTCGGGAAAGCCGCGACGATCTTCGCGCGATCGAGCGAGTCCGCGTTCTGAATCGCCTGAATCATCGCCAGCGCGGCGTCGTAGGCGAACGGCGCATACAGCTCGACGTCCTGATTGAAACGCGCCTTGTAGCGCTTGCCGAACTCCTGCGCGGACGGCAGCTTGTCGAGCGCAGGACCGGGCTCGAGATCGCGCGTGCCCTCGCCCGCGTTGCCCGCAATCTGCAGGAACGCGTTGCTCTTCAGCGCCCCCGCGCCAAACAGTTGCGCGGGCATGCCGAGCGAGCGCATCTGTTTGACCAGCATCGCGCCCTGCTCGTCGAGTCCGCCGAAAAAGATCAGGTCGACGTTTTTCTGCTTCAACGAAGTCAGGATCGCGCGCAGATCGACCGCCTTGTCGTTCGTGAATTCGCGATCGACGACATTGCCGTTCGCCTGCTTCGCGCCCTTCTCGAAGGCATCGGCGAGGCCCTGGCCGAACGCGGTGCGATCGTCGATGATGCCGATGCGCTTCGCCTTCAACTGCTGCACCGCGAACTCGCCCGCAATCACACCGCCGACGCCGTCGTGCCCCATCGTGCGAAACACGTTCGCGAAACCCTGCGCGGTGAGCGCCGGATTCGTCGAGCCCGGCGTGATCATCGCGACGTTCGCCGTGTGATAGACGGCCGAGGCCGGAATGCTGCAGCCCGAGTTGTAATGGCCGATCACGCCGACCACGCCGTCGTCGACGAGCTTCTGCGCGACCTGGATCGCGATGCGCGGATCGGCCTGATCGTCCTGCACGTCGAGCACGTATTTGACGGGTTTGCCGCCGATCATCGGATGCTTCGCGTTTGCTTCGTCCACCGCGAGCTGCGCGCCGTTCTGCAGATCCTTGCCGACCCGCGCGACCGGTCCGGTCAGCGGTCCGACGAAGCCGATCTTGACGATTTGCGGCTCGGCGCCATACGACGGCGCATGCGCGCACAACATCCCAAGGGCGAGTGCGACAACCAGGTTTCTGCGTTTCATGATGTCCGTCCTCTTCCGTGCAGCAGTTGCGGTGATTAAAAACGACGCGGGCTATAAGGCGCGAGATCGAGCGGCGGCACGCGTCCCGCCACCAGATCGGCGACGACGCTGCCCGTCACGCCGCCCAGCGTGACGCCCAGATGCTGATGACCGAACGCGTAGACGACGCGCGGCGACGCGCTCGACGCTCCGACGACCGGCAGGCCGTCGGGCAGGCTCGGCCGGAAACCGAGCCAGTCGCTATCAGGCTGCGTCAATTGCGGCAGCGCGAGCCGCGCGGAGCGCGTGATCAGATCGAGCAGCGCGGCATTGCGCTGCGGTCCATAGCCGCCCAGTTCGACGGTGCCCGCCGCGCGGATGCCGCCGTCCATCGGCACCATGTAGAAGCCGCGCTCGGCCCAGCCGCACGGCCGTGAAATCAGCGACGAAGTGCCGGGGAAGCGCACGTGATAGCCGCGCTCGGTATCGAGCGGTACGCGGTCGCCGCATTGGCGCGCAAAGCGGCCGGAAAATGCGCCGGCACAGACGACCGCTTGCGCGGCATCGTATGCGCGACCCGCTTCGTCGACGATGCGCACGCTGGCGGTGCCCGGCACCAGCGCGCGAACCGCGACGCGCTCATGCCTGAGACCGCGAGCGAGCAACGCCGCGTGCAGCGCCTGCAGAAAGCCGCGCGGGTCGCCGAGGAACCAGCTGCCGTTGAACAACGTGCCGTGCGCAAAGATCGGCGCGAGATTCGGTTCGAGTGCGGCGATGCCGGCGCGGTCGAAGTTTTCGAAGCACACGCCGAGCGAGCGGCGCAACGCGAGCGACGGCTGGGCCGCGTCGAACGACGCCGCATTCGAATACAGGTACAGGCATTCGCGCGGCCGCACGAAGCGCGACAGGTCGTCGCTTTCGAGCATCTCGCGGTAACCGTCGAACGCGCGCGACAGCAGGCTTGCGAGCGCTTGAGCGCTGTGCTCGTAGCGCCGCGGCATCGACGCCCATAGAAAGCGCGCGAGCCAGGGCGCGAGTTGCGGCAGATAGCGCCAGCGAATCCGCAGCGGACTCGTCGGCGAAAACAGGAAACGCGGCAGATTGCGGAACACCGCCGGGTTGTTCACCGGAATGCAGCCATAGTTGGCGAACGTGCCCGCATTGCCATATGACGTGGCCTCGCCCGGACCCAGTGCGTCGAACAGCGTGACGTGGTGACCGTCGCGCATCAGCCAGTAGGCGCTCGACACGCCGATGAAGCCCGCGCCCAGCACGGCGACTTCGCTCATCGCGCTCGCCGGCCGGCCGCACTGGCCGCCCGACCCGAACTTGCGCCGGATGCACCGACCGGCAGGAGCGTGCTCTGCTGCTCTGTCACGACCGTCCCTCCTGTACTACAGTTGCGCGTCGTCTTTGGACACAGCGCCACACAAATCATGATTTAATACTCACACAAAGTTTTTTTGTGTGCAACTAATTTGGCTTTGTGTGGACTTAGGTACTTTCCCCGAGCGAGACGGGCTGGCATCGTGCAGTTCGAGGTACTTCCGGTTGCCGATCCGACTCCGAAGGGGTTTAGTATTGGCTTGTCCCGCACGCTCGGACGAGTTTTTGTATGGAGATTCACGCTGGATGAAAAGCGCCATTGACCACACAAACGGTGAGGACGTTCTCCAGACAAAGGGCCGTCAGCCGACTTATCTCGAAGTGTCGCGCAGCCTCGAGGAAAAAGTCCGCAGCGGCCTCTACCCGCCGGGCAGCCGTCTGCCGCCGCAGCGCGAACTCGCGTTGGAGCTGGGCCTGAATGTCTCCACCGTGTCGCGCGCGTACAAGGAGTTGCAGGCGCGAGGGCTGATCGTCGCGAGCAAGCGGCGCGGCTCGATCGTCACCGGCGGCGCCATGCCTGCCGTGCATGCCCGCGGTGACAACACATCGGCAAGCGGCCACGCCGACGCGAACGCCGTGCTCGACCTGACCGTGAACCGGCCTGCCACCGGTGAATTCCTCACCCAGCTCGCGCGGACGATGGCACAGATCGCGCACGATCCCCGCTATCCGCAGACTCAGGAATATCAGCCGCCGCAGGGCCCCGAATGGGCGCGGGCCGCGGGCGCGCAATGGCTCGCCGCGCCCGGCTTCACACCCGGCGCCGACAGCGTGGTCGTGACGAGCGGCGCGCAGCATGGCCTGTATGCGGTGCTGAGCAGCCTGATGGGACATGAAGGCGTGATCCTGTCGGATCAGCTGACCTACTACGGCCTGAAAGCCCTGGCGCCGGTGTTTCAGTTCGAACTCGTCGGCATTCCGAGCGACGACGAAGGGCTGCTGCCCGACCGTCTCGAAGACGCGTGCCGGCATCGGCGCGTGAAGGCGATCTTCACGGTGCCGAATCTGCAGAACCCGACCGTCGTGACGATGAGCCTCGCGCGCCGCGCGGCGCTCGCCGACATCGCGCGCCGGCATCACATCGTGATCATTGAAGACGACGTGTACGGCCCGCTGCTGCAAGCGCGCCTGCCGACGATTGCGAGCCTGTGCCCCGAGTTGACCTTCCACATCACGTCGACGTCGAAGATCCTCGCACCGGGCCTGCGCATAGGCTATCTGCACACGCCGCCGCATGGCGCGGCGCTGGCCGCGGAAGCGGTGCGCACGACCGCGTGGATGCCCGCGCCGCTGTCGACGCTGATCGCCACGCGCTGGATCGAGGACGGCACCGCGCAGACGATCCTCGACGCGCAACGCACCGAGTTGCGCGCGCGCCAGGAGATCGCGCGCGAATTACTGCCCGCCGAGCATCTGAAGAGCGATCCCGCATGCATGTTCGTGTGGTTGCGCGTGCCGCCGCCGTGGCGCTCGGACGATTTCGCGGCCAACGCGCTCGCGCGCGGCGTCAACACGATGCCGGCCTCCGCGTTCGCGGTGGATCGCTCGACGGTCGAACACGGCGTGCGCATCAATCTCGCTTGCGCCGAGTCGCGCGAGCAGTTGACGCGCGGCCTGCAAATTCTCGCGCACACGCTGCGCGACCGGCCGCGCGCGCTGTTCGGCACGATCTAGACTGCGGTGGAAGCATCGGGCGGAGCCGCTAGAATACGGCACGACCCTGCCCCTGCCGAGCCGCCTTCATCCGATGACTCCGTCCGACGATTCAAGCCCCTCCTCGCGCACGCCCGCCGCTGATGCGCTGTTCGCGTTCCTGAAGACGCTGCCGCTCGGCGACCGCTTGATCGAGGGTGGCTTCATGGCCGTGCAGGCGGTGGCGGGCGCGAGTCTGGCGTTCGGCATCGGCCGCGCGCTGCACACCGAGCAGGCGTTCTGGGCCGCGATCACCGCGATCGCGGTGAGCCAGCACAGCTATATCGACACTCGCAAGCTGTCGCGCGACCAGTTCATCGGCGCGATGGTCGGCGGCATCTGCGGGCTGATCGGCACGCTCTTGGGCGGCGGCCATTTTGCCGCGTACGCGGCGACCGTCGCGGCCGCGATCCTGATCTGCTGGGTCGTCAACGTCGGCAGCGCGGCGCGCCTCGGCGGCATCACGGCTACGATCATGCTGCTGGTGCCAGGCATCGGTCCCGCGTGGGACAAGGCCTTTCTGCGGCTTGCCGAAGTGACGCTCGGGACGGTCTGCGCGCTCGTAGTCGCGCGGCTGATGGCGTCGCTCGAAAGACGTGCGTTCAGAAAGGGCGAAACGCCCAAATAGAATCACACGCGCGCGTCGATTCTTTGGTCAGTCGTCCGGAGCATCGTCCGTTTGCGTGCGGCGCCGGTAGCGTCCCGGCGTCACGCCGACGCTTTGCGCGAACGCCTTGCCGAACGCCGCCTCCGACTGATAGCCGACCGCCTCGCCGATGTCCGCCGCGCTGCGTTGCGTGCGCAACAGCAGGTCGCTGGCGATCGCCATGCGGATCTGCGTAAGAAAATCCATCACGGTCACCCCCGCGCGCTCGTTGAAGCGGCGCGCGTAGGTCGCGCGCGACATCGCGGCGCGCTCGCCGAGTTCAGAGATGGTCCACGCGCGTTCGGGCGCGTCGAGCATCGCTTGCACCGATGCGCCAAGTCGTGCGTCCGTCAGCAACGTGAGCATGCCGGCGCTGTTCGCATTGCGCTCGCCGTGCACGCGCAGTGCCATCGCGAACAGCGCGTGGCTCAAGGCCGTGACGATGGTCAGCGCGCCAGGCTGACGCCGCGCCGCTTCACTGCGCATCAAGGTGATCACAGTTTGCAACGCATCGAGCGTTTGCGCGTCCCCGAGCGACACGTGCAGCGGATCGGGCAGCGCATTGAGCAGCAACGCCGACGAACCGGGCGCATAGACGAAGCGGCCGCACAGCAGATCGACGCCGTCATGAGTCGCAGTGTGGTTGGGCGTCTGCGCGGATGTGGCGGCTTCCTCACCATCGTTGCGCCGCACCGGCAGCATGCCGTCGTGCCCGAGCGTCAGCGGCAGGCCGCCCGCCGAGCGCTTCACGTCGCGCACGCGATGCGCGGCGCCACGCGGAAACATCATGAAATCGCCAGTCTTCAGTTCGAGTTGCGCGCCGGCCGCGGTCTCGATCACGCAACTGCCGTCGAGCACCAGATGAAACGGCGCGACACCCCCCTCCAGCGGCGCGTGATCGATATCGAATGCGCCCGATAGCAGGCAGCGAAGATCGAGGCTCGCTTGCGGGCGGGCAAGGTCGATCAGGCGACTGAGCGTGTCCATGAGACGAGCGCGCTAAAAGTTGAGTGGAATGAGTATTCAGGATATCGCGGCGCGGCGCAATACTGTTTCCACGACGACGGCAACCGCCGTCGCGCAACAGACCAAGGAGCACTGCCATGTTGAACTGGATCGATTACCGCAAGGAACTGTTCGGCCGTATCGGCGAAATGTCGAAATTCGCGCCGGAGAGCGTGAAGGCGTATCAGGCGATGTCGAGCGCCGGTCAGAAGACCGATCTGCTCGGCGCGAAAACGCGCGAGCTGATTGCGCTCGCGGTTGCGGTGAGCCTGCGCTGTGACGGCTGTATCACGGTCCATACGGCCGAGGCGCTGAAGCACGGCGCGACCCGCGAGGAAATCGCCGAAGCGCTCGGCGTCGCGATGGCGGTCAACGCGGGCGCGACGCTGGTGTACTCGGCGCGCACGCTGGACGCGGTCGCCGCGCATACGCAGGCGTAAGCGAGTCGATGATGAGCCGGGGCGCTCGCTAAATCATCGTGTGGCGTAACACGCCGCATCGGCCGATCATGTTCGGCGATGCGGCGCGCGGCCTTTGTTGAAGCAATTGATGAAGCGCGTATCAGCCTGCTCGCGACCTTTCGTCAGAACTGGATCGTCGTGCGCAAGCCGAGAACCGCTTCGTTCCTGATGCGCTGGGACGAATCGTCCGGGTCCGGAATCCCGCCGCCCGGCCGCCAGAAGTACTGGAAGTCCGCTTGCAGCATCCACCACGGCGCGACCTGGTATTGATAGGTGGCTTCGAGCACCGTCTCCGCGCTGCGCGACGGATAGCCCGGCGTGTACAACGCCTGCGCGCTCGCCAGATTCTGCGCGTGCGAGCCGATCTTTGCATAGCCGAGCGCGAGCCCGACCACATCGTTGTCGCGGCCCTTGAACGGCGCCTTTAGCGTGACGCCCGCGTTGACGCCGAGATCGACCAGATTGCGATCGCCCGGCGCACCCATGATGCGAGCGAACACGCCGACCGACTGCGGACTGTCGGGGCCCGCGCGCCACACCATCTGATCGGCGACTGCGTAGAAGCTGTAGTTGCCGCGATGACTCGTCGGCACGCCGTTGCTCGCCGGATTCGCCAGCGACAGGCCGCCGGTGTCGAAACCCTGATCCGCGAAGTGGTTGCTGTTGTACCAGAATCCGAGCTTGTAGGTGCCGGGCAGGCCAGCCGGCCTCGGATCGGAAGAATTCGCCGACGGCTGGTTGATCGCGTACTGCAATTCGCCGATCACGAGCGCGCCGTTGCCGAGATTGAAGTTCGTGCCGCTCGCGTTGAGCTTTTGCGGATCGCCGACGCCTGGCGCCGGATTGCCGTCGAATACGCCGCCCAACACTGTGACGCCGTTCGCGAACGATGCGCGCGCCCTCACACCGAGCGACGACAGCGGATAGGCCGGCCCGCCCGCGGGCAGATCGACGGCCGGCAGCACCGGCCAGCCGAACGTTGCGTTCATGAAGGTGGCTGCGTACTGGCTGACCATGAACTCCTGGTCGAGACTCTGCTGGCCGATCTTCACATCGACGTTGCCGAGCGACTGCTGATACCACAGTTCCCACAGACGGGTGGCGGCGTCGGCTTCGATCCCGCTCGCGGTTTGCAGTGTTTGCAGATTTCTGGCGGTCAGGCTCGTGCCGTGAATCTGCAGACCGGAGACATTGAAGGTGCCGCCCGGCAATCCGAAGGCCTTTTCCGTATCGACGACGAGTCCGAACCCGGTCAAGCCTTGATAGGCACCGCCGCGATTCGTGCCGCCCGACAGGTTGCCCATGTACTCGCTGGTCTCCTGCAGATTGAACGTCACACCGTAGTTGCCGAGCCAGGGACGCAGGCCGCCCATTTCGCCGAAGAGGTTCGAGCGCTCCCACAATCCGCTCGGCGCTGCGACGGTCTGATCGGCGGGCGCCGCGTTGTCCGCGGCGCCGGGAACCGGTGCGGCCGGTGCAGTCGATGGTGCTGTTTGCGCAGGCGTGGCTTCGCCGGGTGTCTGCGCGAACCCGCAAGGAACGAGGCCGAGAGAAAGGACCGCAGTCACCGCGATGGAACCGCCGGAGCCCAGTAGTCTGCGCTTGTCGATATTTTTCATCGGTTATTGGGGATTGGAGTTATGGGCGGATCGCTCCGTCGTGATTCGCACATGCGCACCGAGGTGTGCGAAAGATCCGGCAAACAGCAAGCGCAAATGCGAAAGCGCAACCGCCTGAGCAGGCAGGCTCGCAGACGACGATCAAAAAAGAGCAGGCGTGCTACAGAAAACCGGCAGCAAGGCCGCTTGGAATTGAAGCGCGCTAACCCGACTTGGGGCGAGTTAGCGGCGAAGGAGTGAACCTGCGGCGACTATCTCGCGGTGGTGCTGCCGGCGCTGGCCGGCATCGGACTTCCACTTTCTGGACAAGGGTCCATGGACGACTCCTTCGATACGTTGGGGCGGATTGTATTGACATGCTCCGCAAAAGCGCAAGTAAAAATCGCGCAAAGACGACATCGGGTTCTTGGGGGCTCGCGCAATGATTCTCAAACTCGTCGAGCAAGCCTTCGTTGAAAAATGTTGGCTCTGCTTACAGAACCAGGTTGACTCCGGGTTTTTACCGCGTCTAGAATTCGCCCGTCTTCCCGAATGAGGCTGATGCCTTGGACACCTGCAGTAGTCAATCTTCGAACAGTTTCACTGCCTGACCGGCAGAACGTCCGCGCCCTCGTCCTCGCGCCGCCGTTCCGCCAGCAGGCAGAACGGTGCGCGCCGTAGCAAAGCTCCTTCGTGCACCTCGATCATTAGCGCCATGTGGACGCGGCCTTCGCTCGTCCGCATTGGCACGCCCTCGCAAGCCTTCTGGTTTGCGGCCGACGCTCGCCCATACCCGCGCCTGCTCACGGGTTCGGGCGAGTCCGGCAGAACCACGCTGCGCGCCTGCGCGCAGTTCAACCCGACGAGGAGCCGACATGCCCGACGGTGACAGTTGTTGTTGTTTATGCCCCTTGCCTTCAGCCTTACAGAAGGAAAGCAGCTAGCACCCTGACGCCGCGCCAAGCGTGCGACGTTGGACCGTCTGCCCGCTTTCCGCTTGCCGCGTCGCACACGACGCGCGGAGAAACGTCATGAATTTCGCTCTGCTTTTGCCGCATCTGCCTTATCGCAACGAGTCGCGTGCTCACTACGAGTCGCTTCTATCGCTCGCTCCAGTCCGATCGAATCGGCTCGCCACGCTCTGGCGCCGCATCGGCTCGCTGTTCTCTTAAGTTCTGCCAAGCTGGTGTCACGAATCAACGCCATCATCGAAAGATTGTGGCGTTGCCTCGTCGTGACCGTTGTTTGCTGAACAGTCCTTTTATCAACTTGCAATTCGTCATGTTCCAACTCAACGATCCGTCGCGAATCGATGCGCAGGCCACCACCCTGTACGGCGTCACGACTTCGCTGCTCACAAATACTCACGGCCACGGAGGTGATTGATGGAGTTCGGTTTCAATCTGAACCGCACCGCCAATGCATCCGCCCGGCGGCTGCTTCCAAACGGCTGGGACTTCGTTGCCTTTCCGCTGATCATCTGCCTGATCGCGATGGCGTCGATCGGCTTTCACGAGACGCTCGCGCCGATGTCGACGCTAAAGACCCAGGCGATCTCGCTCGATCCGGCCAACCTGCCCGAGTACGCGATGCGCACCACGCTGCGCATGCTCGCGGCGATGGTCGCCTCGCTGATCTTCACGCTGGTCTACGGCACGCTGGCCGCCAGGAGCCGCCGCGCCGGCCTCGTGCTGGTGCCGATTCTCGACATCCTGCAGTCGGTGCCGGTGCTCGGCTACATCTCGTTTACGGTGACCTTCTTCCTCGCGATGTTCCCGGGCCGTGTGCTCGGCGCCGAGCTCGCCGCGATCTTCGCGATCTTCACGAGCCAGGCGTGGAACATGACGTTCAGCTTCTACCAGTCGCTGCGCACGGTGCCGCGCGACCTCGATGAAGTGTCGCGCGGCTTTCACCTGACCTCGTGGCAGCGCTTCTGGAAGCTCGAAGTGCCGTTCTCGATGCCGGGCCTGATCTGGAACATGATGATGTCGATGTCGGGCGGCTGGTTCTTCGTGGTGGCTTCCGAAGCGATTACGGTCGGCAACAACACGATTACGCTGCCGGGCATCGGCGCCTACCTCGCGCAGGCGATCAGCGACAAGAACCTGCACGCGATCGGCTGGGTCATCCTCGCGATGACGGTCGTGATCCTCGCCTATGACCAGCTGCTGTTCCGTCCGCTCGTCGCGTGGGCCGACAAGTTCCGCATGGAGACCACGAGTTCGGGCAACGCGCCGCAGTCCTGGCTGCTCGACATGATGCGGCGCACACGTCTGATTCACCAGTTGCTGACGCCGGCGGGCGTGATGCTCGCGAGCACCGCGCGCATCCCTTTGCGTGTGCCTTTCGCGAGCGTCCGGCGTGCCAGCCGAGCGCGCAGCGACACGTCGACACGCGTCGCAGACATCGTGTGGGCCTTGCTCGTATTCGTGCTGACGGTCTATGTGATCTATCGCGTCGTCGCCTATGTGCGTACCGGCGTGACGCTCGACGAGGTCGGTCACGTGTTCCTGCTCGGGCTCATCACGCTGCTGCGCGTCGCCGTGCTGATCGCGATCTCGTCGCTGATCTGGGTGCCGATCGGCGTGTTGATCGGCCTGCGTCCGGCGCTCGCCGAGAAGGTCCAGCCGCTCGCGCAATTTCTCGCCGCGTTTCCCGCGAATCTGCTGTTCCCGGTATTCGTGATCGTGATCGTGCGCTTTCATCTGAATCCGGATATCTGGCTGTCGCCGCTGATCGTGCTCGGCACGCAGTGGTACATCCTGTTCAACGTGATCGCGGGCGCGACCGCCTATCCGAACGACTACCGCGAGGCGGCCACCAATTTCCGCATCCGCGGCTGGCAATGGTGGCGCCAGGTGATGCTGCCGGGCGTGTTCCCTTACTACGTGACCGGCGCGATCACCGCATCGGGCGGCGCGTGGAACGCGAGCATCGTGTCCGAGTTCGTCCAGTGGGGCGATACCAATGTGGTCGCACACGGCCTCGGCGCCTATATCGCCGAGACGACCGCCGCCGGCGACTTTCCGAAAATCATCCTTGGCGTCGCCGTGATGGCGCTATTCGTCACGCTGTTCAACCGCGCGCTGTGGCGCCCCCTGTATGCCTTCGCCGAATCAAGGCTCCGACTCGACCAGGAGTGAACCCATGCAAAACGTCATTCAAGCCATTCCCGCCGACCTGCCACAGTCGTCGCCGCGCCTGGGCGCGCAAGTGCTGAACATCGAGCACGTGAGCCGCGGCTTCCATAAAAATCAGAGCGAGCTGCTGGTGCTCGACGACGTGAATCTGACGCTGCGCGAGGGCGAGATCGTCGGACTGCTCGGCCGCTCGGGCTCGGGCAAGTCGACGCTGCTGCGCATCATCGCCGGTTTGATCCGGCCGACGAGCGGCAATGTGACCTATCTGGGCAAGCCGCTCGACGGTCCAGCCGAGGGCGTCGCGATGGTGTTCCAGACCTTCGCGTTGTTTCCGTGGCTGACCGTGCTGCAGAACGTCGAAGCGGGGCTGGAGGCGCTCGGCGTCGGCGTCGAGGAGCGGCGCACGCGCGCGCTCGCGGCGATCGATCTGATCGGTCTCGACGGCTTCGAAAACGCGTATCCGCGCGAACTGTCGGGCGGCATGCGCCAGCGCGTCGGCTTCGCACGCGCGCTCGTCGTCGATCCGACCATCCTGCTGATGGACGAGCCGTTCTCCGCGCTCGACGTGCTGACCGCCGAAACGCTGCGTACCGACCTGCTCGACCTGTGGAACCAGGACCGCATGCCGATCAGGTCGGTGCTGATCGTCACGCACAACATCGAGGAAGCCGTGTTCATGTGCGATCGCATTCTCGTACTGTCGTCGAACCCCGGGCGCGTGGTGGGCGAGACCATGGTGCCGTTCGCGCATCCGCGCAACCGGCTCGACCCGGATTTTCGCGCGCTCGTCGACGAAATCTACGCGAAGATGACCGCGCGCCCCACTGGAGCCGCGGCCAGGCGCGAACTCGAACCCGGCAGCTGGTTGCCGAACGTGTCGACGAACCTGATGGCTGGTCTGATCGAAACCCTTGCGGCAGCGCCCTATAACGGCCGCGCCGACATGCCCGAGATTGCGCGCACGCTGCAGCTGGAAGTCGACGACCTGTTCCCGATCGCGGAGATGCTGCAGTACCTCGGCTTTGCCGAAGTCAGCGAGGGCGACGTGTTTCTCACGCCGCCCGCGCACCGATTCGCCGAGGGCAGCACGCAGGAGCGCAAGATCATGTTCGCCGATCATCTGTTGCAATGCGTGCCGCTCGCCGCGCGAATCAGGAAGGTGCTCAACGAACGGCCCGGACATCGCGCGCCGCGCGTGCGCTTCGAGCAGGAACTCGAGGACCTGCTGTCCGACAGCGCGGCGCAGGAAACCCTCGATGCGGTGATCGACTGGGGCCGTTACGCGGAAATCTTCTCGTACAACGACAAGACGGAAACCTTCAGTCTCGCGGACGTCGAGACCTGAGCGGGGACCGAAACGAAATGGCCGCGGATAACCTGACGGAGGTGCTCCGCGGCCATTTTTCGGTTCGCACCGACCTTCACGGATTGATCTCGCCCGCACCGTGCCGGCCACGCAGCCGCGCGGCGATGCGGCCGAACGCGTACCACTGCTGCGCGATCAGCCCATCCCCATACGAGCGCGCGGCGCCATGCGGCGCGGGCAACTGATCGCGGATGCCGGTCGGCTCGACGGCGCGCGCCCACGACGCGGTGCCGAACAGCATGTCCCACCACGGGAACAGCACGCCGAAGTTGCAGCCGTAGCGGGTGCCTTCGTGGCCATAGCCAATTGCATGATGCCGCCGATGAAACGCCGGGCTCACGATCAGCCGTTCGAGCAGCCATCCATACGCGAGGCGCGCATTCACGTGCTGCACGCTCTGCATGAAATTGCCGAGCGCGACGAGCACGACGAACTGGTTTGGCTGCACGCCGATGAATAGCGCAATGGCCGCAAAAAACGCCGCTTGTAAGATGTCGTCTAAAAAGTGATTGCGGTCGTCGGCCCACAGCGACATCTGCCGCTGGCTGTGATGAACCGCATGCAGTTCCCACCACACGCCGAACCGATGTTGCCAGCGGTGATACCAGTAGCCGGCGAAATCGAGCGCGATCAGGTAGATCAGAAACGACACGAGCGGCTGATCGGTGACGCCCGGCCACAAATCATCGACCTCGATGTTGGGCACGTCGTGGATCGCCATCAGGCTCTGCCAATGGTTGAAGAACGGCTGCAGCAGAAAGAAGAATGCAAGATTGATGATGCCGAGCTTGGCGATCCACGTGTAGATCACGTCCGCGCGCAGCGCCCTGCGGTCCGCCCAAGTCTCTACCGGGCGCAGCGCTTCGAGCGGGCGCAACAGCAGATACGACACGACTATCTGCAACGCGCCGACGATCACCCAGTAGAGCGCGTCGTAAGATTCTTCGTCGTAGCCCATCAGATTGAAGCGGTAGAAGATCGGCTGGACCACGTCGACGTACAGCAGCGTCTGCAGGGCTGAGATGCCGTTGTCGAGTTGAGCGGCGAGTTCGTGAAACATGTAAAGCCTTTCGGGTTGCCTCAGTCGGGATTGGGTGCGTAGACCGGCGCGCGGTTGGCGAAATACAGTCCGTGCGGCGAGCGCCCCACCGCGATCGTATCCACCAGCCGATGCGTGCTCAGATCGATGACGCCGACGTGCCTCGCGAAGCGGAACGTGACCCATAGATAGCGCCGGTCCGCCGATAGTTCCATGTCGTCAGGGCCCGGCATCAAACCGGTGATGTCGGCCACTTTGGTCAGCGTGTTGTAATCGAGAATGCTGATCGTGTTCTCCACGCGATTCGACACGGCGATGTGCCGGCCATCGTCGAGATTGCGGAAGTTGTGCGCGCCGCGGCCCGTGTGGATCTTCTTCACGAGTTGGCGGTTTTTCCAGTCGACCACCGCGACATTGTCTTCACCCGTCATGCCGACGAGCAGATACCGATCGCCCGGCGTCATCCAGAGTCCGGCTGGCGTCTTGCCTACATGCAGCTTCCACGACACTGACTGTGTCGGCAGATCGATCGCCGCGACCTCGCCGGTGTCCTGGAGCGTGACGAACACGGTGCGGTTATCGGCTGAAAAGGTCAGGTGGCTCGGTGTCTTCGCGAGCGCTATCCGCTTCGCGAGCGTCACGCTCTCGCCATCGTAGTGATAGATATCGATGCGATCGAGCCGCAGGCCCGCGGTGACGAACCACTTGTGGTCGGGCGAAAAGCCGAGCTGGTACGGATCTTCGATGCCCTCGACACGGCGTTGCACCTGGCCGCTGTGCGGGTCGACGAACATCAGGTCGTTCGAAATCGCATCCGCGACGATCAGCGAACGGCCATCGGGCGTGATCATCAGATGATGCGGTTCCTTACCGGTCGGCTCGGTGCCGATCACTTTGTGGGTGACGGGATCGATCAACGTGAGCTGCGCTTCGCCGGAGTCGAGCACGATCACGTTGTCGGCGGCGTGGGCGAGATGAGGCGTTGTCAGCGAACAGCAAGCCAACGCCGCGAAAGCGCCGGCTTTTGTAATCGAAGCGAATGCGAATGTCACGAACCGGATAGGAGTCTGAAATACGACACGTGGGCATCGGTGCGGCCGATGCGGAAGACGACCTGCCGTATGAAGTCTACGCGCAATCGCGTGGCAAATGTGATGACCGTCGCCGCCGCGCGAGCATCAAATTCGCGCGGCCCAACGAAGACGATTCAGGCTTTCCTCAGCGTTCGCGAGAACGCCGTCGCGCTATCGCTGCACGACGTGCCGAACCTCGGCCAGTTGTTGCCGGCGCTGCTCGCCCTGCCGCTCCAGCATCCAGCCCGGATACTCGGCTGGCAGCGCGCTGACCTCGGCGAGCTTCGCGAGCTCATCCGCGGATAGCGCGACGTTGGTCGCCGCGATGTTGTCGTCGAGCTGCTCGATTTTCTTCGCGCCGACGATCACCGTGCTGACGACACGCTGATGCAGCAGCCACGCCAGCGCGATCTGTGCGACCGATACGGTCTTCGCCGCGGCCATCTCGCGCATCACGTCGATGCAGTCGTACGCGCGTTCGCGATTGACCGGCGGAAAATCGAAAGTCGTGCGACGGCTGCCCGCTTCGCCCTGCTGTTCACGTCCGTATTTGCCGCTCAGAAAACCGCCCGCGAGCGGACTCCATACCATCAGGCCAAGGCCTTCGCTTTGCAGCATCGGCACGAGTTCGCGTTCGAGATCGCGGCCCGCGAGCGTGTAATACGCCTGCAGCGTTTCGAAGCGCGCGGCGCCGAGCCGCTCTGCGATGCCGAGCGCCTTCGCAATCTGCCATGCGGCCCAATTCGACACGCCGACATAGCGCACGTGGCCGTGCTGCACGAGCGTATCGAGGGCGCGCACGGTTTCTTCGATCGGCGTGGCCGGATCGAAACCGTGGATCTGATACAGGTCGACGTGATCGAGTTGTAGACGCTTCAGGCTCGCCTTGATGCCGTCGAGGATGTGATAGCGCGACGCACCGCGCGCGTTGGCGAACTCGCCGGTCTGGCCGAACACCTTGGTCGCGATCACAACCTTGTCGCGCGGCACTTTCAGGTTTTTCAGCGCGTTGCCCGTGATCAGTTCGGACAGGCCGCCCGAGTAGACGTCGGCCGTGTCGATGAAATTGATGCCCGCGTCGAGCGCCCGGCCGACCAGCCGCTCCGCGTCGCTTTGCTGCAGATCGCCGATCTGCCGCCAGATGCCTTCGCCACCGCCGAAGGTCATCGTGCCCAAACACAACTCCGATACAAACACACCGGTACGGCCCAACTGGTTATATCGCATCGTCGACGCTCCATCGTGGGGACAGGGAGAATTGTGAAGCGTACTGCAAATGCCGGAGGCTGGCAGGACGGGCGCACGCGGCGAGACTACGAATTCCAGCAGTTACGCAACGCCCAACGCGCCGCACACGAGCGCCGAAAACCTGCGAGACTGACCGCTATTGCGTCGTCAGCGTCGAATAGCCCGCAACCGCAAAAACGGGCGACATTAGCGGGTACTGATCCAGCCGCCCCCACTGGATATCCCCCGCGCCGCCCTCATCTACACGAGCATGACTTCGGCCAAAACTTCCGCCGCACTCGACGCGGCGCCCCGCTCCCGCAAGGCCCGCTCCACTGCGAGCGCGGGGCAGCCCGTCGCACCCGCCTTACCGCCAGCCCCGCAGGCGCTCGCCGGCTTTCACCCGGCCGTTGCCAACTGGTTCCAGAAAACCTTCACCGCCCCGACCGACGCACAAGCGGCCGCCTGGCCGCAAATCCGCAGCGGCCGCTCGACGCTGGTCGCCGCGCCGACCGGCTCCGGCAAGACGCTGACAGCGTTCCTGTCCGCGCTGAACGACCTCGTGTCGCAAGGCCTCGCGAACGACGGCGCGCTGCCCGACGAAACGCTGGTCGTCTACGTGTCGCCGCTGAAGGCGCTGTCGAACGATATCCGTCTGAACCTTCAACTGCCGCTGCAAGGCATCGCCGCCGAACTCGACGCGCTCGGCCTGCCGCCGCTCGACATCCGCACCGCCGTGCGCACCGGCGACACCACGCAGCAGGAACGCAACGCGCTGAAAAAACGCGCGCCGCACATTCTCGTGACGACGCCCGAGTCGCTGTACGTGCTGCTCGGCTCCGATTCGGGCCGCCGCATGCTGGCGACGGTGCGCACGGTGATCGTCGATGAGATTCACGCGCTCGCGGGCAGCAAGCGCGGCAGTCATCTCGCGCTGAGCCTCGAACGGCTCGACGCGCTTTGCGGGCGACGCCTGCCGCGTATCGGGCTGTCGGCGACGCAAAAACCGGTCAGCGCGGTCGCGCGGTTTCTGGTCGGCGGCGCGAGTCTGGATAGCGACGTGCCGGCCGAATGCGCGGTGATCGACGTCGGCCACGTTCGCGCGCGCGACCTCGCGCTCGAGATCCCGCCGGTGCCGCTCGAAGCGGTGATGGCCAACGAAGTGTGGGAGCGCGTCTACGACCGGCTCGCCGAGCTGGTCGCGCAGCATCGCACGACGCTCGTCTTCGTCAACACGCGCCGCATGGCCGAGCGCGCCGCCCGCCATCTGACCGAGCGGCTCGGCAAGGACGCGGTCGCCGCGCATCACGGCAGCCTCGCGAAAGAACATCGTTTCGACGCCGAACAGCGCCTGAAACGCGGCGAGCTGCGCGTGCTGATCGCGACCGCGTCGCTCGAACTCGGCATCGATATCGGCGACGTCGATCTCGTTTGCCAGATGGGTTCGCCGCGCGCGATCGCGCCGTTCCTGCAACGCGTCGGCCGCTCGGGGCACCACGTCGGCGGCATGCCGAAGGGGCGGCTGTTTCCAGTCTCGCGCGACGATCTGCTCGAATGCGCGGCACTGCTCGATTGCGTGCGGCGTGGCGAGCTCGATGCGTTGCGCATCCCGCGCGCGCCGCTCGACGTGCTCGCGCAACAGATCGTCGCGGAGGTGTCGAGCGCCGAGTGGAGCGAGGATGCGCTGTTCGACATGCTGCGGCGTGCCGCGCCGTACGCGGATCTGCCGCGCGAGCAATACGACGCGCTGCTGCGCATGCTCGCCGAGGGCTACACGAGCCGCCACGGTCCGCGTGCCGCGTATGTGCATCGCGATGCGGTCAGCGGCACCTTGCGCGGCCGGCGCGGCGGCAAGCTGGTCGCGGTGACCTCCGGCGGCACGATTCCCGAAAACGCCGATTACGCGGTCGTGCTCGAACCGCAGGCGCTCAATATCGGCACCGTCAACGAGGACTTCGCGGTCGAAAGCCTCGCCGGCGATGTATTCCAGCTCGGCAACGCGTCGTACCGGATTCTGCGCATCGAAAGCGGCCGCGTGCGGGTCGAGGATGCGCAAGGCCAGCCGCCGAACATTCCGTTCTGGCTCGGCGAGGCGCCAGGACGCAGCGACGAGCTGTCGTTCGCGGTCGCGAGATTGCGCGAGCAGGTCGAAGCGTTGCTGACGGAGGGCGAGACGCAAGCAACAACGGAAACCGCCGTAGCCGCACGCGAACCCGATCCCGCCGCGCCGCGTCTCGACCACGCTATCGCCTGGCTCGCCGACAACCTCGCGCTCAGCGAGCCGGCCGCGCGCCAGATCGTCGAATACCTGGCGCGCGCCCGCGCCGCGCTCGGCGTGCTGCCGACGCAGAGCACGCTCGTGATGGAGCGCTTCTTCGACGAATCGGGCGGCACCCAGCTCGTGATCCACTCACCGTTCGGCAGCCGCGTGAATCGCGCGTGGGGGCTCGCGCTGCGCAAGCGCTTCTGCCGCAGCTTCAACTTCGAGCTGCAGGCCGCGGCCACCGAAGACGCGATCGTGCTGTCGCTGACCGGCAGCCACTCGTTCGTGCTCGACGATGTGTGGCGCTATCTGCATTCGAACAGCGCCGAGCATCTGCTGATCCAGGCGCTGCTCGATGCGCCGTTGTTCGGCGTGCGCTGGCGCTGGAACGCGACGACCTCGCTCGGCCTGCCGCGCTACACGGGCGGACGCAAGACCGCGCCGCAACTGCAGCGCATGCGCAGCGAGGATCTGCTCGCAAGCGTGTTTCCCGAGCAGGCCGCGTGTCTGGAGAACATCGTCGGCGAACGCGAGGTGCCGCGCCACCCATTAGTCGACCAAACCATCGACGACTGCCTGCACGACGCGATGGACAGCGAACGCTGGCTCGCGCTGCTACGCCAGATCGAGCACGGCGAACTGCGGCTCGTCGCGCGTGATCTGCCGGCGCCGTCGCCGCTCGCCGCCGAAATCCTGACCGCGAAGCCCTATGCGTATCTGGACGACGCGCCGATCGAGGAGCGCCGCACCCAGGCAGTGCTGAACCGCCGCTGGACCGACCCGGAAAGCGCCGACGATCTCGGCGCGCTCGACGCCGCCGCGATCGACAGCGTGCGCGACGAGGCCTGGCCGCAAGCTCGCAACGCCGACGAGATGCACGAAGCGTTGACGGGCCTCGCGTGCATCACAGAAACCGAGGCGCGCACACAGGAGGATTGGCCCACCCTGCTTGCGGCATTGGCGAAAGCCGGCCGGGTGACGCGCTTGCCGCTGGCCGCGCAAGCAGACGCAAGCACGGGCAACCACAACGTCAGCGAAGGCGCACTGTGGCTGCCCGCCGAACGCGTGACCTGCTTCGAAGCGCTCTACCCCGGCATCGCGCGTAGTCGCTATGAGCCGCCGCTGAGCGCGCCGAAGGGCTACACCGAAAGCTGGAGCGCCGACGACGCGCTCGTGGACGTGCTGCGCGCGCGGCTGACCGGTTTCGGCCCGCAGACGGTCGACGCGATCGCGCGCCCGCTCGGTTTGCCGGCCGACCGGATCGAACCGGCGCTGATCCGTCTCGAAGCCGAAGGTTATCTGTTGCGCGGGCGCTTCACGCCGCACACGAGCCACGAAGAATGGTGCGAGCGGCACCTGCTCGCACGCATCCACCGCTACACGGTCAAGCGGCTGCGGCGTGAGATCGAGCCGGTCGAGCGGCACGACTTCATGCGCTTCCTGTTCGAATGGCAGCATCTGACGCCGACCACGCGCGCCGAAGGCCGCGACGCGCTCGCCGCCGCGCTGGACCAGCTCGAAGGCTTCCAGGCCGCGGCCGGCGCATGGGAGGAGGACATCCTGCCCGCGCGGGTGCGCGCCTACACCAGCAGTTCGCTCGATGAGCTATGCCGGGCCGGCAAGATCGTCTGGACCCGCCTGACCGAGCGGGCGCGCGGCGCAGCCGGTCCGGTCCGCGGCACGCCGATCGTGCTGCTGCCGCGCGCGCAGTTGCGCGCGTGGCGCGCGCTGCTCGATCCCGCGCGTCAGGTCGAGTTGTCGGCACTCGCGCAAAGCGTGCACGACACGCTCGCGCAACACGGCGCGATGTTCTTCGACGAACTGCTCGCTGAGGTGCGCGTGCTGCGCATGGAACTGGAAAACGCGCTCGGCGAGCTGGTCGCGGCCGGCCTCGCGAACTCGGACAGCTTCGCGGGTCTGCGCGCGTTGCTCAAGCCGGTCGCCAAACGCAACGCGTTTTCCAGCAGCCGGCGCGCGCGCGCGAGCGCGCTGATCGGCGGCATGGACGACGCCGGGCGTTGGGCGCTCGTAAGCCGCCCGTCCGCCGTCGCGCCGGAACATCCGTCCGAGCGACGGAGTCAGTTGCCGCCCGAGGTGCTCGAACACGTCGCGATGACGTTGTTGCGCCGCTACGGCGTGGTGTTCTGGCGCGTGCTCGAACGCGAGGCCGAATGGCTGCCGCCGTGGCGCGATCTGCTGCGCGTGCTGCAGCGGCTCGAGGCGCGCGGCGTGATCCGCGGCGGGCGTTTCGTCAACGGGCTCGCGGGCGAACAGTTCGCGCTGCCCGAGGCGATTCCGCTGCTGCGCGAGGTGCGGCGGCAAGCGAACGACGGTGCGCTGATCTGCGTCGCGGGAACCGATCCGCTGAATCTCGTCGGCACGCTGCTGGTCGGCGACAAGGTGCCGGCCGTGGCGGGCAACCGCGTGCTGTATCGCGACGGCATGGCGGCGGCCACGCTGGTGGCCGGCAAGTTCTGGTTCGACGCGGCGCTCGACGCCAATCCGATCGAGCGCGAACGTGCCCGCGCGCTGCTCACACATCGCTTCTAACGACGTCACCGTGGCGTCGTTTCGCCACGCCATCATGCCGCCGCGCGCGGCCGCGCCGGCCCGTGCCCAGGGTTAGCAAAACGTTAATGTTTCTTCGCTCGAATTGTCACGCTTAGATACAATGGGGCAGTTTCACTTTAGTATGAGGAAGACCGTCTGCCGCCGCCCGCCTTGATACGGACCGCCGGCACTCTCCGGGGATTTCATGAGCGACGAGCTACACGACCAGGTGCTTCACGCGCGGTTCGGCACGAGCAGCCCTCGCTGGCGCCTTGCGGCGGCGAGCGACACGCTGGAGATCGTGCCGGCCCATGGCCACGCGGCTGTCGGCGTCGCCATTCCCCTCACCTCTTCCCAAGCCTCCCAGGTCCGCGCGCTGAGCGGCGTCACCTCGCACGTAGTCGTCGACGTGCAGCTGGACGCCGCGCCGCTGCGGCTGCATCTGGTCGGCAAGAAACTCGATTGCCATCGCTGGGGCGGCACCGCCTCGACCCATGCCGACACCGAATCCGTCGCGCGCGCACTACTGCACGGTCTGTCGTTCGCCGAACAGGTCGTCTCCGAGGTCAATTCGGTCGTCGTCATCGTCGACCGGCACGGCCGGATACAGCGCTTTAACCGGCTCGCCGAGGAGCTGACCGGGCTCAAGGAAGAGGACATCATCGGCCGCAGCGTCTGGACGCTGTTCATGTCGTCCGACGACGGCGTGGTCTCGAACCAGGTCAGCGCGCACTTCTTCAACCGTGGCCAACCGTACGAGATCGAACGGCGCATCAAAACGGTGCATGGCGAGCGGCTATTCCTGTTTCGCAACAAGTTCGTGCGCAGCGGCAGCGGCATCGAAGACCAGTTCCTGATCTGCTCGGGCACCGACATCACCGAGCAACGGCTCGCACAAGACCGTCTGATCGAGCAGGCCACCACCGACCCGCTCACCGGCCTCGCCAATCGCAATGCGATCCAGGAGCGCATCCAGATCGCGATCGAGCAGGCCGCGCCCGGCGAAACCATCGGCGTGCTGTTTCTCGATCTCGACAACTTCAAGAAGGTCAACGATCACTACGGCCACGTGTTCGGCGACCGGCTGATCTGCGATGTGTCGGACGCGATCCGCAACTGTCTGAATCCGGGCGACTCGCTCGCGCGTCTCGGGGGCGACGAGTTCATCGTGCTCGCCGCGAAGGGCTCCGCGCATGGCCTGGAAAACACCGCGCAGCGCATTCTCGATCGCATGCGCATGCCGTTCGCGGTCGGGCTCGTCGAGGTCTACACCGGCTGCTCGATCGGCATCGCGCGTTGGCCCGAGCATGGCGAAACCCTCGAATCGCTGATCCGTTCGGCCGACACCGCAATGTACGTCGCGAAGGACGAAGGCAAGCGCACGCATCGCGTGTTTTCGCCGGACATGAACCGTCGCGTCGCTGAGTTCATGTGGCTCGACACGAATCTGCGCCGCGGGCTCGAGGAAGGCCAGTTCGCGCTGCACTATCAGCCGAAGCTGAACCTCGCCACGGGCGCCGTGCAAGGCGCGGAAGCGCTGGTGCGCTGGAACTCGCCGGAGCGCGGGCAGATCATGCCTGCGGAATTCATCCGTTATGCCGAGGAATCCGGCTTGATCGGCGTGCTCGGCCGCTGGGTGATGGAGACCGCCGCGAAACAGGCGGCCCGCTGGAAGGCGGCCGGCTATGATCTGCGCGTCGCGATTAACGTGTCGGCGCGACAGCTCACGGATACGGCCGTGGTCCGCCATTTCACCGAGGCGTTGCAGCATGCGAGTCTCGATCCATGCCTGATCGATCTCGAGTTGACCGAAAGCTGTCTGATCGAAAACGAAGCGGCCGCGATCGAACTGATCAAGCAGTTCCGCCAGCTCGGCGCGCAGGTGCATCTGGACGACTTCGGCACCGGCTACTCGTCGCTGTCGCAACTCGGCCGTATTCCGCTCGACGTGATCAAGCTCGACCGCAGCTTCACGCGCTCGATCCACGCTGACATGAAGGCACAGGCGCTGGTGCGCTCGATGGTCGCGGTCGCGCAGGAACTCGATTTCCAGGTCGTCGCCGAGGGGATCGAAACCGAAGCGGAAGAAGCCTTCATGAAGGGCCTGGGCGTCGATTACGTGCAGGGCTTCCTGTACGCGCGGCCGATGCCCGCCACCGAGTTCGAGCGCTGGCTGCTCGATCGGCGCAAGCTCAGGCTGATCGCCTGAGCCTTGCCTCGCGCGCTTCAGCCGAGGCGCGCGGACCAGCCTGCCACTTCGTCCGCACTCATCCCGACGGCGCGCGCCGCGGAGTGGATTTGCTCCCACGTCGCGGCGTCGATCGGAATGCCGGCGGCCTCGCGTTGCGCGCGCGTGACGCGCTCGGACTCGCCGGGTTCGTAGATGCGCTCGGTGCCCGCCGCGAGCGGCGACGCCTTCACCCACTCGAGGAACGCATCGGCTTCGGCTTGCGCATCGGGCGCATCGAATGCGGCTGGATCGATGATCACCGACAGCATGCAATTGATGATCGCGTGCGTGGTACAGAGCGTGTCGGCGTGCGTCGTGAAGCCGCCCGACAGCGCGCCGCCGAAAATCTCGCACATCGCCGCGAGCCCGAAACCCTTGTGGCCACCGAACGGTGTCAGCGCGCCGAACGGCGCTTCGTGCATGACTTTCGGTTCGAGCGTGGGCATGCCTTCGTGATCGATCAGCGCCCCGGGTGGCGTGTGCTTGCCCTGGTTATACGCGACGCGCGTCTTGCCGAACGCGATCGTGCTGGTCGCGAAGTCGAGCACGAGTGGCGGTTTGCCGGGGCGCGGATAAGCGGCGCAGAAGGGATTCGTGCCGATGCGGCGGTCCGCGCCGCCGAACGGCGCAACGAGCGGATCGCCCGCTACGTTGACGAAGTGAAACGACACCAGACCGGCGCGCGCGCACTGCTCGGCCCAATGCCCGATGCGGCCGATATGATGCGCGCCGCGCAAGCCCACCGCGCAGATGCCGAGCCGCCGCGCGCGCTCGATGCCCCGCTCCATCGCCTCGAACGCGATCACCTGACCAAAGCCCTTGCCGCCTTCGACGGTCAGCACCGCGCCCGCGTCCTTGACGACGTCGGCATGTCCATTGAGTTGCAGTTGCTGGTCGGCGAGCGATTCGACATAGCGCGGGATCATGCCGACGCCATGCGAGTCGTGCCCGGTCAGATTCGCGGCCACCAGATGATCGGCGATCAGCTCCGCTTCGCGCGGCGCACTGCCCGCTCGCTCCCAGATCGCTCTGACGTAGGCATGCAGTTGATCGGCCGGAATCCGGGGCGTGTTGGTTTGGGCAGTCTGGGAGTCGCTCATTCAGCGTGTCGGTGTAGTTCGAACGGAAGGGAGCATCAATAAACAACGGGCCCGGGTCGCACCCGAGCCCCACTCAAACGAGGCGACAACTCACGGCGCCGCGGCGATCACTTCCGCAACCGCGGCCGTCAGCTTCTTGCCGTACGGTACGTGCAGGAACTCGTTCGGCCCATGCGCGTTCGACTTCGGCCCGAGCACGCCGCACACCATGAACTGCGACTTCGGGAAGCCCGCCTTCAGCACGTTCATCAGCGGGATCGTGCCGCCGAGTCCCATGTACGCGGCATCGGCGCCGAAGTGCTGACGCGATGCGTCGCTGAGCGCGCTGGCCAGCCACGGTGCGACCTCCGGTGCGTTCCAGCCGCTCGCCGCGCCCGCATCCGGCTTGAACGTGACCTTTGCGTTGTACGGCGGATCGAATTCGAGCAGCGCCTTCAGTTCGGCGACGGCCTTTTCCGCTTCGATGGTCGGCGGCAGACGCAGCGACAGCTTGAACGCGGTGCGCGGACGCAGCACGTTGCCGGCGTCGGCGAGCGCGGGCAAGCCGGCCGCGCCCGTCACCGACAGCGACGGACGCCACGTCGAATTGAGCAGCGCCTCCTGCGGATCGGTCGTGGTGGGCAGCACTTGACGGCCGTCCTGCCCGCACGCCCACGGCATCTTCTTCCATACGTCATCGCCGAGAATCCTCGCGGCAGCCTCCGCTTCGCGCAGACGATCGGCCGGCACCGGGCAATGAAAACCCTTCGGCAGCAGCGTGCCGTTCGCGGAGTCTTCGAGACGATCGAACAGTTGCCGCATGATGCGGAAGCTCGATGGCACGATGCCGCCGTAGACCCCCGAGTGAATCCCCTCGTCGAGCACCTGCACTTCGAGATCGCCGGCGACGAGCCCGCGCAGCGACGTGGTCAGCCATAGCTGATCGTAATTGCCCGCGCCCGAATCGAGACACACGACCAGCCCGACGTTACCGAGCCGCTCGCGCAGCGCGTCGACGTAGGGCAGCAGATCGTAGCTGCCCGACTCCTCGCAGGTTTCGATCAGCCCGACACAACGCGGACGCTCGACACCTTGCGCATCGAGCGCGGCGAGCGCCGTCAGGCTCGCATAGATCGCGTAGCCGTCGTCCGCGCCGCCGCGGCCGTACAGCTTGCCGTCCTCGAGCTTCGGCGTCCACGGACCGAGGTCGTTGCGCCAGCCATCGAACTCGGGCTGCTTGTCGAGGTGGCCGTAGAGCACGATGGTTTCGGTGCTGCCCGAGCGCGTCGCGGCGGTCTCGAAGAAGATCACCGGCGTGCGGCCCGGCAGGCGGATCACTTCGAGCTTCAGGCCGCGCACCGGTTGCTGCTCGGCCCATTTCGCGGCGTCGGTGATCACGCGCTCGAGGTAACCATGCTTCGCCCAGTCGGGATCGAACGCCGGGCTCTTCGCCGGCACCGCGATGTAGTCCGTCAGCGCGGGCACGATCTCGTCGTTCCACTTGCGCTCGACGAATTCTCGTAGCGTGTCCGGGTTGAGTTGGGCCTGCTGGGTCGTGTCGTCGGTGATCATGATCGGGTCCGTGAAGTACTGTTCGGTCGAAACGATCATCATAGTCCCGATGCGTGTCGGGCTGAACCCCTTGCGGTGATTGGGTGGGGACCGGAACGCGCATGGTGCGCGGCGGGCGGCGGCCATTCGCGCGACAATCACTACATGCCTCGTGCATCAGGAGCTTTTATGGGTGGCAACGTGGCCGTTCAGGCCATCGGCGCGGCGTTCGCGCTAGCGCTGTATTTTCTGCCGGCGATCATCGCGGACCGGCGCAAGCGTCGTGACGTGCTGACGCTCGCGCTATTTAACGCCTGCCTCGGCTGGACCGTGCTTGGTTGGGTGCTCGCGCTGTATTGGGCGCTACAGCCGAATCCGGCGCAGACCCTTGCGAGCGACATCGTCGAGACTCGCAAGATATCGACCTTGCGCGCGTTTTCATCGGCACTGACGCTGCGCGTGCGGCGACGCGAGGCCGCGCGCGACCGGCCCGAGCGCTGAAACGATTCGGGCGGCTCCAGCAATACGAGCAATACACGAACAACAGGAAACGGATTGATTGAAGCGCACGTGCGTCATTCAGGCCGCGCGCCCGATGCGACTCCACTGTACCGAGCCCGCCGGAATGGAGCGCGGTTCCGCGCGCACCGCTTGCGCGGCAAAGGTTTCATGACGCAGTTCGCCGTGTTCGTCGAACCACTCGCAGATCAGCCAGTCGCCCGGATTGCGCGCGACCGGACCTGCGTACGTGACGGTCATGCGCGGGCCACCTTCTTTTAACTTGACGACGTCGCCCACATTGAAGGCGGCGGATGTTGTCTGGAATGCGTCAATGGTAGCGGTCAGCATCTTGGGTCCCCCTATCTTGAGCGTTTTTAACTTGAGCCCGGCTTTATCGACTTCGACCTGTTGAATGGGTACTCTAAAGTTTAGACAGATTAACAATCGAATTTAAACGCGGCAAGCGCTTTTTATTGATACCGTTTTCACGGAACCGGGGTTGATGCCCAATGGTTTAAGTTCCCGGCATTCTGAAACATTCTCCGGCGAAAACATTGCGGCTAACCCTATGTGCGCTACCGCACAAATGCAACAGTTACTGCAGGCCGGTTGCAGGCCGGTAGGAAATACGAGACGGGTTTCGTCTGATTAGAAAACCTGACGCGATAGCGTTGAGCCGTTAATCAGAAAGACCCGTTTGATCTAAATCAGAATTACCTGTGAACGAGTAGATCGCCGGTAAATGCCATGTAGTTCGTTATACCGCTTCGTTCAAATTGAACGATTTTCCGGGCGAGCCAGCAAATGAAAACGATTACCAGCGGCTTAATTTCAAACTCCCGGAGCGACTGAGCGCCGTACGCTTTGCTGATGCCGTACCAGCAGCACGCTCAGGCCGATACACACGCACATCAGCGCGGCATTGATGGCGAGGCTCAGCTGAAACGCGTGTGCATAATACGCGGGGGCCGCGCTGCCACCGAGCGCGCCGAAGAACGCGCCGCTGACCGCCGCGGTGCCGAACGCGGAGCCGATCTGCAGCGTCGACGACACCACACCCGATGCAAGCCCCGCCTTCTCGGGCACCACCTCCTGCAGCACGATGCGCATGATCGACGGCAACAGCAGACCATGTCCGACACCCGCGCACACCAGCCCGCAGTAGAACAGCAGATCGGGCGTCGCGGATCGGGTCGCGGACCAGCCGGTCACGGTGAAGCCGAGCGTCATCATCGAGAAACCGAGCGTCAGCACATGCGCGCCGATGCGCTTGACCACGGCCGGCGAGGTCAGCGGCCCGATCACGAAGCCGAGCGCGAAAGGCATGATCGCGATGCCCGACGCGAGCGGCGTCCAGTGCAGGCCGGTCTGCAGGAAGATGCCGTAGGTCAGGAAGAACGCGCTATTGCAATAGAACAGGAACGCGAGCACCAGACCGAGCGCGAACGCGCGATTGCGGAACAGTTGCAGATCGACGAGCGGATGGCCACCGCCGCGCTCGACGCGCCGCTCGGTCGCGACGAACAGCGCGAACACCGGCACCGCGAGCGCGAACATCGCGAAGGTCCACGCGGGCCAGCCGGCTTCGCGGCCATGCGTCATCGGATAGATCACCAGCAGCAGCACCGCCGACAGCAGCGCGACGCCCTTCAGATCGACGCCGGTATGCGTGGCCGGCTGATTCTCCGGCACGAACTTCCATGTGCCGATGAACGCCGCGATGCCGATCGGAATGTTGATCAGAAAGATCACGCGCCAGTCGAGCCCGAACGGGTGATACGTAATCAGCGCGCCGCCGCCGAGCTGCCCGACGATCGACGACAAGCCGAACACGAAGCCATACAGACTCATCACGCGCGTCTGCTGATGCAACGGTACGACCGCGCGAATCGTCGCGAGCACTTGCGGCGCCATCACCGCGGCCGCGATGCCTTGCACGATGCGCGCGATCACCAGCATATGGCCGCTCGTCGCGAAGCCGCACAACGCCGACGCGACGACGAATGCCGCCATGCCCGTCATGAACATGCGACGGCGGCCGAACAGATCGCCGAGGCGGCCGCCCGTGATCAGCAGCACCGCGTAGGCGGACGCGTAAGCCGAGACGACGAGTTGCAGTTGCGCGTCGCTCGCGTTGAGGCCCGTGCGAATCGACGGCAGCGCGAGGTTGACGATGAAGTAATCGAGCGGCGCGAGAAAGGCGCCGACAAACAGCGCCGCGAGCGCAAGCGCTTGGCGCGGGAAGCCGGGCGCCGCCGCTTTGACGGCCACAGCCATGCCTGCCATCGCTGGTCCAGGACCGGTCACGGCCCCGGCCGCGCTCGCCGCGCCGCTAGCGGATCCACCGAATGCCGCCGGAGCGGACTTGATCGCTTCGCTTTTCATGACCGAACGTTCAAGAAATAGTTAAAAAAATTTTGCGCCTGCGTTCGCGAACGAACCGCTACACCAGCGCGCGCATCGCCACATCGACGATATCGATCAGCGCGTCTTGCTCATGCGCGACCCGTCCCATGACCCGCAAGCCCTGCATCACGCATAACAGGAAATCGCCGACGGCTTTTTCGTCGAGTGTCGAATCGAACGCGCCGCTCGCCTGCCCGCGAATCACCGCCGCCGCGAGCAAGGTCGCCATGCGGCGCTGAATCGCGGCGACGCGCGCGCGCAGCGCTTCGTCATCGGGCTGCATTTCGAGCGTCGTATTCGTGATGAAACAGCTGCGCCGGCCGCTCAACCCGCACGATACCCGCGCGTAGTGCAGCAGCGCGTCGCGCAACGCCTGCGCCGGATCAGCCGTCGCGCTCAGTCGCTGTGCAAGCCGTGCGACCGCGCCTTCCGAGTAATGCTCGAGCGCGGCGAGCATGATGCCGTGCTTGTCGCCGAACACGCCGTACAGGCTGCCGCGCAGCAGACCGGTGGCCTTGCACAGATCGTCGATCGACGTCGCGTGGTAGCCGTGATCCCAGAACACCTGGCTTGCGTTCGCCAGCACGGTGTCCGTGTCGAACTCACGCGGACGGCCCCGCTGAGATGTTTCGCCGGCTTTTTTGGCGGCTTGCCTGGAATGACTCAATTGCGATGACCTCGTTGCTGCGTTGGCGTCGGTCTGTGGATATTATGACTGAATGTTCAATAAATCAAGGAAGGCCTTCCGTAGGCCTACTCGCGTCGGGGTCCCTGCACAATAGAAGGGGAAAAAGCTGCAATAGACTCAAAAACCGTGCGGTAGTGCGGACAAAAGACTCGCGAAATTGAAAGCGGAGTGAAGACAATCGACGCGAGGTACTTTTTCCGCATCCCGCTTCACTCCGAACGCGTCCAGGTCTCATCTGGCGTCGGACCCGATCCCTGTTTGGGGGCAGTCAAGCTCCGTTTGCGTGGCCCCACTAAAAACGCATACCGCGAAGGCTCGCCGCGGTTCAATCAAATATAGGTCTCAGTGGCCGTTAGTCGGAGGCAATCCTTCAGACTGTCCGTCGCGGCGTGGCAAATGACGCGGAGAATCAGATGGCAGACCCCAGCGGCGATCGCGCAGGGTTCATCATCAAGTCGTCAGTCAAGGCAGGAGTGTGATAACGCCGCTTATCACGGCCCGCCCCCGCCCTCGCCGGCCTGCCCGCATCGCAACCGGGGCTTTCCCCGTCCCCGGTGCGTAGGACCGCCCTGCCCGGCCGTGACACGCGGGCCGGGTCCCGTGCCGCGGTCTTTCACCCAGGGCATGCAGAGGATTGGGTCAGGGTTCAGACCGGATCCGTTTCCTCCATGTCTCCACATGGCTTCGGGGCCCGCCGCGCGCGGGCTTTTTTTGTTGGCCCGGCATCTGCACGCGTGGCCAGCGCGGGAGTTGGCCACACCGTCGGCCCCCTCCGCCGGCAGTCGCCCCCTTGCCCACGATCGGGTCGCCGCGGTTCCAGCGGCAGGTATCAGAGTGCAACGGCCATACCGGGCCTTCGTCAATGGACTCGTCCTCGGCCAAAGATGCTATGTGGGACTACCGGAGAAAGGTCCGTTTAGCTAAGACGGAATTTCCAACTCTGTGCGAAGGAGATGGAAATGCCCACGAACCAAGCAGTCCCACAAGCCGAGAATACGGCGATCGAGGTCGAACTGTACACAAGCTTCGAGCTCGGCGACAAATCCTGGAAGCTGACCGCCAGCGATGGGCGGCACGGCCCGAGCCGCTATAGTGTGCACGCGGGTGACACCGCTGCCGTACTCGACTGTGCACGTCGAGCCAGGGAGCGTTGCGGCCTCGAGCCGAAGGCCAAGGTTCACTCCTGCTATGAGGTCGGGCGCGACGGCTGGTGGCTGCACCGCTGGTTGAGCGGGCAAGGCATCGACAACGTCGTGGTTGATGCTGCCAGCATCGAAGTGAACCGACGCGCAAGGCGGCCCAAGAACGACCGCCTCGATGGCGACAAGCTGCTCGCCATGCTCAGGCGCCATCACGCCGGGGAGCGCGTATGGGCGGTGCTGCGAGAGCCTACGCCCGCGCAGGAAGATGCTCGCTGCACGCGCCGCGAACTCGCCCGGCTGACCCAGGAGCACATCGCCCACATGAATCCCGTCCGCTCACTGCTCGTGCTGCACAATGTGCGTCCGCAGGTCATCATTGGCGGGCGCGACTGGGCACGCTGGTGGGCCAACCACCGGAGCAGGTGCCGCCCATCCTATGCGGCGAGATCGAGCGTGAGAGCGCGCGACTGGCGCTGGTCAGGCAACAGATCAGGATGCTTGAATCCGCGCGGCGCGACGAGCTGGCCGAAGGCAAGCACCCGCTGGTGGCACAACTGGCGCGGCTGCGTGCGATCGGCTCCAAAAGCGCCTGGGTGCTGGTCAAGGAAGTGTTCGGCTGGCAACGATTCGCCAACCGGCGCGAGGTCGCCGGGTGTCTCGGGCTGACACCTACTCCCTACGACAGCGGAGATAGTCAGGTCGAACAGGGCATCAGCAAGGCAGGCAATCACCGGGCGCGCACGATGCTCGTCGAACTGGCGTGGCGCTGGCTGCGCCTGCAGCCCGGCAGCCCGGCAGCCCCCTGACTGAGTGGTTCAACCGGCGCTTTGCGGGCAACGGCAAGCGCATGCGATGGGTGGGCATCGTCGCGCTGGCACGGCGTCTTGCCATTGCGCTATGGCGCTACCTGGAACACGGCGAGATCCCGGCCGGGGCCTCGCTCAAACCTGTTGTCCCCTGACGTGCCAGGTCAACATCGTTCGCGTGGTCTCGCAAAGAACACATCATGATCAGAGGTCGACACGCCCGTACCATCGGCGGGTCACCGCACGGTGACCGAAGCCAAAGATGGGGCGCGCCGATAACTGGGGTTTGCCAGTGCGCCTTGCGCGCATGCTGCATGAGGTGCAGGCTGTCTATGCACTGCACGGATAGAAGTTCGTTCCGGCACTGGCTGGAACGCTCGCCACACCCCGACCTTGGATCAGGATCGAACCACCGTGCGACACGACCGCTTCACATCACCAGCGATCCAAAGGTCCCAGGATGAAATCTGGTCCGTTTACCTGACGAGCGAACACGGCTTGACAAACAGGTCCGCATAGAAGCTGACGGTCGTGTGTCGGCGCTGACATGCCTGCTTGCGGTCGCTCACCGGTCGTTCGCGGAGACGGGGCGACGAACGGCCGCAACCGAGTTCAGCGAATGCGTACTCTCGTTAAGCGTTGTTCGACGCCTGCCCATGTCTGCTGCCGCGTGAGTAAGCGACGGCGTATGCGGGCAGGCGTTGGACAACGCTCGAGGGAGGAAACCGCGGGGTGTACCGAGGCGGTTATGGGG
>NZ_JAYMRT010000015.1:0-187123 GCF_038900515.1 Burkholderia sp. JPY481
TAGTTTTTAAAGATCGATCCGCCCAACCCGCCGCGCCTGAACCACCACTACCCGGCACCGCTTCGTTTGCGTCGCTGCGTCTGCAGCAGAGAAACGAGATTATGGAGAGCGGTCGACAACACGTCAAGCCCCTTCTGCGAATTTCTTTTGGGAGCAAAGACTCTCATCTCAATCTCATTGCCCACATTCACAAAAGAGTCAACTCACGTCAGATCAAAAAAGAAGCAAAATTAGTTAGCCCTCCGATTCAATCCGTCGAAGTCCGGAAACCCACCACCGCTCCCCAAGTTAAAGTTTTACCCCTCCTCGCCGTCAATCAGATCATCCCGCCACTTAAATTAGCTGCCGACTATGGACCATCCCGTCGACGCACACGTCGAGGAAACCCAGCGCGCCGCTGCATCGCCGGCGCTCGAGCCTGATTCGGTGCCGGTAGGCACGCCGCTGCCATGGCCGATCGTCGATGCCGACGGCACGCTGCTGTTCGCAAGCGCGACGACGCTCGCGACCACCGACGAACGCGACTTTCTGTTTCAACACTTCCGCCCGCACCGCGGCGACCTGCACGACCTCGGCACACAACAACCGCCGGCGCCCACGGCCCAGCCTGACCAGCTCGCCGAGCTGACGCTCAAGGATATGCACCTCGAGATCGGCGCATTGATCGGCATGCGCTCGCAACTCGGCAGCGGCGCGCCGATGCACCCATGCCGCATCATCGGTTTCGCGCCGAATCATGCGCTGTTCGTCACGCCGCCGATCCAGCAAGGCCAACCGCTGCCGCTCACGCCCGGCGAGAACGTCGAGCTCGTGGCGATCGCGAGTCAGGCCGTGTTCCGTTTCGTCTGCACGGTCGAAGCGGTCTGCCGCGTGCCGTTCGACTACGTCGTGTTGTCGAGGCCTGGCATGGTCCGCCGGCTACGCGAGCGCAAATCGATCCGCGTCCACGCGCATCTGCCCGTGCGGTTTGGCATAGGTGGAGCCGGCGACACGTACGAGGGCCTTGGCGTCGCCAAGGGCATCAGCGCGCTCGGCATGTCGTTGTGTGCGTCGTGGACACTGGGCGAGGTCGGCGACCGACTGCGCATCGCATTCCGGCTGAAGTCGGCCGAGTTCTATTCGCAGATCGAGACGACGGCAGTGATCCGCAACGTTCAGAAGGGCAAGACGCCTGGCGAGCCGTCCATGCATGGCCTCGAACTGGATCAACTCGATTCCGCTCAACAGATGGCGATGAAGGTCTTCGTGTTCGATCGTCAGGAAGACGTGCAGCACTGGTCCAACGGACTCCAATAAGCGCTCCGGCTGGCAACCAACGCGCGCGCGAACGGAGCAGTCCGAGCTCTCTGCGCACACATCGATCAGCCGATCAACTCTTCAGGCGTCAACCGCCGCGCTCCCCACGCATTGGCGAGCATTTCGCAACGGCCGAGCCGTATCGCACCACGCTCGAAATCGACGAACACGACTTCGTCGGCGCCGGCCGGCCGCGCGGGTTCGTCGCGCGTGCGGCCGTCGGTCAGAATCCAGAGCCAACGCTGCTGGGCCGGCCGTCGCCGCGCGCAGCGCTCGAGCAAATGCGCGGCGCTCCGCACGCCCGACGCGAGCGGCGAGCCACCGCCTCCGCCCACGGGCGCGAGCCTTCGCTCGTTCCACCAGCGCGGCACGGCGGGGCCGAAGCGTACGTCAGCGCCCGCACCACCGAAGCAGATCAGCGCAGCCTCGGCGCGCATCGCACTCGCACGGTCGAACAAGGCAGTCAGTAGGCCCTTCGCGAGCGCAAGGCGTTGGCCCGCCAGCATCGACCCGGAGCAATCGAGCACGAAGCAATGCAGCACTCCGCCGCCCGGCGCTTCGCGTGCGAAGCGCAGATGCTCGCGACGCAGCGTGCGCTCGCGCATCGCGGCGAGCGTCGGTGGCCATGCAATGCGCCGGCCCGGTTCGCCGCGCGACCTATCGCGCAAACCCGCTCTGACGCCTTGCGGCCATCGAAAACCGCTGCGCGAGTCAGCGGCGGCGCCCTTCCGATGGCTCAGCGTTTTTTTGCGTCGAGCGGAATGACGCCTTTGACAGGCACAGTCCCGGTCGGCTCGGGCGGCAGGTAGCCCCAGTCGGGGTCGGCGGAAGATGTCGCCGAATTGCCAGACGCCCCCCCAACGACTTCCTGCGATCGCGCCTCGCTGTCCGGCTGACGCTGATTCGCAGGCTGCGAATCATGCTGACGCCGCCGATGAAGCAGCACCGCATCGGCGACGCAATCCACATGTCCGACCGTCACCGCATCCCTCTGTTCGAATGCGGCCAGCGCGCGCGCCGCGCGCAGCATCACGAGGTCGGCGCGCAGGCCGTCGACGGCTGCGTCAATGCACAGCGCGCTCACACGCGCATGGACGGCGTCATCGAACGCAAGCAGCGGCAGCGCCGCGCGCGCCGAGCGAATTCGCTGCACGTATGAAGCCTGCTGCTCCGCATAAGAGGCACGAAACCCCACGGGATCGAGATCGAACGCGAACCGCGCTTTGACGATCGCCTGCCGCACCTGCGGCTCGAACGCGTTCTGCAACTCCACCATCAGACCGAAGCGGTCGATCAGTTGCGGCCGCAACTCGCCCTCTTCGGGATTCATCGTGCCAATCAGCACGAAACTCGCGTCATGACTGTGCGACACGCCATCGCGTTCGACGGTATTCACGCCGCTCGCCGCCGCATCGAGCAATGCATCGACGAGCGCATCGGGCAGCAGATTGACTTCGTCGACGTACAGCACGCCGCGATGGGCCTTCGCGAGCAGCCCCGGCGAGAAGCGCACCGAGCCGTCGCGCAGCACGGTTTCGATATCGAGCGTGCCGATCAGACGATCCTCGCTCGCGCCAAGCGGCAGGTTCACGAGCTGCCCTTCCGGCAGCAGCTCGGCAAGCGCGCGCGCGGCAGTCGACTTCGCGGTGCCGCGCGGTCCGCTGATCAGTACGCCGCCCAAGCCCGGATCGATCGCGGCAAGCACCAGCGCCTGCTGCAACGAGGCCTGGCCGATCAGCGCGGCAAACGGAAAAACCGGCCGCGACGCCGTGCCCGAAATAGAGCCCGCGCTGCCTAGGTCGTCCGTTCTTCGCATCGCTCCATTCATGTTTGTCTTCCTTCGATCTGCTGTTCGCTCGCAAGCAGATGCGCTTCCACCTGCGCGCGATAGTCGCCCGGCTGCTGCCACAGCCCTCGCTGCATCGCTTCGAGCAAACGCTCGCAGATCGAATGCAGCGCATGCGGGTTGTGCCGCTGCATGAACGCGCGGGTATCGGCGTCGTTCAGATAAGCATCGGCAACGAGCGCGTATTGATGATCCGCGATCACGCGCGCGGTCGCGTCGTAGCCATACAGATAGTCGACGGTCGCGGCGATTTCGGCCGCGCCCTTGTAGCCGTGGCGCTTCACGCCATCGAGCCATTTCGGATTGACCACGCGCGAGCGGATCACGCTCGCGATCTCCTCCTGCAACGTGCGCACGCGCGGCGCGGCAGGATTGCTGTGATCGGCGTGATAGACATGCGGCTGCTCACCGGCCAGATGCCGTACCGCCGCGACCATGCCGCCCTGGAACTGGTAGTAGTCGTTCGAATCGAGCACGTCGTGCTCGCGGTTGTCCTGATTCTGCAGCACGACGTCCATCGCTGCGAGGCGCGCGCCAAATGCGCGATGCGCCTCCTCACCCGCGGCCTTCTGCGTGTACGCGTATCCGCCCCAGGCCTGATACGCGTTCGCGAGATCGGCGTCGGTCTGCCATTGGCGCGAGTCGATCATCTCCTGCAGACCTGCGCCATACGCGCCGGGCCGCGCGCTGAACACGCGCCAGCCGGCGCGCTTGCGCGCATCGACCGGGTCCATGCCGCTCGCAATCAACGCATCGCGTTCGCGCTGCACACGCGCGCGAATCGGATTCAGCTCCGCCGGCTCGTCGAGTTCGGCAACCGCTTGCACGGCCGCATCGAACAGATGCATCACGTTCGCGAACGCATCGCGGAAGAAACCGGATACGCGCAACGTGACGTCGATACGCGGCCGATCGAACGCTTCGATCGGCATGATCTCGAAGTCCGTCACGCGATGACTGCCCGGCGCCCACTTCGGCCGCACGCCGAGCAGCGCGAGCGCCTGCGCGATATCGTCGCCGCCGGTGCGCATCGTTGCGGTGCCCCAGACCGACAGGCCGATCGCGCGCGGATAATCGCCATGCTCCTGCAGATGCCGCTCGATCAGTTGCTGCGCCGATTTCAGGCCGAGTGCCCACGCGGCTTGCGTCGGCACCGCGCGCGTGTCGACCGAGTAGAAGTTGCGGCCGGTGGGCAGCACGTCGGGCCGTCCGCGCGACGGCGAGCCGCTCGGACCGGGCGGCACGAAACGTCCTTCGAGGCCGCGCTTGAGCTGCGTCATTTCCTGCGGGCCGCATGCGTCGAGGCGCGGCAGCACGTCGTCGCGCAGGCGTGCAATTACCTGTGCCGCTTGCTGCAGACTTTCGTCGGCTACAGGAACGGCCTGCGAACGATCCGCGTCATCGCAATCGACACCGCAGACGCCGCGCAACAGCTCGCCCGCGAGCAACTCCAGCCGCTCGCGCGTATCGCCGTAATGCCGCCACGGTGCATCGCTGATCCGCCGCAAGACATCAGGACGTGGGCCGTCCCATGCGGCGGCCCAATCCACGCCCAACGGATCGAACAGATGATCGATGCGCAGATCGCGCGCCAGCGCGTCGACGAGCCCAGCCTTGCCGCCCTGTCCATCGCCGATCGGAAAGCGCCCGAGCGCGAGCAGCGTGTCGCGCCGCTGCACGCCGCGCGGCGACTGCCCGAACGTATGCAGGCCATCGCGAATCTGCGCTTCCTTCAGCTCGCACAGCCACGCATCGACGCGCGTGAGCAGCGCGTCTTCATCGTCCTGTCCGTCGGGCGCCGCGAGACTCAGCTCTTCGTGCAGCCGATGCTCGACGATCGTCGTCAGAATCGTGCGACGCAAGAGCTTTGCGCGACGCGAATCGACCATCAACGCTTCGTAGTATTCGTCGACCTGGCGTTCGAGGTCCTGCAGCGGCCCATAGTTTTCAGCGCGCGTAAGCGGCGGCATCAGATGATCGATGATCACCGCCTGCGCACGCCGCTTCGCCTGGCTGCCCTCGCCCGGATCATTGACGATGAACGGATACAGATGCGGCATCGGTCCGAGAATCAGATCGGGCCAGCACGCGTCGCTCAACGCGACACTTTTGCCCGGCAGCCATTCGAGGTTGCCGTGCTTGCCGACGTGCACGACCGCGTCGATGCCGAACTGGTGGCGCAGCCAGAAGTAGAACGCGAGGTAGGCATGCGGCGGTACGAGCTCCGCATCGTGATAGCTCGCGTAGTCGCCTTGCTCGCGCGAACGCGAAGGCTGAATGCCGACGAACACCTGCCCGCAGCGCCAACCCGCGATCATGAAGCGGCCGCGCCGCAGCGTCGGGTCCTCTTCGGGCTTGCCCCAGCGCGCGTTCAACGCGTCGCGCACGCTCGCCGGCAATGCGTTGAAATGCGCGAGATAGTCGTCGAGCGCGAGACTTTGCAGGGCCGGACGCAGATCGCGGACGACCGGATCGTTGGTCACGCCCTCGGTCAGCCTGTTCAACAACGCGTCGCCGTGCTCGGGCAGTTCGCCGACACGATAGCCCTCATCGCGCAGCATCGACAGAATGCCGACCACCGATGCCGGCGTGTCGAGCCCGACGCCATTACCGATGCGCCCTTCACTCGTCGGATAGTTCGCGAGAATCAACGCGACTTTCTTGTCGGCGTTATCGAGCGAACGCAAACGGCACCAGCGGCGGCTCAGCTCGGCGAGAAAACGCACCCGTTCGAGATCGGGCTGATAGCGGACCACATCGACCTGGGTACGCGCACAGCGATACGCGAGACCCTTGAAACTGATCGCGCGCGTAATGATGCGCCCGTCCACTTCGGGCAGCGCGACGTGCATCGCGATGTCGCGCGAATTCAGGCCGTGGTTGTCTTTCAGCCAATCCTCGCGATTGCCGCCGCTCAGGATCACCTGGAACACCGGCGCGTCGCCGGCGAGCGCGAGCGGCTCGGGGTCGTCGATCGCGGACGCGGCGAACGCGGTCGTGTTCAGCACCAGCGCGACGCCATGTTGCGCGCACAGCGACTGCACGACATCACGGCTCATCGCATCCTTCAACGACGTGATCGCGAGCGGCAGCGGATTGAGCCCTTGCGCTTCGAGCGCATCGATCAGCGCATCGAACACCGCGGTATTGGCGGCCTGCAGATGCGCCTTGTAGAACAGGATCGCGACGACGGGCGCGTCCTGCCGCCAGCGCGCCTGCCAATCGGCGACGGTAGGCGTATCGCGCTCGGGGTGATACAGCGACGCGGCCGGCAACGCGCGCGGCGGCTCGGGCTCGCGCCCCCAACCGAGTGCGCGATACGCGATGCAGCGCAAAAACGCCTCGGCGTTCTGCGGACCGCCCTCGCGCAGGTAGCGCCACAACTGCTGACACAACTCGGCGCTCGCGGTGCTGCGCGCGAGCAGGTTCGGGTCCTCCTGCAGATCGCCGGAAAACATCGCGAGCGTTTGCTGTTTGCGCTGCGCGAGCGCGACGACCTGCTCGATGCCGTACGGCCAATACGCTTCGCCGCCGAGATGATCGACGACGACCACGCGCGCATGCTGCAACACGTCGTCCAGATAGAAATCGACCGAGGCCGGCTGACGCAGATACGTGACGTTCGCAAGCCGCACGCTCGGGAAGCCGTCGCCAAGACGCGGCACCACGCTCGCGAGCAGCGACAGCGTGGTGTCGGCGGAACTGAGCACGACGATATCGGCGGGCTGCTGATCGATGCGGATCACGCCCTGCGTATCGTCGACGAAACCGCCCGGCGTCGTGCGCAGCAGATGCATGCTGGTGCGCCCGTTATGCCGTCGCGTTCGACGTCGCGCCGAGCGCCGCGTCGAGAGCCTGTTGCAGCGCGGGTCGATCGAGGTCTTCTCCGATCAGCACAAAGCGGCTCAGGGCGCCGTCGCCGTTTTCGCCCGCCTGCCAGCGCCGGTCGAAGTAGCTGTCGAAGCGCCGGCCCACGCCCTGGATCACCAGACGCATCGCCGCGCCCGGCAGTGCCGCGAAGCCTTTGACACGGTAAATCGTGTGGTTTTCGACCAGCGTCTGCAACGCGGCGAGCGCCGCGTCGCGCGACGGCACCGATGCCTGCACGACGACCGAATCGAATTCGTCGTGGTGATGATCCGGGTCGTCGGCGGAACCGTGGTGGTCGTGCCGCAGGTGGATCGTCTGCTCCGACGCCGCTTCGAGCCCCAGCAGCGTATGCAGGTCGAGCTGCCCCTGCTGCGCGCGCACGATCTTTACCTGCGGCGGAATCTCCGCGCGGATCGCGGCTTCCACTTCGTGCTGCCGCGCGTCGTCGATCAGATCGGTCTTGTTCAGAATCACCAGATCGGCGGCCGACAACTGGTCTTCGAACAGCTCGTGCAGCGGTGACTCGTGATCGAGGTTCGGATCGGCCTTGCGCTGCGCATCGACGGCGACCGGGTTCTCGGCGAACTGGCCGCTTGCGGCGGCCGGGCCGTCCACCACCGTCACCACCGCGTCGACCGTGAAGCCGTTGCGGATCTGCGGCCAGTTGAACGCCTGCACGAGCGGCTTCGGCAATGCGAGCCCCGAGGTTTCGATCAACACGTGATCGAGTTCGTCGCGCCGCTCCGCGAGTTTTTCCATCACCGGGAAAAACTCTTCCTGCACGGTGCAGCACAGACAGCCGTTCGCGAGTTCATACAATTGCCCTTCGGTCTCGACGCCGTTTTCATCGCAACCGATGCCGCAGCCCTTGAGGATTTCGCCGTCGATGCCGAGTTCGCCGAACTCGTTGACGATCACCGCAATGCGCTTGCCGCCCGCATGCTTGAGGATGTGCCGCAGCAACGTCGTTTTGCCACTGCCGAGAAAGCCGGTGACGATCGTGACGGGAATCTTGCGCAATTGAGTTTGCATCGTGAGGTCCATCCCTTTGCGTTGCATCGGTCTGCCGCAAAGTCCGCGCATCGGTCGGCATCGGCTGGCGAACGGAGCGAATGAATCACGCGCACAGTACCAGCGATCACCAGACACGGGGACGAACGACGGCATTGCCGCGACAACGGAAATACAGAAAACGGAACTGAGGTCATGAACGCGCCGCCGCATCCCCGCGGCGGTCGTTCTGCTTCTTCGGGCCGGTATCCGGGCTGGCGAAAGCGCCGCTTCCCCTTCCCGGCCGAGTGGTTTCTCGTCCAGTGGTGATATGTCGACGCGACCTTGCGCGAGGACATCGAAGCCGGCACCGCGGTGCCCGGCTATCAACCCGGAACCGCTTTTCGCTTACCGTTGCGGGGACAGCACAGGTTAGCCGCTCTAGCGCAGATGGCTCCCTGTTTCCCGTTTAACTGCATGCGCACGAACGCGCACGCGAGCACCCAAAGTGCGTGCGAGTGTAGGCCCCCGGGCATGCGCAGTCAAGGAACGCAGGCCGCCGGAAAGCGTCGCCGAGGCTTATCTGGCAAGGCGCCATGTGCTATCGTATGCGCGCGTTTGGTGCCCGCACATGCACTCGCATGTGCAGTTAAACGGGAAACAGGCAGCGCGTCGCGCGTTCAACCTGTGCTGTCCCCGCAACGGTAAGCGACCTGCGGCGCGCGATTCGATCCAGCTTCGATTCCACCGTGCCGCGCATGCGTTTTTTGATGCCACTGCCCCGCGAATCCGCAGATTCGCAAACAAGGACGGGAAGGCGAAACGCGTGAGGCCGCCAGCCCGGATACCGGCCAGACGCGGAGGCGGCGCCGCATGCACCCGTGCATCAGGTTGCGCCGCCGGCCGCCGGAATCCGCGGGGAACGGATGTGAAGGCGTAGAAACGTGGCATCGCGCGTTTCGTGGCGTTCTCTCTCTGAAGAATCCGCCGCGAGCCGCATGAGTGGCCGCGCCTGGATTCGCTGTATTGCATGACCTCTATATTCACTGCCGCGTGCACCGTCGCACGCCGCTCCTCTCCTCCCATCTCCGCATGGCATGCGCCATGCACGCCGCGATGACGCGCGCCTGGCTGATCGGCGCCGGTCCCGGCGACGTCGAACTGATGACGCTGAAGGCCACCCGTGCGCTCGCGCAGGCCGATGTCGTGCTGGTCGACGATCTGGTCAATCCCGACGTACTGCAGTTCGCACGCGCCAACGCGCAAGTCGTGTACGTCGGCAAGCGCGGCGGCCATCCGTCGACGCCGCAAGCGGACATCGTCGCGCAAATGCTCGGGCATCTGCGCGCGGGACGCAGCGTCGCGCGGCTCAAGGGCGGCGATCCGTTCGTGTTCGGCCGCGGCGGCGAAGAATTGCAGGCGCTGCAGGCGGCGGGTATCGAAGTCGACGTGATCAACGGCATTACGGCCGGCATCGCCGCACCCGCGACGCTCGGCATCGCGGTCACGCATCGCGATTACGCGCAGGGCGTCGTGTTCGTCACCGGCCACGGCGCCGGCAACGGCGAACCGGACTGGGCCGCGCTCGCCGCGACCCGCATGACGATCGTGATCTATATGGGCATGCGGCGGCTCGGCGAAATCGTCGCCGCGTTGCTCGCGGCCGGCATGTCCGCCGATACACCCTGTGCGGCGATCGAATCGGCGACGCGGCCCGAGCAGCGTCACGTGCTCGCGCCGCTGCGCGAGTTTGCCGAGGCGGTCGTGCGCGCAGGGCTCGGCTCGCCGGCGATCGTCGTGATCGGCGGCGTGGCCTCGCTCGCGCTTGCACGTGAAGCGGCGAACCGCGACGGCCGAGTCGATCACGAACAAGCTGCGAGCGCGCTCAAAACGCTAAGCGTCGGCATAGGTTGCCGCTTGCACAGCGATGCCGGCGACATCGAAGCCGCCGTGCGCGCAGCACTCGGTTCGAATGCCTTCGAGCGGATTCGCACCATCGCGACGATCGACACCAAAGGCAACGAAGCAGGTCTGCTCGAATTCTGTTCACGCCATCAACTGCCGCTGCAACTGTTCAGCCGCGAGCAGATCGCGGCCGCGCCGGTCGCGGCGCCGTCGGCGGCCGCGCGCGCGCATCTTGGTGTCGACGGTGTGTGCGAACCGTGTGCGCTACTGGCGGCAGCAGCTTCGGTCTCCGCGACAATCGCGCAAACCGCACGTCTGGTCGTACCCAAGACCACGCACGCTGGTATCACCATTGCAATTGCGGCGGCGACCGACACCGCACCCGGCGACGTAGCGCCCTTCCATCCCGCCCCTCAAGACCAGGACCTTCGATGAAAACCGACCCCGAATCGCATCAACGCATGACCGAGCGCCGCCGCGAAGGCCACGAAAAGAAGCAGGCCAGCGCGACCGTCGAAAAAGGCCTGCTGATCGTCAACACCGGCACGGGCAAGGGCAAGAGCACGGCCGCGTTCGGCATGGCCGTGCGGGTGCTCGGCCACGGCATGCGGCTGGGCGTCGTGCAGTTCATCAAGGGCGCGCTGCATACGTCGGAGCGCGATTTCCTCGGCGCAATCGCGCAATGCGATTTCGTCACGATGGGCGACGGGTATACGTGGAACACGCAGAATCGCGAAGCCGATATGGCGACCGCGCGCAAGGGCTGGAACGAAGCGCGGCGGATGATCGAAAGCGGCGACTACCAGATGGTGATCCTCGACGAGCTGAACACCGTGCTGAAGTACGAGTACCTGCCGCTCGACGAAGTGCTCGCGGTGATCAAAGCGCGCGCGCCGATGCTGCACGTCGTCGTGACCGGACGCCATGCGCCCGATGCGCTGATCGAAGCCGCCGACCTCGTCACCGAAATGCGCGCGATCAAGCATCCGTATCGCGAGCAGGGTGTGAAGGCGCAGCGCGGCGTGGAGTTCTGAGCGATGTCCGCATCCCCCAAGGGGACTTCCTCCGCTGCGTGCCCCGCGCTGTTCATCAGCGCGCCCGCGTCGGGACAAGGCAAGACCACGATCACCGCGGGTCTCGCGCGCTATCACCGGCGGCTCGGACGTCGCGTGCGCGTGTTCAAGAGCGGGCCGGATTTTCTCGATCCGATGATCCTCGCGCGCGCGAGCGGCGCGCCGGTGCTGTCGCTCGATCTGTGGATGGTCGGCGAAAGCGCGTGCCGCAACCTGCTCGCGCAGGCGGCGCAAGAAGCCGACCTGATCCTGATCGAAGGCGTGATGGGCCTGTTCGACGGCACGCCGAGCAGCGCCGATCTGGCGACCACGTTCGGCGTGCCAGTGCTTGCGGTGATTTCGGCGCAGGCGATGGCGCAGACCTTCGGCGCGCTCGCGTTCGGCCTTGCTCGCTTCAGACCACAACTGCCGTTTCATGGCGTGCTCGCGAATCGCGTCGGCTCGGCTCGGCACGCGCAGATGCTGCAGGAAGCGCTGCCGCCCGAACTGCGCTGGTGCGGCCACATCGCCGCGAGCGACGAGATCACGTTGCCCGACCGCCACCTCGGCCTGCATCAGGCCGATGAAATCGACGATCTCGAAGCGCGCCTCGAACGCGCGGCGGATACGCTCGCGTCGACCGCGCTCGCCGAACTGCCGCCGCCGGTCGATTTCGGCGCACCGTCGCCCGAAGTGCTGCCGCGTCTGCTCGAAGGCAAGCACATCGCGATCGCGCGCGATGCCGCGTTCTCGTTCATCTATCCCGCCAACCTCGCGCTGCTCGAAGCGCTCGGCGCGCGGCTCAGCTATTTCTCGCCGCTCGCCGACGAAGCGTTGCCCGCCGACACACATGCGCTCTATCTGCCGGGCGGCTACCCCGAACTGCAAATGGCGACGCTCGCTGGCAACATGCGCAGCGCGGCATCGATCCGCGCGCACGTCGAGGCGGACAAACCGGTGGTCGCCGAATGCGGCGGCATGCTCTACCTGCTCGACACCCTGACCGACGCGCAAGGCAAGAGCACGCCGATGCTCGGCCTGCTGCCCGGTCACGCGGAGATGCAAACGCGCTTCACGTCGCTCGGCATGCAGCAGATCGACGGCCTGCACGGCACGCTGACCGGCCACACGTTCCATTACTCGAAGCTCGCGACATCGCTCGAGCCGCAGCGCTTCGCCACCCGCGCGCACAGCGACACGCCCGGCGAAGCGGTGTTCCGCGTGGGTCCGATTGTGGCAACCTATATGCACGCTTACTGGCCCTCCAACCCGGCTTTCACGGCCGCCCTCTTTCATGGCGAAGCCTTTTGACGACTCCGAGCGCGACGCGGTCTATCGCGCGATTTACGAACGCCGCGACATGCGCCACTTCGTGCCCGATCCGGTCGATTCGGCGGTGCTGCGGCGTCTGCTCGACGCGGCGCATCACGCGCCGAGCGTCGGCTACATGCAGCCGTGGCGCATCGTGCGCATCACCGATGCAGCGCTGCGCACGGGCTTGCGCGACATCGTCGAGCGCGAACGGCTCGCCACCGCCGACGCGCTCGGCAAGCGCCGCGACGAATTCATGAAGCTGAAGGTCGAAGGCATGCGCGACTGCGCGGAACTGCTGGTGATCGCGTTGATGGACGGGCGCGAGCGACACGTATTCGGCCGTCGCACGCTGCCGGAGATGGACCTCGCGTCGGTCGCGTGCGCGATCCAGAACATGTGGCTCGCCGCACGCGCCGAAGGACTCGGGCTTGGATGGGTGTCGCTGTTCGAGGTCGACGCGGTGCACCAGCTACTGGCGATGCCGGAAGGCGCGCGGCCGGTCGCGATTCTGTGCCTCGGCCACGTCGATGCGTTCTACAGCGAGCCGATGCTCGAAACGGAGCGCTGGGCGAGCCGTCTGCCGCTAGGCGATTGCGTGTTCGAAAACCGCTGGCCAGGCGGCGAGCCGGCGCAGGAATAACCGACACGCGCGGCTCCGGCGACTCGAAGCTGCGTTATTTAGCGCTGCAGCGGCTCCATAGAATCGACGTTCGGCGCACCGCTCGCCTTGTCGATACTGAGCTTCACGCGCCAGTCGGCCGGCGCGTCGTACGGCAGCTTCGCAAGCGCGGTTTTCACGAGCAGCGGCAACGCATGCAGCGGGTCCGCGTCGCGATCCATATACACCGCACTGACCTTGTAGCGCTCGGCGCCGCTCGCATAGTCGAAAAAGCGCAGTGTCAGCGCGTGCTGATAGTTGCGCCCGAATAGCAGCGCGCCCGGACCGTCGCTGCCCGCGCCGCAATCGGCGGGCGCGCAATCCCCGCCGCCAATGCCGATCGACGCCGGCCGCGTGCTATACGCGATCGACAGCAGAAAATGCGCGGACTTGCCCGCCGTATCGACGAAGCCGTGTTTCGCCAACTCGTCGCGCAGCAGCTTTTCGACTTGCGGATGGTCGGCGCTGTCGTCCTGTGACTGCGTGCGCGCGAGTGAATAGGTCTGCCCGCCTTGCAGCGCAATGGCATGGTCGGCGCCGTTAGCGGAGGCGGTGTGCACGTCGGCGCTGAGGCCCGCGCAAGCGGTGAGGCTCGCCGCAGCCAGCGCGACATAGAGGTGAGCGATCTTCGCCATTTTCTGTTTTCTCTCTAGTCCATCGAATCCATCACAAGCGCATCAGGCGCGCGGTGCGCTGGTTTCATCGAGCGGCGCGTCGTCGAGCGCGGGCAGCCAGATCGTAAAGGCGGTCCCCTCGCCGGGCGCGCTGACGACTTCGACGCTGCCGCCGTGGCGCGTAACGACGGTTTTGATGAACGCCATGCCGAGTCCCGCGCCGCCCACTTCCGGCCGCTCCGCCTCGTGAAAACGGCGAAAGCGCTCGAATAGCCCCGCCTGCTGCTCCTTCGGGATGCCATAGCCCTGGTCGCGAATCGTGCATGCCACGCGAGCCGCCCCGCTGCCTTCGCGCCTAGCCGCCGGCTGGCTCGCGAAACTGCACACGATGCGCGTGTCGGGCGGACTGTACTTGACCGCGTTGTTCAGAATATTGACGAGCGCGCGCGTCATCAGTGAGCGGTCGGCGCAAATCCAGAGATCTTCGCTGGTGGTGTCGCCGGTTTCCGTATGCAGCGTGATGCGCTTCGCGTGCGCCTGCGGCCAGACCTCGTCGCTCGCATCGATGACGAGTTCGGTCAGGCTCAGCGGCTCGAGCACATACGCCTGCGACTCGGCGCGCGCCAGTTGCACGAAGTCGTCGGCGAGCGTGAGCGCGCGTTGCGCGTAGCGTTCGATGCGCTCGAGCACGCTGCGCGCGAGCGCCGGCTCGGTCCGCGCGCGCTCGATCTCGACCAGCGCAATGATCGACGCCTGCGGCGAGCGCATGTCGTGCGACAACAGCCGCAGCGCGTCCTCGCGCTGACGCTCGGCCGCATGCAGCGCCGACACGTCGACGAGACCGGCGATCCAGCCGGTCGTCTCACCCTGCGCGTTGGTGCAGGTCGCATAGCGCAGCAGATGGTCGCGCTCGTTCGAGTCGCGCACCTCGACACCCTGCGCCATCAGCGCCGCGAACTCGCCGCGCGTCGGATCGAGCGGCACCGGCCAATGCGCGTGCGCGTACACGTTGCGCTGGTTGTCCGCGGCCGCGCCGGCATCGATCGTCTTCACGAGCGTGAGACCGCCGAGCACGCTTTGCATCGGCTGGCCCTCGGGCATCGGCGCGCCGAGCCGCGCGAAATGCGCTTTCGCCGCGTGATTCGCGATCAGCACGACGCCGTCCACATCGCTGACGAGAATCGGCTCCGGCATGCTGTCGAGGCTGTCCCACACGAAGCGCTTCATGTCCTGCACCCGTTGCGCGGCCTCAGCCATCAGCGCCATGTGCTGCGCGAGCACGTCGCCGCCGAACTCGCGGCGGCGCTTCGGCGTTTCGGGCAGCAGATGCGGCTCGTCGGCGAGACGTTGCAGTTCGCCGCGCAGATACGCCATCGTCATTTCGAGGCGTCGCCAGTTCCAGATCGGGTAGACGATCACGACGCCGAGGATCGCCGGCACCGGCGACATCCACAGCCTGCCGCCGTACAGCAGCAGCGCGCTGCCGGCCACGGCGAGCAGCACCAGCGCGCCGGTCAGCAATAGAGAGCGGCGCGGCGACAGCACGAGGAAGCCGCCGAGCAACGCGGCGAGCGGCGCGAGCGCCGCCGCGAACATGATCCACAGCGCGACCGGCTGGATCTCGCGGCCGGTCAGCAGCGTGTCGAGCACGTTCGCGTGGATGTAGACGCCTGGCAGCGGACCGAGCTCGCCCGACACCGGCGTCGCGAAGCGGTCGTACAGACCCGACGCCGTCACGCCGATCACGACGATGCGCCCGCGCAGCTGATCGGCCGGCACCTTGCCGGCGAGCACGTCGGCGAAACCGAGCTTCGCGTAGTTCGCGGCATTCGGGCCGAACGGAATCAGGAAGCGGTCTTCGCGGCCGTCGTCGCTGCCGCGCGCCGGCTCGGTCGAGCGACGCGGCGGCAGCCCGTTGCGCAGCCGCAGCTTGCCGCGTTCGACCGCGTCGGCGACGAGCACCGTCAGTTGCGGCCAGCGCGAGTGCTCGTCGCCCTGGAAGCGCGCGACGCTGCGCACGATGCCATCGCTGTCCACTTCGAAATTGATGTGACCGAGCCCGGCTGCTGCCTGCGCGAGCGGCGTGACGGGTTCATCGACGGTGCGCTCGCCGCTCGCATCGGGCGGCGTCAGCAGCACGGGCAGATAGGTCGGGCTCAGCGCGATGGCGTGGGCGAGCTGGGCGTCGTCGACGTTGGGCTCGGTGAACAGCACGTCGTAGATCACCGCGGCGGCTTTGGCCGCGGCGAGCTGCTCGAGCAGCCGCGCATGCACGCTGCGTGGCCACGGCCAGCGGCCGAGCGCGTCGATGGCCGCATTGTCGATCTCGACGACGACGATGTCGGACAGCAGCGGCTGCTTGCGCAGCTTCAGAAACTGGTCGTATACCAGCAGATCGATGCCGGCGCCGACGCGCCCGAACGATGTCAGCAGGATCACCACGAGGCCGAGACAGCCAACGCTGAGCCACTCGATCAGAAAGCGTCGGCCGGCCCGCCGTCCGAGACGGGCGCGCGGATCGAGGCTCAGTCGCGTAGAAGTGGCGGGCAAGGGGCGATGTAATCCGGAACGGGAGGACGGACCGGGCAGCAAGCCGGCTCCGAGAATCTACCAGCGTCAGCGCGCCAGCGTAAAGGAGCGGACCGGGCTGCTCTTTTCGTAGAAGCGGCCGTTGTCGAACTGCTCGGCGACGATCGTCCAGTAGTAGACGCCAGGCGGCAGATCGCTGATTACGAGTTCGCCGCCCGCCAGATCGGTGCGATCGATCACGGGATGGCTTAGATCAGCCGTCTTCGCGAGCACGAAGCGAAAACGCGTCGGCACGTTGCTGTGGCTGACGAACCAGCGGAACTCGTAGTCGTGGCTACCCGCGCGCTGCGCGGCCGAAGCGTCCAGCCCGAGTTGGCGGCGCTCGAACGCATACACGTTCGGCAGGCCGTCGAGGCCGTCGCTACCGGTTGACGCGACACGCACGAAGTACGTGCCGTCGGGCAGATCGCCGAAGTCGGCGTGCGGCACGCTCACGCGTAGATCGCGTACCAGGTCGAGCTGATCGGCATCGTGCGAAATCTGCAGCCGATAGCCGACCGCGTGCTCGGCCGGGTTGACGTCGAACGCGACGGTCTTGCCGTCCTGCACGCGCGCCGGTCGCTCGACCGAAGGCGCCGGCAACAGCTGGAGCGGACTGCCGATCGCGCCGCCCGAGTGTGTGACGTTGCCGAAGCTTGCCTTCACCAGTTGCTCGGACGCCTGCAGCGGCCTGCCCGGCACCGGCGCGGCGCTCTGGCCATGCTGCCTGGCCGGATCGACGCCGACCGCGCCATCGAGCACCGCCACCGCGGTGGTCTGCGTGTCGCCGTTGTAATCGACGCGAAAGCGCGTACCGCGCACCCCGGCGACCACCGAAGGCGACCGGATCTGAAAGCGATCGTCGCGTCGCGTTGCATGCGTGACCTGGCTTTCGACTTCGCCCGAATGCAACTGGAAGATGCGATCTGCCGCGCCGGTCAGCGTGATGTGCCGCAGCCGCTCAATATTGAGCTCGCCATTTTGCGCGACCGTCACATACGAGCCGTCGGGCAGTTCGAGCGTCGCGAACCCGTTCGCGCCGGTGCGCAAGTGATCGCCTTCGGCAAGCGTTTCACCGCTTTTCAACGGCAGATAAGGGTTTGTGTGGAACGCGTGCTCGACCGGACCGCTGGTCGCGACCACTCGCGCCGTGTCCGGATCCTGGCGCAGCCTTTGGAACGGCAAACGCAGCACGATGCCGGCCGGCATGCGGCGCGGCGCGGGCACGTGATTGAGCCTGCTCAACAGCGCCCAGTCGGAAGGGTCGGCCATGTAGCGGGCGGCGATGTCGTACAGCGTGTCGCCTTCGTGCGTGGTGTAGGAAGCGTAGACCGGCAGCACCTTCGCACCGGTCTTGCCGCGCGCGGGCTGCGCGTGCGCGAGCGCACTCCAACCGGTCGCGCCCGTTGCAATCAGGCAGGCCGCGGCAAGCCACGCGGCGGCGCGAAGGCCGGAGATAGCGCCGCCGCCCGACGCCGCCCCACCCACGCAGACCGTCACGCCTCCCCCGCTTCTTCAGTGGGTTCGTCGTTGGCGGTACGTGGTGTGTCGGCTTCGATCCGCTCGAGGTGGTAGCCATAGCCGTAGATTGGCGTGAGCCGATAACCCTGCTCCGGGCGCAGACCGAGCTTGCTGCGCAGCATCGACACGTGCGTGTCCATCGTGCGCGACGGGATGTCGGTGGCCTGCTTCCAGATCACGTCGAGAATGTGTGCGCGCGACAGCGGCCGGCTCATATGCTGGAACAGCAGCAGCGCGAGCTCGAACTCTTTTTGCGTGACGGAGACCGGCGTGCCGCGCACGACGACGTGCTTGGCGCTCAGGTCGAACTCGAAGTCGCCGAACACTTCCCTGGTCGCCGGCGGCTTCAGGTAATAGGCACGCCGCAGCAGCGAGCCGACCCGGGCGAGCAGCACCGCGCCCGACACGGGTTTGACGAGATAGTCGTCGGCCCCGATGTTCAGAATCGAAGTGATGTCGGATTCGCGGCCGCGGCTCGTCATGAACAGCACCGGCAGACGCTCGGACAGGCTCTCGCGCACCCAGCGGAGCACTTCTTCGCCGGACATGTCCGGAACGTTCCAGTCGAGCACGAGCAGGTCGAACGTCTGGCGACGCAACTGGCGCACCAGTTCACGCCCTGCGCCATACGCATGACAGACGTGTCCAGCGGCGGATAGCGTTTGACACACAAGGTCGGCCTGAGCCGAATCATCATCGAGGACAGCAATTCTCATAACACCCCACAACGTAACAGCACCTTTCGCGGCTGACGGCCGGCGCACCGGCTGACGACCGGGATGACGACAGCGCCGTCGATCCGGCTTCCCATAAAATTCCGGCTGCTACTTTCTGACTAATGGTCCCTCGCCGTACCCCCGCCATGACGCTGCTTTCATGAAGCTGAATCAGCGCATAAATGTAATTACCATAGCGATTATGCAGGGCAGATCATGATAATCGAAAACCCTCTTTCATCCCGCTTACCGTGTACCGGCAATCCGTCGCGAAAAACCCTAACTGAAAACAATTGACGTGTTTCTTAGGTTCCTCCGGTCTGCCAGTACTGGGAGGCACCCGGACGGACATCACAATGCGGACCGCAGACCCTTGCTGGAGCGGCCTTTCGGCCTTGCCGCTTATCCGCCTTAAGATTCCTTTCAGGTACTCTTATTTAACAATTGCGTGTCCAGTATAAGAATAATCTCAGAATAAATCGTTTAAACATTGTTAGATTTCGTCTCGGGACGAGTTGTCATTTGATGCAATCATCTGCGCGAGCGCGAGACTCGCAGCCCTATTTTTGTATGAGGCGTTTCTACCTGCTTCACATTGATGAGCAGTGCGATGACGCAACGCGTCAAAAGTAGTCAGCGGGTGAGGCCCGGCGCAAGTGACGCAGGCAAAAAAATGCGGCGTTGCTCCTGTCGAAGCAACGCCGCCCAAAAAACACTACACACGCTCGCCGGGGTCTAGCCGCACGAGTCATGTCACGTTAGCCCGGCGCGAAGCCGTGCTCAAGATGAAAGAAATTCCTTTGTAACCGCTGCCAAAGTAGTAATTACACGTCGTCCGGAAGCGCACGAGGCGCAAGTCTTACACAGCGCGAGTTCGAAATTGGTATGAGTTGAAGCCCCACGCGGCGGCCATTTACATACACAGACGTTTTGTTACAGTCCGGCCCCCTTTTGATGTTGCTGCAGCGCATCAGATTCCCCGCCTGCAGCCTGCGCGTTGCCTCTGCGTTGCCTCATTCGATCGTGAAGGCGCGCTCACCGCGCGCCCTCGATTTCCGGCATCGGCGCGAACAGCGCGTCGAGATCGTCGTCCGAGAACTTCGCGGCGCCCGCCGCGTCTTCCGCGAGAATGCTGTCCGCGAGCCCGGCCTTGTGCTCCTGCAGCTCGACGATCTTTTCCTCGATACTGCCGGCCGCGATCAGCTTGTAGACGAACACCGGTTTGTCCTGCCCCAGCCGATGCGCGCGGTCGGTCGCCTGGTTCTCGGCGGCCGGGTTCCACCACGGATCGTAGTGGATCACCGTGTCGGCGGCCGTGAGGTTCAGCCCCACGCCGCCCGCCTTCAGGCTGATCAGGAACAGCGGCACCTCGCCCTGCTGGAACCGCTCGACCGGCGTCACCCGATCAGCGGTGTCGCCCGTCAGCATCACGTACGGGATCGCCGCTTCGTCGAGCGCCTGGGCGATCAGCGCGAGCATGCCGGTGAACTGCGAGAACAGCAGCACGCGGCGCCCCTCCTCGATCAGCTCGGGCAGCATCGACAGCAGCAGATCGAGCTTGGCCGAGCGCATCGCCCGCTCGCCGCCGCTCGCGGCCGCGCCGTCCGTGACGCCGCTCGCGGTGCGCACGAGCCGCGGATCGCAGCACACCTGACGCAGCTTCAGCAACGCATCGAGCACGATGATGTGACTGCGCGCGAGCCCCTGCGCGCTGACCGCCGCGCGCACCTTCTGCTGCATCGCCGTGCGCACGGTTTCGTACAGGTCGCGTTGCGCGCCTTCGAGATCGACCGGGCACACGATCGTCGTCTTCGGCGGCAGTTCCTTCGCGACCTCGTCCTTGCGCCGGCGCAGCGTGAACGGCCGGATGCGGCGCGCGAGCAACGCGCGGCGCACGTCGTCGCCGTTTTTCTCGATCGGATTGCGCCAGCGTCGCGTGAAGTCCTTCTGGCTGCCGAGAAAGCCTGGCAGCAGAAAATCGAATTGCGACCACAGCTCGCCGAGATGATTCTCGAGCGGCGTGCCCGTCAGACACAGCCGATGCCGCGCCCGCAAGCCGCGAATCGCCTGCGCGGCCTTGGTGGTCGCGTTCTTCACGTACTGCGCTTCGTCGAGAATCAGCAGATGATAGTCGTGCTCGCCGAGCACCTTCTGATCGCGCCAGAGCAGCGCATAAGTGGTCAGGATCAGCTCGTGTGCGCCGATCTGCGCGAAGCGTTCCTTCCTATGCGGCCCGTTGAGCGCCAGCACCTTCAAGTCCGGTGCAAAGCGGCGCGCTTCCTCGCGCCAGTTGTGCACCAGCGTGGTCGGCACGACGATCAGCGCGGGATGCGTGAGCCGCCCTGCTTCCTTCTCCGCGAGAATGTGCGCGAGCGTCTGCACGGTTTTGCCGAGCCCCATATCGTCGGCGAGCACGCCGGCCAGATCCTGTTCGCGCAGGAACTGCATCCAGTTCAGGCCCTGGTGCTGATACGCGCGCAGCTCGGCCTTCAGACCACGCGGCACCGGCACTTCGCGCAAGCCGGGTCCGGCCTGCAGACGGCGCGCGAGGTCGCGGATCGAAGCGTCGCCGCTGAACTGCCAGCGGCCGGTGTCATGCAGCGCATCGAGGCGGCCGGCATCGACCGCGGGCACGCGCAGCGGCGCGCCTTCGGCAAGCGCGCCGCCGAGCGAATCGAACAGATCGACCAGCACCCGCACCACCGGCTTCAGTCGATCGGCGCGCAGCCGCAGACGCTTGTTCTCCTCGGTCTTCAGCTCGATCGGTTCGTCGTCGCGGATGCTCTCGAGCGCGCCAGACAGCCAGCGCCGGTCGCGCCGGAACAGATCGGCCAGGAGCGGCTCGAGCCGCACGTTGCGCTCGCCGACGCGGATGCCCATCTCCAGATCGAACCAGCCGTCGCCGGCTTGCTGCGCGGTGCCGTCGATCGAGTCGATCTCGATCACGTTGTAGCGGAACTCGGGCGCCATCGTCACGCGCCAGCCCTTCGCGACCAGATCCGGCACCGCGTCGTTGACGAACTCGGACCATGCGTCGGCATCGGGCAGACCGAGCATCGTGTCGGGCAATAGACGCGCCGCCTGCATATTGCGCGTCGGCACTTTCTGCAGACCGGTCTTGCGCAATTCCAGCAAGCGTTTTTTCTCGGCGTCGTAGCGCCGCCGGATGTGAATCACGTCGCCGCCCGGCAGCGGCACCAGCGTCACGCTGCTGTCGGCGTTGATGCTGACGCCGTCGTAGTCGAAGCTCGCGGCGGCCAGCTCGACCGCGGCGGACTTGCGCTCGGCGGCTTTCGCGGCCTTCGCGGCCTTCGCAGTTTTCGCGGCCTTCGCCGTCTTCATGCCCTTCGCCGCGCCCGGCAGCGCGTGGCTGTTCAGCGTCAGCACCGGCACCGGCTCCACATCGATCACCCGAATCGCGGGTGCGTCGTGGGTCGGCGGCAGCGGCAGCTCGGGCGCGATCTCGCGCAGCACCGACGCGACGAGCGGCGCCTCGGCGAGCGAGATCGGCGGCATCGCGAGGTAGTCGGGCAATTGCTGGAACGGCAGCGACAGCGGCACGATGCCCGCCTCGTTGGCGACGCCGTCCACGTACCAGACCGGCTCGGTCGGCAGCACCATGCTCGCGCGCGGTTCGGTGCGCAGCACCGGGCGCAGGCGTTCGTCGGCGAGCGGCTCCCATTCGATGCGTCCGGGCCGGTCGGCGGCGCGCGCGAGCGGCGTCGGTCCAGCCTTGCCCGGCGCGATCCTGAAGTCGAAGAACAGGCGCCCGGTCGCGATCAGCTTTTGCAGCGTTTCCGCGCCGCTCGTGCCGCGCAGCACGAACTGGCCCAGGTCCTCGCGCGAGCGGCCGAGCCACAGGCCGCGCAGAATCGACAGGTCCTCGTCGGACACGAAGCGCGGCTGCCTGAGCAGCGCGCCTTCGACGTCGCCCCAGCTGTCGCCGACTTCGACGATCACGCCGTCCGCGTCGCAACGCGCGCGATGCAGCACGACCTCGTGGCGCAGATGAAAACGCGACCAGGTGAGCCGATAGGCGAGTGTCTCCTGGCTCGCGGCCTCCACCTTGCGGGCGGCATTTTTTTCGGCGGCGGCGTCGGCCGCGCGGGCGCGCGCGCGAAAACGCTCGAGCCAGCTGACCAGTTCGGGCCGCACACCCGGAGAAGAAGATGAAGATGGTGATGGCGCCGGCGGCACGCCCGAGACCGTGATCCGTCGCGCGACGGACACCTCCGACGTGGCCGGGTCGCTGTCGTCCTCGACCTGCGTGATGTGATCCATCTCGTCGTGGTAGTCGAGTTCCGCGAGCAGCAGCGCCGCGACGTGCTTGCAATTGCGCCCGACCGGGCACGTGCATTCGCCTTCGGCCCATGGCGAGCCGCCATCGGTCCGGAAACGGACCCGTGTCCGGTATGGCTGCGGCTGCGAGCCCTGCACGTCGCCCGACAGCGTCTCTCCCTGCCATTTGACGTTGCTGATCGCGCCCACCGAGCGCGCCTTGGCGACGGTGCGCTCACCGAGCCATTCCGCAATGCTGTCCCGATCGAAGAAAACTGACGACATCCGCGTGCATTCCTGTTCAAACCGGCGAAGGCAAGCGCGTGCGGGTCGAACCGGTGCGACGGGCGACGCGCGCTCGCGACGCCCGGCCGATTTTGTCCAACTGCGATTTGCCTGTGGTAACCGGCCATTTTACGCGTTGGACGAAAATCGGCGGGCCGGCCGATCGGGTCGGATTGAGAACGGCCCGAACGAGCCGCGGCCCGGCCGCTTCGGCCGGTATCAGCGTCCTGGGCGGGCCATGCTGCTCCACACCCCGTCGCGCAGGATCAGCCCATGCAGCAACGCCGCCGCCAGATGCAGCAGCACCGTCGCGTACAACGCGAACGCGAGCCACGTATGCAGCGCGCGCAGCAGCGCGAACAGCGCGACGTCGTGCGGCGCGATCGGCGGCAGATGCAGCGGACCGAACAGCGTGACCGGATAGCCGGCCGCCGACAGCATCGCCCAGCCGATCAGCGGCATCGCGAGCATCAGCCCATAGAGCACGACGTGCGACGCATGCGCCGCGATTCGCTGCGGCTTCGACATCTGCGCGGGCAATGGCGGACTGCCGCGCTTCACGCGCACCGCGAGCCGCACCAGCACGAGCAGCAGCAACGCGATGCCGAGCGGCCGATGCAGCGCGACCAACGCATCATGGGTGCGCGACACCGTCGCGACCATGCCCACGCCGATGAACAGCATTGCGACGATCAGCGGCGCCATCGTCCAGTGCAATAGCCGCGCGAGCGGACTGAAGTGAGTGCGGTCGCGGCTCATGAGTGCTCTCCGTTTGGCTGGGTTCGATGGACCTCGGGATGCAACGCCTCCTCGCGCGTGCGGCGTTGAAACGACTGCGCGTAGGCGGCCGAGCGCGCGGCGAGCAGCGGATCGTCCGATGGCGCGATGCCGGCCGGCACGATCGTCGGATCGAAGTTGATGTCGCGGCAGGTGCCGTCTTCCTGCGAGGTCGTGCGTTCGATCACGAGCGTCCCCGCGTCGATGCGCTGACGGTCGTCGGGCCATTGCAGCGTCGCGTCGTTCGTCGGGTCGCCAGGCTGCGCGACGGTCAATATCAGATGCCAGCGCAAGGGGCCGTGTTGCAGACGCTCGTCGAGATCGGCGGCGAGGAAGTTCTTTTCGGCCTGCTGCGCCGCGGTGACCGGCGCGTACGGCGTGTCGGGCACGACGGCCCAGCGCACCGCGCGCGTCGTGCCGTGGGCATCGGTAAACAGAAACGCGTCGATGCCGTAGTACGCGGCGTTCGCGAGGCTCGACGACGGCGCGTGCGACTTGACCCAGCGCTGGAACGGCTGCGTTTCGGGATTGGCCGCGTAGAACGCCTTCAATCTGGCGGGGTCCGGTTTGCCGGTCGCGGGGTCGGGCTTCGAGGCCAGCAACTGCTGATAAAACTGCGCGGGCGTATGCACCGCGAACACCGGCGTCGAGTTCATGCCGGTACGCCACTGTTCGCCGTCGTGAAGCTGGAACTCCAGCGCGAGACTGCGCACCGGCGAGCTCGTATCGGGGGCGGATGGGTTACCGCCGGGCACCGCGAAGCGCCCCGTAACTGGCGTGCGACCCGGCGCGAACACTCCTGCGTGCGACAGCGCTGCGCCATTGCCGTTGCTATCGAAATAGCCGTCCACGCATAGGCCTTTGGCGTGATTGCGTCGATAGCCGGGATGCTGGCCCGCGACTGCTTCGAACGTATCGATGATGCGCGGAGCGGTCAGACGCGCGGGCGTGAGCCAGCCCGCGGTGTATGCGAAGCCGCCCGCAAGCGCGAGCACGACCGCGCCGATCGCGGCGAGCCGGCATGGCACGCAGATGGGCCGCGGGCCGGAGCCGGCGGGATGAGGTTTGGGTCGGGAGGGTTGTGTCACGGAGACTCCTTGCCGGATGGATACCAACGTACGGGCAAACACGCCGCGCTACGATCTATTCCATCCGGCACCGGCGCGCCCGTTCAAACCCATTCGCGCGCCGGTAGCCGATGCTTCAACGGGTGCCAACAGCCGGCGCGCCCGAGTTCGCGACGTGGCTCGCGGCGGCCGCCGTTTGCGCGGCAAGCGCCATCTTGTGCTGCTCGACCTGACGCGCGAACACGGGACTCACGTCCGGGTACGATGTGTCGGTGATGTAGTCGAGACCGTTCTGCTGCGCCTCGATCAATTCCTGGTACACCTGAGCGCGTGTCTTGGCCTGCGCAAACGCGCTCGACGAAGCGGCGAGAACGACGAACGACAAAGCGACGAACGAAAGCTTTTTCATGATCGACTCCAGTGAGTGTTGTGCGGGTTCGCACCAGGGAGAACCACGAGTCGGCGGCGTTTATTCCTGTATTCGCCGCGTGAAAAAAACATCGCCGGCGCGGGGAATAAATGCCCGGGCGCCGGTGTTTGTCATCGGATAGCAGTAGTCAACACCGCGCATCATCATGACCTCGACTCATCGCCCGTCCGGCACTCCTCCGTCCGAAGACGACATCCAGGCCTATGCCGACGGCACGCTGACGCCCGAACGTGCCGCGGCGCTGCGCGACTATCTCGGCAAGCATCCGGCGGAAGCGCGGCGTGTGGCCTTTTACGACCGCTTGAACGCACAGATCCAGGCGACCTTTCAGACCGCCGAGGAGCCCGCGCATGAGCACCTGCGCGAATCGCGCCGGCTCCGCATGCGTGTGCAACCGGCCGGTCCCGCGCGCCGGACGCTGGTCGCACTGATAGCCCTCGCGCTGATGGTGATTGCCGTCAGCGGCTGGCTCGCGGCGGCTCAGGTGTCGGCACAAGCACTCGACAACGCTGCCGTGATGGCGCTCGCCGAAGCCAGCGCGCGACCCTTTTCGTCGGCATCGCCGACGCGCGTCGATCCCTCCGCGCCGGATCTCGGCTCGATCGGCCTGCGCCTCGTCGGGCAACGCGTGCTGCGGCTCGGGCCATTGCAGCGCGTGGACGAGCTCGTCTATCTGAACGGCGATCAGCAGCCGGTGGTGGTGCTGTCGGCGGCGGCGCCGTTTGCGCGCGAAGAGCCGCAGTGGGCCGCGCGCCGCGTCGGCGAGTTGCGGCTGCTGACGTGGACCGCTCGGCGCCAGCGTTTCGTCGTCGCGGGCGATGCGCGCACCCACGGCCTGATGCGCGCCGCCGATGTGATGACCGCGCGCTGACGCCGATATCCGCGGCCTATGCGGAATAAAATGCGCTGAAAGGTGTTTGCAGTGCGAGCGCATCGTGCGACGGAAGCTTCCGCGACCGGCCCGGCGCGTATCGATACCGACGCGAGTGAAGCCGATGCCACCCCCACGCCCCCTGAACCGGATCGACCATGGATGTCCGTGACGAGCTGATCGAGCATGTGCCGCGTCTGCGGCGCTATGCGCGGGCGCTGATCAACAATCGCGAGCTCGCCGACGATCTCGTGCAGGACACGCTCGAGCGCGCGCTCGGCCGCACCCGTCTGTTCCAGCCGGGCACCGATCTGCGCGCATGGCTGTTCACGATCATGCACAACGTGTTCGCGAATCAGGCGCGCAGGGCGGCGGCGCGCGCGGTCCATGTCGCGGTCGACGACGACAGCATCGCCGAAAGCGAGCTCGCGGTGCCGTCGGGACAGACGCGTTCGCTCGAAATGCGCGACCTCGATTACGCGCTGCAGCGGCTGCCGGTCGAGCAGCGCGAGGTGGTGCTGCTGGTCGGTCTCGAGGAGATGAGCTATGCCGACGTCGCGCTCGCGCTGAACATTCCGATCGGTACGGTGATGTCGCGGCTGTCGCGTGGACGCGAACGGCTGCGAGCTTTGATGGCGGGCGCCCAGCCCGGTGCGAAATTACAGGTGGTGCGATGAGCGAGCCGCAAATGCCGATCGGCGAAGAAGACTTGCACGCGTACGTGGACGGCACGCTGTCCGGCGAGCGGCGTAACGAGGTCGAGCGCGCGCTCGAACAGAATCCGGAGCTGGCCGCGCGCGTCAGCGATTACTTTTCTCTCAATGGGCTGCTTCACGATCGCTACGACCGGGTGCTCAGCGAGCCTGTGCCGATACGTCTGCAGACCGGCGCGCCGCGCCGCGCGCGAGCGGCCGCGAACTGGCCGCGCTACGCCGCGCAGTTCGCGGGCATGGCTGCCGCGCTCGTGCTCGGCCTGGGCATCGGCATGCACAGGAACGATCTGATTCCACCCGTTGCGATCGATCGAACCGATACCGGGGCCGACACTCAAGCCGGCAATCGTGTTGTCAGCGCGAATAGCGCCGAGGGTTTCGCGCGCCGGGCGGCGGTCGCGCATGTCGTCTACATGCCGGCGATCGATCGGCCGAGCGACATGAGCGCCGATCACGAGCAGGACTTCGTGCAATGGCTCGCGAACCGGCTGGGCACCGAGGTCCATCCGCCGATGTTGTCGAAGAGCGGTTTCATGCTGTCGGGCGGCCGCCTGCTGCCCGGCGAGGATGGTCCGACCGCGCAGTTCATGTATCGCGGACCGAACGGCGAGCGTGTCACGCTGTGCATCTCGCATCGTCGGGAGAACGCGAATACGACGGCGTTCAAGCTGTATCAGGCGGGGCCCGTCAACGTGTTCTATTGGGTCGACGGCGATTTTGGCTATGCGGTGTCGGGCGGCATCGATCGCAACGAGCTGTTGCAGCTCGCGCATGATGTCTATGCGCAATTGACGGGCGCGGCGCCCGGTTAAAGCGGATGCCGTGCGGCGCCGCGCGGCTCGCGCATCAACGTGGTGTGTTCGTCTTCATCTGCCCCGGCAGGACCGCGTCGTCGCGCGCGGCGCCGCGAAGTTCACGCGGCGTTGCACCCAGCAAACGCGACATCCAGTGCGCCATATGGCTCTGATGCGCAAAGCCCGTCTCGAGCGCGATCTGGCTTGCGCTGAGGCGTCCTTGCAGCAGCAGCGTTCGCGCGCGCTCCACCCTGCGCTGTACCACGTACTGATGCACGGGCACACCGAGCGTATCGCGAAACAGCGCCTTGAAATGCGGCACGCTCAGTTGCGCCTGGGCGGCGAGCTCGTCGAGCGTCAAACGCTGATCCAGATGCGCGTCGATAAACTCGATCACGCGCGCGGCCGTGCGCGGCGCGAGCGTACGCCGCCGGTTGTCGGCCACCGGTTCGACGCCGATCAGACGCACCAGCATCGCCGTGCACAGACTTTCGGCGTACAGCGGATCGGATGCATCGTCCGCTTCGAGCTCCGCGCGCAGCGCCCACGCGAGATGCTGAAAGCGCGGATCGCGCATCTGGAAGCGCGGACGCAGCTGCGCGTCGGCCGATTTCAATGCGAGTTGCTCGACGGTCCGTCGCGCGAAGTCCTCGGCAAACCAGACGCTGAAAATCGTGCAGGCGGCATCATCGCTCCACTGACCTTCGAGCCCCGCGGGGATCACATCCGCGTCGCCGTGCGCCTGAATCCGCGTGTGGCGGCGCGCATCGCACAGACAGCGCGCGGTTACCGGCGCGCCGACGTGCACGCCCACGCGGTGATGGACGAACGCCGGCATCCGATGCAAACCGGCCGACACGTTGACCAGCTCCGCACCGAAGCCTTGCCATCCGAGCGCCCTGCTGGTGCGCACGGCGATGCGCGAGCCGCTGTGCGGCGCAAGCACGGAAATCGGGGTGACCGCGTTCATCGCTTGTCTCCTGAATGACGGCGAGAAGCCTGCATTGTGCGGCGTTTTCGGCGGCTTCGCAGGCGTGACGGAATTTCGTAGCTCGCCAACCGCCGACGCGATTCGCGCGACCTGCGCGGCATCGCCGTAAAAAGATCATCCATATCTGCGCAAAGTCATCCGGATCTGAGCGCCTCGCGGACGACGCGTCCCTACCATCACGCCATAGCGATCCTCAATAGGAGCACAACGTGTTCGTCATTTTCGGAGCGGCCGGTCACGTGGGACAGGCGAGCGCAGCCGCCTTGCGTCGCGCGGGCCAACCAGTACGCGCGGTGGTGCGCGACGCAACCCAGGCCGAAGCACTCGCGGCAATCGGCTGCGAGATCGCGCTCGCCGACCTGAACGACGCGGAGTCGGTCACGCGCGCGATCGACGGCGCGCAGGCGGTGCAATGGCTTTGTCCGGTGCCGGGAGCGCATGACGATCCCGCGGCCGCCATGCGGCGCATCATCGATGCGGGCGTCGCGGCCTTGCGCACGGCCGCGCCGCCGCGGCTCCTCGCGCTATCCGACTACGGCGCCGAACACGCGGACGGCACCGGCATTACGACGCTGTTCCACTACCTCGAAACGCAGTTGCTGCGCAACGTCACGTCGCCGCTGATCTTGCTGCGCGCCGCCGAGCACATGCAGAACTGGGCGCGGGTGCTGCCGGTCGCACTCGGCCGGGGCGTGCTGCCGAGTCTCCATGATCCGCTCGACAAGCTGTTTCCGACCGTCGCCGCCGAGGACGTCGGCGAGCTTGCCGCGCAGTTGCTGCTCGACGATGCGCCGCTGCGCGCGACGCCGCGGGTGGTCAGTATCGAAGGGAAAGAGCGGGTGAGCGCGCTCGACGTCGCGCGCATCCTGGCGGAACTGTCGGGGCGGCCGGTGATCGCCCAGCGGGTGCCGCGCGACGAATGGCGCGGCGTGCTGCGCGGCGCCGGACTCGGCGATCGTCACGCGCAACTGATCGTCGATCTGTACGACGCGCACAACGCTGGCCGCATCGACGTCGAGGCGAACGCCAGCGAGCGACGCTTCGGCGCCACGACGTTGCGGCAGGTATTGGAGGCGCTGCTATCGCGCGTGGGCGATACCCAGGCGGCGGCGCGGTGAGCCGCATGGAGGTTCGGCGAACGGACGGCGTGGCGCGAGCAGCGGCGAACCCAGACTCACGCGCCGAGTGCTGGCTGCGCGCGGCGATAACGCTTTCGAACCTGATCGGCTGCCGCGCGCTTGCGGACCTGCTCGCCGCGATTCCCGACAGCAACGACGATTTCGGCGTGTTCTAGGTGGCTGGCGTTCCGGCTTATTCGTTCTCGTCGAAGTAATGGCCGAACTTCAGCTGCTTGGTGCGGATATAGCGCTCGTTTTCCTCGCGCATCGGAATTGCGAGCGCGACACGCTCACACACCGGAATGCCGTGCTTCGACAGCGTGTCGAACTTCTCGGGATTGTTGCTCATCAGACGCACCGACGTGACCTTCAGCGTGCGCAGGATGCCCGCGGCCGAATCGTATTCGCGTGAATCGTCGGGCAGGCCGAGATCGAGGTTGGCTTCGACGGTATCGCGCCCCTGCTCCTGCAGCGCATACGCGCGGATCTTGTTCGACAGGCCGATGCCGCGTCCTTCGTGGCCGCGCAGATACAGCAGCACGCCGCAACCTTCAGCCGCGATATAGCGCAGCGCGAGGTCGAGCTGCTCACCACAGTCGCAGCGATAGGAGCCGAGCACGTCGCCCGTCAGACATTCCGAATGCAGGCGCGTCAGCACGGACGACTGGTTGGCGACATCGCCCATCACGAGCGCGAGATGTTCGGCGCCGCTGTCGACCACGCGAAACACATAGGAAGTGAACGTGCCGTAGCGCGTGGGCAGCGTGGCGGTGGCGTCGAGCACGACGCATTCGCTGGTGACGGCGCCGTCCGCTGCGGGCGATGAATCCTGAGACGTGAGCATGGCGTTGAACGATAGTGCTGGCATGAACCCGGTCGAGCCGGGGATAAGGGTTGGACTGCGAGTTTACCGCTAATCCGCGCGCAGCACGTGGATGCCCCTTCGCAGCCACTGGACGCTGCGCCGCCACAACCCCCGCGAAGCACCCGTCGAACCCGCCAATTCAGCAGGCATTCTCCGGCGCGCCCCAGATATTCCTGATGTACCGCGGGCGCACGTCGCGCCTATACTGGAATCGCCTGTCCCTCACGACAGTGCGCCACTTCGGCGTGCTGCATTGCGAAACGGAGCGCTCCATGACAAGCGTTGCACAGCTTCTTAAAACGAAACCGAACTCCTCCGAGGTCTACACGATCGGCGCCGACGATTCCGTCTATGAGGCAATCCGGTTGATGGCCGAGAAAGGCATCGGCGCGCTGGTGGTGACGGACGGCGACAGCATCGCCGGCATCGTCACGGAGCGCGACTACGCACGCAAGATAGTGCTGATGGACCGCTCGTCGAAGGCGACACCGGTGCGCGACATCATGAGCAAGGCGGTGCGCTTCGTGCGGCCGGACCAGACGACCGAAGAGTGCATGGCGTTGATGACCGAGCGGCGCATGCGTCACCTGCCGGTCATCGAGAACGAGCGGCTGATCGGCATGGTGTCGATTGGGGACCTCGTGAAGGACATCATCGCGGAGCAGCAGTTCACGATCCAGCAACTCGAGTTCTACATCCACGGCGAACGCCTCTGACAGCCAGCACGGCTTTCGCTGAACGAACGCGCCTCGATCATCCGCGCAGTAGCGGAAGCAAAAAAAGCCCAAGCCTCGAAGAGCTTGGGCCAAGCTACCTTGCGGCAGCGGAGGTTCCTTCGGAAAGAGGAACGCGACGCGCGCACGGATGACACGCTTGCGGGTGCATGGGTGCGGCGCGCTCGGTTGAAACAGTACCTGGTATGAAACGCCGTGCGCTCGCGAAAGCGGCGCACAGCGTGGTGCCGCGTGCTTACCGGTTAGCGAACTCAGTTACCGAAATACACGCTCTTCGGGCCGCTCGTCGGCTGCGGCTGCGTCGGGCGACCCGCTTGCGTCGCGCCGCTCATCGGCGCGCCGTAACCGCTGGTATTAGCGGTGGGCTGGGTTTGCGCGACGGCCGGATTTTGCGCCTGGACGCGCTGTTCGGCGGCCTGGACGTCGGCCGGATATTCCGCGTCGTTCGAGGTCGACGGGTTATAGCCCGCGCGCTCCAGTTGGATCAGTTCGTTGCGAACCTGGGCGCGGGTGAGCGGCTGTTGGCTCGATTGCGCGAACGATACGATCGGCGCGGCGGCAACGGCTGCAATGGCAACTGCCTTGATCAGCGATTTCATGATGACTTCCCTCCAATGTGGTTTTATCTGCATCGCCAACACCGTGGTGTTCAGCGAATAAGTTCAGTCTAGTCACCGCATGAGCAAGGGAAAACCCTTAATTGCGAGATAGAAAATTGTGCTGTTCGCAACAATGCCGGGGAATATCGAGGAGTCGATTCGCCCCGCATGATGTTCCGGGCAACAATTGTCCGGAACATCCCGTGGGCCGCCGAAATGTCATGCGCCCGAATGCGGAATCGTCAGTAGCTTGCGCGGGCCGCTGACGAACGCGCTGCCCGGTTCGAAAAATCGCAGCGGCCGGTGCATCTCGCGCGACAGGCCAATGCGCGTCGTCACGCCGACCGGTGCGTCGCCGGTTTCGATCACGCCGATCCAGAGCCCGCGTCCCGTACACAGATCCTGGCCGTCGAACGCCTGGCCGATGCCGAATGCCACCGTCAGCCGGCCGGGTCCGCGGGCGAGATCGCGCAGCGGCACGCCGGGGCGGCGCGCTTCCATCAGCGCGAGTCCTTCGAGCGGTTCGATCGCGCGCAGCAGAATGCCGCCGCCGACCTCCTCCGCTTCGGACGACATGTTCAGCATGTACGACACACCGTAGGTCAGCCGCACGTAAGCGTGACCACGGGCGAGAAACATCGAGCCGTTGTACGGACGCCGTCCGATAAACGCGTGGCTCGTCGAATCGCCGAGCGGATACGCCTCGGTCTCGACGATGCGGCCGCTCAGGCGTCCTTCGGGGAGATCGTGCACGAGATATTTGCCGACCATGAAGCGCGCGAGTTCGACCGTATCGACCGGCAGATCGTCGCGGTGTAAAGGTCGGATCGGAAGAGCTTCGTTTCGCATGGGCTGGATATCCTTAAGTCGGTGCTGAAATCCCAGGTCATAGACCGGTTGCGATCTGCAAATTCGTTGTACCGACGCCTCATTTTCTGCGTCAGCAAGTCAACATGGCACCAATTGCTGTATCGTGTGCTTCCGGCCGGTCACACGGCCGTTTGCATGTCTTGCGCGCGCTTCGCGGCTCGCGGAAACGTGCGTGTCCCGCTGCAAGTGTTCGCATGGCTGCTGTACCTGTTCCATTCGCATTGAATCCCGCTGTACCCGCTGATGTAAAAAAAATCGACCCCATCCGGGGGATCGACGTTCTACGACAATAGGAGATGGTTGAATGAAAGCATTCTCGGCAATCAAGGTGATCGGCGGCGCGCTGGTCGTTTTCGCTTCCCTCAACGCGTACGCGCAAAGCAGCGATGCAGCTGCGACCGCAGCGCCGGCGGCAGCGGCACCGACCACCAAGGAAGTTAAACAGGCTAATCGCGCTCTGCAGAAGAAAGTCCGCGCGAAGCTCGCACGTACGAAGGGCCTGACCGTCGGCAACATCACCGTGCGCGCACGCAGCGGCGCGGTCACGCTGGAAGGTTCGGTGCCGGAGCAGGCTCAGATCGAAATCGCGACGAACGCCGCTCAGGGCGTGGAAGGCGTGACGTCGGTGAAGAGCGCACTGTCGATCCGCGCAATCGGCCAGTAAGCCGGTCAAGCAGCTGAAGAAGTAGCGGTAAAGCAGCAAGCTGGCGTCGACGGCGGAAAGCTCCGTCGCGACGCCAATTCCCCTCCGATCGGTCGCTCGACACGATTGCCCCCGGCGCGGCCGTCACACCGCCCGACGAGACGAATCCCCCATGCCCTCGAAACCACGATATGTTGAACGGACGACTCCGTGCAGCACGGGTTGTCGCGACGATTTCTCCCTTATAATTTAATGGCTTAAGGTCGATCCTTAAGGCATCACTTCAAGTTCATACACGCACCGAAAGGAAGGCCGCATGACTTCGCCGGCGACCGTCTTGCCCCGTTGGACCCTCGTCGCACCGATCATTGGCTGGATCGTGCTCGGTGCCGCCTACGCGATGCCGGGCAATGCGCTGCTGCTGGCGCTGGTCGGCGTTTCGCTGTGCGCGGCCGTGTTTGCCGCCGTCCATCATGCCGAAGTGGTCGCGCATCGCGTCGGCGAACCGTTTGGCACGCTGGTGCTCGCGATCGCCGTCACCGTGATCGAAGTGGCGCTGATCGTCTCGGTGATGCTGACGTCTGGTCCCGAGAAAGCCGGTCTCGCGCGCGATACGGTATTCGCGGCCGTGATGATCGTCTGCAACGGGCTCGTCGGGCTATGTTTGCTGGCGGGCGGCATCCGCCATCTTGAACAGGACTTCCAGAGCCGCGGCGCGGCGGCCGCGCTGGCGGTGCTCGCATCGCTGTCGGTGCTGACGCTCGTGATGCCGAACTTCACGACCACCAGCCCCGGGCCGGTCTTGTCGCCGTCGCAGCTCGCGTTTGCCGGTGTGTCGTCGCTGGTGCTGTACTGCGTGTTCGTGTTCGTGCAGACGGTGCGCCATCGCGACTACTTCCTGGCCGGCGTGCCCGACGAAGACGTCCATGCCGAGCCGCCGGGCGCGCGCCTCGCAGCCATCAGCGGCGTGCTGCTGATGGTGAGCCTCGTCGCGGTCGTGCTGCTCGCGAAAGTGCTGTCGCCGGTGGTCGAATCCGCGGTGCTCGGCGCGGGCGCGCCGCCGGCGGTGGTCGGGATCGTGATTGCGTCGCTGGTGCTGTTACCCGAAGGGCTCGCGGCGTTGCGCGCGGCGCGCGCCGATCGTTTGCAGACCAGCCTGAACCTCGCGCTCGGCTCGGCGCTGGCAAGTATCGGCCTGACCATTCCCACCGTCGCCGGCGTGTTTCTGTATATCGGTCAGCCCATCGTGCTCGGCATCAACGGCAAGGACATGGTGCTGCTCGCGCTCACGCTGGTCGTCGCCACGCTGACGCTCAGCACCGGACGCACGACGATTCTGCAAGGCGCCGTGCATCTGTCTCTATTCGCGGCTTATCTGTTTTTGTCGTTCGCGCCGTGAGGGATGCCCTATCCGGCGTTGGCGGACGGCAACTCACTCTTCCCAGTGCTCGGCCATCCAGTCGCGGAACAGATTCAGCTTCTGCTGTTGTGCGACCGAGTCCGGATACACGAAGTAATAGCGCCAGCCGGTCTTCAGCACGGTGTCGAACGGCCGGACCAGGCGCCGCGCGGCGACATCCTCGTCGATCAGCGCGAGGTCGCTGATCGCGACGCCGAAGCCCTGCGCGGCGGCATTGGTCGCCATGTCGAGCGTATCGAAGCTCGGGCCGAGCTCCGCGTCGATCGTGGCGGCGCCCGCTGCATCGGTCTCCGCGACTTTCGCGAGCCACATCTTCCAGTCACGGTGATCGCGAGTCGGATGCAGCAGCGTATGGCGCGCGAGATCGGCCACCTGCGCGAGCGGCTTGTCCTTCAGCAGTTCGGGCGTGCAGACCGGCGTCAGACGCTCCTCGAACAGCGACACCGCCTGCACGTCCGCACCGGGCGACGAACCGTAGATGATCGCCGCGTCGAACGGCTCGCTCTGGAAATCGACGTCGTGCTGCCAGGTGGTCGTGATCTGCACGTGCAGATCGGGATACTCGGACTGGAAGCGCATGATCTTCGGCAGCATCCAGCGCATCACGCAGGTCGGCACCTTCAGCGCGAGGTCGGTGCGCTGCCTCGTCAAGCGCAGCGACATTTCCTCGATTCGCGCGAAGCTCTCCTTGACCGCCGGCAGCAGCATTTCGCCCTCGGCGGTCAGCGTCAGCCCCTTCGCATGACGCTTGAACAGCGGAAACTTGTAGTACTCCTCGAGCGCGATGATCTGCCGGCTGACCGCGCCTTGCGTGAGGCACAGATGATCGGCGGCACGCGTGAAGCTGCGATGGCGCGCGACGGTTTCGAAAATCTGCAGCGCGTTGAGCGGCGGTAGGCGTCGCATCGAATGTCGTCCAGGATCAGAAAAAATCATTGCGGGGCTGTGGCAGCGCGCGTCGCCGCCCTGCCCGTTATGCCCACAGCATACGCGATCGGCTATGCGCGCACGAGTGGGCGCGCTGGGGAACCCGCATGCGTCCGGCTCATGGCGCGCATAAGAATCTTCGCTCTGGTCGACGTCGCACCGGCGTGGTGCAAAAAGCCTTCAGGAAGTGCACCGGAACCGAGCTTTCCTCATGCCTCGATGCACGCTGGACTTCCTCAGCCCGATATGGATGTTAACCCGCATAGGCCATCGCCCGTAGCTTCCCGCCACATCGTCGCAGCGCTCGCCGCTGCGTTCGCCGGCGGCGAGCCATGAGCGTACGTCATGCGGCCCATGCGCATATTTCGATTGTTGCGTGATTTTGGCAAACCTACAGTGCATCCACACGCGGTATCTGCGGCGGCGCTCACGCCGAACCACATCCGCGTAAACGAACCGGCTGCCCGACACCGAACCCATCACACACGCTTCGCTTCGACGAACCCGCATGACGACAGAGGACCAGATGATGAACCAGCGCCCCGCTCTCCAATCGACCCGCCGCGTGTTCGCGACCTTCGCCGCGACCCTCGCGATGACCGCGCTCGGCGCGCTGTGCGCGCTGCCATCGGCCGCACATGCCGACGCGCTCGACGACATCGCGAAGTCCGGCACCGTGCGCATCGGCGTGTTCGAGGACTATCCGCCGTTCGGCTCGATCGGTCCGGACATGAAGCCGGTCGGCTATGACATCGACGTCGCCAATCTGATCGGCAAGGCGCTCAACGCGAAGGTCGAACTGGTGCCGGTGACGGGCGACAACCGCATGGCCTTCCTCGCCGATCGCAAGGCCGACATGCTGCTGTCGGTCGGCCAGACGCCGGAGCGCGAAAAAGTGATCGACTTCTCGCAACCATATGCGCCGTACTACCTCGCGGTATTCGGCCCGAAATCGCTGCCGGTGAAGAACGCCGCCGACCTCGGCGGCAAGTCGATCTCGGTCGCGCGCGGCACGCTCGAAGACCTGAGCGTCACGAAGATCGCGCCGCAGTCGGCGAACATCAAACGTTTCGACGATCCGAATGGCGCTATTTCGGCGTTTCTTTCTGGTCAGGTACAGTTGATGGTGGTCGGCAACGACGTCGGCGCGACGATTCTCGCGCGGCATCCGGCGAACGATCCGGAGCAGAAGTTCGCGCTGTTCAGCTCGCCCGATCACGTCGGTCTGAACAAGAACGAGCCGCGCCTGAAGGCGAAGGTCGACGAAACGATTGCCAAGGCCCGCAAGGACGGCACGATGAACGCGATCTCGCAGAAGTGGCTGCGAGCGCCGCTGCCGGCCGATCTCTGAAACCCGTGGCGTGGTGCTGTAAAGTCCGCGCCTCAATCTGATCCTACGATGGGCACGAGGCCATGACTTACGCGTTCGATTTCACCGGCTTCGGCCTCTATGCGGGGATGCTCGCGCGCGGCGCCGCCGTGACGCTCGGTCTCACGGCCGTGTCGACCCTGGCGGGCGGGCTCGTCGGGATTGCCGGCGCGAGCATCGCGGCGGCCGGGCCGAAGTGGGCGCGCTGGCTGGTCGCGAGCTACGTCGAGCTGATCCGCAACACGCCGTTTCTCGTGCAGCTGTTCTTCGTGTTCTTCGGTCTGCCGAGCCTCGGCATTCATATCGACGAGATCCAGGCCGCGATTCTGGCGATGACGGTCAATCTCGGCGCGTACGCGACCGAGATCGTGCGCGCCGGCATCGATTCGATTTCGCGCGGCCAGGTGCAGGCCGCCGAGGCGCTCGGTCTGCATGGACGCCAGGTGTTCCGCTACGTCGTGCTGCCGCAGGCGCTCGCCAACGTGTTTCCCGCGCTGCTCGGCCAGGTGCTGATCGTAATGCTCGGCTCGGCGGTCGTGTCGCAGATCTCGGTGCCCGACCTGACCTATGCGGCGAACTTCATCCAGTCGCGCAACTTCCGCTCGTTCGAGAGCTACGTGATCATCACGGCGACCTATCTGCTGATGTCGATCGTGTTGCGGCAGTTGCTGAACCGCTTCGGCCGCGGGCTGTTCGCGGGCCGCGCCGCGCGTGGCGCCAACAACAGCAGCAGCGGCAACGACGGCTTGCCTCGCAACTGGCGCGGCCGCCTGATGTGGCGCGGCGCGCGTACCCTGCCGACGGAGCGCTGATCATGGTCGAATTCACGCTGTGGGATATCGCCCGCAATCTGCTGCTCGCCGCGCGCTGGACGGTGCTGCTGTCGCTGATCGCGTTCGTCGGCGGCGGGGTCGTCGGGCTCGTGCTGCTCGCGATGCGCGTGTCGCCGGTGGCATGGTTGCGCCGCATCGTCGTGCTATACGTCGAGGTGTTTCAGGGCACGCCGCTGCTGATGCAACTCTTTCTCGCGTTCTTCGGTTTGCCGCTCATCGGCATCGACGTGTCGCCGTGGGCCGCTGCGGCCGTCACGTTGACGCTCTATACGAGCGCTTATCTGGTCGACATCTGGCGCGGCTGCGTCGAAGCGGTGCCGCGCGGTCAGTGGGCGGCGGGCGCGAGCCTCGGCATGACGTTCGGCCAGCAGTTGCGCTATATCGTGTGGCCGCAGGCACTGAAGATCGCGGTCGCGCCGACCGTCGGTTTTCTCGTGCAGGTGGTGAAGAGCACCGCGCTCGCGTCGATCATCGGCTTCATCGAACTGACGAAGACCGGCACGATGATCACGAACGCCGCGTTCCGGCCGTTTCCGATTTACGGCATGGTCGCGATGATCTACTTCGCGATGTGTTTTCCGCTGACCTGGTATGCGCGCGTGCTGGAGAAGCGGCAGAAGGTCGGGCTGCATCGCTGAGGTGATCGGGAGGCTATAGCGTGTCATCGTCGCCCGCCGGCCCTAGCGTGGGCATGTACTTGCCGAAATTCAGTTCGAAGTCGCTCGGCACGCCGTAGGCGAGGCTACGGAGCTTGGCGCGACGTGCCTGCCCATCTGGCGAGGCGAGAGCCGGAAAGAACATGTCGATGCTCGACTGGAGTTCGGCGGCCGTCGGCGTTCCGACGCGATTGATCTGGGCTTTCGCGGCGCCGAGCGTTTCACGGTCGAATGACGCCAGACGCCGCGCAAGCATTTCGACGAAAGAGTCGAGGTCGTCATCATCCAGCGTGCGGTTCACCCAGCCATATCGTTCGGCGACGTCGGCATCGAAGTCGTCGGCGCTGAGCACGATCTCGAGCGCCCGCGAACGGCCGACCAGGCGCGGCAGCCACTCGAGCGCTCCGCCGCCAGGGACCAGACCGACGCCGACCTCGGGGTTACCGAACAAAGCATTCTGCCTGCTGGCGAACCGCATGTCGCAGGCGAGCACGAACTCGTTGCCGATACCGCGCGTACGGCCGCGAATCTTTGCGATGCTCACCACTGGCGCAGACGACAGGCGCAGTACGAAGTCGCGCCAAAGGCCGAGCACCTCCGGTCGTTCGGCAGCCTTGGCTACGTCGAGATGGGCGACGAAAAAATCGGGATTCGCCGACTGAAACACCACGACCTTGACGGACGGGTCCGACTCGAGATCGGCCATTAGTGCGTCCAATTCGACGATCGTCGCGGGAACGAACATATTGATCGGCGGGTTGCTGAAGGTGATCGTCCACCGGCCAGGATTGCTGCGGTCGATGTCGAACTGCGAAGGGTCGGACATGGTGCTTCTCCTAAAACGATTGGGTTCTGTGTGAATCCGGGTGACATCATCGCTCATGAGCACTGGGGTCAACGCGGCTTTGCTAACACCGACCTCGACTTTCAGCTCAAACAGCAAGGCATCACGCACGTGATCGTCGTCGGCTTGCTGGCGAATACATGTATCGAGTCCACGAGTCGCTTCGCAATGGAACTCGGCTATCACGTCACACTCGTGCGAGACGCTACAGCCGCCTTCACCAAGGAAATGATGCGCGCCGCACACGATCTGAACGGTCCCACTTTCGCCCATGCGATCCTGACAACGGCACAACTGGTTGCCGCACTTCCCGCCTGATCGCTAAGATTTCCGCACGCACTGCTGCGCAATGGATCAGCGAGTCACAGGCTCCTCACGCGTGCGTTGAGCCGCAAACCTGCGCCAATATTGCTATGATTATCATACTTACGATCGCTGCGATTTCGATGGAGGTTTGAATGAGTGCATTGCCCGCCAAGAGCGATACGCTGTGCCCGATCGCGTTGTCTCAGGCTGTCATCGGCGACCGCTGGGCGGTTCTGATCCTGCGCGAACTGTTTATGGGCAATCGGAGATTCGACAGTCTGGTGGCGCAGTCGCAAGCGACGCCGCAGATGCTCTCGTCCCGGCTCAAACGGCTCGAAGCGGACGGCATGATCGAGCGCAAGCGCTACATGGCAACGCCCCCTCGTTACGAATATGAACTCACCGAGATGGGCCGAGCGTTTTACCCGGTCATGCTGGCGCTTCGCGAATGGGGCGAAAAGTGGCATAAACCGCAGGGCAAGGACGTCGCGGTACGCTTCACGCATGTCACGTGTGGCAACGATGCCGGCCTTGGCACCGTTTGCCAGGCCTGCGGTGAACCATTGCGGCGCGAAGATCTGAAGATTGAGCTGAGCCCGTCCTACGCGCAGGAGCGCGCGAGCCGACAGGATGCAGCGAAGACCGGCAAGCCTCTGGCTGATTGCACTCGCTCGTCTAAACCAGGTCCCCGCGAGGTTCGGTCCGCCGGGAAGTCCCCCGTGAGGCGCCAAAAAGTCCGTTGAATGCAGACATGGGCGCCCCCTGCTAAGCGACCGTTACGCGTTCATTCGTCGTTCTGGACTGACTTGATAAGATTGTTCCGCAACGTCACGACCGACGCCTGAATTTTCGCGAACTCGTCGGACGCAAGCCCTGTCTCGACGGGGTTCATCTTCAGCGCTTTTTCGCGCAGCCGCCTGCCGCTCTTCGTGAGACTGATCCGCACCTGGCGCTCGTCGCCGGGATCGCGTTGCCTTTCCAGATAACCCATCGCCTCGAGTTTCTTCAACATTGGCGTAAGCGTGTTCGATTCGAGAAACAGCTTGGCGCCAAGACCGCTGACGGTCTGATTGTCCTCCTCCCACAACGCAATGATCGCGATGTATTGCGGGTAGGTAAGCCCGAGTTCCTCGAGTATCGGCTTGTATGCCTTGCCAAAAGCCAGGTTCGCGGAGTAGACCGCAAAGCACAGGTAATCGGAAAGCATCAGATTTTCGGGTGCCAGTTGATCCTTCGGTTTCATGTGCATCCTCCTTGGCTGGAGCCTGACGTTTCGCAAGATATACATCGCATACGATTATATCGCGCTACAACATATGGCGCATCGCTTCCTGAAGGCGACAACCTACCGTCGGCGAAGAGCGCCCGTACGGCATCGTAGAACCGCTCTGAACGCTGCTTCTTTGTCAGTGGCTAAATCATCGACCGTCCGATTGCCGTGACCGGCGCGCAGCCACAACGTGGATGTGCGCCGGCCAAGCGACAAAAGGATCGACGATCTAGTGGTGTGCGAAAAGGTTGCCACTCGACGTCACGGCGACATGGCTGCCCGATTCCGACTGTCCGGAAACCGCACCGCCGTACGCCCTTTCCGGGGCAGCCTGGTCCTCGCGCTCCGAGGCGACGGTTCGCAGGCTCGGACCGCTTTGCGATGCCGGTGCGCCAACCGAGGGCTTGTAGAACGGGGCCGGTCCATAGCCGCTGGCGAACGCGGGTGCGGTGACGGATGCGGAAACTGCCACGAGCAGTGCAACGATGAGCTTGGTCTTCATGATGGGAATTCCTTCAAAAATGTTCAGTGAAGGGCACCTGTCTCGGGCAGAGACACGTGCCCTGACGGATTACGCCGTGACGATGTTGGTGCTGACCTCGATGTTGCCGCGCACCGACTTCGAGTACGGGCAGATCTGATGGGCCAGGTGCGCAATTTTCTCGACGACTTCCTTGTCCACGCCGGGCACGCGGACGTCGAACTCGGCGCCGAGGAACCACGCGGCCCCGGTCTGCCCGATGTTCACCCGGATGTCCACCGAATAGTCGGGCGGCAGCGTGACCTTGTTCAGTTGGGCCGCGATGCCGAACACGGTGGTGTAACAGGCCGACCAGGCGCCGGCAAACAGCTGCTCGGCTCGCGGGTGCGGTTCGGTGCCGACGTAGTCGAGCGTCTCGACGGTAGGCGCGGTCAGCTTGAGGTCGTAGACGCCATATTCGCCGCGCTGGGCTGCGGGGTCGCGATTGACCGTGGCGTGGGAGTTGCCTGCAGCGAGGACTTTTTCGATCTTTTCCATGATGGATTCCTGTATGTATGGGGGTATCAAACGGGGTATCAACGGGATATCAAACGGATTTGAATCTTGTACGATTCAATCGCGTACGATATATATGTCACGCTGTGACGACGTTCAGGCCGACCTCGATGTTGCCGTGCACGGCCTTCGAGTACGGGCAGATCTGGTGGGCGCGGTTCGCGATCGCCTCGACGACTTCCACCGCCAGACCCGGCGCGCGGATGGTGAACTGCGCGCCGAGACAGAACCCGTTACCGATGGTGCCGATACTGACCTTGATGTCCACGGAATAGTCGGACGGCAGCGTGACCTTCTTCAGCGAGGCCGCAATTTCGAAGGCGCTGATGTAACAGGCTGACCACGCCCCGGCAAACATCTGCTCGGCTCGCGGGTGCAGCTCGGTGGCAATGAAATCGCGGCTTTCACCGTCGAGCGCCGAGAGCTTGAGGTCGAGCACGCCGTGCTCACCGCGCTGGAGCTCGGGGTCGTGGTTGACCGTGGCGTGGGAGTTGCCTGAGAAGAGGACTTGGTCGATCCGGGTCATGATAGGTTCCTGTGTGAATAAGGGGGTTAAGCGTCTTAGATCGCATGCGATGTAATCGCTTGCGTCGAATAATGGAGAAAGACGCACCCGTTGTCAATCGCAAAAGATTTAATCGCATACGAGCAACCGATAGAGGAAACGAATAATTCGCCCGAAGCCTCGCCGCACTTGACGGTATGAATATCATAGTTATATGCTGCGCCCATTGTCATATGCGACGCGTGCGAGGTCACGAATCGTCCGACATAAGCCGTACGGCGCCGGCTGCGCGACGCGATTGGCTGCTGCGCGGCAAAGGCGCAGCGCAATGGCTCGGTTAGCGAATGCAGCCTCGTTTCCACCACATCTCACGCGCACCGCGAGCCGGCGCGCATGCGATTCACCACGTGAAAGGAAGAACTATGAAGATCGAAGATGCTGTCGTTTTCGTGACGGGCGCGAACCGCGGGCTTGGCCTGGAGTTCGCGAAACAGGCGCTCGAACGCGGGGCGCGGAAGGTCTATGCGGGCGCCCGCGATCCGGCCAGCGTGAGCTTGCCTGGAGTCGTCCCCATCAAGCTCGACGTGACCGATCCGGCGGCCGTGGCCGCGGCTGCCGATGCGGCTCGCGACCTCACGCTGCTGATCAACAACGCGGGCATCGCGCGACTCGGCAGCCTGACGGACGACGGCGCGCTCGACGCGTTGCGCGATCACTTCGAAACCAATGTCTTTGGCATGCTGGCGATGTCGCGTGCGTTCGCGGGGAGCCTCGCCGCGAACGGCGGCGGTGCGATCCTGAACGTGCTGTCGGTCGCGAGCTGGGTGAACCGGCCGATTCTGTCTGCCTACGGCGTGTCGAAGTCGGCCGCGTGGGCGCTGACCAACGGCCTGCGCCAATCGCTGCGCGAGCAGCGCACGCAGGTCATCGGGCTGCATGCAGGTTTTATCGATACGGATCTGGTGCGCGACCTGGAAGTGCCGAAGGCAACACCGGCCGACGTCGTGCGCCAGGCGTATGAAGCTATCGAGGCCGGCTCGGAGGAAGTGTCCACCGACGAATTCACCCGGCAGGTGAAGGCTGGACTCTCGGCAGGCATCTATCTGAACGACTCGACGCCACGCTGATCGCGCGGAAGCGGTCCCACCAAAAAAAAGCGGCAACCCTGCGCTGCATGGGTTGCCGCTTTTGCGTTGCGCCGCACTTACCTCTCGATCAGCGCCCCGCCTGGGTCGACTGCCGCAACTTCGCCACCTCCGCCGCCCCAACCGCCGGTGCGCCGTTGTTCCAGCCCGCGCGCACGAAGCTCAGCACGTCGGCGATCTGCTTATCGTCGAGCACCGCCGCGAAGCCGGGCATCGGGAACGGCGACGGTACGCCGTTGATCACGAGGTCGCCGGTGCCGTTCAGCGTCACGTTGATCAGCGACGACGCGTCCTTCGCGAGCACGTTCGGATTGCCGGCCAGCGGCGCAAGCATCGGCGCGAAACCGCGTCCGTCGACACCGTGGCAATGCATGCAATACGCGGTATAGACGCGCGCGCCGGCATCGTTCGCGGGTCGATCAAGCGACACCTTCGTCGCCTGCGGATCGTACGTATAGGCCGCCGCGCCGTTGCCGCCGACCGGCGGCAGCGACTTCAGATACGCCGACACCGCCGCGACGTCCTGATCGCTCAGCGCTTGCGTGCTGTTGTTGATCACGCTCGTCATCGCGCCGAACGCCGACGCGTGGCGATTCGCGCCGGTCTTCAGGAACGTGCGCAGATCTTCGTCGCTCCAGCGGCCGAGCCCGGCGTTGTGCTCGCCGGTCAGGTTCGACGCGAACCAGCCGTCGAGCAGCGCGCCGCTCAGGAACGCGCTGCCGCTTTCGTCGAGCGCGCTTTCCTGGAACGCAACGCCGCGCGGCGTGTGACACGACCCGCAATGTCCGAGCCCTTGCACCAGATACGCGCCGCGATTCCACGCGACGTCCTTGCCCGGCTTGTCGCGGTATGCGCCCTTTTCGAGAAACGCCATGTTCCAGAACATCAGCGGCCAGCGCATGTTCAACGGCCACTTGATGTCGGACTCGCGATTCGCCTGCTGCACCGGTGCGACGCCGCGCATGAAGAACGCGTACAGCGCCTTCACGTCGTCGTCGTTGACCTTCGCGTAAGACGGATACGGCATCGCCGGATACAGGTTGTGGCCGTCTTTCGCGACGCCCTCGCGAAGCGCCCGCGCGAAGTCCGCTTCGGTGTAGCCGCCGATGCCGGTCTGCGCGTCGGGCGTGATGTTGGTCACGTAGATGCGGCCCATCGGCGTGTTCATCGGCAGGCCGCCGGCGAACGGCTTGCCTTTCGGCGCGGTGTGGCAGGCCGCGCAATCGCCGAGTTGAGCGAGATAAGCGCCGCGTTGCACGAGCGCTTGATCGGCCGCGCCGGCACCCGCCGGAGTCGCGGCATCGGCAGTTGCTTGCGCGAGAAACGGCAAGGCGACGCACAGCGCCGCGCCAAGACCCTTCAGCTTGTTTTTCATGTCGGGCTCCTTGCGCGTCACGCGCTGTGCAGTTGACGGCCCACCGGCAGTTGCCGCAGCCGCGTGCCGGTGGCCGCATAGATCGCATTGGTCAGCGCGGGCGCGAGCGCCGCGGTGCCGGGTTCGCCGATGCCGCCGGGCGCCTCGCCGCTCTTCACGAGATGCACGTCGATCGGCGGCGTTTCGTTGATGCGCAATATCCGGTAGTCGGTGAAGTTGTTCTGCTCGACGCGGCCGTCCTTGATCGTGATCTCGCTGTACAGCGCGGTCGTGATGCCGAAGATGATGCCGCCCTGCACCTGCGCCTCGATCGTGTTCGGATTGACGTACATCCCGCAATCGACCGCGCAGTTCACGCGCTTGACCGTGACCTCGCCCTGTTCGACCGCGACCTCGACGACGATCGCGAAGAAGCTGCCGAACGCGTGCATCACCGAGACGCCGCGCCCTTGCCCCTTCGGCAGCGCGCTGCCCCAGTTGCCGGCCTGCGCGGCCACGTTCAGCACGTTCAGCGCGCGCGGCGATTTGCCGAGCAGATTGCGCCGGTACTGCACCGGATCGATCTTCGCGTGCGCGGCGAGTTCGTCGATGAAGCTCTCGACGACGAACGTGCCGCGCGTCGGGCCGACACCGCGCCAGAACGCGGTGGGCACCGCGTGCGGTTCCACGCGCACGTAGTCGACCAGCTGGTTCGGCAGGTCGTACGGCAGATCGGCGGCGACTTCCACCGCGTCGGGATCGAGTCCGTTCTTGAACGCGGGTGGCGCAAAGCGCGCCATGATCGACGAACCGGCAATGCGATGCTGCCACGCGATCGGTTTGCCATTCGCGTCGAGCCCGGCCGAGATCGTGTCGTAGTAGTACGGCCGGTACATGTCGTGCTGGATGTCTTCCTCGCGCGTCCACAGCACCTTGACCGGCGTCGACACCTGTTTGCCGACCTTCACGGCCTGCGTGACCATGTCGGTTTCGAGCCGCCGCCCGAAGCCGCCGCCGAGCAGATGGTTGTGCACGATGATCTTGTCGGCAGGCAAGCCCGTGACCGCGGCCGCCGCATCGACGACGCGCGTCGGCACCTGCGAGCCGAGCCAGATTTCGCACGCGTCGCCGCGCACGTGGACCGTGGCGTTGACCGGCTCCATCGTCGCGTGCGCGAGGAACGGCTGCTGGTAGACCGCGTCGACGCGCGACTTCGCATCGCCGAACGCGCGGCCGACGTCGCCGTCCTTGCGCGCTACCGCGCCGCCGTGTTGCGAGGCCGCCGCGAGATCGTCGACGATGCGCTTCATCGATAACTGCGCGCCCGCGCCTTCGTTCCACTTGATATCGAGCGCCTGCAAACCGCGCTTCGCGGCCCACGTGTGGTCGCCGATCACCGCCACCGCGTTGTCGAGCTTGATCACTTCGCGCACGCCGGGGATCTGCTTCGCATGCGTAGCGTCGACACTCGCGAGCGTGCCGCCGAACACCGGGCAGTTCGCGATCGCCGCGTAGACCATGCCGGGCAAGCGCACGTCGAGGCCGAACTGCGCGGTGCCGTCGACTTTCTCCGGCGAATCGAGACGCTTCGCCGGCTTGCCGATCAGCTTGAAATCCTTCGGGTCTTTCAACGGCACGTTCTGCGGCGCGGGCAGCGCCGAGGCGGCCTGCGCGAGCTGACCATAGCTCGCGCTGCGATTGCTGGCCGCGTGGATCACCTGCCCGCCTTGCGCATGGCAACTGGCCGGATCGACCTGCCACTGCTGCGCGGCCGCGTTGATCAGCATCACGCGCGCGGTCGCGCCAGCGCGGCGCATCGGCTCCCACGCGAAGCGGATCGACGTCGAGCCGCCGGTCAACTGGCCGCCGAGCAGCGGGTCCATGAAGAGCTTTTCGTTGGGCGGCGCGTGATCGAGCGTGACCGAGTCGAGCGGCACTTCGAGTTCCTCGGCGATCAGCATCGGAATCGACGTATAGACGCCCTGACCCATCTCGACCTTCGGTATCACCAGCGTGACCTTGCCGGCGGTGTCGATCTGGATGAACGCGTTCGGCGCGAACACGCCGCTTTGCGGCGCCTCGTTCGCATCGCCGCCGATCACGCTCTTGCCCGCCTTCTGATCCTGGCTCGCGGCCGGCATGCTGAAGCCGAGCAGCAGACCGCCGCCGGCCGCGGCGCCGACCGTCACACCGAATTTGAGGAACGTGCGCCGCGAGATGCCGCGTGCATGCCGCGTGGCGGTGCCGGTCGGCTGTGCGCCGTTCTGTGCATCGAGCAATCCCTGGGACATGTCAGGCCCCCTTCGCGGCTTGCTTAATCGCCGCGCGCACGCGGTGATAGGTGCCGCAGCGGCAGATGTTGCCCGCCATCGCGGCGTCGATGTCGGCGTCGCTCGGATTGGGATTGCGCGCGAGCAGCGACGCCGCCGACATCACCTGCCCCGACTGACAGTAGCCGCACTGCACGACGTCGAGTTCACGCCAGGCCTGCTGCACTTTCTGACCCGCGGGCGTCGCGCCGACCGCTTCGATCGTCACGATCTTCCGGTCGCCGACCGCCGCCGCCGGGAACACGCACGAACGCACCGCGACGCCATCGAGATGCACGGTGCATGCGCCGCATTGCGCGATGCCGCAGCCGAACTTGGTGCCGGTCAGCCCGACGAGATCACGCAGGACCCACAGCAGGGGCATGTCGGGCGGGGCATCGACGGTATGGGTTTCGCCGTTGATATTGAGCGTTGTCATGAGCGGCTCCGGTGGGGATGTTGTTGTGGTCACGCGGTTTAGATCGCGACACCGCACCAGACCGCGAACATGCGCCGTTTTGTTCGGCATGTCGCGCTAATCCGCGATGAAAAGCGGCCTGTGATCGAGCGGGTGTCGACAGAAAACCGGCCGATTGTAGTCGTGTCGAAAGAACTGCGCTTTGGCGGTGCCAGACGGCACGTCGCATGCTATGCGGGGTGGATCGCATGTGCCGGCTGGGGCGATGCGTTACCATCGATGGATTGATCCGTCAGCGTGATCGCGCGACCCGCTGCATCGCACCGAGTGGTGTTGCGACGCGCGATTCCGTCGTGTCACCTCAGCCGCTGGAGCCGCCGATGAACGACCCGCAATGCATTCAATTCCTCACGGATGTTCGCCGACCATTGCTTGCGCTGCACAAGGCGATTCTCGATCACGAACGCGCCGCATACGAAAAGGAGTTCGGCCCGGTGACGCCGGCGGCATTCCTGCAGGTGCTGATCAACGGTTCGGGGTTTCGCTGGCTGACGCCGCTATCGACGGTGATCGCGAGCGTCGATGAGATTCTCGACGACGCGGAAGCCGAGGCCGGCGACCGCCTCGCAACCGCCGAGGCCGTGATCGGACTGTTCTCGCCCGATCAACCGAACAACCACTTCCTGCCGCGTTATCTGCCGCTGTTGCAGGCCGATCCGGCGATCCTGCATTACCACGGCGAGGTAGCGCGTTTGCTGCGCGGCGTGCAAACGACGTAACGGCGATTCGCACGGAGCACGGCGGCGGCGCGTGCGCTGCTTGCCGGCTCCCGCATTTCCTCACCGTTGACAAGCGGCCTCGCGTCGATGCGGCATCCGTCGATGGTTGGTACTTTTGCGTGAATTGAGCGAAATGCTCTGGCGTGAAGGTACTTTCGCAACGATTTCTCGACCGCCTGGAAGGCACGGCCGATCAGATTGCCTGGGTTAGCTGAATAAATTCAAGGTGAGCTTTTGCGGGAACGCCGAAGCTCAACTGCGCCCCTGCGGCAGATAACGCAGCGGATCGACCGGCTTGCCGTCGTGCCGCACTTCGAACCCGACCGACACACGCGAATTGTTCTCGTCGCCCATCTCCGCGATCTGCTGACCCTTGCGGACGATGTCGCCCATCTTGACCAGCAGTTTGCGGTTGTGCGAATACGCGGTCAGAAAATCCTTGTTGTGTTCAACGATGATCAGGCTGCCGTAGCTGTTCAGTCCGGTGCCCGCGTACATCACCTTGCCGTCGGCGGCGGCTCGCACCGGATCGCCCGCTTTGCCGCCGATCTCGATGCCGCGTGTTTCGCCCGGCTGAAACGCTTCGACGACGCTGCCCGCGGCAGGCCACGCGAGCGTCACGCTGCTCGCATGCCGGCGGGTTTCCCGCGTGACCTGGCGGACTTCCGCGGCATCCGGAGCGGGTGCTGCGGACTGCGTCGAAGCTTGTGCCGAGGTTGGCGCTGTCGCTTGTGAATCACCCGGCGCCGCGGGTCGCGCCACCGCCTTCGCGGCGGCCGCCGCATTGGCCGCATTGGCCGCCTTGACCGCGCGCACCGTCTCCGGCGACGCGACGTGCAGCACCTGCCCCGGCTTCAGCCGCGCCGATGCCTTCAGAGCGTTCCATGCCTGCAACTGCTTGACGCTGATGTGGTGACGCTGCGCGACCCGCGCGAGCGTGTCGCCGCGCCTGACCCGATACACGAGCGGCGGCGACTTTTTCAGTTGCGCGTTATCGCTGGCGTCGATCGACAGCGGCGCGTCTGCCGCCGCATCGCCAGACGTTGTTCCCGTCGCATTCGCCGCCAGCACGCCGGACGCTGCGTTGGTGCTGTTTGCAACATTGTTCTGCGCATTCGGCTGCCCGACGTTTGCGCAACCGCTGACGGCCAGCGCGACCCATGCGCCGGCGAGACCGGCCAAGATCGTTCTGTCGAAACGCTTTCTCATTCTGTCCGACTCCTGCTGTATAGATGCGCAAGCCGGATACGCCGATGCCGCTGACAAGGCGCGCGATCTTTGGCCGCGCGGCCTTCCCGGCGACACGGCGAAGCTGCCTCGTACGGCGCTCATTCCGTGCCTGCTTGCCGATCAAATTTCTCGCGGAATTCTAAAGTGCCGTTTGATAAAAACGTCCCGCGCCACACACTCTGATACAGACGTTACGAGCCGTATTTCCGCGTTACTACGGCACGTGTTTGGGCACATCAACGACGCACACGTCGCCGCTTCAGCGCGGCACGTTCAGACTCGTTGACATTCGACTTATCGGCAGACGCGAGGGGAACTTGAATAGTCATGCGGCGCGCCGGAGGGCGCAAAAAAGCCAGCCTTCGAAATCCGAAGGCTGGCCGATCCGCGTTTGACAGCAGCGAACTAGAACTTATGCCGGATCGCCGCGCGCACGACGACCTGTTTCGACGTCGACGACGGCGACTGCGTGCCGGGGATGAATGCGAAGTCGAGGACCGACAGTGTGGAATCGCCGGCGACCTGTTGATACGCGCCCTGCAGATAGAGGTCGGTGCGCTTGGACAGGTTGTAGTCGGCCATCAGCCCGAACGTATGGATGCGCGGCTTCACGCCGCCGTTCGATGCGTCGTAGGTTTCCATCGTGTACACGTACTGCGCGCCGACGAACAGCACCGGCGAAATCTGATACTTGCCGTTGATCTCGAAGTTCTGATACTTGAGCGAGTTCAGCAGCACGCCCGGCGGCGTGACGGGCACGAGCGGCACCGGCGGCTCGATGCCGAGATAGCCGTTTGCGGTCGGCTCCAGATAGTTCGAGTTGCTGTAGACGAAACCCGCCGTCGCCGGTCCGAACGTATAGGTGATGCCGCCGCCGAACACGCGCATGCGCGTCGCGACGAAGCCCGCGTCGTTGGTGGCGACCGCGCCGTTCGCGCTGCCGCCCGGATTGTCGGCCTGCAGATATGCCGCCGCGACCAGCAGCCCGCCATACGCGTACTGGCCGCCGAAGCTGTACGCGCGATTGTTGGCGAAGCCCGTGTCGTTGCTGAAGCTGTAGGTGCCGCCGAACTCGAAGCCCGAGATCGACGGGCTCGCGTACTTGACGGTGTTGTTCAGGCGAAACGTGTTGTCGGTGTTGTCGTTGTCGAACGGATGCGAGAACAGCTCGCCGCCCCAATTGCCGTCGGCCGTGGTCTGCGCCAGGTAATCGACGACGGAATCATATTGTCGGCCAAACGTTAGCGTGCCGTACGCCTGTGAACTGAGTCCGACGAAAGCCTGACGGCCGAACAGGCGGCCGCCCTGCCCGAGCCGGCCGGAATTCAGATCGAAACCATTCTCGAGCTGGAAGATCGCCTTCAGTCCACCACCGAGATCCTCGGAGCCCTTCAGGCCCCAGCGGCTCCCCTGTGCAAGCCCGCTGGCGAGTTCATAAACATGGCCGTGGCCGACATTGTTCGTGTAGTTGATGCCTTCGTCGATCACGCCATACAGCGTGACGCTAGTCTGCGCGACGGCAGGCACGGCAAGAACGGAAGACGCAGCAACGGAGACAGCCAGCGCGAACACTTGCTTGTTCATGATGATCTCCCTGCACCTCGAGTGATGGGACAACTCGATCCGGCCGCTTTGTTCTTTTTGCTCTTTATTCTCGTCATTTTCCCAGCAGTTCTGAGGACTGCTCCAATGGCTGCGCTTTCCAGAAATCCTCACACGACATCGTCCGGCCGTCCATGAGTGGATGCGCCAAGTATCGGGAATGTTGCTAATTCTCCACTGCGCGTTGTTTCCTCTTTTTTCGTAAGGTCGGTTCAGGTAAACGGCAGCTGCTGCTGCCGATCTCGCTGCGTCATTGTCATGAAAAGAAATATAATCCCGTGCCTCTGCTGCCATGCAACGGAACTCGATGCCGCAGCGAAGGTCACCTTTACAGCCCGCTGACGCGCCGCCTCGAAAAGGCGGCCGAAGTCGGCGACGCGGACCACAGGCGACGCCAACCCGGATCGCCTTCCCGCCGCAGCACCCAATTCCATATTAAAAAGCCTTGTGAGACGCCCGCCGCGCTGGATCAGCGCGCCGTCGCACGGGGCTGCTTTTGACTCGAACAATGCCTGACAAGCCCTCCTCCCGCCTGATCGAGCTGGACTTTTTCCGCGGACTGGTTCTGCTGATCATCGTGGTCGATCACATCGGCGGCAGCATTCTGTCGCGCGTGACGCTGCATGCGTACGCGCTGTGCGATGCCGCCGAAGTGTTCGTGTTCCTCGGCGGCTTCGCGACCGCCACCGCCTATGCAACGCTCGCCGAGCGGCGTAACGAGACGATCGCGCGCGGCCGCTTCGTGCGCCGCTCGTTCGAGATCTATCGGGCGTTTCTCGTCACCGCCGGGCTGATGCTGCTGGTCAGCGCGGTGCTCACCGCATTCAGCATCGACGGGCCGAATCTCGCCACGACCGATCTCGACGACCTGATCGACACGCCGCTTGCCGCGCTGCGCGACATCGTGCTGCTGCGCCGCCAGCCGTACCTCGCGTCGGTGCTGCCGATGTACGCGTTCTTCGCGCTGCTGGTGCCCGCAATCCTGCCGCTCGCGCGCAGCAAGCCATGGCTGCTGGTCGTCGGCAGCATCGCACTGTGGGCCGGCGCGCCGGCGATCAGCAAGTACTTGCCCGCCGCGCCCGACATGCACTGGGACTTCAACCCGTTCGCGTGGCAACTAATGTTCGTGCTCGGCGTGCTCGCACGCTGCCAGCCGGTGTATCAGCGGACCAGCGCGCATCGATCCGGCTGGCTCGTCAGCGTGCTGGCGTTCGCGGTGGTCGTAGGCGCCGCGTACTACAAGCTCGTGCTGCTGCATGCGCCGCTTGCCGCAAGCTTCAAGGAGAACCTGTCCTATCTGCGCGCGGGCAACTTCCTCGCGATTGCATGGCTCGTCGCCAATCTGATCGAGCTCGGCTGGGCGAAGAAGGTCGCGCGGCGGCTGCCGTGGGTCGGCTTGATCGGCCGTCAGGGGCTGCTGTGCTTCATTGCCGGCGCGGTGATTTCGCTGGTGATCGACTCGGTGCTCTACGCGGCGACGGATGGTTACCTGAACTATCCGCTCGGCCTGCTCGCCGACGCGGCCGCGGTCGGCGCGCTGCTTGCCGTCGCGCTCGGCGTGGAGCCGCTGAAGCGCTTCGTCGGGCGGTTCGTCGACGGGCGGCTGCGGACCTCAAGCTGAAGAACTTTGCGCGCATAAAGCGCCGTCCGTCTGTCCGCCACGTTCCATCTCAAATCTGGCGCCAATGCTGATAGGATGACGGCCGCGCGCGAATCCCGCGCCAGCCGGCCATCCTGACATGCGTCGATTCCTCTGTTTCGCCCTCGCACTGCTTGCCTCCGCCGTCGGCGCGCCCGCGTTCGCGAGCACGGTCGCGAGCCGCAGCTTCCATTCCGATGCGCTCGGCCGCGACTGGAGCTACACGATCTACCTGCCGGCAGGCTATCGCGCGCACGGTCCGCGCCTGCCGGTGCTCTACCTGCTGCACGGCAATAACGGCGACGCCAACGACTGGCTCACGAAAGGTCATCTACAGAGCGCCGCCGACACGCTGATCGAGCGCAAGGAGATCGCGCCGGTTGTGATCGTGATGCCGCAAGGCGGCACGGACTGGTACGTCGACCGCAAAGAAAAGATGGAGAGCGCGTTCTTCGGCGATCTGCTGCCCGAGATCGAAACGCACTACGCGGTCGCGACGCAGCGCGGCGGCCGGATGATCGGCGGCGTGTCGATGGGCGGCTTCGGCGCGCTGCGCTACGCGCTGACGCAGCCCGAGATGTTTTGCGGCGCGCTGCTGCTGAGTCCCGCGATCTACGCGAACGAGCCGCCGCGCGCGTCGGCGGCGCGGCGGGTCGGCGTGTTCGGCGAGCACCAGTTCGACCCGCGCATCTGGCACGAGCTCAACTATCCGGCGCAGTGGGACCGCTATATGAGCCAGCCGTATCGTCTGCCGATGTTCATCGCATCCGGCGACGACGACCTCGACATCCAGGCCGACGCGTCACTGCTGTACACGCATCTGCGGCTCGCGGGCAATCCGGCTGCGCTGCGGATCATCGACGGCGGCCACACGTGGGACGTGTGGAGCGCGCTGTTGCCCGCCGCGCTCAAATACACGCTCGGCTGCGTGAAGCCGCCGGCGCAGGAGCATCCGTCGAATCAACGGCCTTGAGCCGGCGCTACTCCACGAGATCGGTCCACAGTACCATCAGCACCGTCATCAACGCGGGGCCGATGAAAATCCCCAGCAGCCCGAACGTCTCGGCGCCGCCGAGAATACCGAACAGCACAAGGAGAAACGGCAGGCGCGTCGAATTGCCGATCAGCACCGGCCGCACGAAGTGCTCGGCGACGAACACGACGACCGCGCCGAATATCAGCAGCCCGGCCGCCGCGACCATCGAGCCCTGCACGAGCAGCCACAGCGCCGCGAGACCGAACACGATCGGCGCGCAGAACGGCAGCATCGCGGCGATCGCCGTGACGAAGCCGAGCAGCGCCGCGTGCGGCACGCCGGTCACGAAATACGCGACGCCAAGCAACAGGCCCTCGCCGACGCCGACCACGATCAAGCCCGACACGGTGCCGCGCACCGCGGTCCCCATGTGCGCGACGAGGTCCGCGCCGCTATCGCCGAAACCGCGTCGCGCGGCCTTCAGCAACGAACCGGACAGGCGCGGCCCCGCCTGAAAAATCACGAACAGCGTGATCAGCATGAACGCGAACACCATTGCCGCATGCGCGGCGCGGGCGCCGAAATGCCGGCCGAGCGTCATCACCGTTTCGCTGTGCAAGCCTTTCATCGCCGCCGAACCGCGCAGCGGCTGAGCGAGATTGGCCTGCCACCACGAGCTGATCTGCTGCACGCCGAACGGCAGACGGTTGATGAAGTCCGGCAGCGGAATGCCGTTTTCCTGCACGCTGCGGAACCAGTCGTTCAGCTCGTGCGCCTCGCGCAGCGCCTGCGCGATGCCGAGCCCGACCGGCAGCAGCACCAGCACGGCGATCACCAGCGTGAAGACGGTCGCGAGCAAGGTCGTGCGCCCCCTGAACCACTGGCTGCTCGCCACCTTGTGCAGCAGCGGCCACAGCGCAATCGCGACGACCGCCGCCCACGCCACTACTACGATGAAATCGCGCACCACCCACAATGCGAGCAGCACGAGCCCGATGTAAAGCACGACCGACGCGGCCCGCTGCTTTTTCTGGCGCTCCGCGGCGACGGACGACGCTTCGGGAGAATTGGGCGGTACGGCGGGAGGGCGTGGAATCATGTGAACTCTGGTGTTTTTGAACGGTGTGCGCGCGAGCCGACCTGAAAAATTCAAACCCGCTACACTGACGGCTCGGTTTGCCGCCCGACACCCAACATCTTAAAGGAAGCGTTGCCGCCCTTTTCCCGGCCGCTCTCCTAGTCGCGCCACAGGCAACACAGCGTTGCAAAAATACGCATTATTAAAAAAGCACATAAAAACCGCTTGCAACGCCCGTCGTTTCAGCCAGTCGCAAATGTCAAGTGTGATTATTGCTAATTCCGGAACGGTGTTTCAACGATGACACAATGGCTATCCGGCGCGCACGGGACTAAATTCGGCACTCCACAATACGGAGTCGATGATGACCCTGGAGTCCATCCCCCTCGACGGTAGCAATGGCGTACGCATCGAAATTCTCGAGAGCTCCGACACGACGCTGGTGATCCGTTGGGTCGAGCCGGGCCGCTGCCACTACGGTGAGCAGCGCTGGCGCCGCCGCTCGGCGCATTCGTCCGGCACCTGCGCGGTGTCGCGCCGCAAGATCCGCCGCGGTGACCCGGTGTTCAAGCCGGCCGAGCGCCCGGCGCCGTCGAATGCGTCCGCGATGATCTGCGCGGAAATTCTCGAACCGCTGCTCGAAGCGGCCTGACGCACGGAACGTTCCCGAGTACCGCGGCCGGAGCGCGAGTTTCAACCCGTTGCCCTCGCGGTCGATCTCGCTACGGCCCACGCGCCCTCAACGACAGTGTGCCCGGCCGGCGCGGCATCGCATGATGCGCCGCCGCGCCGGCACCGCCCCCGGTTGCCGCCCCGCGCCTCGTGCGTTAAGGTGGATTCGTTGCGCTCGCCCGACCGCCGGCTCGCTATCCGGCGTCGGCTGCGCGCCTTCCACCACCGCGCCGCGCCCGCCGCGACGCCGTTTGAGGGCCGATCATGGCAGAAGACACGCCGCAAACCCGCGCGGCCACCGCCGCTTCCACGCCTCCCGCTTCCTCCGCTGCTCCCGCTTCGCTGATCCCGCCGCAGCAATTCTCGCTCGACGTGCTGCTCGAAAAGTATGCGAAAGGCGATGAGCAATCCGCCGACGACGTGTATCGACGCGTCGCGCGCGGCGTTGCCGAGGCCGAGCCGCCCGAGTTGCGCGCGTCGGTCGAGGAACAGTTCGTCGACAACATGCGCCACGGCGCGCTCGGCGCGGGCCGCATCATGAGCGCGGCGGGCAGCGGCATCGCCGCGACGCTGATCAACTGCTTCGTGCAGCCGGTCGGCGATTCGATCCAGGGCGTCGACGAACAGGGTTTGCCGGGCATCTACGTGGCCCTGCTCCAGGCGGCCGAAACGATGCGCCGCGGCGGCGGCGTCGGCTACAACTTCTCCGCGATCCGGCCGAAGGGCGCGCGGGTTCACACGACCAGCTCGGCCGCCTCGGGTCCGTGCAGCTACATGGACGTGTTCGACGCATCGTGCCGCACCGTCGAAAGCGCGGGCTCGCGACGCGGCGCGCAGATGGCGGTGCTCGACTGCAACCATCCGGACCTGCTCGAATTCATCGAAGCCAAGCATTCGAAGGGACGTTGGAACAACTTCAACGTGTCGGTCGGCGTCACCGACGAATTCATGCGCGCGGTCGAGAACGACGAGCCATGGCAACTGGTCCATCGCGCCGAGCCGTCACCGGCGCTGCGCGCGGCCGGCGACGTGCGGCAGCGCGAAGACGGCCTGTGGGTCTATAGCGAACATCCGGCGCACGCGATCTGGGACCGCATCATGCGCTCGACGTACGACGTCGCCGAACCCGGCATCGTGTTCATCTCGCGGATGAACGAGGACAACAATCTGCGCGCGGTCGAAACGATCCGCGCGACCAATCCGTGCGGCGAGCAGCCGCTGCCCGCCTACGGCTGCTGCAACCTCGGGCCGCTCAATCTGACGCGCTTCGTCGTCGATCCGTTCGCGCAGATGCAGGGGCGCCAGCCGTCGTTCGACTGGGACGGCCTCGCGCGCCGCACCCGCACGCAGGTGCGCTTTCTCGACGACGTGCTCGACGTCACGCTGTGGCCGCTGCCTGAGCAATACGCCGAATCGCGCGCGAAGCGGCGCATCGGCGTCGGCTTCACCGGCCTCGGCGATACGCTGGTGATGATGGGCCTGCGCTACAACTCGCAGGAAGGCCGCGATTTCGCGGTGCGCATCGCGCGGTTGATGCGCGACGAAGCATATCGCGCGTCGGTCGAACTTGCGAAAGAGCGCGGCGCGTTCGAGCTGTTCGACGCCGCGCGCTATCTGGAAGCCGGCACCTTCGCGTCGCGTCTGCCCGACGACATCAAGCAGGCGATCCGCCGCGACGGCATCCGCAACAGCCATCTGCTGTCGATCGCGCCGACCGGCACCGTGAGCCTCGCGTTCGCGGACAACGCGTCGAACGGCATCGAGCCGGCGTTTTCGTGGACTTATACGCGCATGAAGGTGATGGCCGACGGCGGCCGCGAATCGTTCGACGTCGAGGACTACGCGTACCGGCTTTATCGCGAGCTGGGCGGCGATGTGACCAGGCTACCGGACTATTTCGTCAGCGCTCTGCAGATGTCCGCGCGCGACCATCTCGACATGATGGCGGCCGTGCAGCCGTACGTCGACACGTCGATCTCAAAGACCGTCAACGTGCCCGCCGACTATCCGTTCGACGCTTTCGAAAGCCTCTACTTCGATGCATGGAAAAGCGGGCTGAAGGGCCTTGCGACCTATCGCCCGAACGACACGCTCGGCGCGGTGCTGAGCGTGTCGTCCGCGCAGGCCGACGACACGCTCGCCGAGATGGATCAGGACCCGCTGCGTATCGCGATCGATCATCGGCCCAGGGGCGAATTGCCGGCGATCATCGAGAAGGTCGAGTATCTGACTCAGGCGGGCAAGAAGTCGCTATATGTCGCGGTGTCGTTCATTGAGGTGACGGGGCGGCTCGGCGGCGAGGACGTCACCATCGAGCGGCCTATCGAGTTCTTCATTCCGGTCGGTCAGCGCGACGAGTCGCAGCAATGGATCACTGCGACGATGCGTTCGCTGTCGCTGGCCGCGCGCGGCGGCTTCGTCGCGCGCAATCTGCAGGACATGCGCAAGGTGTCGTGGGATCGCGGCCAGGTGCGGCTTGGTGACGTGCAGCGGCTCGACGGTCATCGTGCGCCACGCTGGCACGATTCTGAAGTGGCCGCGCTCGCGTTCGCGATCCAGCAGATCCTGTATCGACGCGGCTTTCTCGACGCCGAGGGCAATCAGGTCGCATCGCGCATGCTCGCGCGTTTGCCGCGCGGGCAAATGAAAACCGATCTGGCGCTGTCCGCCGATTTCGGCCTCCGTGCGAATCCCGCGGATAGCGCCGACGCGTTGCTGCAGCCCAACGGCACGCAAGGACTGCACACGATGCTCGGACGCAAATGCGCTTCGTGCGGCGCGAATGCGGTGATTCGCAAGGACGGTTGCGATTTTTGTACCGCGTGCGGGGAGGTGGGGGCGTGCGGGTAGTGTGAGGTTGGGAGCGCGGTGGCCTCGCGGCCAGACGCGCTCATCGGGGGCTATGCTTCACCCCACTCTCGCGTAATAAAGATTCTGCGGATGCTTCGCCTCCGCGAAGAAAAACCAGCGCTCCGCCACGAGCCCCGCATACTGCACGAGACAAGCCGCGGCCAGCAAGCCGAACGACGCGCCAAGCGAGCGCAGCCCCGCGCCGAGCGCGATCAACACGACCGGCACGATGAACGCACCCGCGAGAAAGCCCCATTTGACGCCACGCAACGTGCGCGCCGATTTGCCGTGAAAGAACTCGCGCAGATTGAACGCGCCGGCCGTGAAGCCCCGTGACACCTGCACGAGCTTCGGATTGCGAATGCCCGTCGCGCTCTGCACCGTCGATTTCGGCCGCAAGCGTGCATTGCGCAGCAGCGACGCCGTGCGGCTCGCGCAGCCGGCGAGCGTCAGCACGCACGCGCAGATCGCCAGTCCCAACGTCAACTCGGGCGCGAACCATGCGCTCAATGCGGTCGCGAGCGTCGAGCCCGATGCGCAGCCGAGCAGCACGAAGTTCACGAGCGTCAGCGGCGTCGCCCACTCCTGGAGAAAACGCAGGCACGCATAGATCATCGCGGTGCAGACGAAAAGCGCGGCGCTAGCGAGCACGCCGAGCCAGCCGAGCGCGAGCGACCATGACGAGCCGAGCCAGTGCGCGACGCCATACAGGAACGCGCACGCGAGAAACGCCGGCAAGCACAAACACTCACGCGACAGCCACGACGTGCGCCACATCGCGATCGCGCGCCACGCGCGTTCCGGATGGCCGAGATGGAAGAACGACGCGATCAGACCAAGACCGCCCAGCAGCACCGCGAGCGCCGCGCCGCTCACATAGAACGCGGTAGCGGCGGCCGGTTGCGCAACGACGCCCAACCATGCCGCACTCTCGACGCCGACGAGCGCGATCAACAGCCCCTGCGCCGCGCCGCTCAGCGTCGTCAGGAAGACTACGGAAAAAGCCGGATTCATCGTGTGGCCTAGTTGTCGTTCAGATGCGCGTCGCGATCGACGCGAGATGCACTTCGCCACGCGCGAGTTGCGCCTCGAGTTGCGAGTCGGGCGAGCCCGACATGTGCGTCGCATCGTCTGTGGTCGTTCCCGACGATTTGCACGAGCATGCGTCGCTGCCGCAACCCGCGGCGGTGGTCGGCACGCGCGGCAAATAGTGATTGGCGGGACGCGTGCCCCACTCCGGCATCAACTGATAGCCGCCACGCTCGCGGATCGCCTGCGACACCACCGACTCCGGATCGTGTATGTCGCCGAACAGCCGCGCCGATGTCGGGCACGCGAGCACGCAGGCCGGCTTGCGATCGCGCTCGGACAGATGCTCGTCATGAATGCGATCGACGCACAGCGTGCACTTGGTCATCTCCTTGCGCGCTTCGTCGAGTTCGCGCGCGCCATACGGGCACGCCCACGCGCAATACTTGCAGCCGATACAGCGATCGAAATCGACCAGCACGAGACCGTCTTCCTTGCGCTTGTAGCTCGCGCCGGTCGGACATACCGGCACGCAGGGCGGGTCCTCGCAATGCAGGCACGACTTCGGAAAATGGATCATCTCCGTGTCGGGGAAGCTGCCCGCTTCGAAACTCTGCACGCGGTTGAAGAACGTGCCGGACGGGTCCGCGTCGTACGGATTGAAATCGGCGAGGCTGCCCGATTCTCCCGACGTGTTCCACTCCTTGCAGCTCGTCACGCACGCCTGGCATCCGACGCATACGTTCAGATCGATCACCAGCGCCATCTGGGTCATTGCAGGCTCCTTGCCATGGCTTCAACGATCGTCGCCGTCAGGTTCGGCGCGTCGCAACGTCCCGCGCAGGCGCGCCGCGAATTCGCCGCGTCCCGCGAAATAGGTCTGGACGATGCGCGACACCACACTCTTCTGTGCAACCGCACCGGGCAATCCGGGCATCGCATCGAACTGCGGCAGCGTGTGCCGCGCGTCGGCTTCGGCCGGATAGATGCGTACGCGCACGTCGTACCAGGCGGCCTGGCCCGTCACAGGATCGGAGTTCGACATGCGCGCGGGCGCGTCGTCGCGGCCCGGCAATTCGTCGGTGATCAGGTGATTGAGCAGGAAGCCGCGCTGCGATTCGTTCGCGTCCGGGCCGAGATTCCATGCGCCCGCCGCTTTGCCGATCGCGTTCCACGTCCATACGGTGCCCGGTTCGACGGTCTCGCTGTAGCGCGCCATGCAGCGCACGCGGCCCCATTGCGATTCGACGTAAATCCAGCCGCCATCCGCGATACCGTTTCCGGCCGCCGTGCGCGGATTCACATACAGATAGTTCTCACCATGGATCTGCCGCAGCCACGCGTTCTGCGAATCCCACGAGTGGTACATCGCCATTGGCCGTTGTGTAACAGCGGCGAGCGGGAATTGCGCGAGATCCGTCGCCGCGCTTTCGAGCGGCGCGTACCAGAACGGCAGCGGATCGAAGTACCGTTCGACGCGCGCTCGCAGATGCTCGGGCGGCTGTCGCCCGCTGGTGCGTCCTTGCGCGGCGAGCCTGAACTTCTGCATCACGTCCGAGTAAAGCTGGATCAGGATCGGCTCGCTGAACTTGCGGAAGCCGTTTTTGACCGCCCAGTCGAGATACGGTCCGTTGCAGTTGCGCATGTACTGCAAGGTCTCGGGCAAGCGGTAATGGAACACGCAGTTGTTGTTCGCGTACTGCTCCCACTGCTTCGGATTCGGTTCGCCGACCAGTGCCTTGTCGCCATCCTTGCCGCGCCAGCCGATCAGAAAGCCGACGCCGGAACCGGGCGACGTCGTGTGATTGACGATGAAGTCCGGGTAGTCGCGAAAGCGCCGGCCGCCATCGGTATTGGTGAACGCGGGAAACTTCAGGCGCGACGCCAGTTCGATCAGCACTTCCTGGAACGGCTTGCATTCGCCGGTCGGCGGCACGACCGGCACACGCACGGAATCAACGGGGCCGTCGAACTCGGAGATCGGCCGGTCGAGCATCGACATCGCGTCGTGACGTTCGAGGTAAGTCGTGTCCGGCAGGATCAGATCGGCGAATGCGGTCATCTCCGACTGGAACGCGTCGCATACGACGAGAAACGGGATCTTGTACTCGCCGTTCGCGTCTTTGTCGGCGAGCATCTCGCGCACCTTCATCGTGTTCATCGACGAATTCCACGCCATGTTGGCCATGAAAATCATCAGCGTGTCGATCGGATAAGGATCGCCGCGCCACGCGTTGGTGATCACGCTGTGCATGACGCCATGCACCGCGAGCGGATATTCCCACGAGAACGCCTTGTCGATACGCACGGGGCCGCCGTGTTCGTCGACGAACAGATCCTCCGGCGCGGCAGGCCAGCCGAGCGGGCCCGTCGCGAGCGGTGTATTGGGTTTCACCGCGTCAGGGCTGTTCGGCGGTTTCGCCGATGGCGGTACCGCACGCGGAAACGGCGACTTGTGGCGAAAGCCGCCGGGGCGGTCGATCGTGCCGAGCAGCGACATCAGCACGGCAAGCGCGCGGATCGACTGAAAGCCGTTAGAATGCGCGGCCAGCCCGCGCATCGCGTGAAAGGCGACCGGGTTGCCCGCTACCGTGTCGTGCGTTTCGCCCCACGCGTCGGTCCAGCGGATCGGCAGCGTGATGCGGTGCCGGCGGCCGGTTTCGATCATTTCGTCGGCGAGGCGGCGGATTGTATCGGCGGGGATGCCGGTGATCTCCGCCGCCCATTCGGGCGTGCAAGCGGCGACTCGCTCGCGCAGCAAGGCGAACGACGGCGTGACCGGCTTGCCGTTGGCGAGCGTGTAACGGCCGTCGAGCGCGGGCGTCACGCCGCTCGTGTGATGCGGCACCGCGCGCTGGCTGGCCGGGTCCCACCACAGATGATTCTGCGGAAACAGCGGATTGCCTTCGGCCCGTTCGGGATCGCGCACGAACAAACCGAAGTTTTCGCTCGCTTCGTCGATATCGACCAACTCCGCCGCGTTCGTGTAACGCTGCACGAACTCGTGATCCCACGTGTCGGCGGCGATCAGTTCGTGCAGGAACGCCATGAACAGCGCACCGTCGGTGCCGGGTTTGATCGGCACCCATTCGTCCGCGATCGCCGCGTAGCCGGTGCGGATCGGATTGATCGCGATGAAGCGGCCGCCCGCGCGCTTGAACTTCGAGATCGCGATCTTAAGCGGATTCGAATGATGATCTTCCGCGGTGCCGATCATGAAGAACAGCTTCGCGCTGTCGAGATCCGGTCCGCCGAATTCCCAGAACGAACCGCCGATCGTATAGATCATGCCGGCCGCCATGTTCGACGAGCAGAAGCCGCCGTGCGCCGCATAGTTGGGCGTACCGAACTGCCTCGCGAACAGGCCGGTCAGCGCCTGCATCTGGTCGCGGCCCGTGAATAGAGCGAACTTCTTCGGATCGGTCGAGCGGATCGCGGCGAGACGTTTTTCGAGCACCTCGAACGCGGTGTCCCACGAGACCGGTTCGAACTGCGCGCTGCCGCGCTGCGCGCCGGCCTTGCGCATCAACGGCTGCGTGAGGCGCGCGGGCGAGTACTGCTTCATGATGCCGGACGCACCCTTCGCGCAAATGACGCCCTGATTCAGCGGATGCTCCGGATTGCCGTCGATATAGCGCACCTCGCCGTCGCGCAGATGCACGCGGATGCCGCAGCGGCACGCGCACATGTAGCAGGTGGTGGTCTTGATATCGAGCCGTTCGTTCTGCGTGCGGGCGTGGTGCTCCATGGCCATCTCCATCGCTGCTTCTGGTGGGCCGAAGCGCGGGTCATTCGCGCTGCCCATACGATATCGATCATCGTATTCGCGCCTGCCTCACAAGGGAAATCGCGATTTGCGACTAAAACTATCCGACGCACCGATAGTTTCGGTCTCGCTTTCAGCTATGCGCTTCTTTCTTCCGCGTGTCCAGTTGCATCAGGCCGGTTGGGTACGCCAAGACTTGTTCAAGCGCGGCCCTCCAGTTGCGCGATCAGCGCATCCGGAATGTCGACGCCGTCTTCGTATGCCGCTTGCGCAAGCTGCTCTCTTCGATAACCGGGCAAGCGCACCTCGTCGTCCATCAGCATCATCTCGATCAGCGCCTCGACACGCGACAGATATGCGTCGTCGCCGGCCAATGCGCCCGGGTCGATCGCCCAGAACAGATGGCCGATGCGCGAGCGCTCGCCCTCCTCGGTCAGGAACGAGCCCGCTTCGTAGCCGAAGTTCGCGCCGGTCAGCGCGGCGGCCAGCAACTCGACCACCAGCGCCAGCATCGCGCCTTTCGCGCCGCCGAACGGCAGCATCATGCCGTCGAGCGCGGCGCGCGCATCGGTGGTCGGCAGACCGTCTCGCGTGGTCGCCCAGCCTTCGGGGATCGGCTTGCCGTCGCGCGCGGCCAGCGCGATCTTGCCGCGCGCGATCTGCGACAGCGCGAGGTCGATGACGAGCGGCGCGCCGTTGCGGCGCGGAAACACGGCCGCGATCGGGTTGGTGCCGAAGAGCGCGCGGCGGCCGCCCCAGGCGGGCATCGCGGCTGGCGAATTGCTGAACGCGAGCGCGACCATGCCGGCTTCGCCGAGCGCGGCCAGATGCGCCGCGCCAACGCCGAAATGATGGCTGCGGCAGATGCCCGCGACTGCGCTGCCGTACTGCCGGGCGCGTTCGGCGAGCGTCGCGACCGCCAGATCGCAGGCCGGATATGCGAGGCCGTCAGCGCCGTCGATCAACACGGCCGCGCCGCGATCCGCGACGATGACGGCTTGCGCGGCCGGATCGACGCGGCCGTTGCGCAACTGCGCGCAGTACATCGGCAGACGCGATACACCGTGCGAAGACAGGCCGCGCACGTCGGCATAGACGAGCGCGCGCGCCGTCGATTCGGCGGTCGCTGGCAACGCGTCCGCGCGGCGCAACGCGCGAATCGCAAGCGCAGTGAGCGCGTCGGGAAACAGTCGGGCCATCGGGTATTCCTTTCCTTGGTTCTATTGTGGGCAGCGCATCACTTTGTCATTGCCGAGGTGAAGCATCAAGTCCGGCACTGCTATCGATGCCGCTGCGACGCGATGCTCACTTCGCGGCCTATTCGTACAACCCCGTTGCACGAGGCCGACTGGCTTCTTCCTCGCGCGCCTGCTGCGCTTGCGCGGCCTGCGGCTTGCGCACCGGCTGCGCCAATGCCTGCGCCTGCACCTCGCGCGGTGCGGCCAGGAATTCGCGTGCGGCGCTTGCATCGAATGCGCGCTCCCAGCGCGCGACCACCAGCGTCGCGACGACGTTGCCGATCATATTGGTCAGCGCGCGGATCTCGTTGAGCACGCGGTCGACGCCGAGAATCAGCGTGATGCCCGCGACCGGAATGATGTTGTGCGTCGACAGCGTCGCGGTCAACGCGACCAGCGCCGCGCCCGCCACGCCCGCTCCGCCCTTCGACGTCAGCATCAGAACCGCCAGCAAGCCGAGCTGCTGCATCAGCGTCAGATGCGTGTTGGTGGCCTGCGCGATGAACAGCGACGTCATCGTCAGATAGATCGCGGCGCCGTCCAGATTGAACGAGTAGCCGGTCGGCAACACGAGCCCGACGATCGCGCGCGGACAACCCAGGCGCTCGAGCTTTTCCATCAGACGCGGCAGCACGGACTCCGTGGTCGACGTGCCGAGCACGATCAACAGTTCCTCGCGGAAGTACTTCAGCAGCGGCCACAGGCCCACGCCGGCCCAGCGCGCGGCCGCGCCGAGCACGATCGCAATGAACAGGATGCTCGTGATGTAGAAGCACAGAATCAGCAGTCCGAGTTGCTGCAGCGTGCCGATGCCGTATTTGCCGACCGTGAACGCGATCGCGCCGAACGCGCCGAGCGGCGCGAGCCGCATGATCATTTCGACGATGCGCATCAAGGTGTCGCCGAATTGCTCGATGCCGCGCATCAGCAGCCGGCTGCGCTGCGACATGATCGACAGCGCGATGCCGAACAGCACCGAAAACAGCAGCACCTGCAGCAGATCGCCGCGCGCGAACGCGCCGACCACCGAGTTCGGCACGATCATGTCGATCAAGCTCGACGAGACCGAGTGCGCATCGGCGACGTAATGCGTGAGCGCATGAGGATCGAGCGATGCGGGATCGATATTGAGTCCCGCACCCGGACGCAACAGGTTCGCGACCACGAGGCCGAGCACCAGCGCGATGCTGGTGACGACCTCGAAGTACAGCAGCGTCTTGAAGCCGACGCGGCCCACCTGCTTCAGGCTTTCCATGCGCGCGATGCCCACGGAAACCGTGCAGAAGATCACCAGCGTAATCAGCATCTTGATGAGGCGAATGAAGGTGTCGCCGAGCGGTTTCATCTGCACGCCGAACATGGGCGCGAATTGACCGACGAGAATGCCAGCCGCAAGTCCGATCAGGACCTGCACGTAGAGATGTTTGAGCACGCGCAAGATGGTGTCTCCTCCACTCGCTGCTGCCAGATGTCGAGCCGGCGCCACTGCCGCATGAGCTGCCGGTCACGGGGGCATGCCTGGCCGCTTCTCCGTGCCGGCATGCGCCGAGAAGGTGGGGACCGCGGCGCGCGAGCCGTGCGGCTCGCTGCGGCGGCCGGGCCGCCCGCGTCAGGCGCTTTCGAACAGACGCGTCAACACGAACTCGCGATGACCGAGCGCTTCGGCCGCGGTGAAACGGCCGTTGATCGTGGCCATCATGCACTGGAGCAGTTTGTCGCCGCTCTCGTCGAGGTTCTGCTCGCGCTGCAGAATGCCGGTCACATCCACGTCGATATGCTCGCCCATCGTGCGGACCGTGCGCGGATTCGCGCAGATCTTGATGACCGGCACGATCGGATTGCCGATCACGTTGCCCTGCCCCGTCGGGAAGAAATGCACGACGAAGCCCGATGCCGCGCACAAGGTCACCATCTCGGCCGCGGCCGACGACGAGTCCATGAACCACAGTCCGGAATGCGTCGGCTCCTCGGCTTTGTCGAGCACGCCGTCGACCATGCACTTCTTGCCGATCTTCTGGATGTTGCCGAGCGCCTTTTCCTCGATCGTCGTCAGGCCGCCCGCGATATTGCCCTTGGTCGGCTGCGACTCGGATAGGTCGTCGGTTTTCCAGCGGTTGATCATGTCCTGGTAGCGGTCGAACATGAACTGGAAGCGGTCACGCACACCGTCGTTTGCGCAGCGCGCGGCGACGATCTGCTCGCCGCCCGTGAGCTCCGAGGTCTCGCCGAACACCAGCGTGGTGCCGAGGCCGTAGAGTTTGTCGAACGCATTGCCGACGGTCGGGTTCGAGCCGCAGCCCGACGTGGTGTCCGACTCGCCGCACTTGGTCGACACCCATAGCTCCGAGATCGGGCACGCCTCGCGATCGAGCGACGTCGCATACTGCACCATTTCCTTCGCGGCCTTCGACGCGCGCATGATCGTGTCGTGATCGCCATGCAGTTCGATGCCGAAGCCCATCACCGGCTTGCCGGTTTTCGCAATACCGTCGACGACACGCTTGGTCCAGCCCTCCTCGATACCGATCACGACCACCGCCGCGACGTTCGGATTGCTGCCCGCGCCGATCAGCGTGCGGAAATGCAGTTCGAGGTCGGCGCCGAATTGCAGCCGCCCATACGGATGCGGCAGCGCCATGGTCCCCTTGATATTGTGTTCGACCGCCTGTGCCGCGGCATTGGACAGATCGTCGACCGGCAGGATGATCACGTGGTTGCGTACACCCACGCGGCCGTTGTCGCGACGATAGCCGCGGAAAGTGGTATCCAGGTCAATCACGCTCATGGTGTCTCTCTCGTGTTCGGGTTGATGCCAGTGAGGGCGGCTCGATGCCGCGAAGCGGGATGCCGCCCAGCGGTATGCGTTAAAGCAGGCAGCAATTGCGCGCGTTGCTCACCAGCGCTTCGTCTTGATGTTGTGCACGTGCGCGTGCTCGCCGGCCTTGATCGGCGCGACCACCTTGCCGATATCGACGCCGTACTTGAACACCGTGTCGCCGACGGCCATGTCCTTCAGCGCGACCTTGTGACCGATCGGAATGTCCTGCTTCGCCGGCACGGTGACGATTGCGTCGTCATCCATGATCCATGCGTTGAGCTGCATGCCCGCCTTGATGCCCTCGACCACCGCCACGCCGACCGTGTCTTTCGCCTCGTGCAGCACGATGTGAATCGTTCTACGTGGCGCCGACGCGCCCGCTGCGGTGTCGTTGATGTCTGCCGTGGGATTGCTCATGAGCGTCTCCATTCGTAGTTTGAATGCGGTGAGGGTGCCGCCGGGCAGCGCAGCCACGTGCGCCGCGGTGAATCGATACTAGGCGCCCACCTACTCAATGTCAACTAGGTCATATAGATGTGTTAGAAGACTGGGAGGTGACCGGTCGCTGTCGCGAATCGCCGACAACATACGATTCATCCAGATGTTTCAGATGACCTGGTCGTTTAGAATCAGGGCAGGTCCAACGCAGGCGAGCTACGACTCGCGTATTCCGGAGGTTTTCATGAGCACGCTCGCGATCAATGCGCCCGCCGTGGGCGCCACACGGTACAAGGAGGTCAAGAGCGCGATTCTCGCGGCGCTCGCGGCCGGCGAATGGAAAGGCGGCGAATGCATTCCTTCGGAAAAGCGCCTCGCCGAACGCTTCGGCGTGTCGATCGGCACACTGCGCAAAGCCATCGACGAACTGTGCGCCGAGAACATTCTGATCCGTCATCAGGGGCTCGGCACCTTCGTGGCGATGCATCAGCGCGACCGGCACTTTTTCCGCTTCTTTCGCATCGTGCGGCGCGACGGCGACAAGGCCTACCCGGTCGTCACGCTGATCGGGTTCAAGAAGGCGCGAGCATCGCGCGAGGCGGCCGTCGCGCTTGGTATCGAGACCGGTGCGCGCGTGCTGCAGTTCGTCAACGGGCTCGCGCTGCATGGCAAGACCGTGCTGATCGAACATATCACCGTGCCCGAAGCGCTCTTTCCCGGCTTGACCGAAAGCAAGCTGCGCAACCGGCCGAACACGCTGTACAACTTCTATCAGGACGGTTTCGGCATCAACGTGGTCGAGACCGATGAGCGTGTGAGCGTTGCGCTCGCCAATGAGCTCGAAAGCGCGCAGCTTGGCGTCGATGTCGGCGCGCCGTTGCTCGAGATTCGACGCATCGCGTACTCGTATCATCGCAGCGCGGTGGAACTGCGCATTTCGCGGCTCAATACCGAGGAATACGAGTACATCGGCACGCGCGCGGCACGCGACGATCAGAAATAGCGGACCACGGTCACTCGCCAGGCACGTCTGCGCAAAAACGACAGGCCAATCGTCTTTCATTTTCGACCGGCGCCAGCCTGTCTAAAATAGCCGCACTTCCGATCCCGAGAACCTCATGCTGGATACCCTCACGAGCGGCTCCGCGCCCATCAACGACGACTCCGGGATGTTCGAACTCGCGCCGGTGTCGCTGTGGCTCGAAGATTTCAGCGGCGTGCGCGCGTTGTTCGATGAATGGCGAGCCGCGGGCGTGACCGATCTGCGCGCCCATTTCGCCGAAGCCCCGCAGCGCGTCGCCGAATGCGCTCACCGCATCCGCGTGATCAAGGTCAATCGCCAGACGCTCGCGCAATTCGAGGCCGCCGATTTCGACACGCTGACGAGCAACCTCGCGTCGGTGTTCCGCGATGACATGCTGAAAACGCACCTCGAAGAGCTGTGCCAGCTCTGGGCCGGACAATCGAACTTCACGAGCCACACGGTCAACTACACGCTCGGCGGACGGCGCCTCGACGTGCTGCTCAAGGGCGCGGTGCTGCCCGGTCACGAGGACCGTTGGGACCGCGTGCTGGTGTCGACCGAAGACATCACCGAGCTCGAAGGCGCGCGGCGCCGTGTCGCGGAGGCGGAAGAATACGCGCGCGGGCTCTTCGAACATTCGCCGGTGTCGCTGTGGGTCGAGGATTTCAGCGCGGTCAAACGCCTGCTCGACGGCGCGCGCGCGGCCGGCATCAACGATTTCCGCGTGTTTACCGACGTCCATCCCGAGTTCGTCGAACGCTGCATGGCGGAAATCCATGTGCTCGACGTCAACCACCACACGCTCGGGATGTTCGGCGCGAAGGACAAGAAGACGCTGCTCGCGCGCCTCGCCGACGTGTTCCGCGACGACATGCGCCCGCATTTCCGCGAACAGTTGATCGACCTGTGGGACAACAAGCTGTTCCAGCAGCGCGAGGTGCTCAACTATTCACTCGACGGCAACGAGGTTCACGTCCACCTGCAATTCTCGGTGCTGCCCGGCCACGAGCGGGACTGGGACCTCGTGCTCGTCGCGCTGACCGACATCACCGCGCGCAAGAAAGCCGAGGCCTACCTCGAATTTCTCGGCAAGCACGACGTGCTGACCAAGCTGCGCAACCGCTCGTTCTATGTGGACGAACTCAACCGGCTGGAACGCAAGGGACCGTGGCCCGTCACGATCATCATGGCCGACCTGAACGGCCTGAAGCGCGTGAACGATCAGCTCGGCCACGCGGCCGGCGACGCGCTGCTGCGGCGTGCCGGCGAAGTGCTCGCGAAGGCGATGGAGTCGCCGTTCCACGCGGCGCGGATCGGCGGCGACGAATTTGCGATCCTGATGCCCGATACCGACGAGCGCGGCGGCGCGGCGATGATCGACGCGATCCGCCAGCTGGTCGAGATGAACAACCAGTTCTATCCGGGCTCGCCGCTGAGCTTCTCGATGGGCGCGGCGACCTGCCAGCGCGGCGACCGGCTGGAAGCGGGCGTGCAGCGCGCCGACCTGCTGATGTACGAGGAAAAGCGCGCGCACTACGACGCGCAGCCGGGCGTGGAGGCGGCGGCGAAGTAACGGCCGAGGGCGTCAGGCGTTCGCCACGCCGGCGCAACGCTCGACGCTCAACCTCGCTCAACCTCGCTCAGCCCGGCAGCTTGGCCGCCAGCACATCCAGCTTGACGATGCCCGGCGGCGACGCGAATAGCTCGCCCGCCTTCTCCATCAACGCGGCCGCGACCTTGCCGTTCAGATGTGCGTTGCGACCGGCTTCGTCGTCGAACGCATCGAAAATGGCGTAGGTCGACGGACCGAGCTTCAGACCGAACCACGCGGCGGTGGCCGGTTCCTGCTCGACGAGCGGCAGGCCGCCGAGCAGAAACGCCTCGACTTCCTTTTCCTTGCCGGGCCTGGCTTCCAGACGGACATACAAAGCGAGCTTGACCATGATGCGACTCCTGGTGAGTTCGGCAGCGAACGGTCCTTTCAAAGCGCTTTGAAAAGTATAGGCGGCGTCGGCTGAAGCGACGCCGGACCTCATGCGCGAGCAAGTCACGCGCCCGGAAAGCGCAGCTCGAAACGCACGACGCCCGGCTGCGGACACACCACACGCGCGCTGCCGCCATGCAGATGCATGATCGCCTTCACGATCGCGAGCCCGAGTCCGTTCGATTCCGTGAACGCGCTGCGCGCCGCGTCGCCGCGATAGAAGCGATCGAACAGCCGGTCGAGTTGCGCGGCCGGAATCGGCTGGCCCTCGTTTTCGACCGTCACCAGCGCGCCCGCCTGGTCCTGCGCGCCGCGCAGGCGCACGATCGTGTCGCCCGCGCCATAACGCACCGCATTGACGACCAGATTGTTGATCGCGCGGCGGCACAGCATCGGATTGGCCGATGCGATGCCTGCCGCGTCGACTTCGAAACGCATGCCGCGTTCGTCGGCCAGGCCTTCGAAATAGTCGGCGATTCTGACGAGCTCGCCATGCAGATCGACCGGCTGCCGCTCGATCGACAGCGCCGCATGATCCGCATGCGCGAGAAACAGAATGTTCTCCGCGATATGGCTCAGGCGATTCAGCTCCTCCAGATTCGATTCGAGCAGTTGCTGATACTCGTCGGGTTCGCGCGGCTGCGCGAGCGCCACCTGGGTCTGGCCGACCAGCGCGCCGACCGGCGTGCGGATTTCGTGCGCGAGATCGGCGGAAAACTGCTGCAGACGTTGATAGCCGTCGGCGAGACGATCGAGCATCGCGTTGAACGCATGCGTGAGTTGACGCAGTTCCAGCGGCGCCGCTCGATCGTCGAGCCGCACCGCCAGATTCGTCGGGGTGATTTGCGCGGCGCGGGTGGCGATCTCGCGCACCGGGCGCAGCGCGCGGCGCAGCACGCAGTAAGCGAGCAGCGTCGCCGCCAGCATGCCGGTCAGCGTCGCCAGCACGATGCGGTTGCGGTACTCGGCCAGCATGCGCATTTCATGTGTCATCGGATGGCCGGCGATCACCTCGACTTCGGTGCCATCCTCGCGCGCTGTCGCGGTTGCAATCGCCCAATGCACCGGCACGCCGTCGGGAAGGTGCGTCCGACGCACGTCGGTGGCGCGCGGCGGATCGCCTGCCGGGGCGGCCGGCAGATCAGGCACCGCGAGTCCGCCCGGATTCACGTCGACGAACGGCGCTTCGCCGGGCCGGCGGAAGATCAGCACGTCCTCCTCCGCGCCGAGCATCGTCTCGAACAGCAGCGGACGCTTTTTCAATTCGCTGACCGAGTAAAGGTCGTGCACGATGCGGCTGAAATGCTCGACGCGGCCGCTCAGCACGACATCGGCGCGGCGTTGCAGCGCGACTTCAGCGGAATGATAGAAATACGCGCCGAGCGAACCGATCACCGCGCAGGCGATCAGCGCGAACAGGAACGTGGTGCGCGCGATCAGCGAGCGTTCGGTCCAGAGTCTCATGCGCCGTCGCCGAACGTGTAGCCGATGCTGCGCACCGTGTGAATCAGCTTCCTCTCGAACGGGTGATCGACCTTCGCGCGCAAGCGCTTGATCGCCACGTCGACCACATTGGTGTCGCTATCGAAGTTCATGTCCCACACTTCCGATGCAATCTGCGAACGCGACAGCGCTTCGCCCTCGCGGCGCACCAGCAGATGCAGCAGCATGAACTCCTTGTTGGTCAGCGGAATGTCGACGCCTTCGCGCGTGACCCGGCGGCGCAACACGTCGAGCTTCAAGTCGGCGACTTCGAACACGTCGCTTTCGCGGATCACGCCACGGCGCAATAACGTGCGAATGCGCAGCACCAGCTCGGTAAACGAGAACGGCTTGACCAGATAGTCGTCGGCGCCGAGTTCGAGACCGCGAATGCGGTCGCTGACCTGATCGCGCGCGGTCAGGAAAATCACCCGCAAATCGCGTCGCGCGCGCAACGCCCGCATGATTTCCCAACCGTCGATGCCGGGCAGCATCACGTCGAGCACGACGAGTTCGTAGTCGTGCCCGAGCGCCAGGTGCAGGCCGTCCGTGCCGGTGCGCGCGAGGTCGACCGCGTAGCCGTTCTCGCGCAGGCCCTTCTTCAGATAGTCGCCGGTTTTCGGATCGTCTTCGATGACCAGAATGCTCATGATGCTCGCCGCTCCTGCGCACGATTCGGCCCGCAAGGCCGCGCTCGCGCGCGCAATAAACGCCTGACGGGAGCGCTCGAGAAAACCTGCGGCGCTCCCCCGGCGGCCATTCTACGTGGCCGCCTTCGGCCATTGATGACGTTTTTGTCATCCTCCCGTCACCTTGATGAGCCGATGCGGCGGCTAGTCTGATCGCACCATCCACCACGCTGCATCCCCTTCCTGGAGTTGCCTGATGAAGACCCGCATGAACACTGTCCGCGCACGCACGCTGCGCGCCCTCGCCGTCCCCGCCCTCGCCGCCGCGCTGTTCGCAACGTCGTTCGCGGCTTCGGCCCAGACTGCCGCGCCGACCGGCGTGCGCGGCACGGTCACGTCGCTGTCGGGCGATCTGCTCAAAGTCCATACGCGCGACGGCCAGGACGTCGACGTGAAGCTTGCCGCCGACACGCCGATTCGCGGCGTCACGCTCGCCAACGTCGCCGACATCAAACCGGACAGCTATGTCGGCACCGCCGCGATTCCGCAGGCCGACGGCACGCTGAAAGCGCTCGAAGTGCATGTGTTCCCGCCGAGCATGCGCGGCTCGGGCGAAGGTCATCGACCGTGGGATCTCGGCGCGAACAGCACGATGACGAACGGCACGGTCGGCTCGCTGGTGGTCAGCAACGGCCGCACGATTACCGTCAAGTACAAGGACGGCGAGAAGAAGATCGTGATTCCGCAGGACGTGCCCATCGTCAGTCTGGAGCCTGGCAGCCGCGCGCTGCTGACGCCCGGCGCGAAGGTCGTGCTGTTTGCGCACAAGGAGGCGGACGGCTCGATGGCGGCGAACTTCATTTCGGCCGGCGAGCATGGCGTGACGCCGCCGATGTAACGCGGCACTTCGTTCGTCTTCCTCCCTCTCGTCTTTGAAGCCAATGCCCGACTCGCAAGCATCTCTGATCGTTCATCCTCTCTTCGTTCGCGTGACGCACTGGATCAACGCGTTCGCGATGGTCTGCATGGTGATGAGCGGCTGGGCGATCTATAACGCGTCGCCGATCTTTCCGTTCCGGTTTCCCGTATGGGCGACGGTCGGCGGATGGCTCGGCGGCTCGATCGCATGGCACTTCGCGGCGATGTGGCTGCTCTGCGTGAACGGGCTGCTGTATCTCGCGTACGGCGTCGCGAGCGGTCATTTGCGTCGCAAGCTGCTGCCGGTGCGTGCCCGCGACGTCGCGCGCGATGCGGCGCTTGCGTTGCGCTTCAGACTGCCGCACGAGACCGGCAGGTACAACGCCGTGCAGCGCGCGTTGTATCTGCTGGTGCTGCTGCTCGGCGTGCTGCTCGTCGCATCCGGACTGTCGATCTGGAAGCCGGTGCAATTCTCGTGGCTGACCGCGCTGTTCGGCGGCTTCGATTTTGCGCGGCGCGTGCATTTCGTCGCGATGGCCGGCGTGGTCGGCTTCGTCGTCGTGCATCTGCTGCTGGTGCTGCTGGTGCCGCGCACGTTGCCGCCGATGTTCACCGGACGCGCCCAGCACGGCACGCCTCGCATCGATCAAGCCCCCCAGAGGACTCGCGCATGAGCGCCCCGCAACGAACCGACACGGCGAACGATACGCACGCCAATACAGACGGCGCGCGCCGCTCACGCATCGTGCTTGCCGAGCACCGGCCGCAAATCGAGCAATTGCAGCGCCGTCTATTTCTGCGCTCGTCGCTATCGATCGGCGCGCTCGCGATGCTGTCCGGCTGCAACCTGCAGGACAACGATTCCGTCGACAAGGTGCTGTGGGCGATGTCGCGCTGGAACGATCGCGTGCAGGCGTGGCTGTTCGATCGCAACAAACTCGCGCCGACCTATGCGGCGCGCGATATCACCGATCCGTTTCCGTTCAACGCTTTCTATCCCGAGTTCGATGCGCCCAATATCGACGGCTCGAGCTTTCGGCTCGAAGTGTCCGGGCTCGTCGCGGACAAGCGAAGCTGGAGTCTCGAGCAGCTGCGCAAGTTGCCGCAGGTTTCGCAGATCACGCGCCACGTGTGCATCGAGGGATGGAGCGCGATCGGACAATGGAGCGGCGTACCGTTTCGCACGTTTCTCCAACTGATCGGCGCCGATTTGAGCGCGCGCTACGTGGGCTTCAAATGCGCGGACCGCTATTACTCGAGCCTCGACATGGCGACCGCGCTGCATCCGCAAACACAATTGACGCTCGATTTCCGCAACGCGCCGCTGCCGGCCAAATACGGTTATCCGCTGAAGCTGCGTGTGCCGACCAAGCTCGGCTTCAAGAACCCGAAGCATATCGCCGCGATCTTCGTGACCAACACGAATCCCGGCGGCTACTGGGAAGATCAGGGCTACAACTGGTTCAGCGGGCTTTAGACCGCGGTCACGTAACGCGGCACCGGCTTGTGCGCGCGCGGCAGCGGCGCATCGTGAGCGGCGCGCATGCGCTTGACTTCGTCGCCGGGACTCAGGCCGAATAGCCGCTTGAACTCGCGGCTGAACTGTGACGCGCTTTCATAGCCGACCCGCGCGGCGGCTGCGCCCGCATTCAGGCCATCCTGCACCATCAACAGACGCGCATGATGCAGACGCGTGGTCTTCACGTACTGCATCGGCGACGTCGCGGTGACCGCCTTGAACTGCGCATGAAACACCGCGAGGCTCATGCCGGCCTCGGCCGCGAGCGTATCGACATCGAGCGAGCCGTGGTAGTCCGCATGGATGCGCCGCAGCGCCTTGGCGATGCGGCCAAAGTGATTCTGATGCGTGAGCGCCGCGCGAATCGCGCCGCCCTGCTCGCCGGTCAACACGCGATAACAGATTTCCCGCACGATGCCAGGGGCGAGGATGCGCGCATCGAGCGGCGATGCGAGTGCTTCCATCAGACGCTTCACTGCGCCGCTCAGCGCGGAATCGAGCGGCGTCGAGTAGATGCCGGCCGGTTCGTGCTGCGCGACACCCTGAGTCTCGTTGAGCGCCATCAGCAACTCGGCGACCATCGTCAGATCGACGCGCACGGAAATGCCGAGAAAAGGCTCCTGTTCGCTTGCTTCGGTCTCGCATTCGAACGGCAACGGCACCGACAGCACCAGGTACTGCTGCGCGTCGTACTGGAACACCTGATCGCCGATAAAGCCGCGCTTGCGTCCCTGGCAGACGATTACGATACTCGGCTCGTACATCACCGGCCTGCGCGCCATCGGCTGATTCGCGCGCAGCAGGTCGACGCCTTCGAGGCTCGAACGCGTGATGCCGGCATTCGGCGCGAGCAGATTGAACAGTTCGAGCACGCGGCGCTGCGCCGCATCGTTCGTAACGGAATCGACAGCTTGAGTGGACATGACGATATGGTGACAGCCAGGAGAATAATGCCTGGAATTTAGCACCAAACAGTGTATCGCGCTGTTCCTCCAGAGTTTTAGGCAAACCTTCAAGACAATCAGGTATTCCACGACGGGTGTCGGACTCCTAAGATGGGAACCCTGCCGGATCGCCCTTTTTGCCGCGCGCAGCGTGCGCGGTCATTGGCCACCATCAATTTGCTCGACGCGGATGTTGGCCACCGATGCACGCTCCCCGATTCCGGTTCATGCTGCGGTCCGCCGCATCCGCAACCCCCTGTTGCGCATCGCCGGCGCGTCGTATGTTGCGCCATCACCCTCTTTGCTGGAGCTACCCATGAGCACGACGTATGCCTATGCAGCGACCGACGCCACCACGCCGCTCGCCCCGTTTGAATTACAGCGCCGCGCACCGCGCGCCCATGACGTGCAGATGGAAGTGCTGTACTGCGGCGTGTGCCATTCCGACCTGCATCAGGCGCGCAACGAATGGAAGAACACGATCTACCCGGTCGTGCCGGGCCACGAAATCGTCGGCCGCGTGACCGCGGTCGGTCCGAATGTGACGAAGTACAAGGTCGGAGAACTGGTCGCGGTCGGCTGTCTGGTCGATTCGTGCCGCACCTGTTCGAGCTGCGCGGAAGGTCTCGAGCAGTATTGCGAGAACGGCTGGGTGGGCACGTACAACGGTGTCGATCGCGTCGACGGACAGATCACGTACGGTGGCTATTCGACGCAACTGGTCGTCGACGAGGCTTTTACGCTGCGCGTGCCGCAGAATCTCGACCCCGCGGGTGTCGCGCCGCTGCTGTGCGCGGGCATCACCACGTATTCGCCGCTGCGCACGTGGGGCGTGGGCCCGGGCAAGAAGGTCGGAATTGTCGGCCTCGGCGGACTCGGCCATATGGGTGTGAAGCTGGCTCGTGCGATGGGCGCGCATGTCGTGCTGTTTACGACGTCGCCGTCGAAGATCGAGGATGCGAAGCGGCTTGGCGCGCATGAAGTCGTTGTTTCGAAGAATCCGCAGGAGATGGAAGCGCACGTGAATAGCTTCGATTTCATTCTCAATACGGTGGCGGCGCAGCACGATCTGAATCCGTTTTTGAATCTGCTGAAGCGCGATGCGACGATGACCCTGGTCGGTGCGCCGGAGCACGATCATCCGTCGCCGCAGGTGTTCAATCTGATTCTCAAGCGGCGGCGCCTTGCCGGTTCGCTGATTGGCGGTATTGCCGAGACGCAGGAGATGCTCGATTTCTGCGGGGAGCATGGCATTACTTCGGATATTGAAATGATTCCGATGCAGAAGATCAATGAGGCTTATGAGCGGATGCTCAAGAGCGATGTGAAGTATCGGTTTGTGATTGATATGGATTCGTTGCGGAAGTAATAGCTGCTTGTTTGCCGCGCAGCGGGTGGCTTTTTTTGCGCCCGCGGCGCGGGGCTCTGTTTTGTTTTGTTTTGTTGTTGTGTTTTCTTTGCCTTCGCGCTTTTTCTTTGTTCTTAGGGTGTTGGCCTTTCCTTGATTTCTTGTCGGTCTATTAGCGTTGCCCCTGTGCGGGGCGGCACCTACTTTCTTTGCTGCTGCAAAGAAAGTAGGCAAAGAAGACAGCTCAAACCGCCAGCTCATAAGCGGGGCCCTCGGTCCGCGTGAGGTAGTGGTGCATCTGGAATCTGTCATCTCGCGCATTCCGCGTTAGTGACAAGGCAGTCATACCTCCGGCGGCGCTGCGCGCGCCGAAGCACTGTTCTCAAACCATTGGTCGGTTTGGCGTGTCGCCGAGACGCAGCCGATGGCCCCACTAACACAAAAAACACACTGGTTTCCCCTGCATACCGGTCCGCGACGCACGTAGTGCGGAGTGGGATGGATGACGGCTTTGTCACTGCCGTCGAATGTGCGGGGGCACGGATTCCAGATGCACCACTGCCGCTCGTGGGGCACGGTGCCCGCTTAAGAATTAGCGGTTTGAGCTGTCTTCTTTGCCTACTTTCTTTGCAGCAGCAAAGAAAGTAGGTGCCGCCCCGCACAGGGGCAACGCCAATAGACCGACAAGAAATCAAGGAAAGGCCAACACCGCAGGAACAACGACAAAAGAACCGCCGCAGGCAAAAAAAGAAACCTCATTTGGAGCATCCCAGTGATCGACAGAATAACTGCAATGCGCACATTCATCCGAATCGTGGACACCAACAGCTTCACCCGCGCAGCGGAGTCATTGAACATTCCGCGTGCAACGGCGACGACGATCGTCCAGAACCTGGAAGCCCTGCTCGGAACAGCGCTATTAGTCCGCACGACGCGCCGCCTGAGCATCACGCCAGAAGGCGCCGCCTACTACGAACGCTGCGCGCAAATACTGGCCGACATCGACGAAATGGAAGCCAGCATCCGCAATTCGACCGACAACCTGACCGGCCGCCTGCGCATAGAAATGCCGAGCGCAGTAGCAAGCGCAATCGTGCTCCCATCGCTAGACGAGTTCCACGCCCTCTACCCGAACCTCGATCTCGCGATCGGCGTCAGCAACCGCACCGTCGATATGGTTTCCGAAGCAATCGACTGCAGCATCCAGCTCGGTGAATTGCCCGATTCCAATCTCGTCGCGCGGCAACTCGGCACCCTCGATCAGGTCACCTGCGCGAGTCCAGCCTATCTGGCTCGCCACGGCACGCCCGTCGATCTCGACGAGCTGCGCGCGCATGTCGCGGTCAACTGCGTGTCGCCGCATAGCGGCCGCGAATGCGACTTCGATTTCGAAGTGGACGGCGAAGCGCGCAAGGTCAAGCTCAATGGCTTCGTGCAGGTCAGCGACGAACAGGCGTACCTCACCTGCGGACTGCAAGGCCTCGGCATGATCCAGCCCGCGCGCATCGCCGCGCAGCCTTACCTCGATTCGGGCTTGCTGCATGAAGTGCTGCCGCAATGGAAACCCGTGCCGATGCCGGTCTCGGTCGCGTACGTGAAAAACCGCCGCGTGTCGCCGCGCGTGCGCGCATTCGTCGATTGGCTCGCCGAGCTGTTCGAGAAGGCCGGCCACGTCGAGCAGGATCTGTCGCGCGTGCGTCAGTTGCTGCGCGGCCTGCATCCCGCGTAAAGCGGGTGCGGGCGCGCGGCGCTCGCGCGTTGATTAGTTCATTGGCCGCACCGGCACCGGCCGCGTCAGCAGATCGACATAGAAATTGAAAAACGCCGGATTATCGAATCGCTTGACGACCGTCATCTTCTGTAAACCCGGCGGCGGCGAACTCGTGTAGCCCGTTGCCTTGCCATCGTTGGCGCCGATGCCCGTATCCACATCCACCCACTCCTCGACGGTCTGCGTCGCGAACGACGGATGCATCAGATACGCGAGCGTCAGCGTGTCCCAGATGTTCGTCGTGTAGTTCGGATTGGTCTCGAAGCCGTTCTTGCCGTCGTAGCCGTAACCGTTCAGCGTCTTGAACAGTTGCGTGATGATGGTCTGCTTCGCCGGATCGTGCGCAATGCGATCGTAAAGCGTCTTGTCCATTTGCACGGTATTCGTTACGTCGAGCGGAATCACCGTCTGTTTGATCGGCAGACGCAGCACCGTTTTCGCCGCTTCGGGATCGAACCACCAGTTGAATTCGGCGGTGGGCGTGGTATTGCCCGGCACGTCGATCGCGCCGCCCATGTAAATGATCTGCTTGATCAGCGGCACGATCTCGGGGTGCTCGCGGGTGGCCAACGCGATGTTGGTCAGCGGGCCGATTGCGAGAATCGTTACCTCGCCCGCAAAGCGTTTCACCGATTCGACGATGAAGTCGATCGCGCTCTGGCTTCGCACCTTCGTGTGCGTCGCGAAGCCGTCTGGCGGCGCGACCAGTTCACTAGCCGATTTCGGCTCCGGCTTGCTCCATGCGCCGATGTAACCGTCGCCGCCCGGGAATTCTTTCAGTTCACGCTGGATCGTCGTGAAGTCGTGCGACAACGCGTAATTGGCGCCCGCATACACGCCGATCTGCTGTTCGACGCCGAGCCGCTCGACCGATTTCAACGCATCGGCAACGCCCTGCTTCAGCCACTGATTGCCGGACACCACGGTAATGCCGAGCACTTTCAGCGAACCCTGCGCCTGCAGTTGCGCTGCCATCACGCCGAGCTGGCCATCGTCGCCGAGCGTGTTGTAGTCGCTGTCGATGATCACCTTCGGCGGATCGCTGCGGGCATTGACACCGTTGCTTGCGTAAGCCGTGAGATTGAGTGTGGTTGCCACGCTTGCCGCCCAGATCAATGCCACGAGAATTCGCCTCATCGATGCCTCGTTTGGAGTGCCGCTGAGTGACGCGGACAAGGAAATCATCATAGGCGCAAGCCCTATGAATGACGAACAATCAACGCGCCAGCGACAGTGCAAGCAAAAGCGGCTCGCGACGCCACTGCAACGTCGCGAGCCGCCTCGTATAGCGTGCTGTCAAAAGCCTGTTACTGCGATTCCTCCGCCCACACGGCGTTCTCCCGCGTCATCAGCGAGGTCGATGCCGCCGGTCCGAACGTGCCCGCCGAATACGAGCGCGGCCGCTCGCCCGACTTCGCCCAGCCGTCGAGAATCGGCTCGGCCCACGCCCATGCCGCTTCGAGTTCGTCGCGGCGCATGAAGTGCGTCAGCCGTCCGCGGATCACGTCGATCAGCAGCCGCTCATAGGCTTCCGCGCGACGCTCGGTGAACGCCTGCTGCAGGTCCAGGTTCAGGTTCACCGGCACCATGTGCATGCCGCTGCCGGGTTCTTTCGCGAGCACCTGCAGCTGGATCGACTCTTCGGGCTGCAACTGGATCACCAGACGATTGCCGTAGGTGCGTCCATTGCTCGGAATGATCGAGAACGGCAGCTCGGAGAATTCGATGACGATCTCCGACAGCTTCTTCTGCATCCGCTTGCCGGTGCGCAGGAAGAACGGCACGTTGGCCCAGCGCCAGTTGTTGATCCGCGCGCGCAATGCGACGAAGGTTTCGGCGCGGCTGCCCGGCGGCACGTTTTCTTCCTCGAGGTAGCCCTTGACCGCCTCCCCATCGACCGCGCCCGCCGTGTACTGGCCGCGCACCGTGTCGCGCGCGATGTCCTCGGGCGTCATCGGCCGCAGCGAGCGCAGCACCTTCAGCTTTTCGTCGCGCACCGCGTCGGGATCGAGCGACACCGGCGGCTCCATCGCGACGATGCACAGCAGTTGCAGCAGGTGGTTCTGCACCATGTCGCGCAGCGCGCCGGTCTTGTCGTAGAACCCCGCGCGAGTGCCCACGCCGACCGTTTCGGCCACCGTGATCTGCACGCTCTTGATGTACGGCGCCTGCCACAGCGGCCCGAAAATCGGATTGCCGAAGCGCAGCACCATCAGGTTCTGCACGGTTTCCTTGCCGAGGTAGTGGTCGATCCGGTAGATCTGCGATTCTTCGAAATGCCTGCCGACCGCGTTGTTGATTTCCTGCGCGGACGCGAGATCGTGGCCGAGCGGCTTTTCGAGCACCACGCGCGAATGGCTGTCGACGAGCCCGGCCGCCGACAGGTTGTCGCAGATATTGGTGAACAGATCCGGCGACGTCGCCAGATAGAACACACGGTTCACGCCGTCGCGCGACGCTTCCTTCAGGCGCAGGTAGTCCTCGCGCGAATCGACGTCCATCCGCACGTATTCGAAAATCGCGAGAAATTTGTCCCACGCGGATGCATCGAACGCCTTCTTGTCGATGAAGGGCTTGGCCTTCTGCTCCATGAATTCGCTGATGTATTCCTCGCGCGACCAGGGCTTGCGCCCGATCGTCAGAATGCGGGTGTCCGGCGGCAGATTGCAGTGCAGATGCGCCATATACAGCGCGGGCAGCAGCTTGCGGAACGACAGGTCGCCGGTGCCGCCGAAGATGATCATGTCGAGCGGCAGGTCGGGTGTGGCAGGAGCTTGTTGGGTCGTCATGGCACGGTCGCAGCGTCTAGGGGGAAGGCGTCGATCAGGAATCGGCGGCGGGCGGACGGGCTAAAGCTCACGTCCGGTATGGCGCTTTTTCCGGCAAACATCTATGGTGCAACGTTTTGAGATAGTTTGCACGGCAACATCTGCCGCAGGTTAGCGCAAGTTGCCAAGCTTGCGCGCCACATGGTTGTTTTTTCGGGATATTTTGCGTGATTTTGGCGGGTGGACCGCTAACGATCAGCCGCGCGCCAGCGCCTCTCGCGCGACCCGGCACGCGGCCAGATCCCACGCCGCGCAGCCGACGCTCTTGAACACCACGGGTCCCGCCGGCACCGGCTGCGTCTCACCGAGCACCGCGGCGATCGCGCCCACCCGCGCCCAGTCAACGCCGGCCTGAATGAAATCGCCGGCCTCGTGCTTGGCGCCGGCCTCGTCGTCGACGTACAGCGCGCTGCCCGCGATCGTCGTCGCGCCGATCTCGACCATCTGCGGCGTGAAAGCGCCGACGCCGATCACGAGCCGCTCCGCGCGCGCCGTCTCGTCGTAGACCGGCTGTTTGCTGGTGGTCAACGCAATCACGACCTCGACCGAAGCCGGAATCGTCGCGCCGCCTTCCGCGAGCGGCCGCAACTCACGCACCTTGCCGCGCTGCGCCGCGCAGAACGCCTCGGCGCGCGCGGGCGCGCTGCCCTTGACCCACACGAGCGCGTCCGGAAACAGTTCGCCGATCGCTTGCAGATGATTGAGCGCCTGCGTGCCGGTGCCTATCAGCAGGAATTCGCGCGGCGTGCTCGCGGCGAACGTCGCGATGCCGAGCATCGACATCGCCGCGGTCCGGCGGCCCGTCACGGTCGGACCGTCGAGGACGAACAGCGTCTCGCCGGTATCGGCATCGAAGGCCATGACCTGGCCGTGGATCGTCGGCAGATCGCGCGCGCCGTTGGTCGCGCACACGTTGACGAGCTTGTGGATCGCCAGATCGGGCGCGGTGGCGGGCATCGACAGCATGATGCCGCCGGCATTCAGCGGCACGACGAGCCGCTCGGGGCTCACGATGCGTCGTTGCGCGTAGTCGATGCTTGCGCGCCGTAATGCGTCGACAAGCGCTGCAAAAGGCATCAGCCGCGCGGTGGCGGCGGCGTCGAAGATCTGCGTGGTCGGGCGGGTCATGGGCGGGACGGTCCAATGCTGGATCAAGTGGGCATGGCGTCACCGTAACCGAGCGCAGAAAAATTGACTAGTCGTGTGGGCGTCTACTTGCCGCCGTTACCGTCGCGGTTCTGGTCGCGGTTCTGATCTCCGTTCTTGCCGTTGCCGTTGCCGAACATCGCCCGACACGCGGGGCTCAGTTCGTCGAGGTGCCGCTTCATGCAGGCGATGATCTTCGCCCGGTGCGGAATCTCCGAAGCGCAAAAATGGAACGCATCGTGACGGCACGCATGGGCCTGTTCTTCGCGGGTCGCGGCATGCGCGGCGCCGGCAGCGTCGAGCACGACGAGGCCGGCAGCAAGCAGACGGAAAGCTCGATTCATGGAAGATCCGATCGGTCGCACGTCGAAGATGCTGCATTAGCAGGAAACAGACCCGAATCGCGAACGCCGCGTCATGCCCGGCGCGCCAGCTAGCTCGTGCTGCGGCCGAGCGTCATCCCACGCCCTGCATAGAAACGCGACATCGTCGTGAACGGCAGGTACACGTCGGACTGGTGCGGCGCGACGCCCGACGGGTTATGGAACCACACGCCGTCGCGATCCCGCCCGTGCAGCAGGATCAGATGACCGCCCCGCTGCCGGTTCGGCCGCTCCGGATAGCGGATCTCGGGGCTCACCGACACGATCGCGAGCGTATCGGCGTCGAGCCGCGCCGCGATCTCCTCGAGCGACGCCTGCGGCAGCACGTCGATGTCGAGGCCGAAGGCCGGGCCCGCCCAGTCGGCGAACGGCCGGTAGATCAGACCGTCGACGCCGCCATCGTCGCGCAGCCGATACACGCCGTGCCGCAGCGCGTCGTCGAGCAATGCGGCGCGCGGCGCGTGATCGATGCCCCAGTAGTCGAGCGCCGATTCGAGGCACGTCAGCCCGCACAGGCGTTGCGCCCAGAAACGATAGCGCTCGGGGTCGGCGAAACCGCTGCGCTGCCAGTGCGGGTCTTCGCACGGATCGCGCTGCCGTTCGACGATGTCGCGCACCCACTCGGGGCTGCCCCATTGCGTGTAGTACGGAACATCGGCGTGGCGGAGAACGGGTTCGGTCATCGGTGGTATCGGTCGGGTTGAGTTGGGTTGGGTTGGGTCGCGTTGCGCGCGGTTACAGCATGCTGCGCGGCCGCTTCATCGTGCCGTCGAAGAAACGCTGCAAACGGAACGCCGACAGATCGAGCGACGCGTTGCCGCCATCGTTGAGTTCAGCGAGCAGCTTGCCGACGATCGGCCCCATCGCGAACCCATGTCCGCAGAAGCCGGTCGCGATCGTCAGGCCTGGGACCTGCGGCGGCGCATCGATGACCGGAATGCCATCGGGCAACACGTCGATCAGCCCGGCCCACGCCTCCACCACCTGGGCGTCGCGCAACGCCGGAAACAGCGCGCGCAGCTTTTCCAGCGCGCGCGGCGCGTGGCTCGGATTCGGCTGCGGATGCGGGTCGCGCGGATAAATCCCACGTTCGGCGTCGGGCACGCCGCCGGGCAGACGCTCGCGCAGATCGCGCAGACAGGCGCCGTTCAGATGGAAGCTGAACTTCTCGCGCTGGGTCCACAGCTCGGGCAGAAACCATTTGAGCGCGCGGAAATGGCCGAGCGTCATGTCGACGTCGACCTGCATGTCGTCGGCGAGGTTGATCGCGCCGTTCGCGCGCTGACGGATGCCGAGGCCGTGGCCCCAGAACGTCGACGCCGTGATCGGCGGCAGCGGATTGGTGCGCATGCAGGTACCGCGCACCGCCTGCTGCGGCAGTTCGAGACCGAGCGTCCTGAGGAGCCGCCAGCTGCTCGCGCCGGCCGCGCAGATGAGACGCGAGGTACGAATCGTGCCGCGCTCGGTGACCACACCGGCGATCGCGCCGCCCGCGCGTTCGACGCCCACCACGCCGCAGCCCTCGAAAAACAGCGCGCCGGCTTCGGCCGCGCGGGCGGCGAACGCCGCGGCGGCACGGCGCGGTTCGGCCTGGCCGTCGCTCGGCGTGTACAGGCCGCCGAGCGCGGGGCCCTGCATGCCGCTGACGACGGCGTCGATCTGCCCGCGGTCGAGCGTGCGGGTGTCGAGGCCATACTGACGCGCGACTTCGAGCCATTGCTGGAACGAAGTCCAGTCTTCGTCATTGGTCGCGACGTACAGGCAACCGCCCTGGCGCCATTCGAGATCGAAATTCAGCTCACGCTCGAGTTCTTTCCACAATGGAATGCTCGCCATCATCAGCGGCACCTCGGCGGCCTCGCGACCCTGCTGACGCACGAAGCCCCACGCGCGCGACGACTGCTGCCCGGCGATCCGCGACTTGTCGAGCACCACCGCCGACAGGCCGCGCCGCGCCAGGTAATAAGCGGCCGCGCAGCCCATGATGCCGGCACCGGCGATCACGACGTCGGCGCGGCTGGGAAACGGTTGGTCGGCGGGCGTGAAGGTCGAGTGCAGCGGGTAAGTCGTGGTCATTGGTTGGGCGGGTTGGAGACGTGGGCGTCATCTTCGCAGTGGCGGCCATTGTCCGCAATGCCGCGTGAGTTCGGCACCGCTGCAGGTCGCAGCCGGGACGGCACGCCGGCTCCTGGCGGAATCCCGAGTTATCCGTTAAACGGATATTCGTCGATTATCTGTCACGCAAATATTTGACAAATATTCGTGTAACGCATAAATTGCGTTTATTCGTCTCTCAGATAATCCGCCATGCTCCATCTGATCACCACGTCGGACCAGCTCGCGCAGCTGCTGGCGGCCAGCCGCCGCCAGGCCGGCTTCACGCAGACCGAGGCGGCCGCGCGCGTCGGCGTGAGCCAAAGCCGCATTTCCGCGCTCGAAACCGATGCGAGCGGGCTCACGCTCACCCAGCTGCTCGCGCTGTGCGGCGTCTACGGCCTGCAACTGCAGTTGCGCGACAAAAATCAGCCGGGCGCCGAGCCGGCGCCGAACGTCGAGTGGTGAGATGGCCCGGCAAACCGCCTCGAAGGCATTGTCGGTGTGGGCCAACGGCGAGCGCGTCGGCGTCTGGCGCCTGCCCGCGCGCGGCCCGATGGAGTTCGCCTACGACGCCGCCTGGATCGCGTCGCCCGCGGGTCGTCCGCTGTCGCTGTCGCTGCCGTTCACACCCGGCAACATGACGCACAAAGGGCCGCGGGTGCTCAACTACTTCGACAACCTGCTGCCCGACAGCGACGCTATCCGCAAACGCATCGCGCAGCGCTACCGGACCGAAACGCTCGACGCGTTCGACCTGCTGCGGGCCATCGGCCGCGACTGCGTCGGCGCGGTCCAGCTGCTCGGCGAAGACGACGCGCCGGCCGGGGTTCAGCGCATCGAAGGCACGCCGCTTTCCGACGACGACATCGAGGCGCTGCTCGCGCAAACGGTGGGCAAACCGACGCTCGGCGCGCCCGACGAACCCGACGACTTCCGCATCTCGCTCGCCGGCGCGCAGGAGAAAACCGCGCTGCTGTGGCACGACGGCCAGTGGCAGCGGCCGCACGGCGCGACCCCGACCACGCATATCTTCAAGCTGCCGTTGGGGCTGGTCGGCAACCGGCTCGCCGATCTGAGCACGTCGGTCGAAAACGAGTGGCTGTGCATGCGGATTCTGCGCGCGTTCGGCCTGCCGGTCGCGAACACCGAGGTGCTCAGCTTTGGCCGGCAGCGCGTGCTCGCCGTCGAACGCTTCGACCGGCAGATGCATTCGAGCGGCACCTGGCTATTGCGTTTGCCGCAGGAAGACTTCTGCCAGGTGTACGGCGTGCCGTCGCATCGCAAGTACGAGAACGAGGGCGGCCCCGGCGTGCTCGACCTCGCGCGGATTCTGCAGCAGTCGGTCGACGCGCGGCAGGACCTCGAGACCCTGCTCGCGAGCCAGATCCTGTTCTGGATGCTGGCCGCGCCGGACGGCCACGCGAAGAACTTCAGCATCCGTCTGCTCGCGGGCGGCCAGTACCGTCTGACGCCGCTTTACGACGTAATGTCGATCTGGCCGGTCGAAGGCAATGGCCCGAACCAGTGGTCGTGGTACAAGGCACGGCTCGCGATGGGTCTGTGGTCGCGCAGCAAGCACGATGCGTTTCGCGATGTGCAGCGGCGTCATTTCAACGCGATGGCGTTGAAGTGTTCGTACGGCGCCAACGCCGAACCGCTGATCCAGCGTCTGATCGAACAGACGCCCGGCGTGATCGAGCGGGTGTCGGCGGAATTGCCCGAGCGCTTTCCGGGCAAGGTCGCCGAGCGGATTTTTAAAGGACTTCAAAACTCGGCGGCCCGGCTCGACACGATGCCGGCAAGCTGAACGCTTCGCGGCCGGAAGCCGGAACCGTTGGCTTGCGCACAACTCATTCGTGGATTCCCTACGGTTTCGTCATCGTTTCACCGGTAGAATGCTTTTTAATGCTCAATGCATCAAAAGTCACCCGCGCGACGGCTGCGTCGCTTGCATTAGCGGCCTCGGCGACGGTCTGACAAAATCATAAACAGTGAATTTTTTTACGGTACATTTGCTGTCCCCGCGTGGCCGATTCATGCGCATTGCATGCGCAAGGTCGGTTTGCGCCTGTCGACCGCGTACCACTTGTACCTTTTAACTCGCGGATTTTCACGCCGTATGGCCAACGAAACACACTCACCGGACTCCATCGCGGTTGCCGAGCGCGTGCGCGAGTTGATGAGCCGGCATGGAATCGGCAAGCGCCAGCAAACCACGGAGCTATGCCGCATCCTCGATCTGAGTTTTTCTCAGGGGCACCGCAAACTGCGCGGCAATAGCCCATGGACGCTGTCGCAGATCAAGAAAGTCGCCGAGGTATTCGACGAACCGGCGGCGCAGCTGTTCGGCGCGCAGTCGCTCGATCCGGGCGTGGTCGGCGCGATCGCCCAGGAGGCGGTGTTCTGCATCGGCGCGACCGAAATCGCCTGTACCGCGTGGGTCGGCGCCGCGCTGGAACCGGGCAGCCGTCCGGAGTTCGTCGCCTATTCGCGGCTCGGTCAATGGCGTGTCTCGCGTCATGATGGCGCGCTGTATCAGAGCGCCTATGAAGTCCACAAGATCGAGATCTACCCGCGCCGCGCCGAAACCGACAAGCCTGCGATCGCGGTCGTCGACGACGATTGCGCGAGCGCCGATAACCTGCGCGACTATCTGGAGCGCAGCGGCTTCACGGCGGTCGCGATCTATGGGCTCGCCGCCTTCAGCGAGCAGTTGCAAACGCAGGTGTTCGACGGCGTGATCATCGACTGGCTGTTCGGCTCGCAGACCTCGGCGGCCGCGATTCGCGCGGTGCGCGCGTCGGAGAACCCGGACGCGCCGATCTTCGTGCTGACCGGCGAGCTGCTGACCGGCAAGGCCAGCGAATCGGAGATCAGCGAGGTGATCCGCGATTACGACGTCGCGTGCTATGAGAAGCCCGCGCGCATGGCGATCCTCGTCGCCGATCTGTCGAAACGGCTGAACCGCCCCTGAACCGCGCGCGGCCCCCCCCCTCGCGCCCTCACGCCTGATGCCGCGCCGCCAGCGCGTGCTGCAGCGCGTGGTTCAGATCCTCGTAATGGACCGGCTTTAAGAGCGCCTCGAACACCCACGGCACGCCCGTTACGCCACCTTCCTCATCCCGCACGACCTCCGGTGCGTACGCGCTGACCACGATCACCGGCACGCCCGCCGACGGTCCGCCGCGCGCCGCGAAGTCCTCGAGAAACGTGTAGCCGTCGCGCTCCGGCATATGCAGATCGAGCAGCACCACTTCGCAGCGGTGTGTATCGAGCCACGCGAGCGCGTCGTTGGCATTGCCGAGTGCGAGCGAGTCGTAGCCCATATGCGCGACCATCTCGCTGAGTGACTCGCGGATCAGGCGGTTATCGTCGATGATCAGCACGCACGGTTGCGCGCCGTCCGGCTCGGCTTGCGCCGCGACGTCGGCCGGCTCGATGGTGGCGACCGGCACGACCGGAATCGTCACGGTGAAGCGGGTGCCCTCGCCGACCGTGCTCGCGACATCCACGGTGCCGCCGAACAGCTTGACGAGCCCTTGCACGATCGTGAGCCCCATGCCGGCGCCTTCGAAACGGCGCGTGCGCTTCGCGTCGAGCTGAGTGAACTCCTCGAAGATCAATGGGATTTGCTCGGACGGCACGCCCGGTCCCGTATCGCTGACGACGAAAACCAGCAGCGCCGGCTGCTGGCGCAGCTCGATGCGCACCGTGCCGGTCTCGGTGTAGCGGATCGCGTTGGTGACGAGGTTGTTGACGATCTGCCGGATGCGGTGCGGGTCCGACTCGACCAGCCCGCGCGCGCCGCTCGCCTCGCTTTCGAGCTTCAGGCCGCGCGCCTTGGCGGACATCGTGTGTTCATCGACGATCGACGCCAGCAGCTCGCGCGGCTCGAAATGCTGGTGCCGCAGTTCGAGCTTGCCGGCGCCGAGGCGCGCGTAGTCGGTCAGGTCCTTCATCTGCGCTTCGAGATGGCGCGCCGCGGTTTCGAGCCGCTGGATCACCTTGCGGTCGGCCTCCGAGTGATAGTGGAAGCCGAGCAGTTCCACCGACGACACGATCGCATGCAACGGCGTGCGCAGCTCATGGCTGATCATGCCGAGAAACGCATCCTTCGCGAGGCTCGCCTCGCGCGCCGCGCGGCTCGCCTGATGCTCGGCTTCCAGCGCCGCGCGCTGCTGGCGCATGAGCCGCGTGCGGCGCCGGCCGTTGAGCACGAGCAGCAGCGTCGCCGCCGCCGACAGCAACAGCAGCACCAGACCGCCCGCGAACAGGATGCGGCGCTTGTCGATGAAATCGCGATTCATCGCCTCGCGGTCGGCGACATCGGCGAAACGGCGCGACAGCGCGAGATCGTTGACCTCGCTCCAGTGCTGGCGCAGCTGCGCGCCGATCCGCGCGGCATGGGTGCGGTCGCGCGGCAGTACGTCGATCTCGGGCTGGATGTCGTCGAGCATATCCTCGAGCGTCTTGATTTCGTCGATCTGCCGTTGCAACAGAGCGAGCTGCGTGGAGAGCCGCTGCGTCGAACCGGCCATCACGCGCAGCTTCGATTGCAGCAGCTGAAAGCGCAGCAGCAGCCGCTGATAGTCGTCGTCGGCGCCGGACTGATACAGCAGCAGCTGATTCTCGAAGCGGGCGTAGGCGATCTGCAGCTGTGCGGCGTCCCAGTAGAAACCGTCGTAGGTGCCGGTCAACTGCTCGGTCGCGCGCGGGTTCAACAGGTTCGCATACAGCAGATAGCCGATCGCGCCGACGGGCGCGGCGAGCGCCATCAGCCAGATCAGCACGTACATTGCGCGCCGCCATGGACGGCGCGCTATTTGACGATGAGGGCCTTGATCTGCCATACGAATTTCGAGTCGCCGACCGCGCCAGTCAGTTCATCCGGAAAAGCATCGCGCGGATAGATCAGAAACAGCGGCCCGAAGTCGCTGAGTTTCAGGCGCTGGCCGTTCATGCTGTACGCGACGATCACGCCGTAGCGGTCGCAGTCCGCGACCGGCACGGTGTAGGTGTAATCGTCGTAGGTGTGAAGCTCGATTTCGGTGCCGCGCGCGCCGACGGCCTTCAGGATGTCGGCGAGCCTGGGACCGGCGAACGTCGAGCGCGGTGTCCAGGTGGTCGAAGTCGTGATCGTATGCACGGGCAGCGCGAGCAGTTGAGCCTCGTCGAAGTGATAGCTGCGATGCGCGGCGTCGTTGGTGTTGGCGATCTTGCCCTCGACGTCGAGCGCCAGCGCCGGCGACTGCCGCACGCCCGGCTGCGCATGCGCGCCATAGACAGTAAGCCCGACGATCAGTCCCGCGAGCCCCGTCAGCCAGCGCACCCACCAGCGCACACCAGTTCCGCCGGCTGCATCGCGCAGCGTTGCAATCAGGTTGGCCATTTGCTTTTTTTATCCGTTCTAGTTGATTCGCCGGACCATGGGCGGCGCCACGGTCAGCCGATCTTATGCCACGCGAAGTGTTGCGCGATACCCAGCAGCCAAACGCGTGCCACCCCGACACGCGACCTTTGACCCGCATGCATAATATCGCCAAAATGCGCTGACTCAAAAACGGGGACCCGCGATGTCGCGCCAGTGCGTCAGCGAGCAACGCACGCCTCCCCGCGGACCAATGCCTTCCATCGCGCCAACGGCGCCTCGATAGTCATGAACAAGCCGGTCTTGCCTCTGACGTACGAACAGCTCGATCACTGGATCGAATCGCTGCAACCCGCGTTGCTCGCCGAGCGTTTCACGATGGCGCTCGGCATTCTGCGCGGCGGCGCGCCGCTCGCGCTGATGGTGTCGCACGCGGTCGGCGCGTCGGTCGCGTTCCTGCGCTACGACCGCCAGACGCGCGCGGTCGCATGGGATTCGACGCTGCCGATCCCGCCCGCCGGCTCGAAAGTGCTGCTGTGCGAGGACATCGCCGGACGCGGTTTTACGCTCGCCGATTGCATCGCGTTCCTGCAGTCGCACGGGCTCGAAGTCAAAACGCTGACCGCCGCGGTCGATGAACTGAGCCGCGTGCAGCCCGACTACGCGATCGACGCGCGCGGCTACTTCGCCCTCTTTCCATGGGAGCGCCAGGCGTACACCGAGCGCTATCGCGACGACTGGGCGCGCGTCGAAGCCGGCGCGGCGCCGGCGATGGCCAACGACCACGAATACGCGGCGTACGCGATCGACCTCGACGGCATCCTGCTGCCCGACGTACCGCTCGCGCGCTACGACGAAGACCTCGCCGGCGCGCTCGCCGAGCGCGACGCGCTGCTGCCGTTCGAGGTGCTGCCAGGCATCGACCTGCAGCACGTGCGCACGATCATCACGGGTCGACCGGAGATGGATCGCGCGCGCACCGAAGCGTGGCTCGCGCGACACGGCTTCGCTCACATGCAACTGGTGATGCGCGCGACCGGCCTGCACGACGACAGCCCGTCCGGGGCGGCCGCGCACAAGGCGAGCGCGGCGCTGCGCGCGGGTGTCACGCACTTCGTCGAAAGCGATCCGGTGCAGGCGCTGCTGATCGCGCAGCAAGCGCCTTTGTTGCGCGTGATCTGGTGGGATGCGCTGACGCGCACGGGGATGCTGGTGAGCGCAAGGGCGTGGAGCTGAGTTGAGTTGATCTGAGCTCAGCGTTCTCTACTTGTCCTTCCCCTCGCGCAACTGCAAATGCCTTGCGGCCCGCTGCGACGCGACGACGATCAGCTTCATCGTCGCGCGCGTCGCGCCGACGAACAGCTTGCGCGCGACGCGTTCGTCGAACGCGTCGAAGTCGATCTCGGTGAAGATCACGCACGGCGCCGCCTGCCCCTTGAAGCGGTAGATCGACTCGAACAGCACGTCGCCGTCGCGATACTCCGGGTTGCCGAACAGATCATATTTGCCGGTGAAGCTGCGCAGCCGATGCGGTCCGAGATGATCGAGCGCGCTCATCGCCGAACCGTCCCTGCCGCGGAACGACAGCACCACGATGTCCTGCTTGCGAAAGCCGAGCCCGAGCGCGTGGGTGATCGCGCGCTTGGTCGCGTCGATGCTGCTTTCGGCGGCCTGCGCTTCGTCGTAGACCGACACCGAAACGTCGGAGCCGTCGAACGGACTGCCCGACGCGAGCGCCGCGGCAAGCGGCACCGACGAGCCGATCACGTCGCGCAGATAGTCGAGGATGTCACGCGGACTGCGGTAATTGGTGGTCTCCTTCAGCGTGGCCCAGCCGGGTAACGACACCGGCTCGCGCATGTACAGATTCTGCAGCGGGTCTTCGAGCCACCACCATGCGCCGCCCGGCCGCAGCAGCCGCTCGAGCGAGGTAATCCACGACTGCTGGAAATCCTGCCCTTCATCGACGATCAGCACGTCGAACTGCCAGCGCGGTTCGATCGGCGTGCGGGCGAATCCGGCCTCCAGCTGATCGAACACCTGCGCGGATTCGAAATCGGGCGCGCGGCCCGCGTCGCGCATGATCCAGTCGCACAGCTGGTGATAGTTCGCGACCTTCGCCTCCGGCGGCGCAACCCGCGCGATGTGATCGGCGAGCGGCCGGTTGAAGCACACGTACAACGGCCGCTCGCCGCGCGCGACCGCGTCCTTCATCACCTGCACCGCGAGTTGCGTCTTGCCGGAGCCTGCCGTGCCGACCACGCGCAAACGGAACGGCGCGAATTCGAGCCGCCGGGCCCACGTGGCGAGTCCGCCCGACAGGCGCGTGACGAGCGTGCCCGCCTGGCCGACGAGCGCGCTCGTGTCGGGTGCCAGCGCGAGTTCGTCGGCAAGAAAGTGATGGATTTTCGATGCACTGGGAAGCCGCGGCTCATCGGCCGGCAGCGCTTCGCGGATGATCGCCGCGAGCCGTTCGCGCCGCGTCGCGTCGACGATGCGCGCGGGATTCACGCCGGCGATCGCCGCATCCTTGACGATGTGATCGGGACAGTACAGCAGTTCCTCGATGAAATACGTGCCCGCGCCGAACGCCGCGGTAAAACGCCGGTGCAGACTCTCGATCGTATGCGCGAGCGCAATCGCGACGTTGCGCTCGGTCTGCAGATACACCTTGACGAGCCCCTTCGGCGTTTCACGCAGAAAGCCGGTCTTCTGCTCGATGATCATCAGACGCCCGGCGGGACTCACGATCACGAAGTCGGCCTCGCCGAATACCGAGAAGTTCTGGTTCAGGCGAGTCCAATGCACACCGTGATAGACGGTGTAATCGTCGGGCAGTGCGTGTTCGAGCAGCGCGAGCGTTTCGCGTTCGCGCGCCGCCGCGCCGGTCGCTTCGAGGCTCTTCCAGTCGTCGGGAACAATGCGGGCCATGCGGTGCCTTATTGGGTTGGATGCGTGAGTCCACGCATGTCGGCTCAGTGCGCAATTCGGGGTGCGGTCATTGTACGCAACGCGGTGACGGGCGTCGCAGCCGCGACACTGCGTGCCGCCTCGCGCGGAGGGCGCCTTTCGGATGCCGCGCAAAGCTTCGCGCATCGTGTATCGTAACTGGCTGAACGCCGCGCGCGAGGCGCGGCTTGCCAACCGTAACAGAAAAGGATTTACCGGATGATTACGATCTGGGGACGTACCAATTCAGTCAACGTCCAGAAAGTTTTGTGGTGCTGCGACGAACTCGTACTGCCATTCGACCGCATCGACGCGGGCCTGCAATTCGGCCGCAACAACGAACCCGACTATCTAGCGATGAATCCGACCGGCAAGATCCCGACGCTGGTCGACGACGACTTCGTGCTGTGGGAATCCAACTCGATCCTGCGCTATCTGGCGATGCAATACGGCGAATCGAGCCTGCTGTATCCGGCCGAGCCGAAACTGCGCGCGAGCATCGACCGCTGGCTGGACTGGTCGCTGTCGACGCTGCAGCCGGTGGAACGTCCGGTGTTCTGGTCGCTCGTGCGCACGCCGGAGGCCGAGCGCGACACCGCCAAACTCGCGGCCGACGTGCCGGCGGTCACCGTGCTGTGGCGCCTGCTCGACACGCATCTGCAGGGCCGCTTCTTTCTCGAAGGCGACAAGTTCACGCTCGCCGATATCGTGATCGGCGCGTACGCGAAGCGCTGGTTCGGCCTCGACGGTTTGCAGCGGCCGCCGCTGCCGAGTCTGGAGCGCTGGTATTCGCGTCTAACCACGCGCACCGGGTTCAAGAAGTACGTGGATTTTCCGTTGACCTGAACGGCCGGTTCATCGGCGACTCCGTGATCGCCGCCCGCGCGCCTGTGCCGCGCCGATCCCGCGACCGGCGCGGCGGCCCACCGCGCATGCCTCTATAATCGACGCATGAAAACCGCCAAGCCCGCCGCAACCGGCCATCCGGTCACTCCCGCGCCTGCCGCCACCGCCGCCGATGCGCACGATCATCATGTGCATCACGACGTGCATCAGCCGTCGCAGGAAGCGGCTCTCGCACTGGCCGAGGAATATTGCCGCGAGCGCGGCGAAAAACTCACGCCGATCCGGCGCAAGGTGCTCGAACTCCTGCTGAACTCGGGACGCGCGACCAAGGCCTATTCGCTGCTCGACGAAATGCGCCAGATTCACCCGGGCTCGGCGCCGCCAACCGTCTATCGCGCGTTGGATTTTTTGCTGTCGGCGGGACTCGTGCATCGAATCGAGTCGATCAATGCGTTCACCGTCTGCCATGATCTGACGCAATGCCAGCACGGCATTCTCGTCGTATGCCAGCAATGCGGCAGCGTCACCGAGCTGCATCAACCGAAGCTGCGCCAGGCGCTCATCGCGCAGATCGAAGACGCGGGCTATCGGCTCGCGAGCGACGAAATAGAGTTGAAGGGTCTCTGTGCGGCCTGTCAGGCGGCCGCAATGGCTGGCGAAGCCGCGCCGGTGGCCGCGGCCAAATAGCGGCGCGCTACGCGTCGGGTGCGCAACGCGGTGTGATGCGCCGCGAAGCGTCGATGGCCGTGCGCTGCTCCGCGAAACGACGTCTTCCCGCCGCGCGCCGGCCTGCTACTACTCACTTCCACGAAAGCCCGCTGCGAGCCCGTTGCGAAGCGGCGATCACCCCGCCGCGCGGGCGTCGATCGCGTCGCGCAGCAACGTCACGAGCGCTTCGGGTAACGCGGGTTTGGTCATGAAATGCTGGAAGCCTTCGCCGATGCTGCGCAGGCGGTAGGCGTCGTCGGTGTGGCCGGTCAGCGCCACCGCCACCGCGGGCGAATGGCCGCCGCAAATCTCGTGGTCGCGAAGCCGCTGGATCAGATAGAAGCCATCCATGGTCGGCAAGTCGAGGTCGCAGACGACCGCGTCGGGAAGCAACTCCATCGCCGCCACGACACCCTCTTCCGCATCGGCGACCGCGCATACCTTCGCGCCTTCCGCCTCGAGTAGCAAGGTCAACGATTCCCGGCTGTCGGGGTCGTCCTCTACAAGCACGATCGTGGCCTGATCGAGCCTCATTGCTGCATTCATCGTATGTTGTTGCTCTGGAAAACCGGTTAGGCCATCGGAAGTGGCCAATGTTTCACTCTGCTGATTGCCGCCGATTTGCGCGGCCGAGGTGTTGCTGTCCATGGTTCCGACTCGATTTCGCACGCCGAGTTGCAGACAGGTCCGCGATTGTAAAACATTGCTGAGCACCTTCCCGAGTACAACGCGTGCGCACGGTAACGCGCCAAAATTGCACGTCGATGAAAAAACGGCGCTCGACGCATGCCGCGATTTAGCTGCTGAGTGTCCGCAGTTTTTCCGCGGCTCGCCGATTGCCGGCACCCGATGTTCCGGCGCGGTTCGCACGAACCCCGTTCGTACGGCCTTCTCCGCCCGGTATCGATTCTGTCCTTCGTATTGTTTGCGCGACGCGGCGCTGTCGTTCGTGTTGCGCCGCTCGCACCCGACGACTCTGCAAGCATGTCGCGTGCCTCGCTGCAGCGGTTCGCGTCACGTGAAGAGGGGCCGGTCGCGCGTGCCGATGACACAAAGATGTATTGGCGCTTACCCGCTAACCGTTGGCGCCGCGGCGCTATCATCGTGGGCGCGCATGCGCGGCATGCTGCGGTTCGCGGCTGCCCGCACGCATCTATTGATGTCTCTTCATCTCAACCCGAGGTCACCCGACACCATGTCCGCCACATCGCCCGCGCTTTGCACCGCGACGCTCGAGATCCTTCGTCACGTCAGCACCGCCACGCTGACCACGCAGTTGTTCAAGCGCGGTCTGCGCAATACCTTCATGCAGGGCGTCGCACCGCTCGCTCCGCGCCGCGGCGCGAATCTGGTTGGGCCGGCGTTCACGCTGCGCAATATCCCATCGCGCGAAGACATCGACGTGCTGGAGCTATTCGCGGACCCTGACTACGCGCAACGCAAATGCGTCGAGACCATTCCGCCGGGCCATGTGCTCGTGCAGGATTGCCGCGGCGAGCGCGGCAGCGCGTCGTTCGGATCGATTCTGTCGCTGCGTTTGCAGGTGCGCGGCGTGGCCGGCATGGTGTCCGACGGCCCGGTGCGCGACAGCGCGACGATCGCCGCGCTCGACATGCCGGTGTTTTGCGCCGGCGCGAGCGCGCCGCCCAATCTGATCCGCCATCACGCGGTCGACATCAACGTGCCGATCGGCTGTGGCGGCGTCGCGGTGTTTCCAGGTGACGTGATCGTCGGCGATGGGGACGGGGTCGTCGTGATTCCGCTGAAGACGGCCGACGAGGTCGCGCAGGCCGCGGCCGAGCAGGAACGGCTCGAAGCGTTTCTAACCGAAAGGATTCGCGCCGGCGCCGTGCTGCCCGGCACCTATCCGCCGAACGACGAGACGAAGGCGGCGTTCGACGAGTGGAAGAAAAACCGCAAAATCTAGCGCCTTTTCAACCGACACGGCGACCGATGTGTCACACCGGCCGCCGGTTCAAGCGCCCTTGCCGGGTCCGATGCCCTGTACCAGCAACGCCACCGCGTGCCGTGCGATCTCCGCGCCGCCGATATTGCGGCGCAATGGATCATTACGCCACAGCTTCGAAGTGGCGAGCGGCAGAATCGTCATGCCGAGCAGCGTGACGAACACGAGCGCGGGTTCGAGCGACGCATTCAGGCGGCCCTCCTTCTGCCAGCGCGCGATCGCCAGCAGCGACTCCTTCTGATGCGCGAAACCGAAACGCTCATGCATGCGCTGGCGCAGCAGTCCGCCGTCGCTGATCACTTCGCGAATCCATAGCGATGCGAACCAGGGGTTATCGCTGGCGATCTGCACGAGCCGCTCGGTGAGCTGCGTGATCGCCGCGACAGGATCGTCGGGATGTTCCTGGAACGGCAGACCGAGGCTCGCGCGCAACGGCGCGAAACACTCGTCGATCAGTACGTCGAGCAGCTGATCGCGTGTCTTGAAGTAGTAGTGCACCATCGCGGGCGTGAAGCCGGCCTCGCGGGCGATCTCACCGAGCGATGTCTCGACGATGCCCTGCCTTGCGAACAGCGTCAGCGCAGCGTCGAGCAAGCGCGCGCGCTGCTCGGGGCCGCGCGCGGCGCCCGTCGGCCGGCCGGGGCGGCGGGCGGGCGTCCCGCTTGGCGCGACACTTGCGGGATTCGCGGCTTGCGTATCCGCTTGTGTCCCCTCGAGTTTGGACTTCGACGCGCCCCGCTCTTTCGCGGCAATCCGCGCGGATGGCCCCGCATCTGTCACGGCGTGGTCCGCCGCGGCGTCATCAGATGAGATCCTTGTCATTGCATTGAATTTGACGTGAGAGGCGATGTCGCATATATTAATCTTTCGGTTAATTAATTTCAACGCGTTGCCACCATGGAACAACCTGCTACGACCCTGTCCGCCGACTCCGCGCCCGAGGAATCCCGCCCAGCCGCAGCCTCGGCCGCAGGCGCAGCCGATCATCCGCCGATCCGGCTGCTGTTTCCGGCGCTGCTGCTGGTCATGCTGCTCGCCGCGCTCGACCAGACGATCGTGTCGACCGCGCTGCCCACCATCGTCGGCGATCTGGGCGGGCTCAATAACCTGTCCTGGGTCGTGACCGCCTACCTGCTCAGCTCGACGATCGTCGTGCCGCTGTACGGCAAGTTCGGCGACCTGTTCGGCCGCAAGATCGTTCTACAGACGGCGATCGTCATCTTTCTCGTTGGCTCGGCGCTGTGCGGCATCGCGCAAAACATGAGCCAACTGATCGTGCTGCGCGCGCTGCAAGGCCTTGGCGGCGGCGGCCTGCTCGTCGTGACGATGGCGGCGATCGCGGACGTGATTCCGCCCGCTGAGCGTGGCCGCTATCAGGGCGTGTTCGGCGGCATCTTCGGTCTCGCGACCGTCATCGGTCCGCTGCTCGGCGGTTTTCTGGTCGAGCATCTGACCTGGCGCTGGATCTTCTACATCAACCTGCCGCTCGGCATCCTGTCGCTGATCGTGATCGGCGCGGTGTTCAAGCCGCACGTGCGCCACGTCAAGCACACGATCGACTACATGGGCGCCGCGTTTCTCGCCGGCGCGCTGACCTGCATCATCCTGTTCACGAGCCAGGGCGGCACGATTCTGCCGTGGACCTCGCCGCAACTATGGTTCACGCTCGGCATGGGCCTCGTAGCGATCTGGGGCTTCATTCACGAAGAGCGCAGCGCGGTCGAACCGATCATGCCGCTCGGACTGTTCAAGCAACGCACGTTTCTGATCAGCAGCCTCGTGAGCTTCATCATCGGCGTATCGCTGTTCGGCTCCGTGACGTTCATTCCGCTCTATCTGCAGGTGGTGAAGGGCTCCACGCCGTCGCAAGCCGGCATGCAGATGCTGCCGATGATGGGCGGCCTGTTCATCCTGTCGATGGTGACGGGCCGCCTGATCAGCAAGATCGGCAAGTATCGGCTGTTCCCGATCATGGGCACGTTCCTCGTCTCGGTGGCGATGCTGCTGCTCGCGCGTCTGCAGATCGATACGCCGATTCATGTGATGTATCTGTACATGGGTCTGCTCGGCTGCGGCCTCGGCATGGTGATGCAGGTGCTGGTCCTCGCGGTCCAGAACACCGTCGAGTTCAAGCATATGGGGGTGGCGACGTCCGGCGTCACGCTGTTTCGCTCGATCGGCGGCTCGATCGGCGTGGCCGGTTTCGGCGCGGTGTTTTCGAACGGACTCGCCGCACGCCTCGAAAAGTTGATCCCGCCCGATACCGAACTTCCGCAGGCCCTGGGTCCCGCCGCGATTCATCAGCTACCCGAAGCATTGCGCAACGACTATCTGCATGCGTTCGCTGGCGCGTTGCATACCGTGTATCTGTCGGCCGCCTGCGTCGTGGTGCTCGCGTTCGCGCTGGCGTGGCTGCTGAAGGATCATCCGTTGCGCAAGCACTGAGCGTTCTTCTACGCCTGATCCGGATGCTGATGCAAACGCTTACCGGCAAGTATCCAATAGCCGGGTGATCACGAGGCCGCACGCGCAACGCGTCGGCCTCGTTGTTTTTTTGTCGCGCTCACTACGTGTGGCGCGCAGCGTGCATTTGTCGTGAAACAACAGACACATATATGCGTTTCGAGCGTATCGCCGAAGTTTCTTCATACCTCCGAATGAGCGGTAGCGCACACAATCCAGGGGCCTACCGCGTTGACGTCCCCCGTGAAACATCACATATTGGAAACCGTGGAAACGCAGGCGCGGCCTACGTCTCCGCGACCTCCGGCGCATGTGGATCGTGATTCCGCGGACAAGGCTCCTGCCTCAACACGATCCGGAGCATGCCTTTACGGCATCGTTTTCCAAAGGTGGGTCCACGGCATGTCCACCCAGACAGCAACCGGCCAAAGTTTCCCCACGCCCTGCAAACGCTGCGGTGGCGCACTGTACCGACAAGTCGACGCCTGCCCCTACTGTGGCGCTGCGCATCCGTTCGAGCAGGACGATCCGCACATCCGCACCGGTATTCCAGGTAGCCGCGCGAGCGCCACGCACAAGCCGCTGCCTCGCTTCGACGACGAGCTCGGCACACGGGATGAGCCCGTCATCGCCTCTGCCGCGATGGCGTCCGAATCTCTGTTGCAGAGCGAGCCGATCATGCACACGGCGCTCGTGTCGACCGACACCGCTATCCCGCCTTACGAAGATCCGATGTACGCGCCAAGCAACACCGCGCAGACGATCTGGCGCGTGCTATATGTGATCGGCGCGGTCATCGCGATCGGCCTGGCGTATATCGCTTATACGTTATTCAGCGACGGTGGCGAGTCGGAAGATAAAGGCGTCGAGCAGATTACTCAGGATGCCCGCACAACGACGACCGGCATGATCGCGCCGCTTGCGTCCGCACCGGTGATTGCTCAAGCACAGACCGCGCACGCGCCGGCCGCGACCAGGCCGGCGCCACCGCCCGTGACCGAACTGGCGGCGAAGCCCGCGCCCGTCGTGCCCGCGGTTCCCGTCATTCCAGCGACACCGGCTGCGCCACCTGTCACGCCGCCGCTGGCCGCGACGCCCGTGCGGCCCGCGACGCAATTGCACGACGCCGCTCAGGCGCTGCAGGTCGCGAGGACCGCGTTCCGCGCCAACGACCTGTCCGCCGCGCAGGCCGCTCTCGCTGCCGCGCAAACGTTTCAACCGGGAAACAGCGACGTGCAGGTTCTGGCCGATCAGATGCGGCCGCTGGTCCAGCGTCGCGATACTGCGCTGCAGGCCGCGCAGGTCTGCGTCGCGCAGCAGTCGTGGCCGTGCGCGCGTCAGCACGCGAACGAGGCGCTCGCGATCGACAGCAGCAACGACGCGGCGAAAGTGATCCTCGAGCGCGTGATCCGCGAGACCGGCTGGGCGCCGCTGACTCCGCCGCATGCGGCGACGGACGCCGCGCCGGGCGCGCCGCTCGCGCAGGCGCAACTGCAGGTACCGCTGCCCGCCGGCATGCTGCAGGCGACGTCGCGGAGCAACTAGCGCTCACGCGCGACGCGACCCTCCGCTCAGGGTCGCGGAGACGCAAGCGACTGCGCCGTCGCGCGAAAGCATTGCTTCGCATACCAGATCAGATGGTCGCCGTCTGTGCCGATTCGCACATAATCGTGCGCTCTCTGAGCGGCAACAGACGGAGCGGCCCTGGCAGCAGTTTGAACATGACATGGCAACCGGATCACTGGTGCTTCCACGCGCCACGCGTGAAGCGGGATCAACCTGACCGATAGGTAGAAAGACCATGCTGAAGAGACTTCTCGCAGGCTGGCTGGGGCTGGTGGTACTGGTCGTATGTTCGCTGGCCGGCGCCGAACCCGCGCACTACAAAATCGTCACCGGACCGGAGCGCGGCACCTATATCCAGATCGGCAACGACCTGTCGAAATGGGTGGCCCAGCCGGTCGGTATCGACCTCGAAGTGGTGGCGTCGAAAGGCTCGGCCGAAAACGTGCAGCGCATGCGTTTCGAGCCCGGCGTGAAGCTCGCGCTCGTGCAGTCCGACGTGTACCAGGCGTTCATCGATATGGCCAACACGGGCAACCCCGATGCGGGCACGACGATCCGGCCGCTGCGACTGATCATGCCGCTCTACGACGAGGAAATTAATGTCGTCGTGCGGGCGGATTCGCCGCTGAAGACGCTCGCCGACATCAAGGACAAGACCATCAGCGTCGGTCTGCTAGGCAGCGGCACTGCGCAGTCGGCGACGACGCTCTACCGCCTGATGTTCGGCCAGCCGATTCCCGAGCAGAACGTCGTGCATCTGAGCAACGAGGACGCGCTCGCCGCGCTGATCGTGAAGAAGATCGACGTCGCGATCATCGTGGTCGGGCAGCCGGCAAATCTGTTCACCAGCATGAAGCCCGACCTGCTGTCGCAACTGCGTCTGTTGCCCGCCGATCCCAACGCGCCGGAGACGAACCGCGCAAAACAAACCTACTTTCCGACGACGATCCGTCAGAGCAGCTACCCAGGCTGGTTGAAGGAAGACGTGCCGGGCCTCACGGTCAAAGCGTTTCTGGTCACCTACGACTATGGCTTGCGCGACACCGTCAGCAATCTGAATCATTTCGCCGACTCGTTGTGCGCGAACTTCGACAATCTGCAGGAGCACGGCCATCCGAAATGGAAACAGGTGAAGCTCGAATTGCCGACGCTCGTACGCGGATGGAAGTATTACGGTCCGGTCGAGAAGCACCTGCGCGCGTGTCTCGCGAACCGCAGCGCGGCGATGAGCGCGGCGGCCGCGCAACCCGCGCCGAAACCGCACACGCCCTGCTCGGAACAGGAGCGGATGCTTCTGCTGTGCAAATAACGCTGTAGCAAGGACTGCGAGCGCCCGATTCGATCCGGTTCGTCTCAGACGCGCTCGCGCCCCGCGTCGGCCGACAGCGCGCACGCATCCATCGCCCGTTGCAATGCCTCGTACACCTTCGGTCGATTGCATTGCGACACGTTGAAACGCAGAAAACCCGCCGCCGCTTGCGACGCGCTGAACACATTGCCCGGCGCGAGCACGACGCCCGCCGTCAACGCATGACGGGCGATGTCGGCGGCATCGAGCGCCCCGGGCAAGCGCGCCCACACGAACAGGCCCGCACGCGGCCGTGTCCAGATATCGAGGCCCGCATAGCCGAGACGCCTGACGGTCTCTCCCATCGCATCGGCCAGCTTCGCGCGCATCGCCTCGAGATGACGCCGATAGGTACCGTCGACGAGCATCCGATGCACGACGCTCGCCGCGAGCTGACCATTGCCGAACGAGGTCGCGAGCTTCAGATCGATCAGCGGTTCGACCCATTCGGCCCGCGCGGCGATATAGCCGCAGCGCACCGCCGCCGATAGCGTCTTCGAAAAGCTGCCGATCGACACGACGCGGGAGAGCCCGTCGAACGCGGCGAGGCGCGGCGCAGGTTCGTCTTCGAAGTCCGCGAAGATGTCGTCCTCGACGATCAGCAGATCGTGCTCGCCCGCGAGCTTCAGCAGCCGATGCGCGACGGCCGGCGCGAGCGTCGCGCCGGTCGGATTGTGGATCGCCGAGTTCGTCACGTAAAGCCGCGGACGCTGCTCGATCAGAACGCGCTCGAACGCCGCGAGATCCGGCCCCTGCGGCGTGTACGGCACGCTCGCGATCCGCACGCGATGCGCGCGCAGCAACGCCTGAAAATTGAAGTAGCACGGATCGTCGATCAACACCGTGTCGCCGGGTTCGAGCAGGAAGCGGCACACGAGATCGAGCGCATGAGTGCCGCCGTCGGTCAGCAGGATCTGCTCGGGCGGCGCATCGACGCCGTGCGCAGACAGCCGCCACGCAAGCTGCTGACGCAGCGCGGGCAAGCCGGCCGGGCTCGCGTAGTCGGCGAGCAGTGACTGCGGATCACGGGCGAGCGCACGCAGCGCGCGCCGCACGCCATCTTCCGGCAGCCACGAAGCCGGCATCCAGCCGCAGCCTGGCTTCAGCGCTTTCGAGCCGGTTTCCAGCGACTGCCGCGTGAGCCACAGCGGGTCGACCTCGCGATCGAGTCGCGGTCCCAGATCGGCGAGCGCGAGCGGCGGCGCATGGCCCGACACGAAGAAGCCGGAGCCGCGCCGCGCGACGATCACGCCTTCCGCGACGAGACGGTCGTAGGCTTCCACCACGGTCGACTTCGACACGCCGAGCGTGTCGGTCATCGCGCGAATCGACGGCACGCGCGCGCCCGGCATCAGCGAGCGGCTCGCGATGCGCTCGCGCAGATTGTCCATCACGAGGCCGACGCGCGTGCCCGGCACCGTCTCGTTGTTGTCGCTTTGCGCCATCTGTACTGCTCCATGTTCAGTACAGTTCGTGCAAACTGTACTGATCTGTAGCTTAACGTTTACGGCCGCGGCGCGCATCATGTGACTTTTTCAGCGCAGGGATGTTCGCAATGGACAAGACCACCAACGGCTGGCTCAGCGGTTTCGCGGGCGTGCTGATTTTCAGCGGCTCGCTGCCGGCCACGCGGCTGGCCGTGCAGGGACTCGATCCGGTCTTTCTGACCGTGGCGCGCGCGACGATCGCGGGCGTTCTCGGTCTTCTACTGTTGCTAGTGTTCCGCGAGACGCGGCCGCAGCGCCGCGATCTGCTGCCGCTCGTGGTGGTCGCGCTCGGCGTCGTGGTCGGCTTTCCGTTGCTGACCGCGCTGGCGCTGCGGCATGTGAGCGCCGCGCATGCGGTCGTGTTCATCGGTTTGCTGCCGCTCGCCACCGCGATCTTCGGCGTGCTGCGCGGCGGCGAGCGGCCACAGCCCGCGTTCTGGCTGTTCTCGGCGCTTGGCAGCGCGGCGGTGGCCGCGTTCGCGCTGCGGCACGGCATCGACGCGTCGCCGCTCGGCGACGCGCTGATGCTCGCGGCGATCATCGTGTGCGGGCTCGGTTACGCGGAAGGCGCGCGGCTGTCGCGTCACCTCGGCGGCTGGCAGGTGATTTCGTGGGCGCTCGTGCTGTCGCTGCCATTGATGCTGCCGCTCGCCTGGTGGACGCGGCCCGTGTCGTTCGACGGTGTCGGCGCCGCCGCGCTGTGGGGACTCGCGTACGTGTCGCTATTCAGCATGCTGATCGGCTTCGTGTTCTGGTATCGAGGACTCGCGCTCGGCGGGATCGCGGCGGTCGGACAACTGCAGTTGCTGCAACCGTTTTTCGGGCTGCTGCTCGCCGGCGTGCTGCTGCACGAACAGGTCCCGCCGTCGATGATCATCGTCACCGTGATCGTGGTCGCCTGCGTGGCCGGCGCTCGGCATTTTTCGCGCGCGGCGCCGGCGCGGCGGGCGGTCTGACGCGGCTCGACCAGCGCGCGGCAAACCGTCTTTTTTCAGGATCGAATGACGCGAGTCGTGGGTCGATATGTCATCATTTCGCAGATTGGCACAACCAGCGCCTTGCGCCGCGACTGACGATGACGACCGCTTTTGCCCAAACCGTCGAAGCCCGTTTTTCCGAACTCACGCCGACGTCTAAACGCGTCGCCAGCTATATGCTCGCGAATCTCGACCGGCTCGGCCTCGAGACCGCCGACCAGATCGCGCAGCAGGCCGGCACCAGCGGCATTTCGGTCGGCCGCTTCCTGCGCAGTGTCGGCTATCGCAATCTCGACGATCTGAAACGCGAGCTGCGCGGCACGCAGCAGCGCCCCTGGCTGATCACGGACCGGCTCGACGCGTTCCGCCGTGGCCCGAGCGACAGCGCGCAAACCCGTGAGCCGCATGAACCGGGCGTCGCTAACGGCGCCTCGCCGAGCGACGCGGCGCTCGCCCAATCGCTCGAACTCGAAATCGGTGCGATCCAGCATGTATACGAGCTCGCGCGCTCGCCGGCCTTTGCGCGCGTCGCCGAGCGCATCGCGAACGCCGATGCGGTCTACATCCTCGGCATCCAGTCGACGCGCGGTATCAGCAACGCGTTCTACAGCTACCTCGAATACATCCGCCCGCGCGTGTTCTATTCGGATGGCATGTCGGGTTCCTACGTCGATTCGCTGAACTCGGAATTCAACACACCGTATCTGATCGTCACCGACACGCGCGCCTATTCGACCATCGCACGACGCTATTGCCAGGCGGCCTCGCGACGCGGGCTGCCGTTCGCGCTCGTCACCGATATCTACTGTCCGTGGGCGCGCGATTTCGACGGCGACCTGCTGCAGGTGAAGACCGACGTCGGTCAGTTCTGGGATTCGCTCGCGCCGCTGACGTGTCTGTTCAATCTGCTGATCTCGGCGGTCGTCGAACGGCGCGGACCGGCTATCGACGAACGCGTGGCGCGCAATCGCGAGTTGCAAAGCGAGTTCGATCAATTCGATTTTTGACCCGCTTCAAATCCGCACCGGCGACAGGCATAGTCAAAGCTTCCGTCAAACTGAGCCGGCCACGACCGGACCACGCATGAGTTCAACCCGCCCTGCGCTCGACGTCCCGCTGATCCGCGACGCTACCGAAGCCGACCTTCCCGCGATTCAGGCGATCTATGCGCGTCACGTGCTGACCGGTGTCGCGTCGTTCGAAGAAACCCCGCCGTCCGTCGACGACCTGCGCGCGCGGCTCGCAAGCGTGCGCAGCCACGGACTGCCGTATATCGTCGCGGAGATCGACGGCGACGTCGCCGGCTATTGCTATGCGACGCCGTATCGCCCGCGCGCCGCCTATCGCAACACGATCGAAGACTCGATCTACGTGAACGACGCATATCGCGGACGCGGCATCGGACGCTTGCTGCTACAGGCGCTGATCGATCGTTGCGAGACCGGACCGTGGCGTCAGATGATCGCGGTGATCGCCGATGGCGGCAGCGGCGGCTCGTTGTCGTTACATACGCAGCTTGGCTTCGAGCTGACCGGCACGTTGAAGGCGGTGGGCTACAAGCACGGCCGCTGGCTCGACACGACGCTGATGCAACGCACGCTCGGCCGCGGAGCGTCGACCGGGCCCGACGACGTTTCAAACGCCGCAGGCGGCACGCACGGGTAGGCCGCCGCGCGCACGACGCGGCGTGAGCGCGACAGCGAAAGGCTAAACCTAACGCGCGCGCGGCAAACGCGCGAACAAGGTCGGATAGTCGATCACGAGGCCATCGCTATCCACGCGCATATTGGCGGTGAACTCGCGAAAAATGCCTTCATAGCGGTACTCGCCATTCAACTCGATGCACGTGTATGCCTGCTCGGCGCGCGTAACCTGCAAGTCGGGCGTCGAGATGTACGCGACTTCGATCGGTTGACGTTCGCCCTCGGCCAGTTGCAGCCGGCGGATCGGCAACGTATTCGTGTACGGCGTCGCGGCGATATCGATATCGATACAGCCCTCGATCGCACTCAGCGCGAGGCCGTGCCCGTCGTGCCAATGGCCTTCGCCATCGCCATGCAATTCCAGCTCGCCGCCGCCAACGATCTTCAGGTGCGCGTAGCGCGTGCGCCAGCGCGCGTCGCAGCGCACCGAGTAATGCAGCCCATAGGTTTTGCCGTAGCGCTGCCCGATCACGACGCTTTCCACGGCGAAGCCGTCGTCGCGCGCATCGAATACCAGATGTTCGATGCCGTCGCCCTCTTCCGAGGCCCATCGTAATTCACGCATCGGTGTCTCCTCGCGAAACGGCGCAGTGGGCGCGCCGGCCTTTCATCGTAGCGCGAAAGTCCGCGCGCGAGTCAATCCCGACCCAGGCGCTTACGGCCGGCAAATAGCCAGTATCAACGCGCGAGATGCCTGAGTGTTGGCCGCTCGACTATGCTCGCGGTTTGTCGTGACTCCGAACCCGCCGCCGATGCACGCCGCCGCGACCGATGCGCCCTCTTCCTCGCTCAGCGCCCCGCTGCGCACGCTGCTGCGCAGCTTCGGCCAGATCGTGCTGCAATCGAACGCCGCGACCGGCGCGTGCATGCTCGGCGCGTGGCTGGTGAGCGAGCCGCGTCTCGTGTGCGCCGCGCTGCTCGGCGCGATCGCGGCCAACGTCAGCGCGGTGCTCGCCGGTTCGGCCGACGCCGACCTGCGCGCTGGCCTGCTCCGCTTCAACGGCGCGCTGGCGGGCCTCGCCGCGTTCAGCTTCATCGGCGATCCGGCGCGCGCGTCGGCCGTCGCGATTCTTGCGGCGACGGCCACCGCGTGGCTGCTGCGACCGTGGTGGCATTGTTTGCGCGTGCGTCGGCTCGGCTATCTGTCGAGTCCGTGCCTGATCGTCACGTGGCTATGGTTGCCGCTGATCGCGAGCCGTTCCTTGTCAGCGGGTCCCCATGCCGCTCATCCGCTCGACGTGATGCGGTTCGTCAGCGGCGTGCTCGCGGGCGTTGCGCAGACCGGCTTCGCGGCGGACGCGCCAGCGGGTGTGGTGGTGCTGCTCGGGATTGCCGCCGCCTCGCGAAGACACGCGCTGTATGCGCTGGGCGGCGCGACCTTGGCCAGTGCTGCGCATCTGTTGCTCGGCCGAGCGTTGCCTCATTCGACGCCGGCCTGTCAGGATTCAACGGCGCGCTGACCGCGCTCGCGCTAGCCGACTCAGGCTACGCGGCGATGCTCGGCGGCATCGCGATGTCGGTGCCGTTGCAAGCGGCCGCCCTGCATTGCGGTCGGCTTACGATGAGCGCGCCGTTCGTGCTCGCAACGTGGAGCATCCAGTCGCTGGGGCGCCGCGCCGCGTAACGCAAGGCTGGGTCGTGCGCTGTCGCCAACGGCGCGGGATTGTGCGGTAGCATCCCAAGCCGGTTCGCGCGTCGCACGGCCTCGCATTCAGCAACCTTCTTGCCTTGGCGATCCATCGCATGGCGCCGAAGTCGGTGCTGAAACACTCACTCCAGCCGACAGGAGACAGATATGTCGTTCGCCCACTCACCCGCCGGCCGCATCGCCGAGACCGGTCCGCAGTCGGAAGCGGAACAGCAAACCCGCATCGATCTGGCCGCCGCTTATCGACTCGCCGCGCTCAACGGCTGGGACGATCTGATCTACACACACATTTCCGCGAGCGTGCCCGGCGAACCGGGCCACTTCCTGATCAATCCGTTCGGCCTCGCGTTCGATGAGGTATGCGCGTCGAATCTCGTGAAAATCGACATCGCGGGCAATATCGTCGGCGCCAGCGAACATCCGGTAAATGCCACCGGCTTCGCGCTGCACGCGGCCGTGCATGCCGCGCGCGACGACGCGTTCTGTGTGATGCATCTGCATAACACCGCGGGCGTGGCCGTGTCCGCGCAGCCGGAAGGATTGCTGCCGGCGTCGCAGCACGCGCTGCGCTTCTACGGCCAGCTTGCATATCACGACTACGAAGGCCTCGCGTTCACGCCGGCCGAAGGCGAGCGCCTCGTCGCGCATCTCGCCGATCACCCCGCGATGCTGTTGCGCAATCACGGCACGCTGACGCTCGGACGCACGGTTGCCGAAGCTTATGTGCTGATGGCGACGCTGCTGAAAGCCTGTGAAATCCAGATCCAGGCGCAAACCTGCGGCGCGCCGCTGGTCGTGCCGAGCGACGCGGTCGCCGCGCGCACGGCGGAGCAGCTCTGCGATGGCAGCGCGATCGAAGGCGCGCTCGAATGGCCCGCGCTGCTGCGCAAACTCGATCGACTCGATCGAGGTTATCGCGCCTGAACGCCCGAGCCGGTCCGCTTCATTTCAGTCCCAACCCTCAACCCTACGGAGCAACGTCATGCCCACGTTTCATATCGAACTCTTCGAAGGCCGTACGCTGGAACAGAAACGCCAGTTCGTCGAAGCGATCACGAAAGCCACCTGCGAGTCGCTCGGCGTCGAGCCGAACTCGGTCGATATCATCCTGACCGACGTTAAACGCGAAAACTGGGCAACGGGTGGGCGTTTATGGTCGGAGGCCTGATCGACCCGAAAAGCGCCGGCGAGACCAGCGCTTCGATGCATAAAAAAGAGGCATCGAAAAAAAAGCTGCGCACGTGAGGTGCGCAGCTTTCGAGGCTTACAACGCGAAAAAAATCGCGTCGATGTGGCGGCAAAACAACGTGCCGCCACGTGTTCAGTAACTGTTTAGAACTTGTGGATGATACCAACGCCGACAGCGGTCTGGCTGCGCGACGACGACGGCGAACCGTTTTGGCCGTCACCGATGCTTGCCACTGCGTTGATGATCGACTTGCCGTTGCCCGACAGCGTCTGACCGCTAGCGCGCTGATACGCTTCGAGTGCGTACAGGCCGGTGCGCTTGGACAGCGAGTAGTACTGCGACAGGTTGAACTGGTTGTAGGTAGCCGTGCTCTGAATGCCGTTCGACGACGTTGCACGGGTGTAGCTATAGCCAGCGGCCACATCCAGCACCGAGATCGGCTTCCAGTGCAGCACTGCGCCACCGGTATTCCAGATCTGCGTGTCGTGGAACAGCGAAGCCTGGCCCGCAGTGTATTGAACGTTCGAGTATGCGAACGAAACGTCCCACTGCGAGTTGAACGCATAACCACCCGTCACAGCAACACGCTGCTGCTTCGCGGCGGTCTGGAAGCCGTTGTTGATTGCCGAAACGGACGGCTGAGCGCCGTTGTTCGACGCCGTCGAATTCCACGCCGGGGTGCCAACGGTTGCCGCGTTGTCGATGCGCTGGATACCAGCCGCGATACCGATCGGGCCGTTCAGGTACTGTGCCGCCACGCTCCACGTTTGGCCGGCCGCGAAGCTGCCCGCGTTGCCGCCCAGTGCGTACGAACCGCTAACCGTCAGACCGCCAAAGCTCGGCGACGTATAGACCAGTTGGTTGTTCACGCGGAACGTCGTATCCAGCGAGTCGATATCACCCGGATGCGCGCCGTATGCACCGGTCAGCCACGTGGTCGGGCTGTACGGCGAGAGCAAGGTGTAGTACGAGGTATAACCGCGGCCTGCCGTCAGCGTACCGAACTGCGCGTTCGTCAGACCGACCCATGCCTGGCGGTTGAATGCCAGACCCGATACGGCTTGCGCGCCCGTTGCGCTGTTAAAGCCTTCTTCCAATTGGAAAATGGTCTTCGTGCCGCCACCCAGATCTTCCGAGCCCTTCAAACCGAAACGGCTGCCTGCCCAGATGCCGTTGATCATCTTGACTTGCGAGTTGCCGGGGACGGTCTGCGGTTTCGCTGCCGTGGTCAGCGATGCCGAGCTGTTCTGCCAACCCAGGCCCGTATCGACGATACCGTAAAGCGTCACGCTGCTTTGCGCATGTGCGCCCAGGGCGACCAACCCCAAGGCCGAAGCTAAGAGAGTCTTTTTCATTTCTACTCCGTTGTTAAAAACTTTCAGACGCGGCCCATCCAAGCACCGCCGAGTGTGGGTAAAACGCTTTATTTGGAATCAGAACACCGGATGGCCGTTGATGACGCTCGGCAGCCAGGTCGAGAACCACGGTACATAGGTGACTATATTGATGGCCGAGAAGATAGCGAGGTAATACGGCCAAGCCACCTTGGTAGTTTCCCCTATAGACACATTCCCAATCGCACAACCAATGAACTGCACCGAGCCAATCGGCGGATGCACGAGACCCAATGCGCAGTTCAGCAGGATCATGATGCCGAACTGAACCGGACCCACGCCGTTGTGCATCGCCATCGGCAGGAACAGCGGGGTCGTGATCAGGATGTGCGCCGCCATGTCGACGAACGTACCGAGGAACACCTGAATCACGTTGATGTACAGCAACATCAGCCACGGCAGCGAGGTCGCGCCGTCGAGCATGCGCTCGATCGCGTCCGGGATCTCCAGATAGGCCATCTGGAAGCGCAGCATGTTCGACACACCAATCAGCAGCAGCACCACGCCGGTCGTCTTCGCGGCCTTGCCGAGCGCATGGCCGAGCTTCTTCAGCGTCAACGTGCGGTACACGACGATGGTCAATATCAGCGAGTAAGCCACGGCGATCGCGGCCGCCTCTGTCGCAGTGGCGATACCGCGCGCCACGCAGAACAGAATGATCGCGATGACCATCAGGCCCGGCACCGCGCCGATGAACGTACGCAGCACCGCCATCCAGCCCGGGAAACGCTGCAGTTGGGTCGAACCGTCGGGACGGCGCGGATAGCCGAACTTGACAGCCTGCCAGTATGCGGCGACCAGCACGAGGCCCATCACCCACAATACCGGCAACAGACCGGAGAACAGCAGATCGCCGATCGACACGCCGCTCATCTGCTTGCCGTTCAGCACGCCGCTCACGCCTTGCGCCGCGAACGCGTAGATGATCATGTTGGTCGACGTCGGCATCAGCGCGCCGGCGAGCGACGAGTGCGTGGTCACGTTGACCGCGTATGCGGCGCTATAACCTTCGCGCTTCATCAGCGGGATCACGACGCCGCCCATTGCCGACGTATCCGCGGTCGGCGAACCCGACACGCCGCCAAACAGCGTGCAGGCGACCACGTTGGCCATGCCAAGGCCACCGCGGAAATGGCCGACCGTAGCCTGCGCGAAACGCAGGATGCGGTCAGCGATGCCGCCGTGGAGCATCAGCTCGCCGGAGAAGATGAAGAACGGCACCGCGAGGAACGAGAAACCGTTCATGCCCGAGATCATCGCCTGCATCGCGGTCGCGGTCGGCAGACCTTCGAACAGATAGGTCAGGACGCAGGACAGCCCCAGCGCGAATGAAACCGGAACACCTAAAAAAAGGAAAACTAGAAAACTGACGGTGAGGAGGGCAAGTTCCATGATGGCTCTACTTTTATTCCGTGACGGAGAGTTCGAGCGCTGGCTCTTCCCGCTTGCCGGCGAAGAGCTCGAGCAGATGCTCGATCGAGAACAACGCGATGCACACGCTCGCGAAGATCGGAATGCAGTAGCGCACGCCTTCCGGCACGCCGATGATCGGAATGCGGTCGCCCATCGTGGTTTCCGCCATCTCGAAGCAACCGACGAAAACGGCCACCGCGAAAGCAAACAGGCAGAGGTGCTGAATCCCTTTCGCGATCACCTGGCCCTTCTCGGGCAATTTCTTGACGAGCGAGTCGAGTCCGATGTGACCGCCCTCGCGAACCTTCAATGCGGCGCCGAACATCGCGATCAGGATCACCAGCAACAATGCGATGGGCTCCACGTAATCGGGTGCATCGCTAAACACGTAGCGCATCACCACGCTATAAATCACGAGCAGGCAAAGTGCGGCGAGGCTAACCGACGCCACGACCAGCAGCACGCGAAAAAGAAAATCATTTGGGCGTTTCAGGAAACTCATGACCCTGTCCTTGCTTACGTCCGACCTGTGCTTGAAATTCAGCCGTCCCGAAGCGACGCGATCCGCGCGCGCGAAACTGCGCGGCGGAAGGTCTCGCGAGTTTCCTCGCGGACCATTCACGCCGCTGCTGCGACAAACGTTGCTATTGCTGATTGCGTCCGGGACGCGAGACTTACTTGATTGCCTGGATCTCGTCGACGATCTGCTTCATCTGCGGGGTCTTTTCGTACTTCGTCCACACAGGCTGCATCACCTTCACGAAAGCCGCACGGTCGATCTGCGAAGCCGCGACCACCGTTGCGCCGCCCTTCGTGACGGTCTTCTGCGCGTCGGCTTCACGCGCGGTCCACAGCTTCTGGTAGTACGGCACCGAGTCAGCCGCGGCCTTCTTGATGATCTGCTGCTCTTGCGGCGACAGCGTGTCCCACACCTTCTTCGAGAACACCAGCACTTCGGGGGTCATCGAATGCTGGGTTTCCGAGTAGACCTGAGCGACTTCGAAGTGCTTGGTTTCTTCGTACGACGGGATGTTGTTTTCGGCGCCGTCGACGAGGCCGGTCTTCAGGCCCGTATAGACTTCCGAGAACGGCATCGGGGTCGGCGTGCCGCCCATTGCCTTGATTTCGTCGACCATCAGGTCGGACGGCTGCACGCGAACCTTCAGGCCCTTCATGTCAGCCGGCGACTTGATCGCCTTCTTCGCGTACATCGAGCGTGCGCCGCTCTCGTAGAACGTCAGCGCGATCATGCCCTTCGCGGTGAACGCGTCGAGGATCTTCTGGCCTTCCGGACCGTACATGACCTTGCGGAAATGGTCGACGTCGCGGAACAGGAACGGCAGCGACGGGATCATCGATTCCGGCACGATTTCGTTGAACGCAGCACCGTTGGCGCGCGTCATGTCGAGCGCACCGATACGAACCTGGTCGATCGTGTCGTTTTCCGAGCCGAGCGCGCTGTTGCCGAACACCTTCACGGAGTCCTTGCCGTCGGTCGCCTTGCTGATCTGCTCGCCCATGTACTTCACGGCCATGTTGGTCGGGAAGGTGTCGCCGTGCACATCGGCAACGCGGAACACGCGCGCTTCAGCCGACATCGTGCTGAACGCCAGCGCCGCGGCTGCGACGATCATCGAAACACGGGAAGAGGCAAACTTCTTGTTCATCGTGACATTCCTTGAAAAATAGACCATCCCAGCAACAGCGGATGTGACATGGTTTTGACGCGTCTCCGGCTTCGCGCCCGCTACCTTCTCAGGCGCGGGCGCTGGCCGTACTGGCTGTGCAATTTCCCCGGCACAGTTGCCCCAGCACTCCAGTCGACAACTCGACTACTTACTTCAATCACGGCGGCCGGCTTCGGACATGCATGCGGCATCGACCACAGCCGCACCACTCGCCCGAAACCTACCGAATTGCGCTTGTCACACATACATAGAAAGCCGTTTGTTTGGACTTATATGTTGTACGACGACATACGAAGTCTATAAAAGGGGTTTTAACTTGTACAGACGGTATTTACCCGCATCAAGAAAAGCTCCAGCAGCTATCGGCGAAATGGCACGCCACCAAGCCCCACGCCGTCTGGCGCTGAATGAGCGGAAATCGGCCTAGTCTGCGGAACTGTTGTATTTTTGCCGAACAAAGATGCGGGAACGTGGTCTTTACGTCAAATGTTGTATGACGAGTGACGAATAAAGGGCCACACGAATGACCCTGACAAATGAAAACGCCGGGCGAAAAACTTCGTCCCGGCGCATGCCTCATGTAAGCAAGATTACAGTTGTCCTGCAAATTCGGGCTCAGGCAGCCCGCGCACGCCTGGCCGCAGCGCGAACACATGGCCGTCGTGCTCGCTCGCGCCGTTGGCCGGGCGAATCGACGTGACGAACAGCGTATCCAGGTCGCGGCCGCCGAATGCGCACATCGCAGGCTTGATGGCCGGCACTGGAATCTGCCGGTCGAGCTTGCCTTGCGGCGTGAAACGCAGCAGCAGACCGGCGTCGTTCGCGCAAATCCAGTAGCAGCCGTCGGCATCGACCGCCGCGCCGTCCGGACGGCCCGAATAGTGATGCAGATCGGCGAACACGCGACGGTTGCGCGGCTCGCCGGTTTCGACGTCGTAGTCGAACGCCCAGATCAGCCGGCGCAGCGGATGCGAGTCCGACAGATACATCGTCGTCCCGTCCGGCGACCAGCCGAGGCCGTTCTGCGTGATCAGCGAATCGACGACCGGTGCCGACAGCACGCCCTTCTCATCGAAGCGGTACAGCGCGCCGCCCGGGATCGCCGCCGCCATGTCCATCACCATGGTGCCGGCCCAGAAGCGCCCTTGCCTATCGCAACGGCCGTCGTTGAAACGCATGCCGCCGTGCGGGAATTCTGGCGCCGCGAGCTTGCGCAGCGACGCTGTCAGCGGCTCGCCGCCCGGCGCATTCGACGCGTCGGCGAGCGTGACCGCGAAAAAGCCGGTCTCGCAGCCGGCGAGCACGGTGCCGGCGTGATCGAACGCGATGCAGGCAACCTGCTCCGGCAGCAGCCATTCGGTGCGCTTGCCGGTTTCGAGCGAGCCGCGCACGATCTTCTTCGCCGGAATGTCGACCCAGTACAACGCCTGCCCGGCCGCGCGCCAGACCGGGCTTTCACCGGTGGCTGCGGGCAACGGACCGGCCGCTTCGAAGCGTTCCACTTGCGGATTCGCACTCATTATTTAGGCTCCCGCTTCGGCTCCATCGGACCGGCGAGCACGAACGGGCCGCCCTGGTACAGCTGGGTCGGGTCGTCGAAGCGCGTGTCGGGAGCGCTCGGCGGAAACAGGTGCTCGAACTGCGCCGAGCTGTCTTGCGGACGGTAGCCGAGGAACGCGGCGTTGGTGTTGTCGACCCACGAGGTGCGGTTGTTCGACACGCCGTAGACGATCGCGTGGCCGACGCGGTTCGTGAACAGCGAGCAGCGCACGAGCTCGATGAAGTCGCGGTAGCTCAGATACGTGACGAGCATGCGCGCGGTCTTCGGCTGCTCGAACGACGAGCCGATCCGCAGACACACGGTTTCGAGGCCGAAGCGGTCGAAGTAGTAGCGCGACAGCGATTCGCCGAAGCACTTCGACACGCCATACATGCCGTCCGGACGCAGCGGCGCGTCGGTGCCGAGCACCGACGTCACCGGATGGAAACCCACCGCGTGATTCGAGCTCGCGTAGACGATGCGCTTCACGCCGTGCTTCTGCGCCGACGAGTACACGTTGTACAGGCCGCGGATATTCGCTTCGAGGATGTCTTCGAACGGCGCTTCGACGGAAATGCCGCCGAGATGCACCACCGCGTCCACGCCTTCGAGCAGCGCGTGCACGGCCGCTCCATCGGCGAGATCGACGACGGCGGCTTCCTCGTGCGCGGCGACTTCGCCGAGCGGCGCGATATCGGATACGCGCACGATGTCGGCCCATTGCGCGAGCGCGGGACGCAGTTGCTTGCCGAGGTTGCCCGCGGCGCCGGTGAGCAGCAGACGGCGGAAGGGTTTCTTTGCCGCGGAGCGGTCAACGTTCAAATCGGTCATGTCTCTTTGCTGTTGTGATGCGATCGGGTCTTCTGAACGGAAAAGCGAGCGCCGGTTGGACCGGCGCTCGCCTGAGATTGGATGGTGCGGGTTGCCTGATCAGGTCACCGGCGCCGGGTTGAAGAGGGTCAACGCATTGTGCAGCCCGAGCTTCTCCGCGCAGGTTTCCTTGCGGCCGCTCGCGACATCGAGCATCAGGCGGAACAGTTCCCAGCCCACCTCCTCGATGCTGGACTGGCCAGTCGCGATCGTGCCGGCGTTGATGTCCATCAGATCATGCCAGCGACGCGCGAGGTCCGAACGCGTCGCCACCTTGATGACCGGCACTTCGGCGAGGCTGTACGGCGTGCCGCGGCCGGTCGTGAACACGTGCAGCGTGATGCCCGAAGCAACCTGCAGCGTGCCGCAGATGAAGTCGCTGGCCGGCGTCGCCGCGTAGATCAGGCCCTTCTGATTGATCTTCTCGCCGGGCGACAGCACACCGGAGATCGCCGAGTTGCCCGACTTGATGATCGAGCCCATCGCCTTTTCGACGATGTTCGACAGGCCGCCCTTCTTGTTGCCGGGCGTCGTGTTCGCGCTACGGTCCGCGCCGCCGCGCTTCAGATAATCGTCGTACCACTGCATCTCGCGGATGATCGCCGCCGCGACGTCCGCGTTGGCCGCGCGCGCGGTCAGCTGATCGACGCCGTCGCGCACTTCGGTGACTTCCGAGAACATCACGGTCGCGCCGGCGCGCACCAGCAGGTCGGTCGCGAAGCCGACGGCCGGGTTCGCGGTCAGTCCCGAGAACGCGTCGCTGCCGCCGCACTGCACGCCGACCACCAGATCCGACGCCGGACAGGTTTCGCGACGGCGGTTGTTCAGGCGCTTCAGATGCCCTTCGGCCATCCTCATGATCGACGTGATCATCGACTGGAAGCCGACGTGCGATTCGTCCTGCAGCACCACGACGTCGCCGTTCTGATCCAGCGCGACATCGCCGATGTCCGCGACGTCGTCGACCACCGCGGCCGCGGCGATCGGAATCGTGCCCGGCGGCATCAGACGCTCGGGCTGCAGCTTTTCGCAGCCGAGGCTCACCATCATCACTTCGCCGCCGAAGTTCGGGTTCAGCGCGATGTTGCGCACGGTGCGGATCGGCACCATCGCGTCGGGCGCGTCGATCGCGACGCCGCAGCCGTAGGTGTGGCCGAGGCTCACGACGTCGTCGACATTCGGATATTTCGGCAGCAGCTCGGCCTTGATGCGCGTGACCGCGTGTTGCACGACGTCGGCGACGCACTGCACGGTGGTCGTAATCGCGAGGATGTTGCGCGTGCCCACCGAGCCGTCCGAGTTACGGTAGCCCTCGAACGTGTAGCCTTCGAGCGCCGGCATGTCCGGCGCTTTGATCGTGGCGATCGGCAGGTCCTCGAGTCCCGGCGGGCTCGGCATGCGGATCACGTGCTCGTTGATCCAGCTGCCCTTCGGCAGCGGCTTCAGCGCATAACCGATCACGACGTTATAGCGGATGACCTCGTCGCCTTCGGCGAGATCGGCCAGCGCGACTTTGTGGCCCTGCGGCACACGCTCGCGCAGCCTGAGGCCATCGGCAAATACCGCGCCCTCGCCCAAACCGCCGTCGTTGACGACGATCGCGACATTGTCATTGGGATGAACGCGGATGTAGAGCGGGGTTTGTTCCATTGATAAATCCTTAAGGCGCGTAGGCCTGCTTCGCCAGAAATCATACGTCATCCTACAACGCCGGCGTTTGCCCGGGGGTTCCGTATTTACCCTATAGACAGCATTATGCCGTGAAAACACCGTTGAGTTACGGGATTCATTGTTGTACGATGACGTATAAGAAATCTGATTTCAAAGATTTTCTACTAGTACGACGTCCGTCGTACTAGTTGGATCCTACTAACGACCCCATCCGACGCCTGGATATTTAGATCATGACGACACCGCAGGAACTCAAGCAGATCGTTTCGGAAGGCCTCCTGTCCTTCCCCGTCACCGACTTCGACGCTAAAGGCGATTTCCGCGCCAACACTTACGCTGAGCGCCTCGAATGGCTCGCTCCGTACGGCGCTTCGGCGCTGTTCGTCGCCGGCGGCACGGGCGAATTCTTCTCGCTGACGCAAGACGACTACACGCAAGTCGTCAAGACCGCGGTTGAAGTCTGCAAGGGCAAGGTACCGATCCTCGCCGGCGCAGGCGGCCCGACCCGCGTGGCGATCGCCTACGCGAAGGAAGCGCAGCGCCTCGGCGCGCACGGCATCCTGCTGATGCCGCACTACCTGACCGAAGCGAGCCAGGACGGTATCGCCGCGCACGCCGAAGAGGTCTGCAAGGCCGTTCCGGGCATGGGCGTGATCATTTACAACCGCGCGAACTCGAAGCTCAACGCCGACATGCTCGAGCGTCTGGCCGACCGTTGCCCGAACCTGATCGGCTTCAAGGACGGCGTGGGCGAGATCGAAAACATGGTGACGATCCGCCGCCGCCTCGGCGACCGCTTCTCGTACCTCGGCGGCCTGCCGACCGCGGAAGTCTATGCTGCTGCGTACAAGGCGCTGGGCGTGCCGGTGTACTCGTCGGCGGTGTTCAACTTCATCCCGAAGACGGCGATGGAGTTCTACCGCGCGATCGCCGCCGACGACCACGCAACGACCGGCAAGCTGATCGACGAATTCTTCCTGCCGTACCTGAAGATCCGCAACCGCCGCGCAGGCTACGCGGTCAGCATCGTCAAGGCTGGCGCGAAGCTGGTCGGCCACGACGCAGGTCCGGTGCGCGCACCGCTGACCGATCTGACTCCGGAAGAACTCGAACAGCTCGACTCGCTGATCAAGAAGCTCGGACCGCAGTAAGGAACCGGCGTCGGGGCTTCGAGCGAAGAAGCTCGCGAGCCTCATCGACGAGGGCTGCATAGACGGCCCCGTTGCGAACGCCCGGCACGGCAACGTTGCCGGGCGTTCGTGCATTTGCGCGATAGGCAGGCGGTCTGCGGACCGCCCGGCGTAGAGACCACACCTCGCCCAACAATACAGGAGATGACCCATGGACTTGAGCCGCACGGCCAGTTCCACCGACGCCGCCTCTAGCGCGGCACGCACCAAGGTCCGCTACGGGATCCTGGCGCTGATCTTCGTGATCACCACCCTCAACTATGCCGACCGCGCGACGCTGTCCGTCACCGGTTCCGCGATGCGCACCGCGTTCAGCCTCGACGCGATCCGCATGGGCTATATCTTTTCCGCATTCAGCTGGGCCTACGTGCTGTCGCAACTGCCGGCCGGCTGGTTGCTCGACCGTTTCGGCGCGCGCCGCGTGTACGCGGCGAGCATCTTCTCGTGGTCGCTGTTCACGCTGCTGCAAAGCTCGGTCGGCCTGCTCGGCAGCGCCGGCGCGGCGATCACCGCGCTGTTCGCGCTGCGCTTCGTGATGGGCGCTGCCGAGTCGCCGGCGTTTCCGGCGAACGCAAAGGTGGTCGCGAGCTGGTTCCCGACCAACGAGCGCGGCACCGCGTCGGCGATCTTCAACGCCGCGCAATACTTCGCCGCGGTCGTGTTCACGCCGCTAATGGCGTGGCTCACGCATGCGTTCGGCTGGGAGACGGTCTACGTCGTGATGGGCGTGGTCGGGCTGCTGCTCGCGCTGACGTGGCTGAAGGTCATGAAGAATCCCGCCGATCACCCGGGCGTGTCGCGCGCCGAGCTCGAGTACATCGAGCAAGGCGGCGGCCTCGTCAGCGGTGCGCGCAAGACGGGTCCGGACGACGTGTCGAAGAGCGGCGGCTGGACGCTCGTGCGTCAGTTGCTCGGCAACCGCATGCTGCTCGGCGTCTATCTCGCGCAGTACTGCATCAACGTGCTGACCTACTTCTTCCTGACGTGGTTTCCGATCTACCTCGTGCAGGCGCGTGGGATGACGATTCTGAAGGCGGGCCTCGTGGCCTCGCTGCCGGCGATCTGCGGCTTTCTCGGCGGCGTGCTCGGCGGCGTGTTGTCGGACGGGTTGATCCGCCGCGGCTGGTCGCTGACCGTCGCGCGCAAGGTGCCGATCGTCGGCGGCATGCTGCTGTCGACCTGCATCATCGGCTGCAACTACGTGTCGACCGACTGGATCGTCGTCGCGCTGATGTCGCTCGCGTTCTTCGGCAAGGGCATCGGCGCGCTCGGCTGGGCGGTCGTCGCCGATACGGCGCCGAAGGAAGCGCTCGGTCTGTCCGGCGCGATCTTCAACATGTTCGGCAACATCGCCGGCATCGTGACACCGATCGTGATCGGTTATCTGGTCGCGCGTTCGGGCTCGTTCAATGGCGCGCTGGTGTTCGTCGGCGCGAACGCCCTGATGACGGTGATCAGCTATCTGGTGATCGTCAAGGACATCCGGCGAGTCGAGTTGCGCTCAGCGTGAGCCCGCTATAGGCTCAGTTTTCGTTACGGTTATCGTACTTCCGGCCGGCGGACGCCCGGCGCCTTGCGCGAGCCGTGCGCACCGAGGCGCCAAAGTTCAGGCATCCGCCGATACATGTGACAATCGCGCCGAATTCGATCCGGCGCTTATATAATCAGTCGTCAGACGACGATATAATAAAAATGCAGGATTCCCAGCGATCTTCCAAACAAGGAGCGTTTTCGATGGCTACACCACTAGCATCCGCGGCACCGCCACGACGCGCTCGCAATCTTGCCGAGTTCGTCGTCAATTACGTCACCGAGCAGATCGCGGCCAACGTGCTGAAGCCGGGCGACAAACTCCCGACCGAATCGCAGCTGATGAACACGCTCAGCGTGAGCCGCACGGTGATCCGCGAGGCGATCTCCCGCCTGCAGGCAGGCAAAATCATCGAGACGCGGCACGGTATCGGCAGCTTCGTGCTCGAGCCGCAGCGCGAAAAGCTCGGCATCGACATGGTGCCCGCCACCACGCTGCGCGACGTGCTGTCCATTCTGGAGCTGCGCATCAGCCTCGAAACCGAATGCGCCGGTCTTGCCGCGCAACGCGCGAAACCGGACGACCTCGCGCACATGCGTACCGCGCTCGACGCGATCGAAGCCACGCGTCACAACGGGCTCGACAGCGTGGAGGCCGATCTGCAATTCCACATCTCGGTCGCGCGTGCAACCGGCAACCGCTATTTCGTCGACATCCTGTCGCAGATGGGCAGCGCGCTGATTCCGCGCAACCGGCTCGACTCGGCCGGCATTGCGCGCGCCGATCCTGATGCGTATCTGTCGCTCGTGAACCTCGAGCACGAAAGCATCCTCGAAGCGATCAGCCGGCACGACGCCGAAGGCGCGCGGGCGGCGATGCGCATGCATCTGTCGAATAGCCGCGAGCGGCTGCGTCGCGCGAACGAAGCGAACGACTCGAACAGCTGATTTGCGCGAAGAAGCACGCGGGCGAAAAAAATGGCCGGGGAATTCCCGGCCATTTTTTTTGTGATTGCAACCGCCCTTTCCTTCGATGCGCGCCCATGCCCATATCGGCACGACGCGCGCATCCGTTCAGGACGGCGTCACGCGATCAACCGCGCGTGAGTTCGCCATCGCGACGACGCCACAGTTCCAGCGGATTGCCGTCGGCCAGCGTTTGCGGCAGCAGCTCGGCCGGGAAGTCCTGGTAGCAGACCGGGCGCAGGAAGCGGTCGATCGACGTGGTGCCGACCGAGGTCGCGCGGCTGTCCGAGGTTGCCGGGAACGGGCCGCCGTGGACCATCGCGTGACACACTTCGACGCCGGTCGGGAAGCCGTTGACCAGAATGCGGCCGGCCTTGCGCTCGAGAATCGGCACCAGCTTCTTCGCAGCCGCCACGTCGGCGTTGTCCATCTGCAGCGTCGCGGTCAGTTGGCCCGCGAAGTGCTCGGCGACCTTCAGCATTTCCTGCTCGTCCTTGCAGCGGATGATCGTCGACACCGGGCCGAACACTTCGTCTTCCAGCGCCGGGTTCGCGAGGAACGTCTGCGCGTCGGTCACGAACAGCGCCGCGCAGGCCTGGGTCGGGCCGGTCGCGGGGACGCCGCGTGCCACGACTTCGACGCCCTTCGTTGCGGCCAGCTTGCCCTCGCCGTCTTCATACGCGGCGTGGATGCCCGAAGTCAGCATGGTCTGCGCCGGCTTGGCAGCGAGCGCTTCCGATGCCGTCGCGACGAAGCCCTTCAGCGCGTCGCTGTCGATCGCGATCGCGAGGCCCGGGTTCGTGCAGAACTGGCCCGCGCCGAGCACGAGCGAGTCGACGAAACCGCGCGCGATGCTGTCGCCGCGTGCGGTCAGAGCGTTCGGCAGCAGGAACACCGGGTTGATGCTGCTCATTTCGGCGTAGACGGGGATCGGCTCCGGACGTGCCGCCGCGACGCGCATCAGCGACGTGCCGCCCGCGCGCGAACCGGTGAAACCGACCGCCTTGATGGCCGGGTGCGCAACCAGCGCCTCGCCGACCGAGTTGCCCGCGCCGACGATCATCGAAAACACGCCTTCGGGCAGATCCATTTCCTGCGCGACGCGCTGGATCACACGACCGACCAGCTCCGAGGTGCCGAGGTGCGCGCGGTGCGCCTTCACGACGACCGGGCAGCCGGCAGCGAGCGCCGCAGCGGTGTCGCCACCCGCGACCGAAAACGCGAGCGGGAAGTTGCTCGCGCCGAACACGGCGACCGGGCCGAGCGCGATCTTCTGCATGCGCAGATCCGAGCGCGGCAGCGGCTTGCGTTCCGGCAGCGGCGAATCGAGCGTCGCGTTGAGCCACTGGCCCGCGCGCACGGTTTGCGCGAACAGCTTCAGCTGACCGGTGGTGCGGCCGCGCTCGCCTTCCAGACGCGCTTTCGGCAGGCCCGATTCAGCCATCGCGCGTTCGATCAGTTCGTCGCCGAGCGCGGTGATGCCGTCCGCGATACGATCCAGAAACTCGGCGCGCACTGCGAGCGGCAGCTGGCGGTACGCGTCGAACGCCTGTTGCGCGAGCACGCAGGCCTGCTCGACGTTCTCGACGGTGCCGCTGCCGAACACCGGCTCGGCAATCTCGGAACCCGTGGCAGGATTGAACGCGCGCAGCGGTTTTTCTTCGCCGCGCACTGCTTTGCGACCGATCAGCATTTCACCGGTAATAGGCATTTTTGGCTTTCCTTGAATGAAGGCTTCAGATATAGGTCATCCTACAACATTCCGGGGGCTCCATGCAACCCGAAACGCTTGTCGGACGGGGTCATTCGGGTATACACGACCGTTACAACGGAGGGGCTCAGTGCTAACCTGCCGTTAGTCATACGACGACTTATAACCTTGCGTTCTGCGCGGTTTTACTGCGGTCGTCGAAGCGCTATTCCCGATCCATCGTCGTTCGAGGAGACCCCGCATGCCCGCCGTCACGCCTTACGAATCCTTGCCGAACCGCTTCCGGCGCGCGGTGCGCGAGGGAAAAACCCAGATCGGCTGTTGGGCATCGCTTGCCAGTCCGATCGCCACTGAACTGCTGGGCACGGTCGGCTTCGACTGGATGCTGCTCGACGCCGAACACGCGCCCAACGACGTGCTCACGCTGATCCCCCAACTGATGGCGCTCAAGGACAGCGGCAGCGCACCGGTCGTCCGACCACCGGCTAACGACAGCGTCATGATCAAACGATTCCTCGACAGCGGCTTCTCGAACTTCCTCGTGCCGTTCGTCGACAGCGCCGAGGACGCCGCCCGCGCGGTCGCCGCAACGCGCTATCCGCCGCAGGGGATCCGCGGCGTGTCGGTCGGCCATCGCGGCAACCGCTATGGCACCGTGTCCGGCTACTTCGCGCTCGCCAACGACAACATCTGCGTGATCCCGCAGATCGAAAGCCGCAAGGCGGTCGAGGCGATCGACAGCATCCTCGCGGTGGACGGCATCGACGCGGTTTTCATCGGTCCGTCCGACCTCGCGGCATCGTATGGCCACCTCGGCAACGCGAGCCATCCGGACGTGCAGCAGGCGATCGCGCATGTGTTCGAGCGCGCGCAGGCGGCCGGCAAGTCGAGCGGCATTCTCGCGCCGGTGCAGGCCGACGCGGAACGTTATCTGTCGATGGGCGCGCGCGTCCTCGCCGTCTGCGCGGATCTCGGGCTGCTCAAGGGCGCCGCTCAGGCGGCGCAGAAACACTTCATGCAGAAACCGGCGGGCGAAGCTTGAACGCGGCCGCCACGACATCTTCGGAGCATTCCATGAAAAAAGCAGGCTTTATCGGACTCGGCATCATGGGCAAGCCCATGGCCGCCAACCTTCTGAAAAACGGCGTGCCGCTCGCCGCGTTCACGCGTAGCGGCGTGCCCGCCGAACTGACGCAGGCCGGCGCCGTCGCATGCGACAACCCCGCCGCGGTCGCCGCCAACGCGGACGTGATCTTCATCATGGTGCCGGACACGCCGGACGTCGAGCGCGTGCTGTTCGGCGAAAACGGCCTCGCGAGCGCGCTGCGCGCCGGCCATACCGTCGTCGACATGAGCTCGATCTCGCCGATGGCGACCCGCGACTTCGCGGCGCGCGTGCGCGAAACCGGCGCCGACTACCTCGACGCACCGGTGTCGGGCGGCGAAGTCGGCGCGAAGGCCGGCTCGCTGACCATCATGGTCGGCGGCGAACAGGCCACGTTCGACAGCGTCAAGCCCATGTTCGACATGATGGGCAAGAACGTCACGCTGATCGGCGCGGTTGGCGCCGGTCAGGTGTGCAAGGTCGCCAATCAGGTGATCGTCGCGGCGACCATCGAGGCGGTCGGCGAAGCGCTGCTGCTCGCGTCGAAGGCGGGTGTCGATCCGGCGCGCGTGCGTGAGGCGCTGATGGGCGGCTTCGCGTCGTCGCGCATTCTCGAAGTGCACGGCGAGCGTATGACCAAGCGCACGTTCGATCCGGGCTTCCGCATCGAGCTGCACCAGAAGGATCTGAACCTCGCGCTGTCGACCGCGCAGGCGCTCGGCGTGTCGCTGCCGAACACCGCCACCTGCCAGGCGCTGTTCAACGCGTGCGTCGCGCACGGCGGCAAGGCGTGGGACCACTCGGCGATGGTGCGCGCGCTCGAAGTGCTCGCGAATCACGAGATTGGGCAGAAGACTGCGTGATTTGAGGTAGGTTCGAACATAGTTGCGATCGGGTTGTCCGTCGGTGTTCATGTGACCGATGGGCGGCTCGATTGCACTCTGCATTTCTGGGCGTCGTGCGTAGTTCGCGCATGCTGCCCTTTCCCTCTTCCGGCCGTAGAGTTCTTTCGCCGCCTAACGCGACACGTTCGTATCGTGCTTAGCGATGGCGACTCCCCGCCCCGTGTCTCCTCGGATTGCCGTCTGCTCCCGTGCGTTAAGCCGCGTGGCTAGTGCATGACTACGAGCGATATGCAGTCAATGACTCGCAGCCATCGGATTAATGGGACACAAGAATCATCCATCGCCCATTTCCTGTGCCTTTGGTCGACAGCTATCTTGGCGGCCTCAATCACAGAGGGATACCGAATGTCGGGCGAACAAGATGGAGACGGCGTGCGTGTCGTGGTGAGTGCGCCGCAACTAGCGGCGGTGCTGACCCGTCAATCGATCAGCCACAGCGAAATGATTTCCAACCGGTTATGGGGCGGATTGCAACTTGTCGGCGGTTTGCTGGAAATGGTCGGGGCCGGCGCGCTGTGTGTGATGCCTGAACCGACCATGGCGAGCAAGGCTGGATGCGTTGTGTTCGGCGTACATGGCTCGGACACGGCGGCCGCTGGCTTGCGTCAGATCTGGACGGCGCGAGATACGGCGACGCTGACCCAACAGGGCACGACGAAACTCGCGCAAGCGATGAAGGCCAGCCCCGATATGGCGAACAATATCGGTCTGTGGCTCGATATGGTCGTGCCGTTTGGCTTTGCTAGTTCGATCAAGGCTATACGGGCTTCGCGTATCGCGATGGGCCGGATCAGTCTGGACATGCACGAAGCGAAGGCAGGGAGCGGGATTGGCGGACACACGCTCTTGAAGCATGTCGGACGGACCGAAGCGCAGTTGCGAGAAAGACTCAAACTCGAGCCGCGTCGAGAGAAGGTTTCGTCGTTCACGAACCTCGAGCGGGCCGAATCAGCCATCTCAGAAGTCATGCGTGCCAATGCGACCATCATTCGGGAATGGGCGCAGTCTTCGGGCAGAGGCGGCCCTCTCGCTTTGACGCGGCGCGTGGCGGGTAACGTCGGCTATGGCATAACGAGGGAGACAGGGAAACTGACGCCCATGAATGAGGTTGTAGTCGTTCTGAAATATCAAACCTACAACGGAATGCCATACTATATTGTTACTGCTTACATTAAATAGAGAGAATTTATGCTGTCAACTCGCTACCCCAAAATGTATCAGCTGTTTGGCGCATACCTGAATGAGGACTTCGATATATGGGGAGATACGATTCCCGAAATCATCGCTTGCTACAAGAGAGACTGCCCACGCGAGAGCCACCTCGAGATGGTTCACGAAATCAATTCATTCATGAGCGAGCACCGGGAGGATCTGGATTCGGCGTTCAGAAACGACTATGGCCAAGATTTTTCTCCGGAGTTATGGGGCTACACGACTGCCTCATTTCTTGACGAATTAAAAAGGCTTCTCAGCGAGTAATTTGTCGCGATGCTCGCGCCACCGCTCTGCATCCGGTCAACCGCCTCAGATCCCTCAAATGATGAACGAAGAGTCATATCCTCAGTTCCACGCCCTGTTTGGTGGATATCTGAACCAGGGTAGCGATCTGTTAGGCGACAAAAATCTTACGAAGACTATGGATTTAATTTTTATCGGAAATTGTGGGGATACATAACCGCATTGTTCTTTGACGAATTAAAACGTCTGCTGGGCGATTAATCTGTTTGCGCCTGTAACGCTCGGGGCGCAAGACTGCAATCTCGCAATCGGCCGCAAACCTGACGAAAGAAACGGCACCTACTCTTGCGCGCCGCTTCTTTCGCCGGATCGGCCCACACGAGCCGACCGTACTTTCGCCTTACTTCGCCGTCACCGCATCCGGCGCGACCCACATCGGCTCCGGCCTCTTCTCCGAACTCCTGGCCAACAGACACACCACGACCGCGGCAATCAGATCAAACACTGCCAGCACGACGAACAGCGGGCTATACCCGATCTGCGTGACGAGCACACCGAACAGCGCAGTGAACGCGGCAGCGCCCAGATACCCTGCCATGCCGCCCATGCCCGTCGCGGTCGCGACTTCGTGCTTGCCGAACATGTCCGACGTGATCGCGTACAGCGCGCCCGACAGCGTCTGGTGCGCGAAGCCACCGACGCACAGCAGCGCCACCGCCATGTACGGGCTCTCGACGAGACCGACGCAAGCCGGCCCGATCATGAACAACGCACCGACCACGAACACCATCTTGCGCGACGTGAACAGCGACACTTTCGCGTACTTGTGAAACAGCGGGCTCAGATAACCGCCGAGCACGCAGCCGATATCAGCCGCAAGGAACGGCATCCACGCGAACATCGCGACTTCCTTCAGGTTCATGTGACGCTCGGTCATCATGTACAGCGGAATCCACGCATTGAACGTTTGCCAGGCGACGAGCCGATATTGAACCAGCCGATCGCAACCGACCGCTCCTTCGCCGGGAACCACTCGCTCGTCGCCTTCACGCCAGCCGGAATACCCGCCGATTCGGCGAGTCCGAGGAGACCGCAGAACCCGCGAGGCTGCGCCAGCCCGTCGCCCATGCCGCCGCCGCGCAAGCCACCGACCATGCCAGCGCAAAGACCGCGAAGCCGATCTTGGTGCCGATCGTGTCGAGCACGAAACCGGCGACCGGCTGCATGAACACATAGCAGAGCTGCCACGCCACGACCACGTGCGCGTACTGCTCGGTCGTGATGTTGAGCTCCTTCATCATCGTCGGTGCCGCGACCGACAACGTGTTGCGCGCCAGGTAATTGATGATCAGGCCGACCGCGACCAGCGCGACCATCCACCAGCGAATACCCTTGATCTTCGTTACGCGATCTCCTCGTGATGCATTGCCCGTCGAACTGCCCGGGACTTAGTCCTTGCGCGAGTAGTCGATGCCGACGAAGCTGCCGCCCTGAAAGCGCTGGCCCAGTTCATCGAGCGGATTCGGGCGCGAGAGGATGTCTTGAGCGTAGTCCTCGGCGTTCTGCTTCGGCTCGTAGCCCAGACGCGCGGCGCCGACGCTGTTGTCCCACCAACTGCGCGTATTGGCCGACACGCCCCAGATGGTCAGGAAGCCGACCTCTTCCGCTTCGATGCAGCGATCGAGGAAATGCATCAGGTCCTGATGGCCGAACCAGGTGCTCAGGTGACGCTGCTCGGTCGGACGCTCGAGGCAGCTGCCGATGCGCACGCACACGCTTTCGATGCCGTGCTTGTCCCAGTACATGCGCGCGAGCGCTTCGCCCCACACCTTCGACAGACCGTAAAAGCCATCCGGGCGCAGTTCGCAGTCGAGGCTCAGATGCTCGGTGACCCGATACATGCCGATCGCGTGGTTCGAGCTCGCGAACACGATGCGCTTCACGCCGTTGCGGCGCGCGCCTTCGTAGACTTCGACGAGGCCGCGCAGGTTGTTCTCGATGATCTCGGGCAGCGGACGCTCGACGCTCGTGCCGGCGAAATGGATCAGCACGTCCACGCCGTTCAGCAGACGGTCGACAACCGCCGGATCGCGCAGGTCGCCGTTCATCACGTCTTCGCCGTCGACGAGCGGCGTCAGCACTTTCGAGCCAGCGGCCGAGCGCAACGGCACGCCGCGCGCGACGAATTCAGCACGTACCACGGAGCCGAGCTGGCCGCCGGCGCCACTCAGGGCAATCTTCTTCATAGGGGTTCCTTTAACTGCGCCGCGCGCGAGGTCTACAGAGAACAGACAGAGGGATTGAGCAGCCGGCGGATCGCGCTGTGCGCGTCGCATAACACACCCAAGTTGTACGATAACGTACTATCGATGATGAACCGGCGGATTTCAACTCCGCATTTACCCTTAAATTGCATATGAGGCGTTTGGTAGCCTCTTAAAAAACAAAGACATACGGATATCGCCTTCATGCGACATCGTATGACCATGAGGGGTTTTTTGTTCGAGAAGTGAATCGCCTGACGCCCGCGGTCGCCCGGCATTCGGCGCGGGCGGCGTCTGAACGCCGCCCGGGCAGTCAGCAAATCACCTGATCACGCGTTTCTGATCGCTCAAGCGCCGATGAATTCGAGCAGGTCGGCATTGACCTTGTCGGCCTCCACGGTGCACATGCCGTGCTGGCCGCCCGCATAGACCTTCAGCGTCGCGTTCCTGACGATCTCCGCGGTGCGTCGGCCGGCTGCGTCGATCGGCACGATCTGGTCGTCGTCGCCGTGCAGCACCAGGGTCGGTACGTCGATCTTCTTCAGATCTTCGGTGTAGTCGACCTCGGAGAACTGCTTGATGCAGTCGTATAGCCCCTTGATCGAGCCGGCCATGCCCTGGCGCCAGAACGAATCGATCACGCCCTGTGACACCTTCGCGCCCTCGCGGTTATAGCCATAGAACGGCACGGCCAGATCTTTGAAGAACTGCGAGCGATCGTCGAGGACGCCCTTGCGGATGCCGTCGAACACGTCGATCGGCAGGCCGAGCGGATTATCGGCGGTCTTCAGCATCAGCGGCGGCACCGCGCCGATCAGCACGGCCTTCGCGACACGCCCCGTGCCGTGTCGGCCGATGTAATGCGCGACTTCGCCGCCGCCCGTCGAATGGCCGACCAGCGTCGCGTCCTGCAAGTCGAGATGTTCGATCAGTGCGGCAAGGTCGTCGGCGTAGGTGTCCATCTCGTTGCCGTCCCACGGCTGCTCCGAGCGTCCGTGGCCGCGCCGGTCATGCGCGATCACGCGAAAGCCTTGCTGCCGAGAAACAGCATCTGCGCATCCCACGCATCGGCGGTCAGCGGCCAGCCGTGCGAAAACACGACCGGGCGACCCTTGCCCCAGTCCTTATAGAAAATCGAAGTACCGTCTTTCGTCCTGATCGTGCTCATCTGCTAACTCCTTGTCGTTGAAGTTTGCCGTCGCCGGCAGGTGGATGAAGCGGAAGCTGCTCACGAAGCATGCGCGCGACGCATGACAGAACGCCGTGCGAATACGGCAATGAATCACGGAACTACGGAAACGGCCGAATCGTAGAGATAAAAAAATCGGCTGACTAGCGCGCGAACCGACGAAGTCGGTTTGGATGTATCGATTGTCGGCTGACGACGGGCACCGCTCGCGACCTTGCCGCGCAAGGCTGCGCGACAAGCATTGCTGCAGCGCGGTCGATTGACGCAGCACATGCAACGACGCACACGCGGCCCTGCCTCGGCCGCTAAAGGAAACTTGAGACTCATCAACGGCTTGCCTCTTCGATTCGCGCATTTCGCATAAAACAAGGCGGTTTTTTGACGCACACCGCATTGCAACACATTTTGTTTCGATCCCCTACTCTTGCGCCATCTGCCAAGCGCAGTGCGCACCGACATCGGTCGACGCGCGTAATTCACTCACGCGGCAATCACGCACAACAGGATCATGAACTCGGCACTATCGGCATTCGATCTCGCGCGCATTCAATTCGCGTTCACGGTTTCTTTTCACATCGTTTTCCCCGCGCTCAGCATCGGTCTCGCCAGCTTCATTGCCGTTCTCGAATGGCGTTGGCTGAGAACCGGCAAGGCCTACTACAAAGATCTTTGTCTGTTCTGGTCGAAGATCTTCGCAGTGGCCTTCGGGATGGGCGTCGTCTCCGGTGTCGTGATGGCCTATCAGTTCGGCACCAACTGGTCCGGCTTCTCGAGTTTCGCCGGGCCCATCACCGGTCCGTTGCTGATGTACGAGGTGATGACCGCATTCTTTCTCGAAGCGGGCTTCCTCGGCATCATGCTGTTCGGCTGGCAGCGCGTGAGTCCGCGCGCGCACTTCGGCGCGACGCTGATGGTCGCGATCGGCACGCTGATCTCGACCTTCTGGATCCTCGCGTCCAATAGCTGGATGCAGACGCCGCAGGGTTTCGAGGTCGTCGACGGCCATGTCGTGCCGCTCGACTGGTTCAAGATCATCTTCAATCCGTCGTTCCCGTACCGGCTCGCGCATATGGCGCTGGCGGCGTTCATCGTCGCGGGGCTGGTGGTCGCGGCGGTCGGCGCGTGGCATCTGCTGCGCGGCCGACGCGATCCCGCCGTCAAGAAGATGTTCTCGATGGCGCTGTGGCTGCTGCTGATTCTGACGCCGATCCAGGCATTCATCGGCGATCAGCACGGCCTGAACACGCGCGAATATCAGCCGGCGAAGATCGCGGCGATCGAAGGCATCTGGGACACCGAAAAAGGCGGCACCGCGCTGAATCTGTTCGGCATCCCCGACATGAAGGCCGAAACCACGCACTACGCGGTGTCGATCCCGCACCTGGGCAGCCTGATCCTCACGCATAGCTGGGACGGCGAAATCCGCGGGCTGAAGGAATTCCCGCCAGAGGACCGGCCGGATTCGGCCGTGGTGTTCTGGAGCTTCCGCATCATGGCCGGCCTCGGCGTGCTGATGATCGCAATGTCGATCGCGGCCTGGGTGCTGCATCGCCGTGGACGTCTGTTCGAAGCGAAGTGGTTCCAGCGGCTGTGCGTCGCAATGGGCCCGAGCGGCTTCATCACGCTGCTGGCCGGCTGGGTCACCACCGAAGCGGGCCGTCAGCCGTGGGTCGTCTATGGCGTGATGCGCACGTCGCAGGCCGTGTCGCCGCTGACCACGCAGCAGGTCGGTCTGTCGCTGATGACCTTCGTGGTCGTCTACTTCCTCGTGTTCGGCACCGGCATCTACTACATGCTGAAGCTGATGCGCTCGGGTCCCGCGCTGCCTGGCGGCAAGCCGCACGACACGCCGCACGACACACCGCAGCCGACGCCCGCGCAGACCGCGCGCCGCCCGCTGTCCGCCGCCGATCAGATGATCGACGTCGTCTAACCCACGCTACGAGAGAAAGAATATGGACGTAACCGTCGTTTGGGCCGCGATCATCGCGTTGGGCCTTTTCATGTACGTCGTGCTGGACGGCTTCGACCTCGGCATCGGCATCGTCTTTCCGTTCTTCCCCGACGAGAAAGAGCGCGACCTGATGATGAACACGGTCGCGCCAGTGTGGGACGGCAACGAGACCTGGCTCGTGCTCGGCGGCGCCGCGCTGTTCGCGGTGTTTCCGGTGGTCTACTCGACCGTGCTGTCGGCGCTCTATCTGCCGCTCGTGTTCATGCTCGTATGCCTGATCTTTCGCGGCGTGTCGTTCGAGATCCGCGCGAAGTCGCGTCGCACGAGGCACCTGTGGGACCTCGCGTTCATCGGCGGCTCGGCGGGCGCGACGTTTTTCCAGGGCATCGTGCTCGGCGCTTTCCTGCAAGGCATTCCGGTCGTCGATGGCGCGTATGCCGGCGACGCGTTCGGCTGGCTCACGCCGTTCAGCCTGCTGACGGGCCTCGGGCTCGTCGCGACTTACGCGCTGCTCGGCTGCTGCTGGCTGGTCGCGAAGACCGAAGGCGACCTGCAGCGCCGGCTGCATCGCGTGGTCTGGCCGCTGACGCTGGTGCTGCTCGGCTTCATCGCGATCGTGAGCCTGTGGACGCCGCTGATGGATGCGGGCATCGCGCAACGCTGGTTCCATGACGGGATCTTCTATCGTCTGCTGCCGGTGCCGTTCCTCGTCGCGATCTGCGCGTTCTTCATGCATCGCGCGGTGCGCGCGCGCCACCACAACACGCCGTTCGTGCTCGCGCTGACGCTCGTGCTGCTTGGCTATCTCGGGCTGCTGTTGAGCCTGTGGCCGTACGCGATTCCGTCGAGCATCACGCTATGGGAAGCCGCCGCGCCACGCACGAGCCAGACGTTCACGCTGGCCGGCGCGGCGGTGATCCTGCCGATCATCGTCGCCTATACGACGATGGGTTACTGGGTCTTTCGAGGCAAGGTGCGTCATGGCGACCAACATCACTATCACTGAAAAGCGGGGTGTCCGCGCGTCGACTCCCGCTGCCAATGCCAATGCGGCAGCGCCCGGCCGCAAGCTGCCGGGCTGGCTCTGGTTCATCGCGCTCTGGTGCTTCGGCGTGGCCGCGGCGATGTCGCTCGGTTTCGCCTTCAAGCTTCTGATGAAAGCGACGCTATTCGCGGTCGGATAGCGGCGCGCGAACCCGTGTCGATCCGGCGGGCATAACCTGCCGGATCGCGCGCCAGCGCTTCAAAAAAGCTTCGCACGGCTCGTCTACGTAGCAAGCCGGAACCTATGCGCGGGAGACCTGCCTTAACATCACGAAGCGCATCGAACGATGCCGGCAGCCGGCCACGCGCGTCGCAGCCCAGCCGAGCGGCGCGCGGCACGGCAAGGGAGCGGGACCCCGGCGAGTTGGAACGTGCCGGGGTCCGTGGGATCGACCAAGAAGCGCGGAAAACCGGCCATGATGTGTGTCATGAGTACCGCAGTTAATTGCGCTGCAAGTGCGCAGCCCGCCAGGGCGGAATGTGCATCGGCGGCAGCCCTCAACGGACCGGCTCGACTCGCGGAGACATCATGAAGTTTCTTGTAGCCGACGACCATGAACTGATCCGGCAAGGCGTCAAAGGCATGCTGCGCGGCTTCGATCCCGACGCCCAGTTCGACGAAGCCGACAGCTGGGAAACCCTTGCGACCGCCGCGCGCCCCGACGCCAATCACGATATGGCGATCGTCGATCTGCATATGCCGGGCATGAGCGGCGCGACGTCGCTCGAATCGCTGCTGAAGGCGAATCCGGCGCTGCCGGTGGTGGTGCTGTCCGCAGAGGAATCGCCCGACGAGATGCGTGCGGTGCTCGCGGCCGGCGCGCTCGGTTTCGTGCCGAAGCGCCAGCCCGCCAGCGTGATGCTGAAGGCCATCGAACTGGTGCTGTCCGGCGGCGCTTATGTGCCGATGGAAGCGCTGAGTCTGCTCGGCACACGCGAAACCCAGGCGGCCGGCTGCGCGGGGGCCGAAGCGGATGCATCGGCAGGTATGCCGCCCCCGAGCGTCGCCGCGCAGACCGAACCGCTCAGGTCGGCGCCGTCGCTGCAGCCGCACCAGCAGCATCTGCTGGAGAACCTGTCACCGCGTCAGCAGGACATCATGCGGCTCGTGCATCGCGGCTGGACCAACAAGATGATCGCGCGCGATCTCGGCGTCGCCGAGGGGACCGTGAAGGTGCATCTGTCGGTAATTTTTCGCGCTCTCGGCGTGCATAACCGCTCGACGGCGATCGCGGTAATCAATGGATGGCTGGAGGCGGGGAAAACGCTATAGCGCTGCGCCGCAGCGTCAACCGTCTCTGCTTCCCGTTGCTAAGGCTGCGTTTCGCTTTGCGCCCCGGAGCCCGCTTCGGTTTGCGGCGAGCCGCCCCCTGCCGGCGACTGCGCTGAACCAACCTCTCCCGCCGCATCTCCCAACACGACTGCGCCCGCCGGCCGACCCTTGTCGAGTTCGGCCTGCTGCCACAGCATTTCCAGCGTGCGCCGCAGCCGCGCCGGTGTGACCGGCTTGTGCAGCACGGGAATCCCCTGCAACGCGAGCGCCGCCAGCTCCGCCGACGCCATATCGCCGGTGATCAGCAGCGTAACCACATTGCCGTGCCCCTCGCGCGCGAGCGCGCCGCGCATCGCGCTGAGCGCCTGCGCGCCGGTGCGGTGATTGGCGAGCTGGTAGTCGCACAGCACCGCGTCGGGCACGAAGCCGTCCGCGAGCGCGGCGAGCGCACCGGCTTCGTCGCGCGCGCCGCGCACCTCGCAGCCCCAGCGCTCGAGCAGGCTCGCGAGGCCCTCTAGTATCGACGGCTCGTCGTCGATGCACAGCACACGCCGCCCCAGCGAAGCCGGGCCGCCCGCGACCGGATCGTTCAGACTCGCGACGATGCCGCTCCCGTCGCCCGCCTGCACCGCGAAGCGGAACACCGAGCCGCGCCCGGGCGCCGAGCGCAGCTGCAACTCGCCGCCGAGCAGGCCGACGAGCCGCCTGACGGTCGGCAGGCCAAGCCCGTGCCCCTGACGCGCGTCGCGCTGCGGATTCTCGACCTGGTAAAACTCCTCGAAAATACGCCCGTGCTCCTCCGGCGCGATGCCGACGCCCGAATCGCGCACCTCGATATAGCCGCCCTTTTGTCGCCCCGCGCGCCGGAAGCCGAGCCAGATCGCGCCTTGCTCGGTATAACGCACGGCGTTCGACAGCAGATTGCTCAACACCCGTTCGAGCAGCACAGGATCGTCGTAGACGACCATCGAAGTCGGCGCGATGCGCAGCGCGAGCCCCTTCGCCGCGGCCTGCGGACGATATTGGCTGCCGACCCGCTCGAACAGCTCGGAGAGCCGGAAGTGCAACCGGATCACCTGGGTCACGCCACTTTCGAGCCGCGCGAGATCGAGCACCTGGTTGAACAGCTGATTGAGCGCCTCGACGTTATAGACGATGTGCCCGGCCGTCTTCGCGTGCTGCGCGGGCGTCGCCGCAGGGTCGTTCAGCGACGCCGCGAGCAGGCCGATCGCATGCAGCGGCTGGCGCAGATCGTGGCTTGCGGCCGCGAAAAAGCGCGTCTTCGCGAGGCTCGCTTCTTCGGCGACGCGCTTTTGCGCGGCCAGCGATTCCGCGAGGTACTGCTGATCGACACGCGCCTGCACGACCTGGCGAAACAGCTTGCGATAGCTCATCGCGTAGACGTTGATCGCGCAGAAGAAGAACGCGAGCACGATCGCAAGAATCGTGCGATCGAACGTATGCGAACCGAAATGCAGCACGATCGATGGCAGCAGCAGAAACGGAATCGACGTCGAAAAATTGAGGAGATCGAACCCATTCGACATGAACACGCCGGCCGCGAGCGTCACCAGCAGCACGGTATGCAATAGCGGCAGATCGGTTTGCGGACTCTGGAACGCGAACCACACCGCGAAGCCCGGCCCGCTGTACAGGAGCACGCCACGCAGCGCGTGCAAATAAATCCAGTCGCGCGGCGACACCAACTGCGGATAGCGACGATTGCAGATCCACAGCGCGAGGCCCGCGCAATTGGCGAGCGCATAAAAAACGAAACACGCGATAAACAACGGCGGCGCCGGCACATGCGGCCAGTAGATGGCCACCAGCACCGCGATCGAAAACCAGTGCGAAAAGAACGCGATCGGGTCCTGCGCGTAGAGCACGCGCACGAGGTCTTCGTCGATGGCACGCTGGATCGGGTCGGCCCGCATCGGGCGGTCTCCTCTGTCGGCGTTAGCGCGATAGCGCCTGATCCGATCCCGCGCAGCTTGATCGCGGGGGCATGGCAACTTCGTTGAGACGAAGCACTGGCCAGGCGGCGGTGCTCCGGGAAACCCGCGGGTCGGAACCGGGCGACCAGACGCGCCGCCCGAGCGGTTCATTCTACGGCGAATGCGCACGCTTCTGACGAATCGTCAGCATTCCGTCAGAAGGTTTACCCGGCGGTTTACCCATCGGCTAACACTTCTTCCATATAGGCGAAGGCCTTGCCGCGAACCATACTGCATTCACGTTTCAGCGCGGCATTACAGGCAACTTCCCTCGCTTCGCGGCCCACGCGCCGCGGCTCACCGCGCTCCCTGTCAACCGTGACGGAGGTTTCCATGGGCGCAGTCCCGAGCTACGAGTTCGCCCGCCAACTCGACGACGCGATCCTGCCCGACCTGTGGCGCAGACGCACCCGCCTCTCCGCGGACGAAATGGTGTCGATGGTCGAACTGGTCAAGCGCGCGTTGCGGACCTATCACCCGCTCGAATTGCAGGCGCTCGGCGAGGACAAGGAAGAACTGGTCGCGCAGTTCATCTACGCGAAGGTGTTGCGCCTCGCGCCCGGCCACACCGAAACGAACGCCTGCGCCGACAGCGCGCCGTCCAACAGCTACGCGGTGTGCGCGTATTTCCGCCGCTATCTGATCGACTGCCTGCGCAGCGCGTGCCATCAGCGCAACGTGTCGATGGAGACCGAGGGCGTCGCGCAGGAAATCGATCTGCACGCGCACGCGCTCGAAGACCCGGTGGAAAGCGTGCTGCTGCAATACGGCCTCGACGAACAAAGCGTGCGGCGCGCGGCGCGCGAGTTCATCGAAGGGCTCGACGAACCCGAGCGGATCGTGCTGGCCGGCAGTCTCGGCTGGTGCTCGGAAGGCAAAGGCGGGCTTTCGGCGGTCGCGGCGCAGCATCGGGTGCCCTCTTATCACTATCGCGCCGTCAAACTCGGCGTCACGATGAAAAAGACGGCCGGCGCCGCGGAATTTTCCAACACCAAGATCGGCCGCTGGCTCACCGACGCGCTCGGCATCGAGATCGACGTCGACAATCGCGCGGCGATTCTGGTTGCGCTGAATCTGCTCGCGGCGGAATCGAGCGATAGCGAATGCAATGAAGTGGCCGCGTAACAATTCGGAGAACCAACAGGCCACATAAGAAGCGAAGTAAGAGCGCATGCCCGTACGGGCGGGTACACCCGGCAACGGCCGGCGGGCATGCCGCTCTGAACGTCGCACGCTACGACTTCGGCGCGCCCCTCCATGGCGCGCTTTTTTTGCATCCGCTTTTTTTGCAGCGATATTCCGCCTACGATAAAAAAGCTGCCGCAGCACGCCGTCTTTGTTCCGAAGCCGCGCTTCCTTTCCCGCATCCGATTCCAGACGAGGTGGTCCTGATGAACCGCTTATCGAGCGCGCCGACGGCGCTGCAACGGCATTACGAGGTGGTGGTGATTGGCTCGGGCTACGGCGGCGCGATCGCCGCGAGCCGCATGGCGCGCGCGGGCCGTCGCGTGTGCGTGCTCGAGCGCGGCCGCGAATTCATGGCCGGCGAGTATCCGCGCACGCCCGTGCAGGGCGTCGAGAATATCCAGTACAACACCGCCGAGGCGCAGATCGGTTCACCGCTCGCGCTGCTCGAAGTGCACGTGAACGAGGACGTCAACGCGGTGGTGGGCTGCGGGCTCGGCGGCACCTCGCTGATCAATGCGAACGTCGCGCTCGAGGCCGATCCGCGCCTGTGGGACGACCCGCGCTGGCCGGCCGCGCTGCGCGCCGACAAAGCCGGACGCGACGACGGCTATGCGCTCGCCCGGACAATGCTGTCGCCGTCGCCGGTGCCGGACGACTTTCCGCCGCTGCCGAAGCTGCAGGCGCTCGAAAAATCGGCGCAGGCGCTCGGCATGGCCGACCGCTTCAGCCGTCCGCCGATCACGGTCACGTTCAGGAGCGGCCCGAACGCGGCGGGCGTCGAGCAGCAGCGCTGCGTCGGTTGCGGCGATTGCAACTCCGGTTGCAACTACGACGCGAAGAACTCGACTCACATGAACTATCTGCCCGACGCGGTCGCCCACGGCGCGCAGATTTTCACCGGCACGGCCGTGCATTCGGTGCTGCGCGATCCCGACACGCAGCAATGGAAGGTCAACTTCCAGCTCGTGAAGCTCGGCCGCGAAAGCTACGACGCGCCCGATCTGTTCGTGCTGGCCGATATCGTCATCGTCGCGGCGGGCACGATCGGCTCGACCGCGCTGCTGCTGCGCTCGCGCGACGCGGGCCTGAGCACGTCGGACATGCTCGGCCAGCACTTCACCGGCAACGGCGACGTGCTCGCCTTCGCGTACAACACGAAGGACCCGATCAACGGCGTCGGCTGGGGCGAGCACAAGCCCGGGCAGATTCCGCCTGTCGGGCCGACCATCACCGGCCTGATCGACAATCGCGCCGCCGAGAAAAACGTCAGGGATGGCTTTGTGATCGAGGAAGGCTCGCTGGCCGGCGCGGTCGGCGAAGCGCTCGTAGGCATGCTCGGCGCGGTCGCGCCGCTCGAAGGCGTGGATGCGGCGGGCGCCCCGTCGCTGCTCGAGCGCGCGGCCTACGACGCGCGCGCGATCGAGAGCCTGATCCGCGGCCCGTACCACGGTGCGCTCAATCACACGCAAAGCTACCTCGTGATGGCGCACGACGACGAAAGCGGCCGCATCAAGATCGGCGATAAAGGCCGTGCGCGCATCGAATGGGAAAAGGCGGGTCGCCAGCCGATCTTCCAGACCGTCGAGGACGTGCTGATCGACGCGACCAGGCCCCTCGGCGGCAAATATCTGCGCAACCCGATTTCGACGAAGATCGCCGGCCGGCACACCGTGACCGTGCATCCGCTCGGCGGCTGCGGCATGGGCGAGGACGCCGCGCATGGCGTGGTCGATCATCTGGGCCGCGTGTTCAGCGGCACGGACGGCGCCGCGGTGCATGACGGCCTCTACGTGATGGACGGCGCGGTGATGCCGATGTCGCTCGGCGTCAATCCGCTTCTGACCATCTCCGCGCTCGCCGAACGCAATTGCGCGCTGCTGGCCAAAGCGCACGACTGGTCGATCGATTACGCGTCGAAGGGCACCGCCGCCGCGCCGCCCGCCCAGAAGATCGGGCTGCGCTTCACCGAGACGATGGTCGGCACCTACACGCCCAAGGTGGCGGGCGAAGCCGACAAGAGCCCGATCGAATTCACGCTGACGGTCGAGTCCGACGATCTCGCCGACATGCTGAGCAACCCGAATCACCTCGCGCGCACCGCCGGCACGCTGAGCTGCCCCGCCCTCTCCGCGCAACCGCTGACGATCAGCGACGGCACGTTCAACCTGTTCGTCGTCGACGAGTCCGACGTCGACGAGCGCAACATGAACTACCGGATGACGCTCGACGCGGCCGAAGGCAACACCTGGTATCTGACCGGCAAGAAGATCATCACGCGCACGTCGCCGATCAACCTGTGGGAGCAGACCAACACGCTGTATGCGGAGATACGCGCGTCGGATAAGGACGATGCGCCCGTCGTCGGCACCGCCACGCTCGTCATCACGCCGGAAAACTTCCTGAAGCAGCAGCGCACGCTCGAAGTCACCCACGCGCCCGACCTGAAGACGCGCCTCGAATGGACGCTGAAGTTCGGCAAATTCTTCGCGGGCGTGCTGTTCACCGAATACGGTGGCGTGGCCGCGCCGCTGCAGTTCTACGATCCCTACACGCCGCCGCGCGCCAAGCGCACGCTGCGCGCGCCGGCGCCGCAGGTCACCTACTTCGATACACCGGACCGCACGCGGCTCAAGCTCACACGCTACTTCGATCCTGCCGCGGACAAAGAGTCGAAGCCGATCCTGCTGATCCACGGCTCGGGCGTCTCGAGCCGCATCTTCTCGACCGATCTGATCTCGACCAACCTCGTCGAATATCTGTACGCGTCGGGCTACGACGTATGGCTCGTCGATCTGCGCGTCAGCATCGAACTGCCGAGCGTGCTCGTGCCGGCCAACGTCGACATGGTCGCGCGCGAGGATATTCCCGCCGCGGTCGCGAAGATTCGCGAGGTGACCGGCGCGCCGAACATCCAGGTACTCGGCCACTGCCTGGGCGGACTCGCGCTCAGCATGTCGCTGCTATATGGACTCGAAGGCGTGCGCTCGGCGGTGATCTCGCAGGTGTCCGTACATCCGGTGCCGGGCACGCTGCAACGGATCAAGGCCGGCTTGCATATTCCCGACCTGATGCAGCATCTGCGCATCCGCGACCTCACTGCCTATACGCAGGAAGACTCGTGGCCCGCGAACCTGTTCGACGAAGCGCTGCGTCTCTATCCGGTCGATCACGACGAGGGCTGCGGCAATCCGATCTGTCATCGCGCGACGTTCCTGTATGGCCTGCTCTATGAGCACGACAAGCTGAACGAGACGCTGCATGCGAACCTGCAGGAACTGTTCGGCATTCACGACATGGCCGTCTTCCAGCATCTGGCCACGATGGTGCGCGCGGGCCATGTCGTCGATGCGCGCGGCGACGACGTCTATCTGAGCGGCGCAAACGGCATGAAAGGACTCGAGGGGATGCGTCTGCCGATCGGCTTCATTCACGGCGAGAAGAACGAAACGTATCTGCCGGTCAGCACCGCGCACACTTACGACCTGCTGCGCGGGCGCTTCCCCGAGCAGCCGTACGAGCGGCATCTGATTCCGGGCTATGGGCATATCGACTGCATTTTCGGCAAGAACGCGGCGGTCGATGTTTATCCGCTGATCGTCGGCTATCTGAACGCGCACTGACGGCGCGGCGTCGACCGTGCGCCGTGCGAAGTCGATCGCCTACTCGGACAGCGCGAGCGGCGTCTATATTCAGCGCGATGTTCAAGCGGCTCGACCAATCAGGCGGCACACGCGCCGCCTGCGTCAGCATCAGAACAGCTTGCCGGGATTCAGGATGCCGTGCGGATCGAGCGCATGCTTGATCGCGACCATCGCGGCGAGCTCGGCTGGCGAGCGTGAAATCGGCAGGAACTCGCGCTTGAGCGAACCGATGCCATGCTCGGCCGACACCGACCCGCGCAACGGCCCCAGCATCTCGTAGACGAACGCATAGACCGCGTGATGATCGACGCCGGGGATCGAATGGCCATCGACGGTCAGATGCAGATTCGAGTCGCCGATATGCCCGAAGAAATACGCTTGGTTGCCGGGCCAGCGCTGATCGAGCGCCGCGCGGCAACCGTCGACGAACGTGCCGATCTCGCCGATCGGCAGACTCACGTCGAAGTTGATCGGATCGAGCTTGAGCGGAAACTCCGCGGTGCACTCGCGGATCGCCCATAGCGCGCGCGCATCGGCAACCGATTGCGCGATCACCGCGTCGCGCAGCGCGCCCGCCTGTAGCGCGTCGGTCAGCGCTTGCGCAAAACGTTCGCCAGCGTCGTCGGCATTGAAACCCGCGTGCTCGATCAATGCATAGAGCGGATGTGCGGCGTCGAACGGCGAGCGCGCGCCGGTCAGCTTCACGCCGAAATCGTAGAAGTCCGGCCACATGATCTCGAACGCGCCGATGTCGTTGCCGAAGCGCGTCGCGAGACGGCGCAGCAGGCTCACCGCGGCATCGTAGTCGTTCAACGCGACGAGCGCCGTATGACGCGCCGCGCGTCGCGGATGCAGCCGCAACACCGCGCGGGTGATCACGCCGAGCGTGCCCTCCGAACCGATGAACCAGTGCTTCAGGTCATAGCCGGTGTTGTTCTTGACCATCTTGCCGAGCGAACTGAGGACGTCGCCATTCGCGAGCACCACTTCGAGACCGAGCACCTGATCGCGCGCGGTGCCGGACTGGATCACGCGATTGCCGCCCGCGTTGGTCGCCAGATTGCCGCCGATCTGGCATGAGCCGCGCGCGCCGAGATCGAGCGCGAGTTCGAAGCCCGCTTGCTCGGCGGCTTCCTGTGCGGCCTGCAACGTGGTGCCGGCACGCACGGTCAAGGTAGCCGACGCCGCGTCGAGTTCTTCGACGCCGCTCAAACGTTCCAGCGACAACGCGACATCGTTGGCGCGCGCGATCGCGCCGCCCGCGAGTCCAGTCATGCCGCCTTGTGGCACCACCGGCTGATGCGCGGCGTGGCAGATCGCAAGTGCGCGCGATACCTCGTCGGTCGTGCGCGGCAGCAGCAGCGCCGCCGGACGCGTCGGCTGGTGGCGCGTCCAGTCGGTCATCGCGTGTTCGCCGATCTGTTCGCCGACGCGCACCGCGTCGGCGCCGAGCGCGGCGCGCAACGCTTCGAGTGTCGACGCGAGCGGCGCGGTCGCGCTTGCGATCGGGGTCTTCTTCTCTTCGGTGATGCTCTGCTCTGTCATGCAGGATTTCCTTACTGTGCCGTAGCGGCGAGTTTCTTGCGATAGCCCATCGAATCGTTGATGCGGCCGAGGATATAGTCGCCCGCGGCGACCGGCTGATATTTGCTTTGTGCGTCGCTCGCGCCGAGCTCACGGGGATCGACGAGCGCGCCATAGGTCGGATCGTAGAACGTCGCGATCGAATAGCGCTCGCGCCCCGATGCATTGATCACGCGATGCAGCGTCGAGCGAAAGCGATCGTTGGTCCAGCGTGCGAGCAGATCGCCGACGTTCACGACGAAGCTGCCTTCGACGGGCGGCGCCTCGACCCACGTATCGTTGGCGATTTCGCGCACCTGCAGGCCGCCGACCTGATCCTGCCACAGCAAGGTGATGCAGCCGTAGTCGGTATGCGGCGCGACGCCGAACTGATCTTCATCCGATTGCGGCGGCTGTGGCGGGTAGTAGACCATTTGCGTGCGCTGCATGCGCTTCGTGTAGCGCGGCACGAAGAAATTTTCTTCGATACCGAGACTCACCGCGACCGCGCGCAGCAGATCGGCGCCGCACGCGCCGACCGCCTTGTAATAGTCATACAGCACCGGCCGCAACCCGGGCATGAAATCCGGCCAGTTGTTCGGCCCACGTAATGCCTGCCCCGCCAGCACGTCGGGATCGTCTTCCGGCAGTTCGAGGCCGATGCTGAAGAATTCCTTGTAGTCGGGGCGCTTGGCCTGGTACATCGTCGCGTCGCCGAGCGCATTGAAACCGCGATGCCGATGATTGACCGCCGCGCGTCGTTTCGTGTCGACCGGAAACGCGAAGAAGGTGCGCGCGGCTTGCGCGGCGGCATCGATCGTCGCTTGCGGCACGCCGTGATTGACGATGTAGAAAAAACCGATCGTCGTACACGCTTCATGAATTTCCTTCGCGACGCGTCGCAGCGCCTGCTGATCGCCCGCGCGCACGCCGGCGACATCGATGATCGGAATGCGGGTCGCGGGCATCGCGCTGCTCCTTCGAGGGATCGGTATTGCAGTGGTATATACCGCCAAAAGCAGTGCTGCAAGTTGCTTCGCGCACCTCAATATCAGGGCTTTTCTCTACTCGCGCGAGCATTTATTTTTCGCCGGAAACGCAGTATATACTGCCCAGCAGGGCCCGCACCTGGCGTCGGCGCGGCGGGTCCACAACGAAGACTTCGACACGCCGGCCACCCAACACCAATTCGCCCCCGGAGAACCCCATGCGTATCCTTGCAGGCTGGAAATGTGGTCTGGTCGTGCTGGCGCTGTGCGCGGCAAGCGTCGCAGCGCACGCCGAAGACCAGCTCGCCAAAGTGAAGAAAGCCGGCGAACTGGTGGTTGGCACCGAAATGCAGTTCGCGCCGTTCGACTTCCTCGAGAACGGTCAGCAGGCCGGCTTCAACAAAGACCTGTTCGCGGAGATCGGCAAGGAAATCGGCGTCAAGGTGCGCTTCATCGATCTGCCGTGGCCGAGCGTGCTGCCCGGTCTCGAAGCGGGCAAGTTCGATATGGTCGGCGGCCCGTTGACGGTCACGAAGGCGCGCATGGAACGCTACACGTACACGCTGCCCGTCGCCGATGCGACCGACGCGCTGCTCAAGCGCGCGAACGATGCGTCGATCAAGCAATCGGCGGATAGCGCGGGCAAAACGATCGGCGCGGGCAAGGGCTCCGCGCAGCTCGATCAGCTGAAGAGCTACGCGGCCACGCTGCCGAAGCCGCCGGAAATCCGCGAGTACGTCGACAACAATCAGGCTTACGCGGACCTCGCGGCAGGCCGCATCGCCGCGGTCGCGAACTCGATGACCAACATCGCGTATGTCGCCAAGCAGCGCCCCGAGATGTTCGCGGTCGTGCAGCCGCCGTTCGGCGCGAAGGTGTACTTCGCATACGCATTGCGTAAGGACGCCGACAGCAAGCCGCTCGCCGACGCGTTCAATGCCGCGCTCGTGAAGATGCAGAAGGATGGCCGCCTCGCCGCGTTGCAGAAGAAGTGGTTCGGTGTCGCGATGGAGATGCCTTCCACGATGCCCACGCCGAACTACTGAGCGTCCTTAGCGTCGGCGCCACGCATCGCCCTTCCCGTTCCACCGGCCGCGATCCATGTTCAACACGACCGTCTTCGTTCAGGGCCTGCCGCTGCTGCTGCACGCGGCGCTCGCCACCGTCGGCATTTCGCTGACGGGGCTCGTGATCGGCTTCTTCGTCGGTATCGGCGTATGCACCGCGCGGCTGTCGCAGCATCGCGCCGCGCGGCTCGCGGGCGGCGCCTATGTATTCTTCTTTCGCGGCGTGCCGATGCTCGTGCAGTTGCTGCTCGTGTACTACCTATTGCCGTTCGCCGGCATCAACGTGTCGCCGATCGTCGCTGCGATCAGCGCGGTGTCGTTGTGCTCGGCCTCGTATATTGCCGAGATTCTGCGCGGCGGCTTTCTGAGCATTCCGCCCGGACATCTCGAAGCCGCGCGCATGCTAGGGCTCTCCCGGCTCGATACGCTACGGCGCATTCTGGTGCCGCAAGCATTCCGTTTGACGCTGCCGTCGCTCGTCAACGAAATGGTGCTGCTGATCAAGGCTTCTTCGCTGATCTCGGTGGTCGGCGTCGCCGAGTTGACGCGCACCGCGCAGAACATCGCCGCGAGCACTTACCGGCCGCTCGAAGCGTATGTCGCGGCCGGGCTCATCTACTTCGTGATCTGCGGTTCGCTCGCGCTCGTCGCGCATGCGGCCGAGCACCGTTTGCAGCCCACCTGAATCGACTCACGTTTAAGCCAACCTCGCCATGCAAACGTTCGATCCGACCGTCATCACGCACAACCTGCAGCCGATCGCCGCGGGCCTCGCGACGACGCTCGGCAGCTGGGCCGCGGGCGTCGCGATCGGTCTCGTGATCGGCTTCCTGATCGCGGTGCTGCAACTGTTCTGCGGACGCTGGCTGCGCGCCGCGCTGCGCGTCTATATCGAACTGTTGCGCGGCACGCCGTTTCTGGTGCAGCTGTTTCTGCTGTACTACGGCGGCCCGTCGATCGGCCTCACGCTCGAACCGATGACGGCCGGCATCGTCGGGCTGGGTCTTTACGGCAGTGCGTATTTCGCCGAGGCGTTCCGTTCCGGCTTCCAGTCGGTGCCCAAAGGCCATCTCGAAGCGGCGTCGTGTCTCGGCCTCACGCGCTGGCAGGCGATCGTACGCATCCAGGCGCCGCAAATGCTGGTGCTGATCGTGCCCGCGCTGACCAATCTGATCATCGTGCTGAGCAAGGAAACGGCCGTGCTGTCGATCGTCACCGTCCCCGAACTGACGTTCGTGCTGACCGGCATCGGCTCGGCCACTTTCGCTTTCGTCGAAACGCTGCTGGTGCTGTGCGTGTGCTATCTCGCGCTGGTCGAGCTGACCTCGCGCGCGGGCATGTGGGCCGAAGCCCGCCTCGCACGCTTCATGGCATGATTCCGGGACCCCTATGAACGCCATCGCCGACATGCACTCCCCCGCGCAATCTTCCGCGCCGTCCGCCAGCGCCACGGCGAACGCATCGAATGCCGCGCCGCTGATCGAAGTGCGCGATCTGCGCAAACGCTTCGGCGATGTCGAGGTGCTGCGCGGCATCGATCTCGAGATCGCGCGCTCGGAAGTGGTCTGCATCATCGGGCCGTCGGGCTCGGGCAAGAGCACGCTGCTGCGCTGCCTCGCCGCGCTCGAAACCTACGATCACGGCGACGTGCGCATCGAAGGCGAACTGCTCGGCTATACCGAGCGCAACGGCAAACGCGTGCGCGCGTCGCATGGCGAGATCAACCGCGTGCGCCGCAACGTCGGCATGGTGTTCCAGCAGTTCAACCTGTGGCCGCACATGAGCGCGCTCGGCAACGTGATGGAAGCGCTGCTGCGCGTGCGGCACCTGTCGAACGACGAAGCGCGCCGCCGCGCGAACGCGATGCTCGAGACGGTCGGCCTCGCGCACAAGGGCGATGCGTATCCGGCGAAGCTGTCGGGCGGTCAGCAGCAGCGCGTCGCGATTGCGCGCGCGCTCGCGATGGAGCCGCACATCATGCTGTTCGACGAACCGACTTCGGCGCTCGATCCGGAGCTCGTCGGCGAAGTGCTGCAGGTGATGAAGCAGCTCGCGCGCGACGGCATGACGATGGCGGTGGTCACGCACGAAATGGGCTTCGCCGCACAGGTCGCCGACAAGGTCATGTTCATCGACGAGGGCCGCATTGCCGTGCAGGGCAAGCCGCGCGACGTGTTTCACGATGCCGCGCAGCCGCGTCTGCGGCAGTTTCTGCAAAACTATTTCGACCGCAATGCGTTCTGGACGCGCGGCCCCGACGACAGCCAGCCGCTATGAGCACCACCGCTCGCAACAAACCTCACGGCAAATTCTCCGCCAGCGCGGCCCGCGCCGCGGCCAGAACCGCGCGCGGCAGTGAGGAGGCGCCCGCTGCGCGCTACGAGCAGGTCAAGCAGCACATCCGCCAGATCATCGTCTCGGGCGAACGCCAGGCGGGCGATCGTCTGCCTTCTGAACTCGATCTCGTCGGGACGCTCGGCGTATCGCGGATGACGGTCAACCGCGCGTTGCGCGAGCTCGCCGACGCGGGGCTCGTCACGCGCGTATCGGGCGTCGGTACTTTCGTCGCGCCGAACAAGCCGCAATCCACGCTATTGATGATCGCCCATATCGGCGACGAGATCCGCTCGCGCGGCCACGCATATCGTTGCGACATGGTGCTATTGCAGCGCGAGACCGCGTCGGTCACGGTGTCGAACGCATTGGGACTGGCGCCGGGCGCTTCGGTGTTTCATGTGATCTGCGTGCATCGCGAGAACGGCCTGCCGGTGCAGCTCGAAGATCGCTATGTGAATCCGGCCGTCGCACCGGATTTTCTGCAGCACGATTTTTCGGCGCTGAAGCCGTCCGAGTATCTGCTGACGGCTGTGCCGATGCACGATCTCGAACACGTGGTGGACGCCGCGCTGCCGACGCCCGCGGAAGCCGAGCTGCTCGAAATTCACGCGGAGGAACCGTGCCTGACGCTGACGCGCCGCACGTGGACGAGCGGCGTCGCGGTGACGTTCGCGCGTTTCGTGCATCCGGGTTCGCGCTACCGGCTCGGCTGCCGCTTTTCGCCGAATACGTCGCAGCGCCAGGGATGAAGCGCGCTTCGGAAACCGGGCTACACGGTCCCCGCCAGATGAAACCGCGACGCCGGATGCCATAGCCGCACCGACGTCGCGACGTTTTCGCCGACCCACGTGCGCCGCCACAGCAGCAGACACGGCTCGCCGATATCCATCATCAGATGACGCCGCACATAGGCGTCTGGCTTCTGCGCATAGATGCGGAACTCGGCGCGCTGCACCGGCGCGAGCCGCACCATGTAGTGATTCGGCGTTTCGACCGAGAAGTCCTGCTGCAGATACTCGGGGAACACCTTCGGATTGACGTAACGGTCCTCGTACTGGATCGGCTCGCCCTCCTCGCTGTGCACGATGCACGAATGAAACGCGGGACCGCTCGCGAGACCGAGCGCTTCGAGCGCATCGGCGTCGTCGCTCGGTTCGAGCGTGAGCACGCGCGCCGAATGACGATGACCGCGTGCGGCGATTTCATCGGCGATATTGCGGATCTCCAGCACCGTCGATTCATACCGCTGCGGCGCGACGAAGGTGCCCGAGCCTTGCACGCGCGTGAGCACGCGCTCGGCGGTCAGCTCGCGCAGCGCGCGCGACACCGTCATGCGCGCGACGCCGAACTCCTTGACCAGCTCCGTTTCGGAAGGAATCAGTCCGCCCGGCTTCCATGCGCCCTCGCTGATGCGCTTGAGCACGTAGCGTTTGATCTGCTCGTAGGCGGGCATCGCCTTGACCGGCGTGTCGCGGTTGCGATCGGCGGCGTCCTGGTTCTGCTCGGTCTGTGCGGCGGGCGCGATGCGCGCCTGTGTAGTTGTTTTCACTCCAAACCTCGTCGGTGGTTCGCCGGTGTTACATCAGGTACACCGTGGCCGGTTCTCCGGCGGCCGGGAGCCATCTTACCCGCTTCGACGGCGGCGAGACCACCCGGACGCGCTACCAGATGAACGGCACTAAACGGTAACGCACGCGTTGCAGGTACGCCGTATAGCCGTCGAGCTGCTCGGTGAGCAGCCGCTCCTCGCGCACCGCGCGCCAGCCCATGCCGTACGCCATCACGGGCAGCGCCACGAGCCCCCACCAGGAGCCGAGCATCAGCGGCGTGCCGATGAAGAACACCAGCGCGGCCGCGTACATCGGATGACGGACGTACGCGTAAGGCCCGCTGTCGGCGACCTTGTGCCCGCGGCTCGCCTGAACCTTGACCACCGGCGCGGCGTAGCTGTTCGCGCGAAACACGAAGCGGCACATGAAGATGCACAGGAACACGCATAGCGCGCCGAAGCCCATCAGCCACAAAGGCGGCGGCGCGGACCAGCGAAACCGCATCGCGTCGAAGCCCATCAGGATCAGCCAGCCGCACCACGCGGCTCCGATCGCGACCATGAACACACGATCCCAGCGGCTCTGCTGCGCCTGCACGAGCGGCGCGAGCCGCTCCGCGAGCAGCGCGGGATCATGACGCGCGAGCCACGAGCCGAGCCACAGGCTCAACACCGCGAGCTCCAGCAGATACCACCACGCGGCCGGCCACGCGAGCGTGCCGGCCGCGCCGAACAGCAGCACGCCCATGAACGCCAGCCAGGCCAGCGATTGCAGGATCATACGTGCGACCATCGCGGCTCCTTCATCGGCTCGGCTTATGCGGCCGCATCACGCGTGCGCACGCGCTCGAACACGGCGGCGATATCGATGTCCTCCAGGTTCAAGCCGAAGCGCTCGCGCAGGCAGTCGGCGAGTTCGGCGGCACTCGCGAGGCGCCGTTCGCTAACGATCTGCCCTTGCGCGTCACGCTCGTTCAACTGATCGTTGAATAGCGCGAGGCGCAGTTCGGGTAGCACGCGGCACGCCAGCAGGTTATTCACGAACTTCGAATCGGGCGACGTCGACGTGTACCAGTTCGAGAGTTCATAGTCGACCCACTCGACCGCGCGCAGATCGACGTGATAGACGCGCGACCAGCTCTCGTTCGGCGCCAGCACCTCGAGATACACGGTGTCGTGCCCCGCGTCGGCGAGACGGAACGTGCCGAGCGGAATTGGTTGCGCAAGGCCGGCGGTCAGGCGCAGCGGCGCGGTCAGCGTCACGCCGCCGAAGCCGACGTCGGCGATCCATTCGTCGCCGTCGATCTCGACGCGCAGCACCATGTGCGTGCGCGGCGAGATCGTGCCGGGCTCGCGGCCCCATACGACGCGCGCAAGCATCGGCGTGACCTTGAAGCCGAGTTGCACCAGCACGTTCGCGAGCAGAATGTTCTGCTCGAAGCAGTAGCCACCGCGCTTTTGGGTCACGAGCTTGCGTTCGATCGCTTCGAGCTCGAGCCTGACCGGCTGGCGTGTCAGCGGGTTCAGGTTCTCGAACGGAATCGCGGCGGGATGGAGCCGGTGAATCGACCGCAGCACGTCGAGCGTGGCGGCGCGCGGGCCCTGATAGCCGATGCGGGCGAAGTAGTTTTCCAGATTGACGGCGTGGGACATCGGCGGAATTCCAGTTGAGTTGCGGGTTCGACGCGATCATAGCGGCTTTCGGCGCTGAATCGACCGCGCTGGGCGAAGCGAAACGCGCCTACATTCCCTTCAACGCCGACGTCGCGATCGACGGCACCGTAATGCCGTGGCTCGACGCGAACTGCACGGCCGAGCTCAGCGTCGACATCAGCGACTGCAACTGCCCCGGCGCCGACTGCGCGATATACGAAGCGCTTTGCGCGGTCTGCGGATTGAGGCCCGATTGCAGCAGCGACGACGGACTCATCTGACCCAGGCTGCCAAGCCCCGACTGCAAGCTCGCATACTGGCTCACTCCCTTGCCGAGCGACGACAGCCCCTGGGTGAACGCTTCCTTGTTGACCGGCGTCGCCGAGGCTCCGCCACTTGCATGATTTGCAAACGCATCGGTGAGCTTCTGCGACAGCGACTGCTGCGTGCTGCCGACCTGCGTCAACTGGCTGACCGACGGCGTGCCGCCGGTGAGGAGCCCCGCCGCCTGCTGCGCCTGGCCGGCCGCACTCGTCATGCCCATCGCCGACGCGAGGCTCGACTGCCCGCTCAGCACCTGCTGGTTCGCGCCCACATAGCTCTGCAGCAGCTGCGACACACCGCCCGACGCCGCCCCGGCACCCGCCGAGCTGTCACCGCCCCCGCCGATACCGAACTGCTTCAGATTCAACTGCGCGTGCGCGGCGCCGCCCAGCAACAGACCGCCACTCGCCAGCAACGAAACCAGAAGAATGCGCTTGCTCATTTCGACTCCTTACATTGACTTTCAGGGTTACTTCGTGCGCTTCGACAACTTGCCCTTTGTCGCGTTCGGTCTGGCTACGTCAATTCGGTTTCGTTACGTTTTCGTTAACACCGAATGACGCGCCAGCGATATTGATGCGAATCGTTCTCATTTGTTTGACTCTCGCAAGTCGCCTGCGTACGATCAGGCCATTTCCTGCTTCGGCATCGGACGAAACAACACCAATAAGGATTTCGATGAAGTTCGCCCAACTCAAGGGACTGCGCGCCGGCGCGCGTCCGGTTTGCGACCCTTCAGCACGTACCGCTGCAATTCATCGTACGCTTTTGCCTTCTATGCGGCGCGTTGCACTGTGTACGGTCTTCGCGTCTGCCTCGTTGACCGGCCACGCGGCGCTGGCCGAAGCCAATCCCGATGCGAACCCGGAAGCGCCCGAAGCCGACCTGAACACTGAGGCGACGCAGACCAAAGAGTCGACCGGCTTCTGGGATCGTCAGCAAATGCTCGGCGACATGGGCGGCCTGCGTCCGTGGCTTGGCAAGTACGGCATGATCTTCACGCTGACCGAGACCAGCGAAGTGCTGGCCAATCTGCGCGGCGGTCTCGCGCGCGGCGCCGACTACGATGGCCTCACCACCGCCACGTTGCAGATGGATACGCAAAAGGCGTTCGGCCTGCAAGGCGGCCTCTTCAACGTCAGCGCGCTGCAGATTCACGGCGCCAACCTGAGCGCGAACAAGCTCGGCACGTTGAATACGGCGAGCGGCATCGAGGCCGACAACGCGACGCGGCTGTGGGAGCTCTGGTATCAGCAGTCGTTCCTGAACAAACGCGTCGACGTGAAGATCGGTCAGCAGAGTCTCGACCAGGAATTCATCACCAGCGCGTATGCGGCGCTTTTCCTCAACACGATGTTCGGCTGGCCCGCGCTGCCCTCATACGATCTGCCGTCGGGCGGTCCCGCCTATCCGCTCGCGGGTCTCGGCGTGCGCGTGCGCGGCCAGATCACCCCTTCGTTGACCGCGCTGGCCGGTGTGTATTCGGGGGACCCGCTCGGCAACAATCCGAACAACATGAGCGGCACGAACTTCAACCTGCATAACGGCGCCTTGTGGATCGGCGAGCTGCAGTACGCGATCAACCAGCCGTCCGAAGGCGAAAGGGTCGACACCGGCGGTGGCGGTCTACCTGGCACCTACAAGCTCGGCGTCTGGTACAACACCAACAAATTCGCCGATCAGCGTTTCGACAATATGGGACTGTCGCTCGCGAATCCTGCGTCGACCGGCATCGCCGCGAATCACAGCGGCAACTACAGCTTCTATGCGGTCGCCGACCAGATGGTGTGGCGCCCCGACCCCGACGAACCACGCAGCCTCGGCGTGTTCGCGCGCGTGATGGGCGCGCCGGGCGATCGCAATCTCGTGCAGGTGGCGGCCAACCTCGGCGTCGTGCTGAAGGCGCCGTTCAAGGGCCGTGACAACGACAGCGCCGGCCTCGCGCTGACCTACATCAAGGTCGGCGGTCACGTGAACGGACTCGACAGGGACTTCCTCGCATTCAACGGCAGCCCGTACGGCGTGCGCACCAGCGAAACCACGCTCGAGGCGACCTACCAATACCAGATCAATCCGTGGTGGCAGGTGCAGGCCGACGCGCAATACACGTTCAACGCCGGCGCGGGCCAGAACCCGAACGACCCGACGCAGCCGCTGCGCAATACGTTCGTCGTCGGCGTGCGGACCAATATCAACTTCTGATGCCGCCCGCCGCGTGCTGAGCGGATCGTCGTCCTTGGTGATGAAGTTGCCGACCGCGTCACGCTCGGCTACCGCAACGACAGATCCTGCACCATCTGCTGCGCCAGATAATCGCAGGTCGGCCGATCCGATTTCGCGCTGCGCGCGACCACGATTTCGAGCGGCGCGATTTTCGGCAGGCCTTGCGCGTCGCCGAGAATCGCGAGCCGCGGCGGCACGCTGCAACGCGTGAGCGCGATCACCGACAAACCGGCATCCACGGTCGCGACGAGTCCCATCAGGCTCGCGCTGCTGAATGCCGCGCGGTAGCGGATGCGCGCGCCATCCAGTGCGGCGAGCGTATGCTGGCGCGCGACGCAGCCTGGCTCGTACAACCCCACCGGCAACGGCGACGCCTTCAACACCGGCGTATCGACCGACGCTCCCACCCACACCATCGGCTCGCTGCGCACGAATTCGCCGCGCAGCTTGCGGTCGCGCGTGACGAATGCGAGGTCGATCTTGTTGTCGGCGAGCATCGGCGCAAGCGCCGTGCTTTGCGCGCAGACGATCTCTATCTCGACACGCGGGTACAGCGTCGCAAATCGCCGCAACACCGGAGACAGCAGCGACGACACGTAGTCGTCCGGCGCGCCGAGCACCACCCGCCCGGTCACCTCGGGCCGCACGATCGCCGACCACGCCTCCTCCTGCAACGCGAGCGCGCGCCGCGCGTATTCGAGCAGCGTATTGCCGGGCCGCGTCAGCGACAGATTGCGCGTGTTGCGCGCGAACAGCGTCGTGCCGAGCATTGTTTCGAGCCGCTTGATCTGCATGCTCACCGCCGCCTGCGAGCGATGCACGCTCGCCGCCGCCTTCGTGAAGCTGCCCGCCTCCACGACCGCGACGAAGCTGCGCAACAGATCGACGTCGAATTCAGGGTTCACGATTTATCAACTGAGCTTATGGAATTGCTCAATTTAATTCGTTTGTGATAAGCCCGCAAGCGGCGCAATACTCGCAGGCATGATCTAACGGAGCCGTTGCGCATGTCCCTCACCTCACGTCAACAAGGCGCGATCACGCTGGCGAGCGGCGGGCTGCTGATGGGCACGATCGGCGTTTTCGTCGAGGAGGCGCGGCTCGATGCGCTGACGCTCGTGTTCTTCCGCTGTCTGTTCGGCTTTCTGTCGCTGGCCGCCTATTGCGCGTGGAAGGGCTTTTTCACGCGCGCGCAGTTCACACGCCGCACGGTCGTGCTCGCGCTGATTTCCGGCGTACTAATGGTCACGCAATGGGTCGGCTTTTTTGACGCGATTCATCGCACCAGCATCGCGGTTGCCACCGTCGTGTTTCATGTGCAGCCGTTCTGGGTCGTGCTGATCGGCGCGGCGCTCTTTAACGAACGGCTAGGCGCGGATCGGCTCGGCTGGATCGCGACCGCGTTCGTCGGGCTCGTGCTCGCGTCGGGGGTCATCGCGGCCGGCAATCTGCAGGGCCACACCAGCTATCTGATCGGTTTGGGCGAAGCGCTGTTCGGCTCGCTGCTCTATGCCAGCGTCACGCTGATCGCGAAAAGCCTCGGCGAAATGCGCCCGCACCTTCTGACGCTCATGCAATGCGCGGTCGGCGTGATCTGCCTGCCGCTGATCGCGCCGCTCATCGCGCCTTTGACGCTCACGCATATCGGGCCGATGCAGTGGTTCTGGCTGATCGGCATGGGCGTGCTGCACACGGGATTGTCGTACGTGCTGATTTACGGCGCGCTGCCGAAGCTCAGCACGCCGGTGATCGCGGTGCTGCTGTTCGTTTATCCGCTGACCGCGATCGTCGTGGATGCGCTCGTGTATGGCCGTGCGCTGTCGCTGTCGCAACTGGCCGGCATGGCGCTGATCGTCGCCGCGAGTCTCGGCGTCAATCTCGGCTGGCCGTTGCTGACGCTGCTGCATCCGGCCGGGCGGGCGCGCAGTCACGCGAAGTAACGCGCGCCGCCCGCCTGGTTCTCACTGCGGCAGCGTCTCGCCCTTCGTCTCCGGCGCGAACGGAATCACGAACAGGCCGAGCACGAACGCCAGTGCGGTCAACGCAATCGGTACGCCGAGGGTCTGCATGTGCAGCACCGCCGCGCCGAGCAGAAAGTTGACGCCCGCGCCGACGAAGCGCCCGAACGACGTGCAGAACGCAAACGCGGTTGCGCGTACGCGGGTTTCGAACTGCTCGGGCAGCCACAGGCTGAACAACGCGAAGTTGCCGCCGAAAAAGCCCAGCACGAACAGCCACGCGATGAACGGCGCGAGCCCGTTCGGCAGATAGAACGCCCAGCCGAAGCTCGCCGCGATCGACACCGCCATCCCCGCGAAGTACACCGCCAACGTCATCTTGCGGCCGATTCGCTCGGCCAGCGGCGGCAACGCAAGACACCCGAGGATCGTGCCGATCGACAGCAGGCCGGTAGCCAGCGACGCCGTGCGCATCGAATCGCCCTTCGACATGCCCGCGCGCGTCGCGAGCTGGATCACCGCGGACGGCTCGTACACGGCGCCTGCCCACAAGCCAATGATGGCGATCGTCAGCAGAATGCACGCGACCCATGTGCGACGCCGGTAAGCCGGCCCCATGATCTCGCGCAGCGGCTTCACGCGCACCGTCTTTGCGTCGGCCTTCTGCCACTTCTCCGGCTCCTTCACGCGCAGCAGAATCAGAATCGCGACGACGACCGGCACCGCGCCGGTCAGGAACATCGCGCGCCAGCCGAAGTGCACGCCGATCGTGTAATTGAGTGCGGCCGCGAGAAAGAAGCCCGCGTAGTAGCCGGTCTGCAGATAACCGGCGCCCATCTTGCGACGATCTTCGGGCCAGGCCTCGGCGACGTAGGTGCCCGCGAGCGCCCATTCCCCGCCGATCCCGACGCCCGCGATGAAGCGAAAAATCCCCAGCTCCCAAACGTTGCTCGCGGTAGCGGACAGTCCGGTGAAAATCGCGAACGTGAAGATCGTCGCGGCGAGCACCTTGGTCCGGCCGAAGCGATCGGCAAGCGGTCCCCAGATGAACGACAGCCCCCAACCGACCAGAAACAGCGCAAACAGGATCGATCCCGCGAGGCCGACATTCGACGGCGTCGCCGCAAAGCCCGAACGCGGCAGCAGCTCGGTCAGCGCGGGCGTGAGCACCAGCGCGTAAATGAACGAGTCCATGCCGTCGAGCGTCCAGCCAGCCCACGCGCCCCAAAACCCTGCGATCTGCGAACGATTGAGTGGTGTGCGCTGACGCGCGACCGCTCGTCGGTCGGTCAATGTATTCATCTTGCTCCTCCAGCCTACGATGGTTGAACGTAACGAAAAACGACGGGCGCGCTTGGGGTTGGATCGACGACGTTGATTGATCGGCGATGTCCTCGTACAACTAATTCAGAGGACGACGCGGGGAAATTGCCGGATTGTGGTTGCGGCCCCGTCCGGGTTTGCCCGCGCTGAAATACGCGTCTTTTCATATATAATATTTGATACTATGACCGACGCAACTGAAGGTTTTCCCCTGGACGCGCCCGTGACCGGCTCGTTTCTTCCGGCCGCGGCACCTCGCGAAAGCACTTCGCACATGATTGCGGAGGCGCTGCGCGCGGCGATCGTCGACGGCACCCTCGCGCCCGGCGCACCATTGCGCCAGGACGCGATCGCCCGGCATTTCTCCGTCAGCGCGATTCCCGTGCGCGAGGCGCTGCGCCAGCTCGAAAGCGAGGGCTGGGCGCGCGCGGCGGTCCACAAAGGCGCGACCGTCGCGCCGCTGTCCGCCAACGAAGCGCGCGAAATCTACGAGATCCGCTCGGCGCTCGAAAGCCTCGCGCTCGGCCTCGCGATTCCGAATCACACCGCCGCGACGCTGCGCGAAGCCGCGCAGTTGTGCAGCGCCGCCGAGCGCGAGGAGGACCCGTCGCTGTACGTGACGCGCAATGCCGCGTTCCATATGTGTCTCTACGCGCCCGCCGGCCGGCCGCAGCTGGAGGACATGATCGGCTTGCTGCACCGGCGCGGCGAACGCTATCTGCGGCTGAAGTTCGGCTTGCCGTCGTACAAGGGCGAGTCCGACAGTGAGCACGCCGCGCTGCTCGAAGCCGTCGAGCGCCGCGATATCGCGACCGCGCAGTCGCTGGTGGTCGCGCATCTGCTCGGCACCGGCGAGCTTCTGCATCGTTTCCTGACCGAGCGCGCGCGCGAAGAAGCGCTCGCGCATCAACCGAAGCCGCGCGGCCGACGCCCGCGCGTCCACAGCGGGAGCTGACCGCACCGATGACCGAGCCGATGAACCACCTCGCCGAAGCCGCCTCATCGCGGTCCACTGCCCGCTCATGGACGACTCGACGCGACGAAAAGAACCGCCGCCTCGCGGCCATCGCGCCGTGGCTCGAAGACGGCGTGCTGCCTACGCACCGCATCGTCGATGCGCTCGAAACGCTGATCCAGCCCGGCGAGCGCGTCGCGCTCGAAGGCGACAACCAGAAACAGGCCGACTTCCTGTCGCGCTCGCTCGCGAAGGTCGATCCGCAGAAGCTGCACGACGTGCATCTGCTGATTTCGAGCATCAGTCGTCCTGAGCACCTGACGCTGTTCGAGCGCGGCATCGCGCACAAGGTCGATTTCTCGTTCGCGGGGCCGCAGAGTCTGCGCGTCGCGCAACTGCTCGAAGACGGCCAGCTGGAAATCGGCGCGATTTATACGTATGTCGAGCTGTACGCGCGCATGTTCGTCGACCTGACGCCGCACGTCGCGCTGCTGTGCGCGGACAAGGCCGACCGTCACGGCAATCTGTACACCGGCCCGAACACCGAGGACACGCCGACCATCGCCGAGGCCGCCGCATTCCGTCACGGCATCGTGATCGTGCAGGTCAACGAGATCGTCGACGAGTTGCCGCGCGTCGACATTCCGGGTTCGTGGGTCGACGTGGTCGTGCGGGCGGACCGGCCGTTCGCGGTCGAGCCGCTGTTCACGCGCGATCCTCGTCATATCGGCGACTTGCAGGTGCTGACCGCGATGATGGTGATACGCGGCATCTACGAACCGTACGGCGTCACGTCGCTCAATCACGGCATCGGTTTCGATACTGCGGCGATCGAATTGCTGCTGCCCACCTACGGCGAATCGCTCGGCCTCAAAGGCAAGATCTGCCGCAACTGGACACTCAATCCACACCCGACGATGATCCCCGCGATCGAATCGGGCTGGGTCGACAGCATCCATTGCTTCGGCAGCGAGGTCGGCATGGAGGCGTATATCGAGGCGCGCCCCGATGTGTTCTTCACCGGCAACGACGGCAGCCTGCGCTCGAACCGCGTGCTGTGTCAGTTGGCCGGCCAATACGGCGTCGATCTGTTCATCGGCTCGACGCTGCAGATCGACGCGGACGCGAATTCGTCGACGGTCACGCGCGGACGGCTCGCCGGTTTCGGCGGGGCGCCGAACATGGGCCACGATCCGCGCGGCCGGCGTCATGCGAGCGAGGCGTGGCTGAAGCTGTTGAAGGGCGACGGCGCGATATCGCGCGGCCAGAAGCTCGTCGTGCAACTCGCGGAAACGTACAAGAAAGGCGGGGAGCCGACCTTCGTCGATGAACTCGACGCAGTCGCCGTCGGCGCGAAAAACGGCATGCCGATCGCACCGGTGATGATCTACGGCGACGACGTGAGCCATGTGGTCACCGAGGAGGGCATCGCGCATCTGCATAAGGCCGAAGGCATCGACGAGCGGCGCGCGGCGATCGCGGCGGTGGCCGGCGTCACGCCGATCGGCCTGCGCGCGAAGCCCGAGAAAACCGCCGAGTTGCGCCGGCGCGGCATCGTCGCGTATCCGGAAGATCTCGGCATCCGGCGCGGCGAAGCGAAGCGTTCGCTGCTCGCGGCGCGCAGCATCGACGATCTGGTCACGTGGTCGGGCGGACTGTACGCGCCGCCCGCGCGCTTCCGGAGCTGGTGACGATGGCGTCCGCTGCTGCTGTTCTCGAACGGTTGGACGCGCCACTTGCTCCAGTCCTGCGCAATGATGCGCGTGACACTTCACCGATCGCGCCGTTTTCCGACGCGCAACTCGCGCGCGACGCGATCACCGCGCTGATCGACGAGGCCGAACTCACGCCGAAACCCGCGCTCGTCGACCGGCGCGGCAGCGGCGCGCATCGTGACCTCGATCTCGCGATCATGCGGCGCTCCGCGCACGCGCTCGAACCTACTTTCGCCGCGCTCGCGCGCACCGCGCGCCGCCGCGGCGAACCGTCTGCGCTGCTGCGCGCCGAACTCGCGCAGATCGGCCGCGCGGGCGAACAGGACATGCTGCAGGCGACCGGCGGCAGCAATGCGCATCGCGGCGCAATCTGGATCATCGGACTGCTCGTTGCGGGCGTCGCGCTCGAAACGTCTTCGAGTGCCTCGATGCGTACACACGGAGCCGGCGCGCCGAGCCCTCTGGATACCTCGCGCGTCTGCACTTTGGCCGCGCAGATCGCCTGCTTCCCGGACCGCTTCGCCGCTTCGTCCGATAGCCACGGCGAACGCGCGCGTCGACGCTATCAGGTCGGCGGCGCGCGGCGCGAAGCGCAGGACGGCTTCCCCCACGCGCTCGACGTCGGCCTGCCCGCGTTACGCGCGGCGCGCGCACGCGGCCTCGACGAAAACACCGCTCGGATCGACGCCTTGCTCGCGATCATGAGCACGCTCGACGACACCTGCCTGCTGCATCGCGCGGGCCTCGCCGGCTTGCATGCGGGGCAGCGCGGCGCACGACGCGTGCTCGGCGCGGGCGGCAGTTCGACAGCCGCGGGCCGCGTCGCACTCGACGCGCTCGAACGCGAACTGCTGGCGTTGAACGCATCGCCTGGCGGCGCGGCCGATCTGCTCGCCGCCACCCTCTTTCTCGACATGCTGGCGCATCGCGACGCCAGCCGGAGCTGAGCCTCATGGAACATCTGACCTTCGACTATCCGGCGCAACGCGCCGTCACGACCCGCGCGCACGTCGGCGTGGTCGGCTCGGGCGATCTGGAAGTGCTGCTGTCGCCCGCCGCCGATGCAGGCGGCTCGGCGCTTGCTGCGCACGTGGTCGTGCGCACCAGCGTCGACGGCTACAGCCACATCTGGAAGAGCGTGCTCGACCGCTTCTTTACGCGCTACGACGGCGCCGCGAACATCGAGATCAACGACTTCGGCGCGACGCCGGGCGTGGTCGCGCTGCGCCTCGCGGAGGCGGTCGAAGCGGCCGAGGAAGGAGACAGCGTATGAGCACGAGCGCTAGCATTCACCGTGCCCCGCTGCTGCACGAGAGCTTCATCGAACTGCCCGCGCGCGAGCGCGCCCGTTCGCTGCTCGACGCGGGCAGCTTCCGCGAACTGCTCGGACCGTTCGACCGCATCGCGTCGCCATGGCTGCCCATGCAGGGCATCGTCTGCCAGGCCGACGACGGCTGTGTGATCGCGCGCGGCACGATCGACGGCGAACCGGCCGTGGTCGCGGCGATCGAATCGGCGTTCCAGGGCGGCAGCATCGGCGAAGTGTCGGGCAGCAAGATCGCCGCGGCGCTGGAGATGGCGCGGCGCGACTGCGCGCGCGGCAAGCTCGTGCGCCCGGTCGTACTGTTCGAGACCGGCGGCGTGCGGTTGCAGGAAGCGAACCTCGGGCTCGCAGTCATCGCCGAGATTCAGGCGGCGATCGTCGCGCTGCGCCGGCACGTGCCGGTGGTCGGCGTGATCGCGGGGATGGTCGGCTGCTTCGGCGGCATGTCGCTCGCGGCCGCGCTGTGCTCGTATCTGATCGTGACGAAGCAGGGACGGCTCGGCATGAACGGACCCGAAGTGATCGAGCAGGAAGCCGGTATCGAAGAACTTGATGCGAGCGATCGCCGCCGCGTGTGGCAACTGATCGGCGGCGAGCAGCGCGTCGCGAGCGCGCTCGCCGATACCCTCGTCGACGACGATGCCGACGCGGTGCGCGCCGCCGTGCTCGCCGCGTTCGCGCAGGGCGTGCCGGCCGCGCATCGCAGCGAGCAGGTCGACACCTTCCTGCAGCGGCTCGCGCGGATCGATCCGGCGAGCGTCACGCCCGAGACAATGCGTGATGCGTACAACCCGCAGGCGGGCGATATATCGAACAAGGAGCAGCCATGAGCGACACGACACTCACGCGCGGCGCGCGCTGGTTCAACGCACTGGCCGGCGAATCGTCGAGTGCGGCGCCCGTCTGGAGCGGCGATGCGCCGCTCGGCGGCGACACTGCGCGCTTCATCGCGGTCGTGCCCGATGCCGCGAACCGCTTTCCGCGCGCGACCAGCAACGTGGTCGGGCTCGAACAAGGCTGGCAACTCGCGCGCGCGGTGCGCGAAGTCATGGACGCCGATCGAGGCGCCGGCACGCGCCGCCCGATCGTCGCGATCGTCGACGTGAAAAGCCAGGCGTATGGCTATCGCGAGGAAATGCTCGGCATCCACCTCGCCTGCGCGGCCGCCGTCGACGCCTACGCGAGCGCACGCGACGCCGGGCATCCGGTGATCGCGCTGATCGTCGGTCCGGCGATGTCGGGCGCGTTCCTCGCGCACGGCTATCAGGCGAACCGCATCGTCGCGCTCGATGTGCCCGGCACGATGGTCCATGCGATGGGCAAGGAAGCGGCCGCGCGCGTCACGCGCCGCACTGTCGAAGAACTCGACGAACTCGGCGAGACGATCGTGCCGATGTCGTATTCGATGGCGTCGTTCGGGAAGCTGGGGCTGCTCGATCAGCTGATCGACGGCGTCGACGCCGATGCGCCCGACGCGGCGCAGATCGAGCGCGTGCGCACTGTGCTGGTCGAACAGATCCGCAGCGCGCGCGACGGCGATCGGACGCTCGCGCGTCGGCTGGAATCGGCGGCGGCGCGGCAGACTCGCGCGGCGTCGATCGAGGTGCGGCGGCGCCTTGCCGAACAGTGGGACGCCGTCTGATGCGCGTGTGCGCGGCTGCGCCCTTCCCGACCGCTTGCGCGGCGTCGTGCGACCCGCGCTGGCGGCCGCATGATCTGCTGCGCTTGCGACGGCTCGATGCGCTCGATGACGAACCGGCGTGGCTTCGCGAAGCATTCGAACGCGCACCGTACGCGGTCGTCCGACGCGCGCGCGCCGCCGAAGGTTTCGTCGCGATCGGCGTGCGCGGCGCGGAGCGAGCGCAGCGTTACGGCACGTGGGCGCATGCGGACGATATCGTCGGCGCCGTATCGCCGGAGTCCCTGGCGCAGGCGCGACCTGATCCCGGACGTGATGCATTGCCTTCTTTCGTTGCGCTGAATTCGTTGCAACGTGACCGGAGCGGTCCGCTTTCTGGATTCGTTTGGGGTCCTTCTGGCAGCACGGGATTCGAACTCGCGACGCACGTTCCCGCCGTTAGCGAAGCCAGCGATCTCGATCTGTTGATCCGTGTGCCCGAACCATTGGCGATGAATGTCGCGGGTGCTTTGCTGGAGCAACTGCAAACGCTCTCAGCGCGTCTTGGTGTACGCATCGATGCACAACTCGAAACGCCCGCCGGCGGCGTCGCGCTCGCGGAGTGGGCTGCGGGCAAGGCGCGCGTGCTGGTCCGCCATGCGAGCGGTCCCCGCTTGATCGCCAATCCGTGGGCCGATGTTGCGCAGGATGGCGCCATCTGATGCTCGCGCTTATCTTCCCCGGGCAGGGTGCGCAAAGCGAAGGCTTTCTGAATCGACTGCCGCGGCCTCGCGCGGTACAGGACACGTTCGCTGAAGCATCGGACACGCTCGGCATCGACGTACTGACGCTCGACTCACTCGACGCTCTGGATTCGACCGTCGCCGTGCAACTGGGCCTGACGATCGCGGGCGTCGCGATCACACGCGCGCTCGCCGATGAAGGATTGGTGGCGCAAATCAGCGCGGGGCTGTCGGTCGGCGCTTATCCGGCAGCGGTCAGTAGCGGCGCGGTGCCGTTTCGCGATGCCTTGATGATGGTGCGGCGGCGCGCCGAACTGATGGAAACCGCTTACCCGTCGGGCTATGGTCTGGCGGCCGTATCCGGCTTGAACGAGCAGCAGGTGGAAACGCTCGTCGCGCAGCAGGCGCAAGAGCTGCGGCAACGCGTGTATATCGGCAACGTCAATGCGCCGCGCCAGATCGTGATGGCCGGCGCAAACGATGCGCTCGATATGTTCATCGAACGCGCACTTGCGGCCGGCGCGCGCAAGGCCACCCGGCTCGCGGTCAGCGTGCCCTCGCATTGCGACTTGCTCGCGCATGCGAGCGACGAACTGCTCGCGTACTCGCGCGAGCTGCGTTTTGAAAGACCGCGCGGCATCTATATCGGCAATCGCGGTGGACGGCCGTTGTATACGGCCGACGCGATCCGCGAAGACCTTGCGACGAACATGCGCTACACCGTGCGCTGGTTCGATGCGCTCACCGTGATGCAGGAAATGGGCGCGCACGTGCTGGTCGAGGCGCCGCCAGGGCAAGTGTTGACGGATATCGTGAGCGAGCATTTTTCGGAGACCAGCGCGCTGGCTGCCAGTGCATTGCCGTTCGACAGACTGGTCGGGACCGTGCGCAGGCGCCTCGAGCGTGGCTAAGGCGGCTGCTCATCAACCTTCCGGTCGACTCGTGAATGTGTCGGCCGCTGAACAACACAAGATTCGCCCCGCTGTCTGCCCGAACGCAACGCCGCCGCGCGTGAATCCATATTTCCGCCCGGATATTTCATTTGCATACGTTGCAGAGCCCATTTAGACCCGGCGGGACGGGTCTGGACCGCATCAACGGGCGCAGAGGGCGCAAAACCATCACAATAAGGCGCGAAACGTGGAGATTCCTGGCCAATTGCGGAGGGACCAACTGCTATCCTTGAAAGAAGTCGACCCGTTCTCGAGCGCACTCCCATGCGCGCGCACTCGGAAAGAGGGATCCATGAGTTGTCCCGCACTATCGCGGCATTTTTTTCTCCGTGGTTCCCTTGCCGGTTTGCCTGCGACACATGTCGCGTGCACCGCCCTCGAACGATAGTTCGGCTACACAAAGCTTTACACAAAATCTGAACCGCAACGCGGTTGGAGCAGCAGGTCTCAGCAAACGCGGTCCATCGGGATTCAAATTCAGACTGATCAACTTCCCGCGAATTTTTCGAGCTGATGTCACACATGTAGCAACAGCCGGCAGTCTGGAAACGAGTTGCGCAGAACTCCGCTTTCGCACCGATATGAGGGAGATATGCATAGACCCATCGACACTGAAACGATTCCGAGCAATGAATTGCAGCAGGTCAGGATGACTTATGCCAAGCTTTGCCAGGACTACCTTGCACATCGCGCCGATGGTGAATACCGGGACTATGTGCAATCGGTTATTGCCAACGACGCCAGTCTCGATCGCCATGTGCGCGCGTTCGAAATTTATGCACCGTATGTCAAGCGTGGAATGAAAGTGCTCGACTGGGGATGCCGTCACGCCCCAGATTCGTGCATGCTTCGTACGCTTTACCGGGACATCGAGATATATGGCTGCGACCTATGCAACGATGGACAATTCGCGGAATTCCATCAGTACGCCGGATTATCTTTCGCAGCGCTCGATCATGAATTTCTGCTGCCGTACGAAGACAATCAATTCGATGTAGTGATTGGAAGCGGTGTACTCGAGCACGTGGCTCGCGAACAAAAGAGCATCGATGAGCTATGGCGCGTGCTGAAAGACAACGGTTTGCTGATAATCACATTTTTGCCTAACCGTTTATCGGCAACTGAAAACGCCTGCAGAGTGATGAAGAAGTACACGGGCCATAACCGGCTGTACAGTCTCAGCGACGCGAAGCGCCTGTTCCTCAGGTCGGGATTCGTACTGGAAGAATGCGGCTATCATCAGGTCTTTCCAACGTTCGCAAAAGGCATAAAGGGCGGCGGAGCGCTCAATGCACTGGCCAATATCGGCATGAAGCTGAACCGGCCTTTCGAGCGCATACCAATCGTGAATGCAGTCTCAGCGAATCTGTTTTTCATTCTCCGCCGCGTTCATGAGATGTAGCGGTAGGCCGCCAAGGCGGCCTACCCCGCCGGATCATTGCGCAAGGCCGCGCCGCCCTCCTGTTGCGAAGTCACGAATCCTCTCAATGCGGGGGTGAGTCGGAAGACGAGCTTCTCCAGTTCCACCACGAGGAAGAACAGGACGCCACCAGCAAAGAGCCACCCCCACGCCGACAACGGCAAAGCCTCGGTGTGGAAAACGGCCTGGAACGGGAACGTATAGGTGAACAGAAGCTGCAACACCACGACCCCGGCTATCCCGTACCACAGATGGCGATTGCCCATATGCGCGCGCACGGTCAGTGACGAATCGAGCAGATAGCGGATGTTGAGCAGATAGAACACCTGGCCCAGCGTAATCGCGTTGACCGCGGCCGTGCGCGCCAGATCATCCGACGCGCCGTGCGACTTCATCCAGAAGAAGGTCGATAGCGTATAGAGCACGAGCGCAGCGCCGACGAACAGGATGCGCCAGATGCCGAAACGCGTGACGATCGGCCGGTCGATTGCGCGCGGCGAGCGGCGCATCACGTCGGCCTCGTGCGGCTCGAACGAGATGGTTAGGCCGAGCGCGACCGAAGTCACCATGTTGACCCACAGGATCTGCGGCGCCGTGATCGGCAGCGTGAAGGCAAACAGGATTGCCACCGCGATCACCGCGCCTTGCGCGATGTTGGTCGGCAGCATGAACAGCATCGCCTTCTCGATGTTGTTGTAGACCGTGCGCCCCTCCTTCACCGCCGCGGAAATCGACGCGAAATTGTCGTCGGCGAGGATCATCCCCGCCGCCTCTTTCGTCACCTCGGTACCCTTGATCCCCATCGCGACGCCGATGTCTGCCTTCTTCAGCGCGGGCGCGTCGTTGACGCCGTCGCCCGTCATCGCGACGATCTGCCGATTCGCCTGGATCGCCTTGACGAGCCGCAGCTTGTGCTCGGGACTCGCGCGCGCGAACACGTCGACGCTGCGCACGCATTCCTGCAGCGCCGCGTCGTTCATCGCCTCGATCTCGGTGCCCGACACCGCAGTCTTGCCGTCGCCGATGCCCAGCATTCTTGCGATTGCCGCCGCCGTGATCTTGTGGTCGCCCGTGATCATCGTCACGCGGATGCCCCCGCCTTGGCATTCGCGCACGGCCTCGATCGCCTCTTTGCGCGGCGGGTCCATCAGGCCCACGAGGCCGAGCAATACGAGGGTGCGCGGCAGGTCCTGCGGCCCGAGCGTCCCTGTGCGCAGGCCCGGGTCCGGCAGCCACGCGAGCCCGAGCACGCGCTCGCCTTGCGCGGCGAGCCGGTCGCCCTCTCTTGCGAAATGCTCGCGATCGAGCGGCATCGGCCCTTGCGCCGTCTGCTGCCGGTCGCAATGATCGATGATCACCTCCGGCGCGCCTTTGACCAGCAGCATCTCGCCGTCGGCCGAGCGGTTCAGCGTCGCCATGAACTTGTGCTCGGACTCGAAGGGAATCACGTTGACCCTCGGCGCGGCCGCGGTCTCGGCCGCACGGTCCATCCCCAGCTTGGAGGCGAACGGATAGAGCGCGCCCTCGGTCGGGTCACCCTCCACTTTCCATTTCCCTTCTTCCTCGAAAAGCTCCGCGTCGTTGCACAACAGCGACACGCGGCCCATCAGCTTCAGCACGTCCGGCGCGGCGCCGAGCGGCTTGCCATCGGCGCTGACCTGTCCTTCGCTGGCGTAGCCGTCGCCGGTGACGGAATAGCCCGCTTCCGCCGTCACGGCGGAGGTCACCATCATCTCCATCAGGGTCAGCGTGCCCGTCTTGTCCGAGCAGATGCGCGACACGGCGCCCAGTGTTTCGACCGCCGGCAGGCGGCGAATAATGGCGTTGCGCTGCGCCATCCGCTGCACGCCGATGGCGAGCGTGATGGTGATCAGCGCCGGCAGGCCTTCCGGGATCACCGACACCGCAATCCCCACGATGGCCTGGAACAGCTCGACGAACGTCATGTGTCCGAGCCAATGCCCATAGGAGAACAGCAGCACGCTGACAACGGCGATCACTGCCGTGATCACATAGCCGAATTTCTTGATCTGGCGCAGCAGCGGCGTCTCGAGCGCGCTGACTTCGGCGAGCATCTGGTTGATCCGGCCGAGCTCCGTCTGGCTGCCGGTCGTCACCACGACGCCGGTTGCCCGGCCCGACAGGACCATCGTGCCGCAGAACGCCATGTTCTCGCGGTCGCCGACCGTCGCTTTGGCCGGCACCGGCGCGGTGCTCTTCTCGGCCGGGAGGGATTCGCCCGTGAGAGCCGCTTCTTCCGTGTGCAGATTCCTCGCGTCGACGAGACGCATGTCCGCCGGGATTTTGTCGCCCGATTCCAGTAGCACGATGTCGCCAGGAACAAGTTCATCGGCGGGGATCAAGCGAACCGCTCCACCACGCATCACACGCGCCTCGGCGGACAGCATGTTGCGAATCGAATCGAGCGCCTTCTCGGCGCGTCCTTCCTGAATGAAGCCGAGCAGCGAGTTGAGAATCACGACGGCCAGAATGACCGTGCCATCGAGCCACAGGCCCATCATGAACTTGATGAAACCGGCCACCAGCAGCACGTAGATCAGGATATTGTGGAACTGCATCAGGAAGCGTACGACCGGCCCTCTCTTCTTGCCCTGCGGCAGGCGGTTCGGCCCATAGGTGGCGAGCCGCCCGGCCGCTTCCGCGGCATCCAGGCCCTGCGCGGGATCGACGTTGAACTGCCGTTCGATGTCACCGGCCGGCATCGCATGCCACGGCGTCGCACTCTCAACTGAGCTCATCCTCGTGTCTCCCGGTTCCAGTGATTTCGGGTCAGGGGGCCGCTCTCAATGATCTGAATCGTCCCCGGGTTGATCGGGTCTCGTCTCGTCCACCACTTCAGCGCCGAGTTCCTCCCTCGCGGCGGCGAGATCCTTCATCTGCTCTGGCGTCGCTTTCGGATAGGCGAGGTCGAGCTTCTCGACGGCCTCGACGATCGCGGCCGCGACGATGAGGCGCGTGAAAGGCTTGTTGTCGGCGGGCACGACGTACCACGGAGCCGCTTCGGAGGCCGTCGCGCGGATGGCCTCTTCATAGGCGCGCATATAGTCGTTCCAGTAGCGACGCTCGCGAACGTCGGATGCGGAAAACTTCCAGTTCTTGTCGGGATTGTCGAGGCGTTCCATGAATCGCTTCTTCTGCTCCCCGTACGACAGGTTCAGATAGAACTTGACTATGACCACGCCCTGGCGCGTCAGATAGTCTTCGAAGCGCGCGATGTCGGCGAGCCGCTCGTCCCATATGTCGTTGCCGACCCGTACCGGCGGAATCTTCTGCGCACGCAGCAGATGCTGATGCACGCGCACCACCAGCGCCTCTTCATAGTACGAGCGGTTGAAAATACCGATGTGCCCGCGCTCGGGCACTTTCCTCGAATAGCGCCAAAGGAAGTCGTGCGAGAGTTCCTCATCCGACGGCTGCTTGAACGAGATGACATCGCACCCTTGCGGATTGACGCGCGACATCACGTGCTTGATCGTCCCATCCTTTCCGGCGGCGTCCATGGCCTGGAATACCAGCAGCACGGCCCAGGAATCCTGCGCGTAGAGGATCTCCTGCTCCATCGCGAGCCATTTCGATCCGCGCTGGAGCAGTTGCTGCGCCTCTTCCTTATGCATTTTGAGTCCCAGCGTCTCGCCGGGATCGAAATTCTTCAGGAAGAAATCTTTGCCGCTCGTGACGCGAAACGGATCGGTGTATGCCCGCAGCGCGTTGAGTATTTCCGTGCGAACCATCGCTTGTTTCCCCACGACACCTGCAATCAGTTGCATCGCAACCGCGGTCGTACTGGTCACAACTCTTTCTGATAATAGGTCACACAAGCGGAAAACGTGCTCATCCGCAACGACGCTGCGCATTTGCATCGCGACGGAAAACGCGCGTCTTAATGCTGCAACATTCCGGACATCCGGGCCGGTCGATCACCCCCTGCCGATCCCGTCGGCCCCAGTCACGACAAGGCCGGCAGACGATAGGCATTACCTGTGCTTGTCCTTTACCGGACCGGACCCACAAAAAATGGACGAGCACGATGTCGAGCCACGAACACGAACACGGGGAACAGCGCGGTAGCGAGCGTTACCTGATCCGATACCTGAGCGGCTGGGCCCTCGTGGCTCTCGTCACCGCGCTCGACGGGTTCTGGGTCGCCGGCAACGGCTACACCGTGCCGGGCGACGGCGTCGCCAATCTCGCGCAAGCCGCCGCAATCTCGATGTTCATCGTGATCGGACTGCTCGCGTTCGCACAACTGCGCCGCTACGCGCCATTGACCCGAACGCTGCGCTGCCGTGAAATGGCAGTCACACTCGCCTGGCTCACCCTGCTGCTGACCTTCGTCGCCGCTTTCGACCTGCTGCAGTACCTGTGCGCAACCGTCGACGCGCCGCTCATCGACGAGCGTCTTCTGGCATTCGACAGCGCCTTCGGCTTTCACTGGCTGCGCGTTTATTCATGGGTGCGCTCGCATCCGGCGCTTCAACACATTCTTGAGATCGCCTACGCAAGCATGCTCGCGCAAGGGCTTGCGATTCCCATCATTCTCGGGCTTGCAGGCCGACGCGACGAACTGTCGGAGTTCGTGCTGCTCTTCATGCTGTCGGGCCTTCTGCTGCTTCTGATTGCGACTCCGCTTCCCGCCTCGAGCGCATTTCTGCATTTCGGCATTGCGGATCCCAACACGTCGGCTACCGTCTCGGACTTTTATCCACTGCGCGACGGCACGCTGCGGACATTCATCATGGTGCCAGCGCAAGGTATGGTGTCGATGCCGTCATTTCACACGACGCTCGGTATTGTCTTTATCTATGCGCTGCGTCGCATCCCGCGGTTATTGCTGTTTGCGGTTCCGCTCAACCTGACGATGATCCTGTCGACACCGACCCAAGGCGGTCACTATCTCGCCGATGTGATTGCGGGTCTGCTACTCAGTGCGCTTTCGATCGCAGCGCTCAAAGGCTGCATGCACCTGCTGGCGACGCGCAAATCCGCGGATGTCGTCAAGCGCGCCGTCTATTCCGGCGTCGCGCCGATCGATTCGCTTCCCTGATGCGCATAGCCCGGCAGCGCGCGGATCGCGCAAATGTCGCATCGACTGATGGAAAAGCGGCGCCCGGAAGAACGGGGCGCCGCCGTTTGAAACGCTGGAAGGAAGCGCCTTAGCCCGGCGCCCGCCCCAACACCTGCGAATCCGACGATGCCGCCGTCGACGGCTCGTCATGTCCGTGCCCATGCCCCGTCGTCGTGACCGCATTGGTGCCGCCGGGCCGACGCACGGACTTCGCATGCCGCTCGATCAACCGTTGCAGCAAACAGAACGCGCACAGCAGCGCGCCGATCACGATCCGCGTCCACCACGAACTGAGCGTGCCGTCGAACGTAATCAGCGTCTGGATGGTGCCGAGAATGCCGACGCCGAACAGCGAGCCGACCACATAACCGACACCACCGGTCAGCAGCGTGCCGCCGATCACCGTCGCTGCAATCGCATCGAGCTCCATGCCTTGCCCTTGCAGCCCATAACCCGACAGCACATAGAACGTGAACACCGCGCCGCCAAGCGCCGAACAGAAGCCACTCAGCGCATACACGCCGACCCGCGTGCGCGCGACCGGCAGCCCCATCAGCAGCGCCGAGCGCGGATTGCCGCCGACCGCATACACGTTGCGTCCGAAGCGCGTGAAATGGGCGACATAGATCGCGGCCGCCAGCGCCACGAGCGCGATCAGCACGTTCGCCGATACCGAACCGACGCCAACGTTGAGACGGAACGCGGAGATCGCCTTGAACGTCGGATCGGTGATCGTGATCGACTGCGTCGTGATCAGAAAGCACAGGCCACGCGCGAAGAACATCCCCGCCAGCGTCACGATGAACGCCTGCAGGCGGAAGTAGTGGATCAGCGCGCCCTGCACCGCGCCGAACACCGTGCCCATCAATAGCACGAGCGGAATGATCAGCCACACCGACACGTGCATGTGCTCGGACAGCACGGCTGCGACGATCGTCGTCAGCGCGACGATCGAGCCCACCGACAGGTCGATGCCGCCCGACACGATGACGAACGTCATGCCGATCGCGACGATCAGCAGGAACGCGTTGTCGACGAGCAGATCGAGCAGCACCTGCCATGAGAAGAAGCCGGTGTACATCACCGAACCGAAGCCGAAAAGCGCGCAGAACAACAGGACCGTCACCGCGATCGGCAGCGTGCGCGGATCGACCACGCGGGCGAGTGCTTCGAGAAAGCGCGTCATCGTGCCACCCCGCGCGATTTGACCAGCGACGCGCCGAACGACACGGCGAGCGCGCGCGCCGCCGGCGACTGGATCACGCTGACCGCGAGCACGACGGCCGCCTTGACGACGAGTGTCGCTTCCGGCGGCACGCCGATCGAATAGGTCGTGTACGTGAGCGTCTGGATGATCAGCGCACCGAGCACCGTGCCCGCGAAGCTGAAGCGGCCGCCGAGCAGCGACGTGCCGCCGAGCGTCACCGCGAGAATCGCGTCGAGTTCGAGCAGCAGGCCCGCGTTGTTGCCGTCCGCGCTGCGCACGTTCGAACTGATCAGAATGCCGGCCAACGCCGCGGTCAAACCGGAGAAGCTGTACACCGCGAACACGATCGCCTTCGAGCGCAAGCCGACGAGCCGCGTCGCAACCGGGTTCACGCCGATCGCGCGAATGAACAGGCCAAGCGCCGTGCCCTCCACCAAAGCGGCGGTCGCCAGCACGGCTACCGCCGCGATCCATACCGAGCACGGCACGCCGAGCCAGTAGCCGCCGCCGACGAACAGATAGCCGGGCGCGCCGATCGGGATGATCTGCCCGGCGGTCAGAAGTTGCGCGATGCCACGGCCGGCGACCATCAGGATCAGCGTCGCGATGATCGGCTGCATGCCGACGAACGCGACGAGCACTCCGTTCCACATGCCGCTCAAAATGCCGACGACGAGCGCGGCCAACAGCGCCTGCACGATCAGCGCACCGCTCGGCACGGCCTGGGTCGCGAGTATCGTCGCGGCCGCGGCGCCGGCGATCGCGACCACCGCACCGACCGAGATGTCGATGCCGCGCGTCGCGATCACGAGCGTCATGCCGATCGCGACCAGCACGAGCGGCGCCGCGCGATTGAGGATGTCGATCGGCGCGCCGAACAGGTGACCGTCGAGCATGCGCAGCGCGAGAAAATGCGGATTGACCAGCAGGTTCAGTCCGCACAGCAATACCAGCGTCACGCATGGCCACACCAGCGGACGTTCGACGCCGTCGCGCGCGAACCAGTTCGATAGCTTCATTCGCCGCTCCCTGCGATGAGTCGGTAGATGTTGTCTTCGTTCGATGCCTTACCGGCCACCTCGGCGATCTTGCGGCGATCGCGCAGCACCGCGACGCGATGGCTGACGCGCAGCACCTCGCTGATCTCCGACGAGATGAACAGGATGGACAGGCCGTTCGCGCACAACGCGAGCAGCCGGTCCATGATGTCGAACTTGGCGGCGACGTCGATACCGCGGGTCGGCTCGTCGAGGATCAGCAGTTTGGGATCGGTTGCGAGCCAGCGCGCGAGCAGAGCCTTCTGCTGGTTGCCGCCGGACAGGAGCGCGATCGGCTGCTCGGCATCGGACGCCTTGATGCCGAGCCGCTCGATCCACATATCGGCGAGTTCGCGCGCGCGTTGCCGGCTGATCTTGCGCCACCAGCCGCGCCGCGCCTGCAACGCGAGCATGATGTTTTCGCGGATCGACAGCTCGGCGACGATGCCTTCCTTCTTGCGGTCTTCCGCGCAATAGCCGATGCCGTGGCGCACCGCGTCGTGCGGCGTGCGCAGCCGCACGGGACGCCCTTCGACGAGGATCGTGCCGCTGTCCGCGCGATCCGCGCCGAACAGCAGACGCGCGGTTTCGGTGCGCCCCGAGCCGAGCAGTCCCGCGAGGCCGAGTATCTTGCCGGCGTGCACTTCGAGATCGATCGGCTGTAGCGTGCCGCGACGGCCGACGCCGCGCAGTTCGATGAACGGCTGCGTGGCCGTTGCTTCTTCCGGGTGATCGTGCGCGACTTCCTGCAGATCGTCGGCGGCCTGCCCTTCGTGGGCTGCTTCGCGCAGACGCGCGCTCATGCGCTCGTGGCCGACCATCTTCGCGACCAGCTGATCCGCGGACAGATCGCGCGCCAGATATTCGCCTTCGCGCTCGCCGTTGCGCATCACCGTGATGCGATCGGAGATCGCATAGGTCTGTTCGATGAAATGCGTGACGAACAGGATCGCGATGCCCGATCGCTTGAGATGGCGAAGGATTTTGAATAGCTGCGCGACTTCGCTGTCGTCGAGGCTCGAAGTCGGCTCGTCGAGAATCAGCACGCGCGCATCGACGGACAACGCTCGCGCGATCGCGACCATCTGCTGCACGGCGATCGGATAGGCGTCGAGCGAGCGCGTGACGTCAAGCGACACGTCGAGGCGCGCGAGCGCTTCCTGCGCGCGGCGCTTGATGTCGGGCCAGTCGATCGCGCCGAAGCGGCGCGGCTGCCGGCCCGCGAAGATGTTCTCCGCGACCGACAGATTCGGGCACAGGTTCACTTCCTGGTACAGCGTGCGCACGCCGGCCGCCTCGGCTTCCTGCGGCGACGCGAATGCGACCACCTCGCCGCCGAGGCGGATCGTGCCCGCATCGGGTGCGAGCACGCCGGTGAGCACGTTGATCAACGTGGATTTGCCGGCGCCGTTCTGGCCCATCAGCGTATGGACCTCGCCGGGAAACAGGCGGAAGTCGACGTGTTGCAACGCCTTCACGCCCGGAAATGTCTTGCTGACGCCGGAAGTCGCCAGGATCGGTTCGCGCGCGCTCATGTCATTCTGTTGGCTTCGCGCACCCGGTGGCGTGCCGCGCTGCGGCTGGTCCGGCTGAGTCGGTTCGGTAGCGGATTGGGTCATGGACCTCGCTCGATCGGCTATGCATGGTTCGGCAGGCCCCAGCGGCATGCTCCCGCGGACGCAGGCTCCTGAAAAGAGACCGCCCGCTGCAGAAGGAAGCAGCCCGGGCGGTCAGGCACCACTGGAGAAACCTGTTCGATGCGTCCGTACTGCACATCTCCTTCGCGCCGCGGGCCGCGTCGGCCCAGGCGCCTGAACACCGCACACGCCGCGGCACTCGCGCGAGCGATGCCGCGGCGATGTTGCGCGTCGCGTCAGTACTTACGCGACGGCAAAGTTTGCGCAGCGACGCTCATCGGGAAGACAGTCTCCTGAGTCAGGATGCGCTTCGGCAGCGGCTTGCCAGCCACCACGTCTTTCACCGCCGTCATCAGCTGCGGTCCGAGCAGCGGGCTGCACTCGACGTCGACGTTGATCTTGCCAGCGGCCATCGCCTGGAAGCCGCCCTTGGTTGCGTCGAACGAAACCACCACGACGTCCTTGCCCGGATGCATGCCGGCTTCTTCCATCGCCTGGATCGCGCCGAGGGCCATGTCGTCGTTATGAGCATAGACAACGTTGATCTTGTTGCCGTAGGTCTTGATGAACGCTTCCATCACCTGCTTGCCGCCGGCAAGCGTGAAGTCGCCGCTTTGCGACGCGATGATCTTGAACTTCGGATCGCTCTTGATCACTTCGACCAGACCCGCGTGGCGGTCATTCGCCGGCGCGGAGCCGACCGTGCCTTGCAGCTCGGCGATGTTGATCGGGCCTTTATCGTTCTTGTAGTTCTCCGCGAGCCACTTGCCGCCGCGTCGTCCTTCTTCGAGGAAGTCCGAGCCGATCATCGTCACGTACAGCGACGGGTCCTTCACGTCGATGTTGCGGTCGGTCAGGATCACCGGAATCTTCGCGGCCTTGGCTTCGAGCAGCACCGGTTCCCAGCCCGATTCGACGACCGGCGAGAACGCGATCACGTCGACCTTCTGAGCGATATACGAGCGGATCGCCTTGATCTGGTTTTCCTGCTTCTGCTGCCCGTCGGAGAATTTGAGGTTGATACCGGCATCCGCCGCCGCCGACTTCACCGATTCGGTATTCGCGGTGCGCCATGCACTTTCCGCACCGACCTGCGCAAAACCGAGCGTTATTTTCTTGTCCTCGGCATGCGCGCCTGGGGTGGCCAGCGTTAGCACTCCGAGACTCGCGGAAAGCGCGAGCGCGCCCAGAGCGCGACACGCGGCACGTCGTGAATTCGCCATGACAGTCTCCAATCGTTGTTGTGTAGACGACCCAGCGGTCAGCCCGGCCCTCGTGGCCCTCACGGCGCATGGATCGTGATGTAGCGTACTGTGCGACGCGTTAACCGTCCAATCATATGATTCGCGCCCTCGATATCAATTTTGGTATAGCGCGTCGATCAGAGCATTGCCGCTCGGTGAGTCAGGTCGGCGTCACTCTCGGGGTGACCCAGCGAAACGTCAGATTGATGCGCTCGCCGCTCACGCGCGGCTCCTTCGGCACCCGATGACGCCACTGCGCCTGGGTGTCGCCCTTCATCACGAGCAGGCTGCCGCCCTTTAGCGAGAACGATTGCACGACGCCGCTGCGGTTGTGCTGCAGATCGAACCTGCGCGCGACACCGAGACTCACCGACGCGATCACCGGTTGCTTGCCGAGTTCGGGCTCGCGGTCCGCATGCCAGCCCATGCTGTCGGCGCCGCTGCGGTAACGATTCAGCAGCACGCTGTTAAAACGCGCGCCGCTGGTCGCCTCGGCGGCGGCCTTCAGTTCAGCGACGGCGGGCGTCCACGGTTGCGGCACGTTGCGGATACCGGAGTAGACATACACCGCATCCGGCTCGCCCTGCCAGGCGGTCAGACGCGGCAGTGCAACACGGCCCCCAGGCGTGCCCATCATGTCCTGGCGCCATTGCACTTCGTCGATCAGGCGGGCGAGCAGGCGTTCGGCGTCGGCCGTTGCGAGCCAGTCGGGATACCAGTCGACGTCGGGGGTCGGCAGGTCGTTGAAAAGATCGGTGTTCATCGGAATGCCTGGATGCAAGCGGACGAGTAAAAACCTTGGCTATTATGGCGACGACGGCTCACGCGCTGATTCACGCGCATTGCTCTTTCATTCGACGCGGCTCCGCGCGTTCCCTCCATTCTTTTGCAGGGATCACTTCCATGACACTTTCCGATCAGGCGCTCGCACAGCTCTTTCGCGATGCGCGTACGCACAACGGCTGGCAGAACAAACCGATCGACGACGCCGTGCTGCGCGAGTTGATGGAACTCGTCCTGCTCGGCCCGACCTCGGCCAATTCGAGTCCGGGCCGCTTCGTGTTCGTCAGGACGCCGGAGGGCAAGGAGAAACTGCGCCCGGCGCTGTCGGCCGGCAATCTCGAGAAAACGATGGCAGCGCCGGTCACGGTGATCGTCGCCATGGACATGGCCTTCTACGAGCATCTGCCGAAACTGTTTCCGCATGCGGATGCGCGCAGCTGGTTCGTCGGCAACGAGCGGTTGATCGCGGACACGGCGTTTCGGAATTCGACGCTGCAAGGCGGCTATCTGATTCTCGCGGCGCGTGCGCTCGGTCTCGACACCGGGCCGATGTCGGGCTTCGATCAGGCCAAGGTCGACGCAGCGTTCTTTACAGGTACGACGGTGAAGTCGAACTTCCTGATCAATCTTGGCTATGGCGATCCGTCGAAGCTGTTTCCTCGCAGCCCGCGTTTTTCGTTCGACGAAGCGGCGCGGATAGCGTGACGGTGCGTTGATGATGGATGGCGCGGCGGGTGTCGTGCCACCCGTTGAATCGAATCGCGTCAGGTTAGCAGCGCGATATAAAACACCACGGTGCCGATCAACGCGCCGACGAAGCAGAAGCCCTCTTCGGCTTCGTCGCCATTCGAGCGCAGCCACGCGCCGACCGCGCCGAACAGCCCCGCGATGCCGAGCGCGACGCACACCATCACGACATCGAACAACGCGCTTTTGCCGAGCTCGGAAAAATCGAAGCCGCGCACGGCGATGTAAAGCGCAATCGCCATCAGCGAGATGCCGACGAGCGGCAACATCACATGGCTACCCTCGTATCCGACATGATGCGGATGATGAGCATGATGCACGTCGTCCGCGTGATGCCACAGGTGGCCCGATTTGAGCAGCTTCATGGTGTGCCTCCCCCCGCCGATCTTTCCCGGCGACAGAACCAGTCATGGCCGAAGCGCCCTGCGCTGCCCCGGCAACAAGCTGTTTGCTTTCAAGCATACTCCACACATGGACACAATTCAAAGCCCATTTAATTCGTTTGCATAGGCATTAAATGCGTCGCGCGTGCTCTTGTAAGTATCTGCTGAGCACGGAACGCGCCTGCCCCGGCGAAGCCGTGTCGTGGCTCGTCCCGGCGCCTTCCGGCGGGCGTGCCGTGCGGTGCCGGAGCACGAATTTTGCAGCCACGGCAAGGGACCGAACATGTCGGTAGAATGATTCGCCGCGTTCGCTAACCGTCGCGCACGCAAGCACTGCCCGCCAATGGATCGCCGCCGCGCTGTCGCTGTGATGCCGGCCCTTTGGCCCCCTTCCCGTCCTGATCCTCTTTATGCGACGTTCATCGTTTCTTGTGCGCATCATCCTGATTGGCATCCTGCTGCATATCTACGTTGGTTTGCGCCTGATTCCAGACATGCCGACCGACTCGGCCGGCCGCGGACTGTGCGTGCTGTGGCTCGTGCTGTCGATCTACCTGATCCCGGTCGGCATGATGGCGCGCGGCTTCAAGCGCCAGCCGCTCGGCGACCGGCTCGCATGGGTCGGCCTGCTCGCGATGGGCTTTTTCTCGTCGCTGCTGGTGCTGACGTTCGCGCGCGACCTGATGCTGGCGTCGCTGCTGACGATCGACGCGATCTGGCCGAACACGCTTACGATCGCGCATTGGCGCACCGGGTCGGCGGCGGCCGTGCCGCTGCTCGCGCTGCTGTCGACGCTGATCGGCCTGTTCAACGCGCGCCGTCGCGCGCGCGTCGTCACGATCGAAGTACCGATCGACGATCTGCCTGCCGAACTCGCCGGCTTCACGATCGTGCAGATCAGCGACATCCACGTCGGCCCGACGATCAAGGGCCGCTATGTCGACGCGATCGTCGACGCGGTGAACCGGCTCGAGCCGGATCTGATCGCGGTGACGGGCGATGTCGTCGACGGCAGCGTGCCGCAGTTGAGCCGGCATACGCAGCCGCTGTCGCGGCTCGCCGCGCGGCACGGTGCGTTTCTCGTGACCGGCAATCACGAGTACTACTCCGGCGCGAACTCGTGGATCGCCGAATTCCGCCGGCTCGGCTTGCGGGTGCTGCTGAACGAACACGTGATCGTCGATCATGACGGCGCGCGCGCCGTGATCGCCGGCGTCACCGATTACTCGGCGGGTCATCATGACCCCGCGCACCGCAGCGACCCGGTTGCGGCGCTCGCCGGCGCGCCGGGGGACGTGCTGATCAGGGTGCTGCTCGCGCATCAGCCGCGCTCGGCCGAAGCGGCCGCGGCGGCCGGCTTCACGCTGCAGTTGTCGGGTCATACGCACGGTGGTCAGTTCTTTCCGTGGAATTTCTTCGTGCGGCTGCAGCAGCCGTTTACGGCGGGCCTCGCGCGTCTGGACGGACTATGGGTTTATACGAGTCGCGGCACGGGCTATTGGGGACCGCCCAAACGACTCGGCGCGCCTTCGGAGATCACACGGTTGAGACTCGTACCGGGCGAACCCGATTGAACTCAACATTCGCAGTCCGGAGCAATTAATTGCAGCCTTTCAGCATTAGGGCTATGGCAACACTAAATGCACACTCCGTGCCGCTCGCGGCTTGACTGATCTTTGCGCAGCCCCCTAAAATTCGCGCAATTCTTCTAACCGGAATCACGATCTTGGACAGTAGCAGCTGTACGAGCCGAGTATCGATTTGCCCGCTCGCCTGAGCCGCAGGATTTCCGCGTCAGTCTTTTCTGTCGCCGTCCTGCCCTCGGGCTCGATGGCGCACGTCGCTCCCATTTCATTGTCATTCGCGTACTGCCGGTAAAGCACCGCGTGGCGCGATGCCATGCCGATACCGCACGCTCCGGCCGCTGCACGCGTGTGCGCGCGTATTTCGTCCCGCCCGCATGAACTTGCCCTGCACGAGGTAGACGATCTGATGTTCTCACGCGTAGGCTTCACACTGCGACAGCGCCCACGCCAACCTTTCTGAACGATGACACTCGAATTCTTCCTGCGTCTGATGACCGCTTTTGCTTGCGGCGTCGCGATCGGCCTCGAACGACAGATCCGCCAGCGCACTGCCGGCCTGCGCACGATCACGCTCGTGGCAAGCGGCGCGTGCCTGTTCGTCACGCTCGGCGTGCTGACCGGCAACGGCGTCAGCGGCATTACGCAGATTGCGGCCTATGTGGTGTCCGGCGTCGGCTTTCTTGGCGGCGGCGTCATCATGCGCGACAAGGGCTCGATCCAGGGGATCAACACCGCGGCGACGCTGTGGTGCTCGGCGGCCGTGGGTGTATTGAGCGGCGCGGGACATTACGGACCGGCGCTCGCCGGCACCGCGGTCGTGCTGCTGGCCAACACCGTACTGCGTGAAGTGAGCCGGATGATCAACCAGACGCCGGTTTCAAACGCCGACCTCGTGCGCGAGTACGTGCTGACGATCGTCTGCCGCGAAGCCGACGAGATCCACATTCGCACCGCGATTTCCAACTCGATGTACTCGGCGCCGCTGTCGTTCCAGAGCCTGACGAGCGAGGATGTCGAGGACGAGCCGGCGCGCATTCGCGTGACGGCGACGCTGACGATGCATCCGAAAGATCAATCGAAGCTCGAACAGATGGCGAGCCGCCTGAGCATGGAAAAGAGCGTGTCCAGCGTCAGTTGGACCGCGCGGGAAGCGGAACCGACACCCGAGTGAAGCGCTGTGCGCAAGTCTCCTCTGTTCGCGCGCATCGTCTACACTTAGCTTGCAGCAGATTCAGATAGTGTCAATTCCGCGTCCCGAACGCGGACCGTCCCATAACCTTCGACTAAGCTCTGTCACCGTGATTTGTTCACACTCAACCAGGGAGTCTCGAATATGGAACACGGCATCATTGCATGGCTCATCATCGGCGCGATCGCTGGCTGGCTCGCGGGCGTATTGGTCAAGGGTGGCGGCTTCGGCCTGATCGTCGACATCATCGTCGGGATCATCGGGGCGTTCATCGGCGGCTGGCTCGCGGGCGTGTTGCATATCTCTATTGGCAGCGGCTGGATCGCCTCGATCATCACCGCGGTGATCGGCGCGGTCATTCTGCTGTTTATTATCCGGCTCGTGCGACGAGGCTCCTGAGCGCAGCGTCCGATTTCATCAAGCGCCAGCGGGCTCGTGCCGCTGGCGCTTTTTTGTTGCCTGTTTCTGCTGTGTTGATCGCAGCGATTGCGGGTGCCGCGGGCGTTGCAGATCAGCCCGGCAGCATCGAGCCCGTCTCGCGCAGCCGCGTATGCCATGCAAATGCCTGATCGAGGCAATGCGGCGTCTGCCCTCCCCAACGCAACGCATCGCGGTAGTAGTCGCGCAACAGTTCGCGATACCGCGGGTGTACGCAATGCTCGATGATCAGCGTCGCACGTTCGCGCGGCGCGAGGCCGCGCAGATCGGCGAGACCTTGCTCGGTGACGACGACGTCGACGTCGTGCTCGTTGTGGTCGCAATGCGGCACCATCGGCACGATGCTCGAAATGCGGTCGCCTTTCGCGGTCGACTTGGTCGCGAACACCGCGCACGACGCATTACGCGCAAAGTCGCCCGAGCCGCCAATGCCGTTCATCATGTGCGTGCCGCCGACATGCGTCGAATTGACGTTACCGTAGATATCGAATTCGAGCGCGGTATTGAGCGCGATCAGACCGAGCCGCCGAATCACCTCCGGATGGTTGCTGACTTCCTGCGGACGCAGCACGAGCCGGTCGCGATAGCGCTCGATATCGCCGAACACCTGCGCCTGCCGCGCGGCCGACAGCGTGATCGACGCGCCGGACGCAAACGCGACCTTGCCGGCGTCCATCAGATCGAACGTCGAATCCTGCAAGACTTCTGAATAGATTTCGAACACATCGAACGGCGAATCGACGAAGCCCGCCAGCACCGCGTTGGCGATCGTACCGATACCGGCCTGCAGCGGCGGCAACTGCTTCGGCATACGGCCACGCGTGACTTCGTGCTGGAAAAATTCGATCAGGTGTCCGGCGATCAACGCGGTTTCCCGATCCGCGGGGAGCACCGTGGACGGGCTGTCGGCCATGTCCGTGATCACGATCGCCGCGATTTTCTCGGGCGGAATCTCGATAGCGGGAGTGCCGACGCGATCCTGCGCGCGCACGATCGGCAGCGGCTCGCGATGCGGCCGGCGCCCCGGAATCCAGATGTCGTGCAAGCCTTCGAGCTCGAGCGGCTGCGCAAGATTGATCTCGACGATGACCTTGTCCGCGAGAATCGCGAAGCTGGCCGAATTGCCGACTGAAGTTGTCGGCACGATACCGCCGCTCTCCGTGATCGCGGCGGCTTCGATGATCGCGACATCGAGCTTGCCGAGCTGGTTCGCGCGCAGCATCTCGACGGTCTCGGACAGATGCTGGTCGACGAACATCACTTCGCCGCGATTGATTGCGTCGCGCAGCGTCTTGTCCACCTGAAACGGCAGACGGCGCGCGAGCACGTGCGCCTCGGTCAGCATGCGGTCGACGTCATGACCGAGCGAGGCGCCCGTCATCAGCGTGATGCGCAGCGGCTCGCCCAACTGGCGCGCACGCTCGGCAAGCGCGACCGGCACCGCCTTCGCGTCGCCCGCGCGCGTGAAGCCGCTTGCGCCAACGCGCATGCCGTCGTGAATCAGAAGCGCCGCGTCGGCGGCCTTGGTGATTTTTTCGCGCAGCGCGGCGCAGCGAATTCGGTCTTCGTACATGAAAGGGAGTCTCTCCATAGTCGCCAGCTCCGTCTACTGGTGCGCACGTCTGCGGTGTGCTTCGCTCAATAGGCGGTTGCCGCACCCGCTGCGGCGTCTCGATCGGACGGCGTCGCGAGCAGGTGTTGGGTCGCGTGACAGGGTCCGCGACAGGTTGTTGCGCGTGAAGCAGCCGGACTCAGCTGCCGAAGAAGATGTTGCAGAAGCTCATCGGCCCAACGCATTCGTCGGCTTTCGCTTTCGGCGCTTCCGCATGCTTGCGCGCGGCACCCTTATCGGCGCGCTGGCTATCCGCCTGCGCAACCTGCTGGTCCGGCGCGGCCGGCGCCGTCTGTGCATAGGCGGCGGCAGCGGTGGACAAAGAACAGGCGATCAGGACCAACTTCAACACTTTCATCTCACTCTCCAGGACTTACGGCTACTGCGACCACTACTGCGAAGCAGTGACGCAACTATATGACCGTCACCTAAGCGGATTAACGGGGCCGCCTGGAAGGGATCTTTCCATCTGGCAGAAAGATCCACGAAGCATGGCTCAGCGACGATTGAACGGCGCGTCTTTGTCGAGCAACGCGCTACGAATGAAGTGCAGACAGCTCAGGATGCGCTGCAGATTGTGACGCCGGTCGCGCTCGGCATGCACGGTCCGCAGCATGTCTTGCGCGAGCCAGGTTGCCGAGCGCACGGCGACCAGTGCGCGTTCGAGCGAACCGGGATCGGGGCGTTCGAAGAGCCGGGCGAGATCGTCGCAGGTGTGTTCGATCACGCTGCGCCAGCGCGGCTGAAGCATGTCGGCATATTCGGCGCGCGCGGCTTCGTTGCGCAGGTCGATGACGGCGTGACCTACTTCGATCGTCGCGAGCATCCAGCGAAGCGCGTCGCGCCGTCGTCGCGAACGGTGCGTCAGCAGCACGCGCAGTTGTGAAGTCAGATCGTGCGTGCCCGCCTGGAAACGTCGGTTCAGACCCGGCAGGGCCTCCTTGCATGCCGATACCGTTTGCGCTCTCAGGTCGCCCATGATCCGGTCGATCAGCCAGCGCATATCGGCGGGAAAGACCACCGCGAATCCAACTGCCGCGAGCGACATCGACGCGGTCAGCGCGATGCCGTTGTTGATCAGCAGATCAGGCACGTAGCTGACGATGTTATCCGGCCCGGCCAGCAGACAGAAGAACACCGAAAAGCCGATGCCGAACCCCGACGCGCCGCGACGTGTCGCGATGAATGCGCCTAGTGCGAGCACCGGCGCGAGTGCCGCGCAAAGCAGCGGGAAACCATCGATGTTGGGATACACGTAGCACATGAACACGTAGCCTGTCAGCGTCGCGAGCACCGCGCCGATCGCCATCTGCATGGCCATCCTGGTAGCGCTTGGCGCGGTGGACGTCAACGCACAGACCAGCGTTGCGCCGATCACGGCAAGGCCGCCGCTCGGCCAGTTGGTCGCGATCCAGAACGCGCCGGCGATCCCGATGACGACAGCCGAGCGCAGAAACGTGAACAATACGGCGAAGTGGTTTGTGCGGCTGACAGGTCTGCTCGGGGAGTGGCTCCTTTGTGGGCTCGAGCTGCGTCGCAGGCTTTGCTGCGGGCTTTCTGTTTTGCGCCACAAGCTTGAATACGTTTGCGAATAATTCATCCATTCGCCCACGAATCGATACAGCAATTCGGCTGCCGTGTCGAAGTCCGCAAGCGATTCCGCGGACGCGGCTTCGAGTGGCCGCCTCGTTTCACGTACCCGGCGTGGCAGGTTCGCTCGAAAGAGCCGCAGATCGGCTGCTGCGTGCGAGGCTTCGACGCCTGCTTCAACTTGTGCTTGTGCTTCGAACAAGGCTCCCAGTTCGTCGAGGTATGGACCGATGGCCGCGAGTATCGACACTGCGCCGCTCGCCCGCAACCGTTTGAGCAACTGATTTAGCGCATGCAGACGCGCGCATGCATCCATGAATTCGCTATTCAGACGCGCCAGATGCGCACTGCGCGAGCGCATCGCCGGGTCTTCGAATGCGACGAACGTACGCGTTGCTTCGAAGCCCGCGATTTCGTCGACGAAGTCCGCGAAACGCCGTTCGAACTGATGGCGCTCGAGCCCGCCTGCGAACACATCGACAGCAAAGGCAGTAAAATTCGCGTTCCTGATCCGAAGGTTACGTCGTAGCGCAAGGCTCGAGCGCTGCGGCAGCAGCAATGCGCTGACCGCGCTCGAACACACGATGCCAACCGCCACTTCCGCCGCGCGCGCGAGTGCGGCGAGGAACAGTCCCTCGGGCGTCATCACGTTCGGAATGCCGATCAGCGCGGCGGTGTAACCCGCGAGCACGAAACCGTACCATCTGAAATGCCGATACCGCACCGCCGCAGCAATACAGGCGCTCACCCATGCGATCATGCCGAGCATGTACAGTTCGGGCTGCTGGGCGAACAGCCCGCCGAGCACGAGCGCGGCCACGGTCCCTCCCGCAGTTCCGAGAATCCGGTAGAAGCTCTTCGCGAGCACCATGCCGCTGAACGGGTGCATCAACACGAAAACCGTGGTCATCGCAATGCGCGGCTGCTGCAGATCGAGCAGCATCGCGATGCCCAGCGCCAGCAGACCGGCGGTTACCGTCTTCAGCAGATGAAGCCAGGTCAGACCGTCGCTGCTGGCCCAGTCGCGCACGACCCGATTGAGTTTGGCTCGACCGAGTCGTCGCCGCATGACACCGCGCGGACCGAATAAATCCGACGACGGCTCGATCGCATGATCGGGTTTCATCTGAAAACAGTGCACCCCTCGTGGTCGCTGAGAGAGCCTCCGGGCAGAATCACTGACACCGACAGGCGAGGCGCCGATTGTAGGAGTCCCCGTTGCACGCATTAAGACGACGAGTGCAAAACATCTGTTCTAGAACGGACAACAATAGTGCCTCGGGACTGACGGAAAATATGACCTTGGTCATGAAACAGAAGATTTGATGGACACGCTACAAAATATGCGAGTGTTCGTGCGCGTGGTTGAAGCCGGTAGCTTCACCGCGGCCGCGCAATCGCTCAATTCAACGACCGGCGCGATGTCTCGCGCGGTCTCGGAACTTGAAGCACATCTGCGCACGCGCCTGCTGAATCGATCGACGCGTCGGCTTGCGTTGACCACCGCCGGCGAGCGCTATCTGAAGCGATCGCAGCAGATCCTCGCGGATGTGGATATTGCGGAAGAAGAAGCCAGTTGCGCACACGAGCGACCAACCGGCGCGCTGCGCATGCATAGCTTTGCGAGCATCGGCCAGCACTACGTACTGCCGGCTATTTCGCGTTATCGCGAGCTTTATCCTGATGTGACCGTCGAGTTGACGCTGTCACAGCGCATGCCCGATCTGTTCGAAGGCAGCGCCGATGTGGCCGTGATCGGCGCATCGATGCTGCCTAATTCGGACCTCGTGTCGTTTCCGCTGGGGACGACGTTCAGCATCCTGTGCGCATCGCCGGCTTACGTGCGCGCGCACGGCGCGCCCCAACAACCGGCTGACCTTGCGCATCACGAATGTCTGATCCTTCATACGCCGGCGTTCCCGCCACATGAATGGACGCTCGACGGCCCGAACGGCAGTGAGTTGATGGAAGTCGATGGACCAGTGCATGTGAACATCGCCGAATCGCTGATTGTGGCGATCCGCGAAGGCATGGGCATCGGCATGGTGCCGCTCTACGCAGCCATTTCCGGGTTACGCGATGGCACGTTGGTGCGCGTTTTGCCGGAATATACGCTGCAGAAGACGACTGTTTATGCGCTCTATCCGTCGCGCAAATTCATCGATGCAAAGACTCGCACGTGGGTCGAATTCTTGCGCTCGCATCTGCCCAAGGTGATCGCGCGCGACGAAGCGTTGCTTGCCGAGGTCGGGCAAATGGGATGCGTGGATGACCCAGTGCAGATGGGTAGAGTTGTCGTCCCCGTCACTCAGGATATGCGGACACCGTTAGGTCTGTGAACTCGCTGCAGCACGCCTGAACTCGCGCAGCTAGCGGTATTTCAGGGCTCGGTGCGGGTGGCGCTCGTTGAAGTGTTCAAAACACGAGAGCACCCTTGGCGCGTCAGGCTTGGCCATATGGGCGACGTAATGGTCGCCGTCGATAAACAGGCTGCTTTCGCCAGTGGACGGCAACGGCTTCCGGCCACGCTTATTGTTTGCTCTCGGTCGAGGATCTTGCTTTTGATTTCGGTCGCGTAAACGCAAAAACCCCACCGCTGGGGGTGGGGTTTCTGGCTTGTGGGGGAGCCTGACGATTACCTACTTTCACACGGGCAATCCGCACTATCATCGGCGTGGAGTCGTTTCACGGTCCTGTTC